>CAZBNV010000089.1:0-16267 GCA_964493335.1 uncultured Nitrospira sp.
GATCTTTCGCATGGTCACTCGTTCCGCTGGCATTAGTCCCTCCTCCACAAGAAAATGGAGGCGGTACCCTACCGAAGGTGAACGAGGACCTGTGTCGCGGACGGCTCCGACAGGAGCCCGTGGCGGATCGCCGGCTTATTCCGGGGGATGTCGGCCACCGATTCCGAGCAGGCTCGAAATAGTGGCCGGCTTCCGGTCGGAATCAGTGGCCGCGTTCCGTCGGAACGGGTGGCCGACTTGCGTCGGAATCAGGTGGCCGGCTTGGGTCGGAATACGCAGACAAGCGGTTGGAGATGCAGAGTAAGGAACGTGAGAACTGGGCGGATTATGGCGTGCGGTGGGAATTGGAGTTCAAAAAAGACCGCGCCGAACTCTGTGCGCGTGCCTTGGCGAATTTGGACGAAACGGACTGGAAAGAATGCGTAGTGGGGTTACTTCGAACCTACGTCAACTTCGGGCAAATCCCGAAAGACGGGGAAGAGGAAGAACGCTACCGAGCTCCGATGTTGGAGTGGTACGCCCTCCTGACGAAGGGATTTCAAAAGGGGCGATTAGCCCAGGAGACGCAGGTGCAGACCCTGCAAGATGTGAAACGATGGGTGAGCGACACCCTGACGCCAATGCTGGCGGTAATTTGTGCCACCCCTGGAGGGGAAGAATGGCTACAGTACGAAATTGTCAGGGGCATCTCGCGGTGGAAAGACCGGCACCGGAATTTGCTCAAACAACCACCCACTCGGTTACACAGGTCTGCCGGCGGGAACGCGGGCAGCCCATGTTAGGGGGACTGGGGGTGTCGCGAGACTCCCCCGGTGTATCTGCACTATGCTCACCGTCAAAGAAGTTTCCGCGTGGCTCAATATCAAGCAATCCACGCTCTATCTCTGGGTCTCACAGAACAAGATTCCTTGCCGTCGCATCCATGGCCTTATCCGGTTTGAATCTGAGGCCATCCAGACCTGGCTGAATACCTTCGGAGCGACTCCCGGCAGGCTTCCTTCGCTTCCCATCCGCCGCGACAGCACCGACGTAGACCACCTCATTGAAGCCGCTAAACGCGCCGTCTATACTCCCCGCCACGGGGAAACCAGACCGAAATCAGGCCTCATCCAGAAGGAGGATGCAGATGGGGCTGTTTAAACGGAACAAGGTATGGTGGATGACGTTCACGTATCAGGGACAGCAAGTCCGACGAAGTACGGGGGCCACGGACCGACGACTGGCAGAAAATATTCTGTCCAAGGTCAAAGTCCAAATTGTAGAAGGGCAATTCTTTGAACGTCGTGAGGAACAAGACCGGACGTTTGGAGAGATGATGGAACGCTACATGAAAGAGCGGGCGGTCTTAAAGGCTCCGAAAAGTCGCCTTCGTGATCACGCGGCTCTGACCCATCTCTTGCCCCTCTACAAGGACAAGGTGCTGGCAGCCATCACACCCAAACTCATGGCTGGCTATAAAACCCAGCGGCGACTCGAGCGAGCGGCTCCGGCCACCATCAACAAGGAACTCCAACTCGTGCGGCATGCGTTCAACATTGCGATGCGCGAGTGGGAATGGTGCCGAGAGAATCCCATGCACCGGGTATCCATGGAACAGGTGCGAAATGAAGTGGATCGATGGTTGAGTGCCGAAGAGGAGGAACGGCTCATGGCCGCATCCTCTCCCTGGCTCAGAGAGATCATGGTTTTTGCACTCAATACAGGCATGCGTCAAGGCGTGATCTTGAACCTGCAATGGCAGGACGTGGATTTTGCTCGCGGCACGCTGATCGTGATGAAAAGCAAAAACGGCACGCGCCGGACCATTCCGTTGAATACGAAGGTCTTCGATCTCTTAGCAGGCAAACAATCGACTTCAGGGGGTTCACGCGGCCCGGTCTTCAAGACGCCGCTCAAGAATGAGCTCCAAGTGCGGTATCTGGTGCGAGAGTTCTGCGAGGCTCGCAATCGGGCCGGTATTCCAGACTTTCGTTTCCACGATATGCGGCACACGTTCGCCACGCGGCTCGTCCAGCGGGGAGTCGATCTATATAAGGTGCAACGGCTTCTCGGCCACAAGACAAGCACGATGACGCAACGGTATGCGCATCATTCGCCCGAAAGCCTGAGAGAGGGTGTGAATGTGTTGGATGAGCGCCAACCAGAACGGGTTAGCACAAATTTAGCACAAGGGGCTGTTTTTGAAGAATTTCGAAATCTGAATGTCTCGTAAGTCTTTGATTTTGGGTGGTGAGTCGGCTGGGATTCGAACCCAGGACCCTCGCCTTAAAAGGGCCCCAGGGGACAAGTAAAATCAATGGCTTACATGCTGAAACATTCCAATCCGATACACGGTTTTACAATGGCGTACAACTAGGCTGTCCGATATAGGACGCATGGGAACCGCCCCAAACAATCTTAGTCCGAGTCGTTCTCACCATCTTCGTCGTTGTCAGTATCGTCGTACTCGCCGGGAAGCGTAGCGTCATATCTATTATTTAGATCTTATGACTGCTTCTCGATAGCGTGCCGTTTCACATAATTGGCAATACCATTCCAGCTCTGAGTAAAAGCCTGTTTCACTACTTCTGGCTTTCCGATCCGCACATCTATATATGTCGTTTGCTCACCCTTAGAGCCTCTTACAGCGTGCATAGTTCGGACCTCGTTACCCTGAGGGTCAATGTATGTCGCCTCCTGTAGGGCCCTGCTCATATCTTCTGCGTGCTGCTTCTTGGTGCTGATAGGCTCTTTTGTATATCGCCCAGTTTCGACAGCCCAATTAGAAGCCAGCTCAACATAATTTCGTCTGTTCCGTATTCCTTCGCCCAATCTTTCACAATGATCCTTAGATCAGCTTGATTGATGGTATCGCCAAACTGTGCTACGGTGGCCTCACCATGTTCCCAAAGGGTCGCTCTTCCTTGTCCTCTCGTATTGTGCTTCGCGCATGGATGTCCCTGTGGATGCTCATTGTGCCATTGGTCCATATACATCCCGAGGCCGACCATCACCATGGGGCTTCGGATCACTTGCACGGTGGGACGGTTCATACAGTCTTTTCCACGGATCTCACCTGTGAGTTCTCTGTTTATGACCATGCTTCGGTTGCAGATGAGGCTGGTTGTCCGCTTCATCTGATCGCACAACCATCCCATGGACTGGTCCATCAAGAAATCGATTTTGTGCTCGCTGTTTCTGCGGAGCCGCAGATCGGAAAAGGCAGCACGAGTGATGTTTCCGCACATTCATTTCACGCCAGCCCACCCGCAAAGCCTCAAGCCGTTTGGCGGCCGCAACCCCAGCCTTCACACACGATTATTCTCCTAACGACCAGTTTCTCATCTCGCGCTCCTCCCTTCGTTTGATCCTATCTTTTCAATTCCCGTAACACTTCGAGCGAGTTTATCGGTGCTGCGCGTCCGTTTCCTATTGTGACGGAGGCGACTCACTCTGACACCTATGGGGAGGACTACCATGACACCTGCACTCTTTTGCAGAGTCATCGCCGTGTTCGCATGCGCGATGACTTCTCAGCTTGATCCGGTGGGTCACGCCGCAGAGCTCAGTCAGAATGGATACACGCTCAATCAAGTCGTACAAATCGCCCTCCAGCACAACCCGCTCATGAATGGCGCCGAGGCGGTACTGGAACAGACACAGAGTCAACGGGTCTCCGCCGGCGCGTACTTGAATCCCAGCGTCACAGCGTCAGCCGGACGAGGTTCGATTCGTGAGCCCAGCACCGGTGTGTCGGTCACCGAACGAACGATTACGGTGGAGCAGCCGTTTGAATGGGTAGGCAAACGAGCAGCTCGACAGCGCGCGGCTGACGCGGGTGTCGCGGGTGCCCATGCCGGCATGGAGGAAACACGGGTAATCCTCGTGGCCGATGTGAAGGGGGCGTTCTTTCAATTACTCTTCTCACAACAGGATGCCCAGCTTGCGAAGGAGAGTCTGAAGACGGTCGAAGACCTCGTGAAATTAGTGAGTGCGCGAGTCAGTGCGGGGGAAGCACCTAAATTCGAGTTGGTCAAGGCGACGGTCGAGCTTCAAAAATCACGAAAGGATCTGGCAAGGGCGGACAATGCGCTCCTTGTCGCCCGCGCCAGACTCAACACGGTCACGGGAAAAGGCATAGGAGATCAATTCGCGATACAAGGAACGTTTGAACCGATTCGAACCGGAATGAATCTTCAGGCCTTGATGGAACAAGGCCTGAATCAACATCCAACCGTCCGGCGGCAACAGAAGGCGGTGGAGCAGGCCGAGTTCACGATTGAGCAGGAACGCGCATCGCGCCTGCCGAATGTGGCGGTAATCGGCCAATATCATCGGGAAGCCGGCGATGAGTCCTTTACGGCCGGGTTAAGTGTGCCGTTGCCGATCTGGTATCGCCGACAAGGAGAAATCGGGGCAGCGATGGGAATGCACCGTAAAGCTCAAGCCGAGCGGCTTCGAGCACAACAAGAACTGGAGCAGACTATCACGCAGCATTTTCAGGAGGTACAGACGGCTCAAAAACAGATGCAGGTCTTCGAGCAAGGACTGCTCTTTCAATCCAAAGAAGCCCTAGATATTGCGCAGTTCAGTTTTCGCCATGGCGCGGCGAGTCTCCTCGAAGTCATCGATGCCCAGCGTGTGCACCGCCAGACGCTCATCGAGTATGCCCAGGCACAAGCCGATCATTCCATCGCGCTCGCCCGATTGGAGCGAGCGGTGGGAGGATTGCCATGACTCACCGCTTCGTGCCGCTGCTCCTATTGGGAGCCATCGGTCTCACGTCTTGCCAGTCGAAGCCAGAAGACCCGCCGAAACCACCCCCTGCAGCCACCGCGCCATCTCCTGAGCCTGGGATCATTGAATTGCCGGACGGCAGCCCGACCCTCCCACAACTTCAGACGGATCGAGTGGCGCTCCGTCCGATCCGCACGACGCTCAAGGCACAGGCGGGAAAGATCCTGGCCAACGAGAATCGTCTGGCGCATCTCACCGCGCGCGTCCCCGGCCGCATCGTGGCCGTGTACGCCAACCTGGGCGATCGGGTCAAGGAAGGCGACCGACTGCTGTTGCTCGACAGCCCGGCGTTTGCCGCCGCGCAGCTGGAATATCGCAAGGCGAACACTACCCTCGGTGTGACGGACAAAGCGCTGGAACGGGCCAAAGCCATGATTGACCGCGGCGCGATTGGCGCAGGTGAGTATCAGCGGCGGGAGGCCGACCATGAGAATGCTCGAGCGGACTTACAGCAAGCAGAAGAGAAGTTGCACTTGCTCGGGATGACGGAGCGGGAGATCCTGCGGCTCGCCAGCAAGCACTTACCGCATGCGGAAGTCGCGCAAGTCTCGCTTCGGGCGCCTTTTACCGGTGAACTGATCGAACGAAACGCCACCATCGGCGAGGGCGTGGATCCCAATAAAACCCTCTTTACCGTGGCCGATCTCTCGACTGTCTGGGTACGCGCCGATTTCCCGGAGCAACAGGCCGGTCGGCTGAAGACCGGGCTCACGATCGAGTTGCGGGTCTCGGCTTATCCGGACAGGGTGTTCACCGGCGCCATTACTTATGTTGGCGCTGTGATTGACCCCACAACGCGAACCGTCATGGCGCGTGCGGATGTGGCCAATCCGGATGGCCGACTGCGGCCCGAGATGTTCGCCGAGGTCACGTTGATGACGGACGAACAGTCCGTCTTGAGCATGCCCCGCAGTGCGGTCCAGCAAGTTGGCAGCCGGACGGTCGCGTTCGTCGTACGAGGGCCGCGGCGGTTTGAAGCGCATGAGCTGACCATCGGCGAGGCCTCGAACGACTACATCCAAGTCAAAACCGGCCTGGCGGCAGACGACCAAGTGGTCACGCTCGGCAGCTATACCCTGAAGTCAGAGTTGCTACGCGAGCAGTTGTCCTCGGAGGAGGCGCCATGATTGAACGGCTCATTGGTGCCGCACTTCAACAACGGCTCATCGTGCTGCTGGCGGTGCTCGGCCTCATCGTGGGCGGGGCCGCGGCTTTCCGTCATCTGCCGATCGACGCCTTTCCTGATGTGACGCCCGTCCAGGTCCAGGTGATCACCCGAGCACCGTCTCTGGCTCCCCCGGAAATCGAACGCCTCGTCACCTATCCCCTAGAGATTGAGTTGACGAACCTGCCAGGCAAAACGGAGCTGCGGTCGGTGTCGCGGTTTGGCCTCTCGGTCATTACGGTGGTCTTTGAGGACCGGATGGATATCTACTTCGCGAGACAGCTCATCTTGGAGCGGATACTCCAGGCGCGATCCCGGCTGCCCCCCACCGCCGAGCCGGTGTTGGGCCCGGTCAGTACGGGATTAAGCGAAGTCTTCATGTATCTCGTCGCAGGCTCGACGCAGAGCCTGATGGAGTTACGGACTCTACAGGATTGGATCATCCGCCCGATGCTGCGCGCCGTCCCCGGCCTCGCGGATGTCGATACGCTGGGGGGGATCGCGAAACAATATGAAGTGCTCGTTGATCCGAATCGCTTAACGAGTTTTGGGCTCACCTTGCGCCAAGTCCACGCCGCCGTCGCCGGGAATAACCAAAATGCCGGCGGGAGTTACATTGAGCAGGGCGGGGATAAGTTGGTGGTCTACGGCGTGGGACTGGCCCGTTCCGCAGCGGACCTCGAACAGATCGTCGTGGCGGCCCACAAGGGCACACCGATTTATCTGCGGGACGTCGCCCAGGTCCGCCAGGGGATGGCAATCCGGTTGGGCGGCGTCACCCGTGACGGCAAAGGCGAGGTGGTCGAAGGGATTGCCGTCATGCTGCGGGGGGGCAATAGCCGGGAGATCGTCTCCGCGGTCAAAGACAAGGTCGAGCTGATCAACCGCGTCTTGCCGGGGGGCGTTACCGTGGTCCCCTTCTATGACCGCATCGAACTGGTGGCCCGTGCGCTCGACACTGTAGAGCGGGCCTTGCTGGAGGGGGCCGCGGTCGTCATTGTGGTCCTGTATCTCTTCCTGAGGAATCTTCGCGGTGCCCTCGTCGTGGCCGTGACCTTACCGCTCGCCACGTTGGCGACCTTCGTCATCATGCAGCAAGTCGGTCTCTCAGCAAATCTGATGTCGCTCGGCGGGTTGGCCATCTCGCTGGGCATGATCGTCGATGCAGCCATCGTGCAAGTCGAGAATGTGGAGCGCCATCTCGGCGAGCAGGCCGAGGGGCGGAGCCTCCGGATCGCGGACCGTG
Source organism: uncultured Nitrospira sp. (assembly GCA_964493335.1). Taxonomy (GTDB): domain Bacteria; phylum Nitrospirota; class Nitrospiria; order Nitrospirales; family Nitrospiraceae; genus Nitrospira_A. The sequence goes on from CAZBNV010000089.1 coordinate 7,188, forward strand.
TGCCGATCGTCTTACGCGCGGTTCTGGAAGTACGGAAGCCGAGCCTCTTCGGGGAGTTGATCATTGCCTTGACCTTCGTCCCGTTACTCACCTTGCAAGGCATGGAAGGCAAGATGTTCATTCCACTCGCCATGACGGTGGTCATCGCGTTGCTGAGTTCCTTGGTGCTCTCCATGACGGTGATTCCGGTCCTGGCGGCGGTGCTGATGAAACCGCGTGTCACGAAGGAGGGTGGGCGCCTCCTGGACCGTGGCCGGCAGGGGTATCGCCAGATGCTGGAGGGAGCCATCCGCAGAACGCGGCTTGTCGTGGTCGCGGCGGCTGGTGTGCTCGTGGGCGGGGCGGCGCTGATTCCGTTCATTGGCCGAGAATTCGTGCCGATCATGGACGAAGGGGCGATTGTGGTCAATGTGATGCGCCTGCCGAGTATCAGTCTCAGCCAATCGCTGAAGATTGCAGGAGACATTGAACGGTTGTTGCTGGAGATCCCGGACGTGCGCTCCGTGGTGTCGCGCACAGGAGCCAATGAATTGGGGACGGATCCAATGGGCATGGAACTCAGTGACATGTATGTCCTGCTCAAGGCTGAGTCCGAATGGCAGGCGCAGTCCAAAGTCAAGATCGAAGAGCAGGTGCGCAAGCGATTGGCGAAAGTGCCCGGCATCGCCTTCGGGGTGTCGCAGCCGATCGCCATGCGCGTCGATGAACTGGTCTCGGGGGTCCGGTCTCAGGTTGCCGTCAAAGTGTTCGGCGATGAGCTAGAGACCTTGCGCGGAAAAGCAGACGAAATCGCCCGGGTGCTGCGCCAGGTGCGTGGCCTATCGGATCTCCGCGTTGAGCAGGTGTCGGGCCTGTACTATCTGAAGCTCGATATCGATCGCGCCAAGATTGCCCGCCACGGGATCAATGTGGCGGAAATTACGGAAGTGATTGAAGCGGTGGGCGGCGGGATTGCCGCCGGCGAAGTCTTTGAAGGACAGTGGCGGTTCCCAATCATGGTGCGATTTCCGGACGATCGGCGCGCCGATGTGGCCACCATTGAGGCGCTGTGGGTGACCACGCCGGAGGGCTCGCGCATTCCGCTGCGGGAGCTCGCCGATATTCGCATTGTGGAAGGGCCGGCGCAGATCAGCCGGGAACATGCGAGTCGCCGGATTGTGATCGAAGCCAATGTCGTGGGCCGCGATCTGGTCGGCGCGGTCGAAGAGGCCCAAACTGGAGTGGCGCGCCAGGTGACGCTGCCGCCGGGCTACTATGTGACCTGGGGCGGCCAGTTTGAAAACCAGCAACAAGCGATGGCCCGTCTGGCCGTGGTAGTGCCTGCCGTCATCGCCCTGATCTTTCTGCTGCTGTTTTTTACCTTCGGGAACCTGAGGCAGGCCGCCCTCATTCTCCTCGCAATTCCCTTTGCCATGATCGGTGGCCTGCTGGCGCTGTTACTTGGTGGGTTGTATCTCTCGGTGCCGGCCTCCGTCGGCTTTATTGCCCTCTTTGGGGTGGCGGTGCTGAATGGGGTTGTGAAAATCGCCTACATCAACCAGCTCCGTAGCCAGGGCATGCCGCTGGATGAGGCGGTGCTGACGGGAATGGTGCTCCGGTTACGGCCGGTGCTGATGACCGCGATTGTGGCCATGATGGCGCTCATCCCGCTGCTGCTTGCGACGGGGCCGGGCTCGGAGATACAGCGGCCGTTAGCCACCGTCGTGATCGGGGGATTGTTCTCGTCTACTGTGTTGACCCTTGTGGTGTTGCCAGTGCTTTATCGCTGGATGGAACAGCGAATCACACGGCGGCGCGCCGTGGAGGCAGCCGTCCTCGCACCGGTTTCTGACGGAGAGGTGGCCACATGAGATTCAATTGTCGTGGAGATCTTCGGTGGTTGCTCACCATGATGCGCGTGAGTCTAGCTCCGACCGCGATCAGCGCCTGCGTCGAGGCACCTGCATCGCATCCCGTGAGCGCGCAACAGTACCTGATTGGCCATTCCGAATCAGAAGTGCTGGCCTGCGCTGGGCCACCCCGGACCGCGTCATCACATGACGGGGTGAGAATCCTGACCTATCACAGGGAAGGCGGACTCTTGGAAGGGTCATTTCCCGGTTCCAAAGGCAGCCGTCCCGAAGGGATGCGGCACGCCTGCACCGCAATCGTGACGCTGCAGGATGACCGCGTCACCGAGATACAGTTGCGAATGACACCAGAATCGACCGATACGCATGAGCATTGCAAAGAGATCTTTCAGCGCTGTGGGCCGTTAACCCCTAGGTCTCGTTATGAGGATCGGCGGTGCAAGGCCAGGGTCGAGGACAGCTGAAGCGAGCGATGAGAGACGTGACGTCAGGAGGCATTAATAGTGCTCGCGGAACGCGATGCCTGCTGGAAGCCCCATTACAAAGAGCACACAAATGCAGACGTTCGAGGAGACGCCGCCCGAAGAAATCGAACCGGTCATCCGGGCTCAGCTCAGCGAGGAGGTCGAGCTCAAAGCGCAGCGGCTGTTGACGGAACAGTTGGCCGCGCCGCCGCGATTCAGAGTCCTGTCATTAAGCGAGCCCAGGCGTCTGGCAGGCAATCTCGGCGTTCGGCGGGACCCGCTCACTGAAGCGCAACTCCGTGCGAGAGTTTATCATTGTCACAGGGCGCAGTCCGGATTATGGTGTGCGCTGGCAGTACTGGGTGGGCAGTTGGGCAATGAAGGCGACCGCTCATCTCATGATCGTCGGGTTCGCCTCAGGCTGGAACCCGGCTGTCGTGGGCGGCTTCATTGCGCTCGATCTGTCCACGGATCTGCCTATTTGGTGGGGCGGGGCCTATGCCTTTGGCTGAGGACTGCGACCCGTGCGGGTCGAATTCGAGGCCGTGCAGATAGGGCCCTGTGGTGGACCGCTGTGGAGTACGCAGACGGTCATGGTCCTGATTCCCGGGAAGACGCTCGCCGTGTTTCCTCCTGACGAGCGATGGCGGAAAGAGGTCCAACTCGGGGTCAACCTGGAACACGCCATCAGAGACATTGCGGAGGCAGCAGGCCAGTCGCTTCGACTGAAGCCATGTGGGCCAGAACCGGAATCCGAACAGGCGTGACAATGAGGAATTGACCGAGAGGGATCGAAAGCTAAAGGAGACCAGCATGCATGAACCAATGATGGGAATTTCGGGTTTGGTTGGTTATGTGTTCATGGTCGCGTTCTTGGCAGTGGGGATAGTCGCAATCGTACTGTGGGTAAAGTCATGGTTAAAACAAGGAGGGCTTGGCTCAGCGTCACGAGAACCGGAATCAGCGTTGGAAATTCTGAAAAAGCGCTATGCGCGCGGGGAGATCAATAAGCAGGAGTTCGAAGAGAAGCGGAAGGATCTTCTGTAAAGACGTCGGATCGTGCGACTCGGAAAGTTGGAAAGCGCCTGCATCGCTGAGGTCTGGCAACACGAGGGAGGAACAAGGTGGTTGAGAGCAGGATGAGCCCAGTGATACCGAAAGGACGTGCTCCCCGCGACGGCTTTGGAGGGCCCTGGTGGTGCTACCCCGTGCTTCGCAATGCGCTCATGGCCGGGGCGCTGGCTGGTGCGGGATTCGTGCTCGCCCATCTGGGGTTGATCTCCTCGCAAGCCGAAGGCGTGTTCTATCTCCTGGCGATCCCCTTAGGCGGATATCACTGGGGTCGCGAGGCGGTGGAAAACTTGGTGCAGGAACGGATCGTGGGGATTGACCTCTTGATGCTGGCGGCAAACGATCGGATCCGGCATCTTGGGCCTCTGGGATGAAGCGGCCTTTCTCGTCTACCCGTACACTCATGGAGAAAAGTGCGCATGTTGTGAGGCATGCCCTATGCTGAGACGACATGCCGTGGTAGGGTGTGCCTTGCGTCAAGGAGTGTGGTTTCGGGTTATTCACATGCACCATCATCATCGGATGAGCATAAGAGCAGGCGGACCTGGCGGTCACCGACTACGAGTCGGTCTCGTGGCGCTCGGGATCGCGATGGGTCTCGTGGCCTGCGAGAAGAATCCGGAGGAGGTCTCTTCGGCCAAGCAGCCTCCTGCGACGGCGCCGTTGGGAGTCTTTCGTCTCACTACGGAGGAGTCTTCGCGGATCGCGCTGGAAGTCACGCCGGTGGCTCGCGGACAATTCCGCTTGTCGCGAGAATTCCCCGCCACCGTTGAGGTCAACAGAAACAAAACGGCCGAAGTCACGACGCTTATCCGCGGTCGAGTGGTAACGGTGCCTGTGGATTTCGGGCAGGACGTGAAGAAGGGGACACTGTTGGCAATGCTCCACAGTATGGATCTCGGTGTCGCGGAGATGGACTCCTTGAAGGCCCGGGCAAGACTGGACGAAGCGGAGATGGCGCACCTCCGAGCCAAGGATCTGTACGAGCACCGGGCTATCAGTCTGGCCGAGCTGCAGCGCCGCGAGGCTGCCATGAAAACGGCGGAGGCCGAGGCGCGTGAAACGCAGGGTCGTCTGGAGCTGCTCGGCGTGACCCGGCAGGAGGTCGAGCGCCTGGATCGAGAACGTACGATCAAAGCGGACGTCCCCTTGCGCGCGCCCTTCGACGGGCGGGTCATCATGCGAAATGTCACCCAGGGCGAGGTCGTCGAAACGCAGCATAAATTATTTACCGTCGCGGATCTCTCCGATGTGTGGGTGTTCGCCAACGTGCCTGAGAAGGACATGCAATTCATCCGGAAGGATCAGACCGTCGAAGTGGTGGCCGCCGCCTATCCCCATGCACTGTTCAAGGGAAGAATTACGTATGTCGGCGACGTGCTCGATCCGGTGACCCGCACGATGCCCGCCCGCGTCACCGTGCCGAACCCCGATCGGTTGCTGAAACCGGAAATGTTCGCCATTGTCCGCGTCTACGCCGAACCAGACCCTGAAACTCTGACCGTACCGCTCGAGGCGGTCCGGAACGGGCCGACCGGCAAGATAGTGTTCATCCAGCGAGGGACGAACGAATTTGAAGTCAGAACCGTCAAACTGGGTCGTGAATTCGGCGAAGTCGTCACAGTCCTCGAGGGGGTACAGGCCGGCGAGCCGGTCGTCACGACCGGCTCCTTTGTGCTGCAGTCCGAAATGGAACGGCATCAGATCGAACCGACACCATGATCGCTCGGCTGCTGGAATTCTCCTTGCGTCAACGCCTTTTGGTGCTTGGATTGGCTTCTCTACTCTCCGTCGCCGGTCTGTTTGCGTTTCAATCCATCCCGATTGACGCCTACCCCGATGTGACGAACATCCAGGTGCAGGTGCTGACCGATGCGCCGGGTCTGTCGCCGGTGGAGGTCGAACGGTTCATCACCTATCCATTGGAACTGCAGATGACCGGCTTGCCGGGCCTGGCGGAGATCCGGTCCCTCTCCAAATTCGCTCTGTCCCAGATCACGGTCGTTTTCAACGACGATGTAGATATTTATTTTGCCCGGCAGTTGGTGCTCGAACGGATGATCGCGGCGAAAGAGCGAATGCCGGAAGGAGTGGAGCCGGTGATGGCGCCGGTCAGTACCGGGCTGGGCGAAGTCTACCAGTACTATCTTGAGGGGCCCCACGCGAGGGAGACCGATCCGAAGCTCGCCGAAGCGGAGCTGACGGACCAGCGGACGTTCCAGGACTGGGTGCTGCGCCCCTTGTTCAAGCGCGTGCCGGGCGTCATCGATGTCAACGCCATGGGTGGGTTCGTAAAGCAATATCACGTGGTTGTCGATCCGGCGAAGCTCCTGAAATACGATCTGACCATGCATGAGGTCTCCGAGGCGGTGGCGAAGAACAATGCCAATGTGGGCGGAAACGTCGTGGACCGCCATAGGGAGCGTTCGATTGTCCGCGGGCTCGGCTTGATCAAGACGCTAGACGATATCGAGTCCATCATTGTGAAAGAGTCGAGCGGCATCGCGGTCTATGTTCGCGACGTGGCCGAGGTCCGGATCGGCCATGCGGTCCGGCACGGAGCGGCGGTGCTCAACGGGGAGCGGGAGGTCGTGACGGGCATTGTGCTCATGCTTCGCGGGAGCAATGCGCGCCAGGTGGTCAAGGCCGTCGCCGCGAAGGTGGAAGAGCTTCATCAGAATCACGTCCTGCCCGAGGGCACGAAGATTCTGCCCTTCTACAATCGGATCGAACTCGTCACGGCGGCCATTAATACCGTGCGGGACGCCTTGATCGAAGGCATCGTGCTGGTTGTCTTCGTCTTTTTCTTGTTTCTGGGCCATGTGCGCAGCGCCATCGTGGTGACGGTCACGTTAATTGTCACCCCGCTAATTACGTTTATCGTGATGGAGCGATTGGGACTTTCGGCCAACTTGATGACGCTCGGCGGCCTAGCCATCGCCATCGGGGAAATCGCCGACGGCTCCCTCGTCATGGTGGAGAACGTCTATCGGCATATGGCCGCAAACAAAGACGCGCCCCCGAAGAACAGGCTTGAGGTAATTCTCCAGGCGACGAAAGAGATGGGTCGTCCGATCGTGTTCGGGATCCTGGTCATCAGCGTCGTCTTCCTGCCGCTCATGACGCTCCAGGGCATGGAAGGAAAAATGTTTGCGCCGCTGGCCTACACGTTGGTGATCGCGCTCCTGGCTTCGCTGGTCGTCACCCTCACGCTCACGCCAGCCCTGACCTATGTGACGTTGCGCGGGGACCGTCCGGAGGAGACGCGCCTCACGGTGTGGATGACGCAACGATATCTGCCGGTGCTGCAGTGGACGTTGCATCATCGCACCATCGTGCTGATCGGTTCAGCGGCCGTCGTCCTGGCCAGTTTGGCCCTGGTCCCCGTCATCGGGCGGGAGTTCATCCCGATCCTGGAGGAAGGCGCCCTGACGCCTCAGATCTTGCGACTGCCGCGCGTGTCGTTACCCGAGTCCATCGAGTTGGACAAACAAACCAACAAGGCCATATTAGAGTTCCCCGAGGTATCGATGTCGGTAAGCAAGATCGGACGACCCGACATTGAGATGGTGCCTGAAGAAATATACGAGAGTGCTGCGGTTGTGTCATTACGCGATCGAAGTACATGGAGCACGGCCAAGACGCAAGCGGGATTGACCGATGCCATTCGTCAGAGGCTAGCGGAGATTCCCGGCATTTCCGTCACGATGACCCAGCCGATTCAAGAGCGGGTCGATGAGCTGATCTCCGGCATCAAGGCCGAATGCACGATCAAGCTGTTCGGGGACGATCTCGCCATTCTGCACGGGAAGGCGAAAGAGATTGCCGCGCTGGTGCAGCAGATCAAGGGGGTCAAAGACATCAAGGTCGAACCGATCGCCGGCCAGCCCTATCTCACCGTGGACATCGATCGGCAAAAGATCGCCCGCTACGGTATCAACGTGGCCGATGTGGAGGAACTCATCACAACGGCCATTGGAGGCAAGCCGGTCACCCATGTCTATGAAGGCGAGCGCCGATTTGAGCTGATCCTCCGCTTTCCGGAACCGGACCGGAACAGCGTCGGGACTATCGGCGAGATTCGTGTAAAGTCCGTCTCCGGAGCGCCGATTCCGATGAGCGAGCTCGCCACTATCGAGATGCGCGAGGGGCCGGCCCGCATCAGCCGGGAGCAGGCGCAACGCCGCATTTATATCGGGTTCAACGTCGTGGGACGTGATATTGGCGGAGTCGTCGACGAAGGACGCAGGCTGTTGGCTGCGCAGGTGCGTCTGCCGGAGGGGTATACCATCACCTGGGGCGGCGCCTTCCAGAACATGGAGCGGGCCAATGCGCGGCTGCTGATCGTGGTGCCGGTCACGCTGGGGCTCGTGTTTTTTCTCCTCTTCTGGGCGTTCCATTCGTTGCGCTATGCCACGCTCATCATTTTGAATCTGCCCTTTGCGCTGATTGGCGGGGTCGTGGCGCTTTGGCTGAGCGGGCAATACCTCAGCGTGCCAGCGTCGATCGGGTTCATCGAGTTGTTTGGGCTCGCCGTGGGGAATGGGATCGTACTGGTGTCCTACATCAATCAGCTTCGCAACGAAGGGACCCAGACGGATGAGGCCATCATGGCCGGCTGCAGCCTCCGACTCCGGCCCGTGGTCATGACGATGATGACGACCCTGCTCGGGCTCCTGCCGCTCGGGATGGCCCAAGGGATCGGCGCGGAAGTGCAGCGACCGCTGGCGATCGTGGTCATCGGTGGACTCTTCACCTCGACCGCGCTGACGCTGATCGTCTTGCCGGCACTGTACCGGGGGTTTGCAGAGCGAAAAACGGGGGAAGAGTATGCACCGGAGTGGGTGTGAAGAGGAGTACGCAACTGATGAAGAGAGGGCCGATGGGACCGGCTGATGAACGATCGCGGCGTCAGAATACCTGGTGGCAACGTGTGTGAGAGCAGGATGAGCTCCGTGACGACGGAAGGACGTGATCACCGAGACGGCTTTGATGGGCCCTGGTGGCGCTACCCCGTTCTTCGCAATGGGCTCATGGCCGGGGCGCTGGCTGGTGCGGCATTTGTCCTCGCCCATCTGGGGCTGATCTCCTCGCAAACGGAAGGCGTGTTCTATCTCCTGGCGATCCCCTTAGGTGGATATCACTGGGGTCTCGAGGCCGTGAAGGCGCTGGTTCGCGAACGGGTCATCGGGATCGACTTGTTGATGCTTGCGGCCACGGTCGGGTCGGGCATCCTAGGCCTCTGGGATGAAGCGGCCTTTCTCGTCTTTCTGTATGGCTCGGCTGAAGGCTTGGAGGAGTACACGTATGCTCGGACGCGGTCGGCGATCAGGGCCTTGCTCGATCTCGCACCGAAGGAAGCCCACATCCTGCGCAATCGTTGTGATATTCCGTTTGCGCCGAATGAAGTCCACCTTTATACCAAAATCGTTCGAAGCCCACGCCTTGGTAGTGCAGAGTGTAAAACACATCTCCTGGGTTCAGCGACACGGGATGCTCTTCGTCCATCGTAATACTCTTTAAAACCTTCACAATACCGGCCCGAGTTGTAACTATCACTCCAGTTTCTGCGCGAATAGAGTTCCTTTCTTCACCTGGAACACGATGGAAGCGTTTTTGTCACGTCTCCCAAGAACCTTCGCCCCTTCGGTCACGCTCAACCCATGCGGCTCCAGACAGTCCACGCGCACCGAAA
>CAZBNV010000090.1:0-16051 GCA_964493335.1 uncultured Nitrospira sp.
AAGGAAATTGCCGAGTATGTGGGGCGCCTCAACTCCGCCACGGAGGCATTGAGTATTGCACACATGAAGAGCCCTGCCGGCTGGAGTGAACCGGGACAGACTCCCGAGTTCGATGAATATACGGTGGTGGTGCGCGGGGTGCTTCGAGTGGAAACTCGCACGGAAACGATTGACGTAAAAGCCGGCCAGGCAATCATCGCTCGTAGAGGTGAATGGGTACGGTATAGCACCCCGGAGCCCGAGGGTGCCGAGTATGTGGCAGTGTGTATGCCGGCCTTTTCCTCGGAACTCATACGACGGGACGAATCCAGTACCGTGGCTGAACGAAATACCAGGAGATAGCGAGGGATGCCATGTAGTATGTGGGGGAAACAAGAAACGGAGACAGCTTAGCCTGTTCTATTTTCTGTGCCCGTGCGATGGCCTGGCGGAGTGGGCATCGCACGGATAGGGCGGGAGGAGAGGCAGATGCAACCGGAGACGGCCTCACGTGCGACTTGCCGCAAGATGATCACGCCACATACCTTTGCCAATCGCGTCTTCCTCGTGGCCGGGGTCTACGGTCTGGCCGTCCTGTTCCCCCAATACTTCATGGAAGGCCAAACCGGCCGGGACTTCCCGCCGCCGATCAATCATCCGGAATACTTCTACGGTTTTATCGGTGTGGCAGTGGCGTGGCAGGTGGCATTCCTGCTGATCGCACGGGACGTGCAACGGTATCGGCTCTTCATGCTGCCAGCCGTGTTGGAGAAGCTCACCTGGGGCCTCGCCACACTCGTGCTGTATGCTCAAGGACGACTGGCGTTCGCCGTCGTAGGATTTGGAATCATCGATCTCATCCTCGGGACGCTTTTTCTCTTGGCCTTTTACGCCACTCGACCGAACCACCACTGAGCGCGTAAAGTCGGAGGCGTATCCGTCCTCTGGAGCGTTGGGAGAGCCCTGGGAGGGAATGCGAGCAAGATGCCGGACGGCCGCGCGCTGGGAAATGTTTGATTGCCAGACCTGACCCTCATTCTTCTCCTCTCATTCTTCTCCGCTTCTGCCGAATCAGCCCGGCGACTTGGGGGCAAGCCGGGTCATCGAGTGAGCCGGCTGAGGCGTGCCTGATTCACAAGAGAGCGAAGAGCACAGCGGTAGGTTGTCTGCCGCCGTACTCGCCGCTCACGGCCGATATGGGTCTAGGCAAGGACCGCTTCGACGACGCTCACGGCCGATTCTGTCGGCACAAGCCGGGTGAGGCGGAATCCGGCTTTGTCGAGCAGCGTACGGTACTCTGGTTCAGTCCGTTCCTGTCCGCCGGGGCCCACGAGCATCATCATGTCGAGCATCTTGCCTGGATGCGGGCTATTGCCGGGCGGCAGCACCATCTCAATGGAATGTGGCGAAGCTCACTGGGGCGGGCGCGGCGTACTCCGAGTATGTTGAGCCAGCTTCATCCCTTCTGCTTCCCATCCAATAGACAACTCACGTTCATATCACCCATGACATTGATGGCCGTCCGGCAGCGATCGAGAAACCAATCTACGGTGAGCAGGACAGGAATGTACTGCACTGGCAGTCCCACGGCCGTAAAGACCATGGTCATTGTGACGAGACCCGCTTCTGGAATTCCGGCGGCGCCCACTGAGGCAATGACGCTGGTCAGCACCACCATCAATTGCTGATACACGCTGAGGTCCATCCCGATCATTTGGGCGATAAATAACGCCGCCATGGCCTCGTAGAGTGCGGTGCCGTCGTTGTTGAAATTCGCGCCGACCAGCGCTCCCATTCTGGCGGATTGCTCGCGCAAGCCCACGCGATCTTTCAGTGCGACGTAGGTCACCGGCATTGTGGCCGTTGAACTCGCGGTGGAGAAGGCCATGATCAGCGCGTCCCGTCCCCCGCGAATCAACTCACCCGGGCGTACCCAAGACCCGAAGCGGATGCGGAGGAGGTAATACGCCGCCTGGATCGCGAGCGCGAGCAGCACGCTCAACACAAAGATCCCCAGTGCCTGGAACTGCGCGAAGCCTTCCGTTCCCACGATGCTGGCCACGATGCCGAAGACGGCAAGCGGCACCACGGCGATGATCCAATGCAAAATCTTTATCAGGGATTCCAGTAAGAGTTCGACAATGTGCTCGACCGTGCCCAGAGGACGGTGACGTTCATTGCGTAAAGCCATCCCAAATGCCACAGCGACGAAGATGACGCCAATGACCTTCCCATCGTCACCCAGCGGTCCCAGCAGGCTCTTGGGCACGTTCTCGAAAAAGGCGACGAGCGGATTCGCCCTCTGCGTGGTTTCGGTGGACAATGGCGACGGCGTCAGTCCCGCACCGTGCCCCGGTTGGATCACGTTGGCGACGGTCAGTCCCACGGTGATGGCAACCAACGTGTTCAACAACAACAGCCATCCAAGCCGTGCCGCAAGCGGACCGCCGAGGCGCGTCGTCATGAACGTGTGCACGATCGCCGCAAGGATCAGTGGCGGCGCGAGCGCTCCCAGGAGGCGCAGTACCAGCTTTCCCGGCACCGCAAGGACGGCCGCCTGGCTTCCCAGCACCAGCCCTGCCATGACGCCGAATATCAGGCCGATCACAATGCGTCCATACAGCGGGATGGTGTGCCACGTTGCGATCAGGCCGGTCCGGGGCGTCACGAGGGTCGTCTTGTCCGAGGTATTATCATTCACCAGCTGTTACTCCCGTTATTCCCTGGTCCTCAACTAAAGCGCAATGCGAGCCGGCTGGACCATGCCCAGATATTGCCCCCGACGTTGTTGTGGATGAAGCGGATCTGCCTAATTCTCTTTCTTTGCCGACGAGGTGAATGCCGCCGCATGTTTCCTGACGAACTCCTGCAGGCTCAGCGGCGCGTGTCCCGTGAGCGTGAGCACGTCGTCCGACATTCGGTCGTAGCGTCCCGCGCGGTGCAGATCGGCCATCGTTGCGAGGTGGTTCACTAAATGAACCGGCAAGCCGCGTGTGAGCAGCCCGTCCCGCCATGGCTCGACCGGAATGTCCTGATAGGTAATCGTGCGGCCAAGCGCCTTCGAATATTCCTGCGCATAGAACTGCATGTTCTCGGACTGCGGACCGGTCAGGTGATAGATCCGGCCGATGTGCGGCTGTGGGTTGGCGAGCAGGGCAACGACCACGCGTGCAACGTCATCTGCCGCGATCGGGGAGGTCTTGCCTTCGCCGAACGGGAGGCGGATCTGATCTGATTGCTTGACCGAATCCGATGTGAACAGCAGGAAGAAGCCATCCAGAAACACGGTCGGCCGCACGTGCACGACCGGCAGGCCGGACCAGTTCAGCGCCTGCTCGGCGAGCCAGTGCAGCTTGTGCTGCGGGCTCGCGCTGGTGTCGGTGACGCTCATCTGGGAGACCGTCATCTGCGACATGTTGATGAACGCCTTCACGCCGTGGTGTTTCGCCACCGCCGCTGCATTGACCGTCGCGGCCAGATAGGTATCCGACACCGACATGCCGAAGTACATCGTCTCGCAGCCGGCAATCGCCCGATGCATCGAATCGAGATCGAGCAGATCGCCCACCACGACCTCCGCGCCCATGTCGCGCAACGCTTGCGCGCGTTCGTCTTCATTGCGCACCATCGCACGCACCGCGTGGCGTTGTCTCAACAGCAGTTCGGTGACGGTGCGCCCGACCGCGCCGACGCGGCCCGCCGCGCCGGTGACCAGGATGGGCCTTGCCATGTTCTGTCCTCCTATGCGTTCCCCGGAATCGAAAGTCAGAAGTGGTGAATGTGAAGGTCTGTCATCCGAATCACTCAGAACAGACCAAAGGTGGGACGATGCAGTCTACTGCAAAGTCGGAGGCGTATGCATCACTTCGGAGGCGAGGGGAACGGTGAGGGTGGGGGAGGCGAGGAAGGCGCCGGACGACCACGCGTGGGGAAATGGCTTTTGAAAGCTTTTCTGCACCCCTAGCACCTTGAACCCACAGATGGCAGTCGCGTTTCGTTCCTAGGTTTATCTCGTCGGCTTGCGGGACTGCCGCTTTTTCCAGTCGTCCGTGAGCAGTCCCGAGAATCCCCAGTCCGCGTCGGCAATTTCTTGAATCACGATATGAGTGTGTTCCGGTTTCTTTCCGAGTATGCGGACAAGCGAATCCGTCATTTCACGAACCAGTTGAGCCTTCTGTGCTCTCGTCGCACCCTTTGTAATCTGCACGTTGACGTACGGCATGTGGGCGCCTCTCTTTCAACGAAGTGGATTGTGCGCGGTAGAGCGGATTCCTTGCCCCGTGCCTGTACGAGGTTTCGGAGACCCGTCAATACAACACCGAAGGAAGAAATGCACCGGCCGGCTTTTGGTAGAGACCGCGGCTCATGAGTGTCATGGGCTGGACCACGCGCAGACCATGAGTCAGGCACCATCGCAGCAATTCGGCGTTTCTGGTCGGGAGCAAGAACCCCGGGCCTGCAAATGCCGGCGCCGCCGCGATCAGCGCCTTGAGCTCTTCATTCGTCTGGCCGACGGCATGAGAGAAGAAGCCGATATCGGTCGCATAACCGGTGATTCGATCGCCGTGCTCGACGATCCTGGCCGTGCCAGCGGAGATGGCATGCGCGAGTTCGCCGCGACGATCGTGCCCATGCACGCTGAGGCATAAATCATTGCACGCAGGCAGATCGTCGAGGATCGCGGCGCGCACCAGATAGCCCGGCAACTTGCGATTCAGCGGTGGTCCTTGCAGTGTCGACAGGGGTTCGCGCGCTTGAAAGCCGAGCTTGGTGTACACGGAAAGCGAGCGGTTGTGGTACGCGGCCTGGACGAGCCGGACTCCGACATGCTGCCGTGTGTGGGATCGCTCCAGCACGCGCTCCATCAATTGACGCCCCACGCTGCCATTCTGTGCGCCAGGAACGACGGTGATCGGGCCCACGCCGGCGATGGTATCGCCTTCCCAGAGGAAGTTGCTGCCGACGATGCGATCATCGATCTCCGCAACCACGGAAAACACATCGGGGCGTGACAGCAGCATCGACAGCAGGGACACGGCGAGGTGGGCGGAGGGAAAGTCAGGAGGGAAATTGTGTTGTTCGGCGATCGCCTTGAAGGCGTCATAGCAGATGGTGCCGCAGGCCGTTGCATCGCTGGTTGTACCTGATCGGAATATAGTCTTCACGGGGAACCTCCGGTACAAAAAATAGCCTCAAGCCAGAAAGGAGTCAATGGGGCCCTTCAACGATGGGCTGAAGCGGCCAGTCATGAAGAGCGAAAAGACGCCAGCATCGTCAGACAAACCAATTGGGCAGGGGCGCTTCAAGTGGACCCGATTTAGAATTCCCGAAGTAGTCTTCCCGACCCGGCCAACGCCGCGACGAATCCGTTTTCCCGGAGTGCGTACCAAAAGGTCACCGCGTTAATTCCCAAAATTGGAATGCCAAGCTGGGGCTCCAACTTTTCACTGACATCAAGCAAGCTCATGTTCGTGCCGCATTGCACCACCGCGTCCAATTGATTCCTGTCGTTCGCCAGCAATTCCAGAATGGCCTTTTCCTTCGCCCAGTCGGGGACATGCGCGATATGGAGGGCGTGCGCGCAGGAAAACCCAACCGTCGACACCACCTCAAACCCCAATTCCTCGAACATCTGCGTGGCGAACGTATTCCCTTTCTTATCGAACGGCGTCAAGATCCCGATGCGCTTCGCTCCATATTTGTTGAGTGCCGCCTGAACGGCGTCATGCCAGGTGGCCCAGGTCAGCCCGAACGAAGAAAAGGGGTCGGGAGTCTTTGTTTCAACTCACGGCCGATATGGGGCTAGGCAAGGACCGCTTCGACGACGCTCACGGCCGATTCCGTCGGCACGAGCCGCGTGAGACGGTATCCGGCTTTGTCGAGCAGCGTACGGTACTCTAATTCAGTCCGTTCCTGCCCACCGGGGCCCACGAGCATCATCATGTCGAGCATCTTGCCTGGATGCGGGCTATTGTCGGACGGCAGCACCATCTCAATGATCAACAAGCGGCTCCCCGGTGTCATCGCGCGGCGACAATGGCCTAGGATGGTGAGGCACTGGGCCTCAGTCCAATCGTGGATGATGTGGGACAGCAGATAGGCATCGCCGCCGCTCGGCACATGGTCAAAAAAACTGCCTGACTCGATCGTCACGCGATCCGCCAGGCCCCGCGCCTGAATCAACGCCGGCGCGTCGCGAACCACGTGAGGCAGGTCGTAGAGGATACCGCGTGATGCGGGATTGCCAGCCAGAATCGTCGTCAGGAGATTTCCAGTGGCGCCGCCTACATCGATCACGGTCGACAAGCCGGAAAAATCATATGCGGCGGCGACAGCCGCCGGCTCCGCCCCGTGAAAACCTACCATCGTTTCGCTGAACAACGACGCCTCTTCGGGATGCTTGGCCAGCCAGTCGAACAGGGGCATCCCCAGCGATTGCTCAAATCCGCAGCCTCCCGTTTGCACCGAATAGAGTAAGTGCTCCCAGCCACGCGACATCCAGTCGCTCGCCAACGTCAGGATGGTCGGGCGGGCAGATCCCGGCGCGCCGGTTTTGAGCGCCTCCCCGAGCGGCGTCAAGGCAAAGCGGTGCGTCGTGTCCTCGGTGAGGATATTGAGGTTCGTGAGTGTCCGCATTAGGCGATAGAGAGAGGGGGCATGGGTTCCTGTGGGCCCGGCGAGTTCGTCGGCACTTTTCGGCCCGTTCGCCAGGTGGTCGGCCAAGCCCAGTTTGGCGGCGACGTAGGCAATGCGGGAGACCCAGTGGGCCATGGCCATCTGTACCAGTTGCACGTGAGGGAGTGGCAGCGGAGCGCTGCTGTGATTGTTCTCAGGCATGCCGGTTTCCTCCGGTTATGATGTGAAAGAAGCACATGTTGCATGTTGCCGGGGAAAACTTATACACGATATGCTCCCTTCATTAAATTCTTTTTCTCGCTCGGAATGAGGACGCGTGAATTCCGAACTTGTGCTCCAAGCCGTTCGTGCCACCCTCGCCGGTTCACTGCCGTTTCCGGAGATCGTGCGTAATCTTATCGGGGCCGGCGTCGAGTACTACCATGTGGATTACATCCTGTTGCAGTTCACTTTCTACGGGGTGAACGCATCGAGCGTCGTCGCTCCGTTGACCTTCGAAGGTTTGCCGGCGGTCGCTACGGACTTTGATGTGGCAGCGTTACGCCAGGCGATTCTGGATAGTCAGCAGAAAGGGCAAACGTATCGCGAGTTCTCACAACGTGCCATGCGGGCTGGCGTGCAAGGCTACTTTGCGTTTCTGCGGGGCACACGCGTGACCTATCTCGGCCGAGAAGGGGATCAGCACACCGAGTGGTTTCCCGGTGCGGAGCCGAATGCGAATCTCCGCGATTGAATGAACGTCCGGCTCGTGACCCGTAGCCGGGTGGCGACTCAATCAGACCGTTTGAGCAGGCGAAAGCTTGAGTTTTTGCGCGAGCAGGTCTCTTGAGCGGCCGGAGAGAGTGATGCGGCTGGTGCGAGTTCCGCAAGGGATAAAGAGTGCCGCAATCCAGCTATTCCGCCTCGGTCATTGCGCCTGGGCTCGACGCGACAGGGACACGATATAGGAGGCCGAACGGGCGGCGATCATCGGATCGGCTGCCTCGATACCGGGCACCAGCGCTCCCGGCATGAAGAGCAACTTCTTTTCTGCGGTTTGGCTGTCCGCCACGGCTTTGGTGATGCTGATCGTGCCCAACTCAATCTGCTTGCGGCTGTCCGGCCACGCGATCGAGGGATCGTCGATCTTGTCATCTTTCTCAGCCACCTGCAGGAGCAATTTAAACTTGGCAGGACCCCGGCGCACGCGTTTACGAATCTCAGTGGTCAGATAATCAGGCTCCGCCGTGGCGAGTTGCTCCTGGGTGAGGAAATGCTCGCCGGCCACGGGCCGGAGCTGGTAGCGACCGAATGTGGCTGCGCCCTTCGCGTTCGTGAACTTGAACGAGTTGATCCCGAAATAGGGCAGCGTGGCATAACTCACCGGTTGTGGCTTCGGGCTCTCCACGAAATTTTTTGCAGCCGGATGGGCGCCCAGAAAGGTCTCGATGGCGGTCGGTTTGGGAGCATCGGGTCCGCTCGCACCCACGGCGAGCAGAAAGTCTCTGAACTCTTCAGCCGTGGCAACCGGAAATCCGTTGAACGAAAGGACCACGAGATCGGTCTTGGACCCGTCGGGAAGAGAAAATTTGACGGCCATGCCGCGCGGCATCTGACTGGTGTCCGGGACATTCGGCTGCCCGGAACCGGCAGAGAACCGCACCGTCACCGGAACCGGAGCCTTCTTCTTTTGCAGGTGAGCGGCCTTGCTCACCGAGGCTGCCGAAGCGGCAGGGGTGAACGTGCCTTCCAAGACGACGCCCTTCGGGTGATTCGCGCGCATTCCAGGATGGACTCCGAACACGCCGTTGAAGGCGTCGACAAGTTGTTCAGGCAGCGATTTCTGATTGGCCGAGGCCTCTTGAGCAACGACAGAAGCGGGGAGAATAAGGGCAACGGTGAGTGCGGCGGTGGCGGCGAGTGCTTTCCACATAAGCTGGTCCTCCTCGAAGGCTGTGGATTCGACGATGCACAGCTTGACGCAAGCTCACCCAATCAAGTCTGTGAACCGACGGGGAGGTCGGCTGGGAGAGCGGTGCTGACCCTACTCCTACATGCCGAGTGAGTCAATCGATGAACAAGGCTGGATGAGATGGCAGGGCGAAGAGTGGCGCTCCTTGCGGCGGGAAATGCTGGATTGCAAGACCTGACCTTGCATTTCTTCCGTTGTACTCTGAAATCTTCCTGTTGCAAGTATCCTGATCTAGTCGCACTTCTTAAACTGCGACTGCTCACAACGCCGTGCCATCTCCTGCGCCTGCTCGATCTGCGCGGCAGTCATTTGTGACGTCAGATGGTCTCGACGCTTCATGGCGGTCTTCCCCTCTTCGCCATTCAACATGGCGGCAGCGACGTTGTACCACATGAGCGCGCGCACGGAGTCTTCCCGGACGCCCCTTCCCCGCTCATACATTAGGCCCAGATTGTTCTGCGGACCAGCATAGCCCTGCGCTGCCGCCTTGCGAAACCACGTCAGTGCCGTTCGGTAGTCCTGCCGAACGCCTCTTCCTTTTTCATGCATCAGGCCCAGATAGAACTGGGCTGATGCCACTCCTTGCTCCGCCAGGGGACTGAAGAGGCGGGCCGCCCGTGTATAATCACCACGATCATACGCAAATTCCGCCTCCTCAATAGAATCTACTGTCACTATAGATTCTGCTGCCGCGCCTATCGCACAGGCGACAACCAAGAACACTCCGAAGAAAAGACGCATCATTCATCCGCCTTTCACCAGGACCAATCGCAACAGGAGCAGGAGTATTGCCTCCCGCTCGGAAGAAGAGGAGAGGATAGCTCATTCTACTTTTTCGTGCTTGACGGGTCTATGTGTTCGAGGCGGAGCTGGAGGCTACGAGAGGGCGGGTAAAGCGATATCCATTTTTGCAGGGCGCGGCGTTTTTCTATGGTTCATGATCTCGACGAAGGTAGCCTTCTCGATCGACAGGTTCAGGCGTTCATTGAACCGCTTTTCCTCGCCGACGGTGGAAGACACCCAGCCGTGATAATCGTGGCCGGGATAGACAATCGTGTCGTTCGGCAGCGCGAAGAGTGTTTCGTGGACTGAGTCGAAGACATTTTCCGCGGAGCCGCCCTGAAAATCCGCCCGGCAGCTTCCGCGTATGAAGAACGTATCGCCACTAAAGACTGCGCCAGGCAGCACATAATTCGTGCAGCCGTCCATGTGACCGGGGGTGGTAAGTGCTGTCAGCGAAGTCTTGCCGAACCGCAGCGCCTCACCCTCAGACCAGAACCGATCCACTCCAGTGACGACGCTTTTGGCTCCGCCACCATCAATGATCTGCGCGCCGGCTTTATCTTTAACGAGTGATGCGCCGGTAATGAAAAACAAAGGGGTCTGACCTCTTAAATCGTCTCCCGCTGTTTCTACCGAATTCGTCGTGAGGGTGTCAAAACAAAGACTCCCGACCCCTTTTCTTGGCCTGCGTGACGGTGATCCAGCGCAGGACCTCGGAGAGTTCGCCATCATGTCGAGGCCAAAGCAGAAGATGCCAGTGATGGGGCATCAGGCAGTAGGCGGCGATGCGGATTTTGGTCTGGGCCTGGGCTTCGGCGAGAATTTTCTCAAAGGCGGCGTAGTCTGCGGGCATCTCAAAGAGCGGGAGGCGTCCCACACGACGGTTCAGCACATGATAGGTGAGGTCACCAGCAGCAAGGCGTGGGCGACGTGGCATGACAGAGATTTAGCGGACGCGGTGTGAGGCTATCAAGAAAAGACTCCCGACCCCTTTTATTTACCTTTTATTCCCCCCTCAAATCTCGGGCGGTTTTCCTTGCGTCCGCGAAAACGAGGAAGCAATAAATGAGCAGGCGACATAGACGTACTCACGACCCGTGGCGTTGCGAATTGTCCATGGCGCGCCGACCTCGGAGTCCGTTCCATGGTCAGCAGCGTTCCTGATGTGACCCAAGTATTTTCCAACATTGATAAGTTTCTTCGGTAAAGCATTAGCCTGCTGAAACTTTTCTAGTTTTGCATTTATGCCCGTTGCCCCGGAGAGAGTGATAGGTGGTGATACGGAATCCGCTAGACTATCGAGATAGGACTCGATTGCATTCCCCGCTGCAACTACGGCGCCCCGTGGATCTGCTTGAACTGCTCTCCTGAGGCCATCTGATAAAGGAACGATCACATCATTTCTCGATAAGAATGCGGCAGCATCTTGTCCAAGCTGTTCTCTAACCCTGTACTCAGCTGCCATTGCATCGCTACAGGCTTGTGACAGGCTTTCTAATGTATTGTCCATAGTTGTCTCTGCCGATTTATAGCGGCCGCCGCCCTCTGTTACGAGTGCATGGCTGTAGGTTCCGAGGCTGATCAGAGTGTCTTTTATCTCCTCTCTATGAGCATCGAGACCTAACGCCGCCTTCGTCTGTTGAGCGGCAGTTGAAGCAGAACCAGTTGCGACCATCCGCTCTCTGAAAATTACAAAAGGTGCGAACGATTCTAGAACTAGCCGCAAAACAGCAGCTTTATTAGATTGATTCGGCGTTACTAAAAATCTACACAAGAAACTTCCAACGGAATATTTGCCTGCGTCATTCGCTAGGAGATTAAGGTCTGTGGCCAGTTTGAGGCCTGCTTCTGACTGACTCTTGGTCAGATCGGAAAACTCTGCGACGAAATCTGGTTTGGTAGATTTCCCATTAACGACAACCGCCTCAACGGCGGAAACGACTTGTTCGGCTGTAGCAGGATAGAAAGATGTTGGCATTTAAAGCTCTCCTAGGCCTCACCATTATGTGTGCCCTGGGGCTCTTCTTTGGCTAATTCCTTCATTAGATTGCGTAACTTTGGAGCTAGACTTCCTATGTCATCCGCAGAACACTGCACTTGTATTTGAAATTGGATAGTGACGGGCATGTTTGTGCTAGAGAGAGGTAAGAGGTGGCTTAGTGGAGAATTTGTGACACCGCTCTGGTCGGTGTGAGCAAAGGTTTTTGACGTGAATACTTCCTCAGTAGGCAACGTGTCAGTTGTTGAAGATGCAACACCTTCGACCATTGTGATGAGTTTCCCGTCCTCTTCTTTTAACAAGCCCGCTGCTCGCAGAATATCGATTACTGCGGCTGCTCCTGCCATGATTCCAGCATTCTTAGGTTGCCCTGCTGAGTAGGCTATGTGCGATTGAAGAGTTCCATTATCCATCCCTTTTCTTATCCTTACTGCTGCAAGTACTTTCCCCAAAAAGTCGTTACCGAGAACTATTTCTCTCCAGCATTTCGTAATCTCATCCGGCATGTCGTGCTCTAACGCTCGGGCCAATGAAAGACCGCGGTCTGTTATGGTTTTCTTTTTTCCTCCTTGAACAATACTTACACCGAGAAGAAAGGCATTGTTACGGCTCACGATTGTCGGATGTAGGCCTGTGACTTTGCTGATATCATCGGGAACTGCTTCTGTGTTGTGAGCGCCGTATCCCTTAATAATTTTGACCAACTCACCATAGGATGATTGTGGAAGGCGAAATGACTCCTCAGTCATGGAAGATCTCCTTGTTCCGAGAATTTGAGCGAGGGCTTCTGACGTTCATCTGTTGCCTGAGAGTACCGACAGTAAGATATAGGTTAAATGTAGAACCGTTCTCCCTACTTGAGAAGTCGGGTATAACTACGCCGAGCGAAAGAGGAAATCAACAGCGCTGGTGAGAGATTTGAACGAGAGGTTGCGAAATGTGTGTAACATCTCTGTCCATTGAGGAACGATAGGTTTATTATGAGAGTTTAGCCTTACAAAGAGCAGGCGGCCTTTCCCTATCCATCACAATGTTCCTTCCAAGCTCGTCTTAACCGTCTCTATGAAGGGCATTCCTGCCGTTCCCAACTGCGCCTGCAGAACCAGGGCCTTTAACGACCGCGCGTTGCGCGAGCACAGGAGACCACTAGGCCGCCCTCCCTCTCCGTCTTGAATCTTCCTCTCCCCCCTCATAGATCGCAGGCATTCTCAGCTCACTGCTTGTGGATACATGGTTTCACGGAGTCACCCATGACCGCTCTCAGCTCCGCATTACAACCTGCCATGAGGGGGTGGCGATTTTGACGGGTCACACAGAATCGGCAAGGCCCAAAGTATGGTCTTGTGGGAGCTGGTCGCCGGCGGGTAGGCAGGCATGGAGCATGTGGGGCCAGTGCAGTGCCCATGCGTACTGATCATTCCAGTCATTCATAATGACTATTATGGACAATGTGTCTATTCTGGGTATACTCTCTCAACCGGGAGGAGGGGCTATGTCCAAGCTGACCTACAGGAACAGTCAGGGCGAACTCGTGGATATGGCGGTCGTGGCAGCCACGAAAGTGAAACATGAATTCGGGACCATCCTTGAGAAGGCGACGCACGGGGGCGCAGTTGCCATTACCCGCCACGATGTGCCGAAGGCCGTGCTCCTGTCCTATGAGGAGTTTGTCTCACTGGTGAAAGATCGCGCACCCCAGCTCGATGATCTCAGCACCGAGTTTGATGCGCTGCTCACTCGGATGCAGACGGCGAAGGCTAAGCAGGGCATGGCGGATGCGTTCAAGGCTTCTCCATCACAACTTGGGCGCGCCGCCGTCAACGCCGCGCGCAAGGACCGCCGGCCTTTCCGTACTCGTACCGTGAAATGAGCATGGAGAGACCGCCGCGCCTCTATGTCATTGCGGGCGTGAATGGCGCAGGCAAGAGCAGCATAGCCGGCGCGACCTTTCGTGCGCTCGGAAGCGACTACTTTAATCCCGACGAGGCCGCACGACGACTCATGGCGGTCAATCCCGCTCTAAGCCAGAAGGCCGCCAACAGCGCAGCCTGGCGGCAGGGTGTGAGGTTGCTGAGGCGGGCTATTGAGGAGCGTCTCGATTTCGCCTTCGAGACGACTCTCGGCGGCAATACCATCACGCATCTTCTCGCTCAGGCTGCCGCGAAAGGGGGCGAGATTCACATCTGGTACGTGGGCCTCTCCAGCCCGGAACTGCACCTTGCACGAGTGCGAGCGAGGGTCAGCCGGGGAGGCCACGACATTCCCGAGACAGATATTCGCCGACGGTACGAGCATAGCCGACTCAACCTCATTGCACTCCTTCCTCATCTCACAGCCGTGCGGATCCATGACAACAGCAAGGAGGCGGACCCCGCTGGCGAGAAGGTGCCATTGCCCGTGCTGGTGCTGCAGATGGAGCGATCAGAGATTCTTGGACCGCCGGACCTCTCGTGTACACCGGACTGGGCCAAGCCGATCGTCGCAGCTGCCATCAAGTTAAGCCGGAGCTGATTCCATCCCGACCATAGAACCACGCACGGTCGACCAGCTCTTTCCTCGCCCCATTTCTCCCTGCGCGTTCCGCGAGGTGCGCGACGTGAGGACGAACGAGCGTCAAGATTGCGCATGCCGGCGAGACGGTGACCCGGCAGTCTCTTTTTCTCTCCCCCATTTCCCATTGCAGGAGAGGCTTGGTTTGCCCCAAACTGCGCGCGTCCAACGAGGGCCTTCTGAGGCCGCGCGTTGCGCGAGCAATGGGGCGACCAGGCCACTCTTACATCTTCTTCGTCTCCAAGCTGACCCTTGGCATTCTCACTATTTCCGAATGCCGGGCGATCTCAGAGCCGCGCAATCTAAAGGGTGAAACGGGGGCAGTCTGAGCTGCTGATTTGCCGGCGTCGATCCGTACGTTCTCGCGCTCCACTTCCCAGGCTTCCAGAGTCCCGCTATAATTCCGCTCATGGAATCGATCCGGTATATTGGGTGGCAGGATCAAGGGCAGTGGCTCGGTTACCTTCAGGACTATCCCGAATACTGGACGCAAGGGGAGTCGTTCGAGGATCTACAATCCCATCTTGGGGATCTTTATCGTGAGTTGGTTAATGGCGGAGTTCCTTCGGGTATGCAGTAGAAAGGGTGATTATGAGGAAAGTGGAAGCCATTGAGCAGCAGATCGAAAAGCTTTCCTCCGACGAGCTTGCCGCGTTTCGCCGATGGTACGCGGCATTTGATGCAGAGGCATGGGATCGTCAGTTCGAGGCTGATGTGAAGGCCGGTAAGCTTGATGCCCTCGCTGAAAAAGCTCTTCGCGCGCATACCTGCGGCCAGTCGAAGCCGGTTTGATTTCGATCCTCTTACCCGCCCACAACCTCAGCGCGCCGGGACGCGCTGTTTTCCCCTGACCAGAGTTTTGGGCCTGCTACAACGCGCTTCCTGCTTCGGTCCGCGAACAAGCCGACCGAGCATTTGAACTGGTGAAAGCGAATCCCAAGCACCCATCGTTACATTTCAAGCAAGTAGGCCGGTTTTGGTCTGCGCGTGCTGGACTCCAGTATCGAGCGGTAGGCGTTGAAGCATCGGATGACATCGTCTGGTTTGGATCGGGACTCATGCCGAATATGACAAGTTCATTCGCTAACCCTTCAACTGCGCGCATGGGACGAGCACTGTTTCACCGTGCGCGTTCTGCGAGGTGTGCGACGCGAGGAAGAACGAGTGTCACGTTTGCGCCAGCTGACGAGACGGTGAGCCGCAGTCTCCTTTTCTCTCTTCCAACCTTCCACTGCAAGCGGGGCTTGGTTTGACCCAAACTGCGCGCGTCCAACGAGGGCCTTCTGAGGCCGCGCGTTGCGCTTTCCACGCACTCTCATTAGGAATGGTCGGGTTACCCTTCAACTGCGCGCATGGGACGAGCACTGTTTCACCGTGCGCGTTCTGCGAGCAAGAAGGGTGGCCGGCCGTTCCTTCCCTCCCACGCTTGCATCTCCATCTTTCCCCCTCGTACAATGTCGAAAATCCAAGCTAACCCTTGGCATTCTGGCAGTTTCGGAGTGCCGGACCGATACAGGAGCCACCTTCATGCGCATTGAGTTTTCGAAGGGTGAACGGGCCTCCTGCAGGATGCTGAAAAAGCCCGCCAGCGTCGTTCTCACCTCGTAAGCATCCTCAACATAGCCCGAGGCTATGCCTCCGGTGCTTCCGTCGGCTGCGGCCTTGCTGACAGACGTTTTAAGCATCCTGCGGACCCTCTCCAATCAGCACTGGGCAAATCGCACTGGATCTTGGACGACTACTCTCTGAAGTGCTAGGATGCTCCTATGCTGATTACTACTGGGAAAGTTCGCGGGGGGACGATTCAGATTGATGCGAGGAACCTTCCCGAGGGGTCCACGGTCACCGTCCTGGCTCCGGAAGGTGATGAGACCTTCGAGCTCTCGTCCGAGGAAGAAGCCAAGCTCCTTGCTGCGATTGCAGAGGCTGAGCGGGGAGAGACGACGAATGCGGCTGACCTCCTGAAGCAGATCCGCCGATCGTGAGCAGTCCGCTCCCTGTTCGGATAGTCGGTAGTGCTGGCCAGGCTATCCTTGATGCTGCTGAATGGTGGGTCTCCAACCGGACGAAAGCTCCTGATGAATTTGCGATTCAGCTTGAGCGTGCGATTCAAATCCTCGCATTTCAACCACTGATCGGCGCTGAGGCTCTAA
>CAZBNV010000091.1:0-15981 GCA_964493335.1 uncultured Nitrospira sp.
GCATCCATTACCTCGGTTCGGGGGGTCTATGGCCCGGCCGACGACTGGACCGATCCGGCTCCTGCCACGGCCTTTGGGCACTTGTCCGCGACAACGGTGTTGTCACGCCAGCTGGCTGAGTTGGGTAGTTACCCGGCAGTCGATCCGCTCGATTCCACCTCGCGTATTCTCGATCCGCAAGTCATCGGCGAGGAGCACTACAAGGTTGCGCGTGGGGTACAGTCGGTTCTCCAGCGCTACAAAGACCTGCAGGACATCATTGCAATTCTCGGCATGGACGAATTGTCGGAAGACGACAAGATGGCCGTCGCTCGAGCTCGCAAGATTCAACGGTTCCTCTCGCAGCCGTTCCATGTGGCCGAGGCATTCACCGGCGCGCCGGGTAAGTATGTGAAGCTGAAGGACACCGTCCGTAGTTTTAAAGAAATTCTCGAAGGGAAATACGACCATCTGCCGGAGCAAGCGTTCTACATGGTCGGTCCGATTGAGGAGGCGGTGGCAAAGGCGGAAAAGATGGGAGTGAAAGTCTAGGGAGGAACGAACCGAGCGTCCTCTTTGCTCGCGCAACGCGCGGTCTCAGAAGACCCTCGTTGGACGCGCGCAGGAGAGGACGCTTCGTTTCCTCTCCTGTGGGATAAGGGAGTCGTAGAAGAAGAATGGCTGGAACAATTCTGTTAGAAGTGGTGACGCCGGAGAAGCTGCTCCTGAGCCAGGAGGTCGATGAGGTCATCGCCCCAGGTAGTGAGGGAGAATTCGGCGTGCTTCCGGGACATTGCCATTTTCTCTCCAGCCTGCGTATCGGAGAACTCCGGTACAAGAGCCAAGAGGTGTGGCGGTACATGTCTATCCTCTGGGGCTATGCCGAGGTGACCCCGACCAAAGTCACCGTCATGGCGGAAGTCGCCGAAAAGGCGGAAGACATCGATATCGGTCGTGCCCAGCAAGCTGTTGAAGTGGCCGAACAACGTCTTCAAGCCGGGGGTCTTCCTTCAGAAGTGAGAGACGCCCAAATCAGTCTCGAAAAGGCTCGACTCCGCAAGAAGATCGCTGACCGCGCCCGCAAGACGGGACACGCCTAGCTCGCGGTTCTCGTTCGTGTCATTACTCTTTCTCCATTAGCGTTCGCCCTTCCGCTTCCGCCCAGTCAGAAACCAGGGCCGTGCGATCAATGGATTCGGTCGTCCTCCACGAAGCCCTTCATAACACAAAATTCGCCTCCGCCATCACTGTGATATGGAACAAGAGAGTATCCTCGGTACCGGCTTTAGCTCGCGAGTCTTCCTGCCATACACTGCTGGATGATCTGGAGCAAACATCGCCTGGGTACGCTGTTGATAGGCGTGGGCGGGGCACGCCGTTCGACGCTAACCAGCAGGGTGAGGGGCTTCCCTACCGGTTCCGTAAGCATCCTATCCCTGCGAGTCGGGTCTGACATCTCAACTGACCTCACTTAAGGACACAGTCGCAGTCGATCGATACCATATGAGCTGCTTGACGACCTCTGCGCATCTGAAGATGGAGGTTCTGCCGCCTGTCCGGCAGGCACTGAACGAGGCTGCGGTCCATCCCAGGGAACTGCCAGTGTTCAGTCTCCGAGCCCTGCCGGACTCCAGATCGTATTATTTGACGGGAATGCTGATCACGATCGCCCCCATGACATCATTGATTTTGAAGTCACGTTTAGGGCTGTCTTGATGGGCATTGTGGCAGCCGATGCAAGCCTGGGTGACAGCAAGATCGGGATATACGGCCTGAAAGTAACTGACGCCTCCTTCCTTCACAAACCCCGTATGAGGTTTGGTGGGATGAGTGAGCACCGCACCCAGCCCTGTCTTCTCAAATTCGCTGGCGGCGACGTTCCGCTTGTTGATCGGCCAGAGGCTGATCAATCGATACTGTATGCCAATTCCCTTTTTGGCCATGACGCGTCCTGACTCCATCAGGAATTGAGCCGGCAGCGGCAGCGTATTCTTCTGTTCCCAATTTTCCGACGCGACGACCACGCCTTTAGACTGCAAGCGCTCGACGACGTGCCTGGTGTAGACATCCCGATCCGCTTCGATCACCGCGTGCACATAATCCGCGACCGTCTCGATCGGCAGACTGATCGATCCACCGTCCGCCGTTGTGGTGTTCGGCCGGATTAGATCGGCGACGGCCAATCCGCACGCCAGCATGAGCACACCCCGGAGCACCTTGGTGGAGAATGTCATAAAAACCTCCTGGTTATCCCCGTGAACACGCCGGCACGAGATGCCGCATCTCCATGGGGAGGTGAACCGCACTCGATCCAGAGGCCGACAATTACGGATAGGAACGGCGTGGTTAGGTCCAGCAGGAAGATGGAATCGCGAGTGTTAAAAGACCGAAAGAGGATCAGAATTCGGTGGGGGCATGGGCGACCATCGAGATTGCTGAAGTTCTGCGTGACGGGCACGTCGTAGGAAGGTCCCGTAGGCATCGCCCGGTTCCTCCACCTGTATGATGCGGCGTGCCCACCAGATCACACAATGATTCATCATACGCTGCGACTTTGAAGTTGTCCAACCGTCCAGCGAGGAAGCGCAATAGCCATCGGTGGCCAGCCATGACAATGCGGCCATTTCTCACGCATTCAAGGCGTCGCTGGGATTGTCCTTTGCTGCCGACCGAATCAATTATTGCTTCAGCGGAATTTCAATGACTAACGCACCCATCACATCATTGAGCGCAAAATCGTGCTTGGGACTCTGCGGGTGCGCATTGTGGCACCCAATACAGGCCTGCGTGACGGCGCGGTCGGCATAGATGGCTTGAAAATATCGTTGGCTGTCGATGGTGACGGTGCTGGTAGCAGATCGTTCGGGGTGCTGCCGCACCGCTTCCAAACTGTTCCGTTCCGCCTCGGTCGCCGGAGCGTTCTGAGGATTGATTGGCCACAGACTCATCAGGCGATAACGAACTTTGGTTCCCGTCATAGTGGCCAGGTCGTTCGCTTCGCGAAGGAATTGGGCCGGCAACGGCAACGTCGTCTTGTCCCTGCGCCAGGTTTCCGACGCAGATGTGCTGCCTTGCTTCTGCATGCGCTCGACCACGTGAATGGTATAGAAAGTCCGGTTGGCCTCTATGACAGCGTGCAGATAGTCCGCAACTTGTTCGGGCGGGATTCCCGGCAAGTCCGCCGCGTGGCTCGTCTGTCCGAGTGCGCCGAGCACTGTCATGCATAGGGCAACCAACGCCTGCCTAATCCCCATGGCTACACCTCCTTTTCCTGAGGTCGAAGCAACGCTCTTCATTCAGCATAGGCGGATTTCCGACGGGAGGCAACGAGCCGATGTTCTTCGTTTGCATTTCGACGGAGCGCTGCCGTAGCGTACCTGAATCATGCAAACCGAATTTGTCATCACAGCCGGTGAACAGCCGAAGCGATTGGATGTGTTTCTCGTTCACCGCGAGCCGAAGCTTTCGCGCGCGGCATTGCAACGCATGATTACGGCCGGTTGGGTACGGGTCAACGATCAAATCGCCAAGTCGAGCCAACGAATTAAAGCGGGAGACGTGATCGTCTTTGATTCTCCCCAGGCGGCGCCGTTGCAGCTTGATGGACAGACGAGACGGTTGGAGATACTGTTCGAGGATCGTGTGTGCCTGGTGCTGAATAAACCCGCCGGCATCGTGGTCCATCCGGCGCCAGGGCATTGGTCCAATACGTTATTAAATGGGCTACTCGACCATTGTGTACGCGAGGGTGAGGCGACCACCCCTGGGGTGGTGCATCGCTTGGATAAAGACACGTCAGGGGTGATGGTCGTGGCCAAAACGGTGACGGCGCATCGCGGCCTTGCGGTGCAGTTCGAAAGCCATTCCATTACTCGTCACTACGAAGCGCTGGTCTCGGGTGTCCCGGTGGCATCCGAAGGTCGTATCGATTGTGCGATTGGTCCGGATCGAGAGGATCCCAAACGGACTTCTGCGCGGACGCTCCAACCGAAGGCCGCCGTCACGGAGTATGGGGTCGAAGAAGCGTTTGGCGCCGTGGCTGCCCGGGTGCTCCTGCGTCCCCACACGGGACGCACCCACCAGATACGGGCCCATCTCCAGGCGATCGGCCATCCCATCCTGGGCGACAGGGTATATGGGGGAGACCGAGTCAGCGAGATCTATGATGATGTCGTTCCTCGGGTCATGCTCCATGCTCGGACGCTGGGATTTGCACATCCCGTCACCGAGGTGTACCGCGAATTTACGGTTGCTG
Organism: uncultured Nitrospira sp.; assembly: GCA_964493335.1. Taxonomy (GTDB): domain Bacteria; phylum Nitrospirota; class Nitrospiria; order Nitrospirales; family Nitrospiraceae; genus Nitrospira_A. Next base: position 4,235 of record CAZBNV010000091.1, read on the forward strand.
CTCCAGCGGATTTTGATGCCGTGCGTCACAGGCTCCATCTTGGGGCAGCGGGACGCACGGACGAGTGCCTACAGCGAGAGCCCTGAAATGTGTTGATCGAGATGATGACGTTGGACGAGAAAGTACGGGAACCGTCCGAAGGTCAAGTGGCAGCCGACCATGTAGCGTTTGTGTGTGGTGCCGACCGGGAGGTGAGTCATCCAGCGCACTTCGAACAGGGTCGTCCCATGCTGCTGCAAGGCGGGATTCCGTATGGCCACAAGTTGTCGGTCCTGTGGTTTGCGATCGAGCAGTAACAAAATGCCATCAGCGCTGATGTTCAGGGAATAGGCTTCGCCGGGAGATGAAGTCGATTCCTGATCTTGCCCGTCAATCAGTTCATAGGTACAGCGCGTTCTGATGGCAAATCGCACATTGATTCGGCGGTCATGCTGGGCAATGGGCAACGGTTGACAGAGCAAGTTGTCCACAACCAGTGGAGGGGCCACGGGATGTGGTGTGGGGTGGCCCATCAGCGATCTGAGGATTCTGTGGATAAATTCTGAGGCCATACGATGCTCGCAATCTCCAAATTTTTCGAAGCACAATCGTACTCATGAGAAAGCAATTCAGGTGCCTGTACTGCGAGAATGATGGCTTTACCTAAGGGTATGATTTTTTTTGGATGTGATTTTGGCGGGGCAAGCCGTCATCACCGTGCGCAGAACCGTCGTGTCAAATTGACTGCGGGTTTGACAGAATTGAACAATGGGATACACCATCATGGACAAGGCTGGAGCAATGAGTGTACGCGGGGACATGTGGATGGCCTGTGGATGACATGGGAGTGACATGTGCAGAGCAGAGCCGGAACTGGCGCATCTTGTTTTTGTTGGCACCGTGTGGCAGCTTACACGACTGCATGCCGATGTCCTTTAGGCAGTCCAAACGTGCATAGAGTCACCACGACGCCGGTGGAGTTTGTCATCACGGCGGGAGAATCGGCGAAGCGGATCGATCTGTTCCTTGCCAACCGCGACCCGACGTTTTCCCGCTCGGCGCTGCAGCGATTGATCGAAGAGGGCTGCATTCAGATCAACGGCCGGACTGTTCGGCCGAGCCAGAAAATCAAACCAGGGGATTGCATCAGGCTCGAGGTGCCACGGCCGGAGCCGCTTGATCTCATCCCTGAAGCCATTCCGTTTGAAATTCTCCACGAAGATGCAGATCTGTTGGTGCTCAATAAGCCGGCCGGGCTGGTCGTCCACCCGGCGCCCGGCAATTGGTCGGGAACGTTGGTGAATGCCTTACTGCATCACTTTGCGACCTCGGGTGTCACGCCGTCGCATATCGGAGGCAAGGAGCGGCCGGGCCTCGTCCATCGGCTGGATAAAGAAACGTCCGGGGTGATGGTGATTGCCAAAACAGACCAGTCGCATCGTGCGCTGGCGGCTCAGTTCAAGCTCCATACGATCGCCCGGGTGTATGAGGCGTTGGTGTGGGGGGTGCCCAAGAAAGGGCATGGTCTCATCGACCTGGCCATTGGGCGCGATACGAAAGAGCGAAAGAAGTTTTCACCGCGATCCACCAAGCCGAAGCCTTCGGCGACCGACTATCAGGTCGAGCAGCGCTACGGGAAGATTGCCGCCCGCGTGAAACTGTCCCCTCGGACAGGACGAACCCATCAATTGCGGGTGCATCTGACATCAATCGAGCATCCGATCTTGGGTGACAAAACCTATGGCGGGCCCAAAGTCATGACTGTCGGGGACGTGCCTATTCCGCGAGTGATGCTGCATGCGCGCACGTTGGGCTTCACGCACCCTACCGACAGAACGTTTCACCAGTTTGACGTTCCCTGTCCGCCTGATATGCAGGAGGTGCAGGATCTCCTCGGTGCAGCGACAGTTCATTAGGAAGTTGCTGCGGCGACTCGCCTGAACATGAGTGAGAACGATGCCGATCGCGAATCGGCGACAGTGAGGAGAAACCAGCGATGGAGACCAGTGCAGTCCTCGACCTGTTGGGCGAATTGCTCGCACAGCTGAAGGTCTATGCGTCCAAGTTGCCGGCAGTCGTGCATCTCGCCTCGGTGCCGAGCGGGATCAAGCCGAAGCCTGAGGCCGTGGAGGTGTTCGAGCAAGCGTTGTCACGTTTTCGCGAACAAAGCGGCCGGTCTCCATTCAAAGGCCTGCAGGACTACCTAATCGAATCTCTGGAAGCATTCGAAGTCGGCAATGTGCTGGGAGCTGTTCAGCCCCTCCTCGCCGTCCTCGACCAGATCGATCGCATGCAGCGGGATAAAGACATCCGTATGAGCCCAACTGAGGAGAAACGGATGGGAGAGTACCGTGCGGCCCTCAACAAGATCCTGCCAGGCAGCCAGCCGGAACTCGAGGGGGCTGGACGCGGCATGTAAATCAGTGTCCCATTTTTGGTCCGGTCGCGGTCTCGCCGGCAGTCACCAGCCGGAAGCGGACCGTTGATCCACAGTGGGGACATTTCGCACGGACCGTATCTTCATCGATGACCTCGTAGTGGTCCTGCTTGAGCCACATCAGTTGAAAACACTTCGGACAGCTTCGCACTTGCGTTCCCATGGTCTTCCCCTTACACTACGGTTGGCCGACTCACCTCTGATCGGAGGGATTAATTTAGTACAAGATGCCTCCCGCTCTCAATACCGAACAGGCGATCACTTTCTCCGACCGCAAGGATTTCGACACTGCACAACTTCTTCATTTATATCGTCAGGCGCCCTGGGCCAAACATCGAGGGCTAGAGCCGACACAGGCCATGTTGGTCAACACCGATGTCGTCATTTCGGCTTGGGCTGGCCCTCGCCTGGTGGCCTTTGGCCGTGTTCTGACTGATTACGTGTATCGAGCCACGATTTGGGACGTGATCGTCGATCGCGACTATCAAGGTCGTCACATCGGCACCGAGATTGTCCAGCGGATTTTAGCCCATCCCACCCTTCAGCAGGTCGAGCTCTTCTGGTTGTGCACGCGCATGCCGGGCTTCTATGAACGACTTGGGTTCAGCGCGAAGGAGCAGACCGGCATGGTCTGGTCTCGCAAGAAGTCGGAGCCGCGACGCTAATATCCGCTCGTACCAATTCTGTTCTCCTTCATTCATTCATTCCAACAAGTCGACAGATATAATCAACCGCTTCGCGCAATCGCGCCTGCGCTACTGCGGTTGAATGCGATGCAACCGCTTGGGCGAACAACAGACTGCAAGGAAGAAGAGGCTTGTGGCAAGCAAGACGATGGAGGGACCGGAGGGAAGGTCAAACGCATAGGAGAGTAGCACGCCGCTCACGGCACAGAATGTGCCGATCAGCATGGAGTAGAGGGTCATTTGGGTGAGGCTATGGGTGAGCTGATAGGCGGTGGAAGCCGGAATCAGAATCATCGCAAACACGAGAATGGCCCCCACAGTTTTTAATGAAATCACCACCGTGAGCGCCACCAGGGTCAGAAGAAGATAGAAGATCTGCCGTGCCGGCACGCCCGAGGCGGCCGCCATTTCTTGGTCGAACGCGATGAAATAGAGCTCTTTCGAGAGCAAGAGGATGGTCCCCAGCACCACCACGCTCAACCCGCCGATGGTCATCAGTTCTTCTGGTGTGACCGATAACACGCTGCCGAACAGGTAGCCATACACCTCCGGGTTGTAGCTCTTCATCAGGCCAAGAAAGAGAATGGCCAATGCCATGGTGGCGGTGTAGAGAATGCCGATGGACACATCCAATTTCATCCGGCCCTTTTCCTCGACCCAGCCGGTGATCCAGACCGTTGCCAATCCAAAGACAATCGCGAGACTGAGCGGCGGGAGGCCGACCAGATAGGCCAAGGTGACGCCGGCGAACGCGGCATGGGCGGTGCCGGCTCCTGCGAAAGCCAAGCCTCGTAGGACCACAAACACGCCGATGACGGAGCAGACCGCGCCCACCAGCGCGGCCGCGAGGAGTGAGCGTTGCATAAAATCGTAGGCGAGCAGTTCTAACATGGTGTCATGGAGTCAGCGGATTGTTGAGTGAGTGATTGCCCGGAGAATGTTTCGCATCGACAATCACGTGAATTAATGCGCATCACCAGATCAGACACGCTTCAATGGTGATGGTAATCCTCGACGATGACGAAGTCCTTGTCGGTAATCACGAGTTCTTTCCCGTAGACTTGACTCAAAATCTCCGGCTTCAGGACGTCCTGTGGAGGCCCCGCGGCGAACAGTTTCGTTTTGAGCAGGACGAGCCGGTCCACTCGTGATCGAATCATGTTGATGTCGTGCGTGATCATGAGAATCGTGAGCTTCAGCTCTCGATGCAGTTGTTGGATCAATTCGACGACGCTATGTTGCGCCGTGAGGTCCAGCCCCGTCGTCGGCTCATCCAGGAGCAGTATCCGCGGCTGTTGCGCCAGAGCCCGTGCGATGAACACCCGTTGCTGCTGTCCACCTGATAGTGCGCCCAATGCGGAGTCGCGGTGGTGATCCATTCCAACCTGAGCGAGGGCTTCGCGGGCGATGTCCCGATCCTTGCGTGCCGGTCGGCGAAACAGGCCGAGCGCACCGTATCGTCCCATCATGACCGCTTCCAGCACCGTGACGGGGAAGTTGCGATCGAGCATGCCCTTTTGCGGCAGGTAGCCGATGAGAGCCCGATGGTGACAGCGGAGTTCTTCGCAGGCGCAGTCGAGGACGCGGAGCGTGCCTCGCAGAGGCGCCATGAGGCCGAGCACGGCCCGGCACAAGGTGGTCTTGCCGGAGCCGTTGGGGCCGATGACCCCGACGAATTCGGATTCGAGAATGCTCAACGAGATATCTTCCAGTGCGATGACGCCAGGAAAGCCGAAGGTCGCGTGGTCGAAGCGAATAATGGGGTGGGTCATGCGCGGCGGCGTTCGTGGACAATACTGGGTCGTCGGTCGTTGTTCGGTTGGGAGTGGCGGCTATGCCTGTTCGAGTGCCTGGGCCAATTGGAGCACATTATAACGGATCATGTCGAGGTAGGTCTCGGTACCAGGCAGACCTCCTGGCAAGGTCGTCAGGACGACGATGCGCGCGCCCGTTTCACGGGCGAGCAAGCGTGGGACTTTTTGATTCAGTTGCACCTCCGACACAATGACGCGGATGTGATCTCGTTTGATGGTTTCGATCAACGTATGCAGGTGGCGCGCCGACGGTTCTCCCCCCGGCTGCGTGAGAATCGTACCTGCTACGTGGAGATCGTACCGTCGAGCAAAATAAGGCCAGGCAGGGTGGTGGACGATCAGGGTTCGGCTCGGTACCGTTTGGAGCCGAGCCAGCGATTCTTGGTGGACGCGCGTGAGCGCTTGGAGATAGGCCACCGTATTGGCTCGGTAGTTCGTCGCATGGGCGGGATCCGCAGTGGTCATGGCATCGGAGATAGTTTGCACCATCGTTGCCGCGGCTTCAGGGTCCAGCCATACATGAGGATTGCCCGTCGCATGGTGGTGAGTCTGTGCTGCGTCGGTGGATTCGGGACGATCCTGGATCAACTCGATTCCTTTGGAGGTGGTCACCACTTGTAACGTGGCATTTCCGGCGTTCTTGACCAGCGAAGACACCCACACCTCGAGTCCGGCGCCGACCTCCAAGAAGAGGGTGGCCTTCCGAACCGCCACCAAGTCACTCGGTTTGGGGGAGTAGGTATGTTCGCTTTCATAACCGGTCATGAGTGAAGTGACGTGTACGTGCGACCCGCCGATCTGTTGCGCCCAGTCCTTCAGGACCGGGAGCGTCACGACCACATTGAGTGGTTCGGTAGCAGACGCAATGGGGACCGTGGTGGAGAGGCTCCAATGAAACGGTACCGTAGCGAGTGTGAGAACGGTGAGCACGAGCAGGCGCAACATCCGGCGGACGGTAACACTCGATTTCCTCAAAGTCAACGCGAGGATTCACGGAGGCGATGTCTTCGCAGTACCATCTGCGCTTGACCCATTGGCGGGGTTTCGATTAGCGTAGCGCACCGAGTACACGATGAATAGGTCGCGCCTGCGGTGACGGGGGGGAGGGGCGGGATGAAGGTTGTCGGTTTAATGTCCGGCACATCGGCAGATGCGGTGGACGCGGCACTCGTCAGTATTGCCCGGCGCGGTCGAACTCCACGGATCACGCCCATGGCATTCGCGTCCCTGCCGTACCCACGATCCCTGCAGCAAAGAATTGTCGAACTCTCTCTCCGCGGCCATGTGGCCGAGATCTGCCACATGAATGCGTATCTAGGGGAACTGTTCGCGAAGGCGGCCCTGCGGGTGATTCGGAAGGCAAAATTGCTCCCAACTGATATCGACTTGATCGGTTCGCACGGACAGACGATCCACCATCTGCCGAAGGGGATCCGTGAGCCGGGCGTCGGCTTAGTCCGATCCACGCTTCAAATCGGGGAGCCAAGCGTCATTGCGGAACGCACCGGCATTACCACTATCGCCAATTTCAGACCGCGCGATATGGCGGCAGGCGGTGAGGGGGCTCCACTCGTACCCTATGCTCACGCGGTGGCCTTCGGTCATGCTCGGCGAGGCCGCTTGGTCGTAAATATCGGGGGAATCAGCAACGTGACTTACCTGCCGTCGGGGGGTGGCGTTAAGGCACTGCAGGCCTTCGATACAGGCCCCGGTAACATGGTGATGGATGCAATCGTGTTAGAGGTGAGCAAAGGAAAGCACCCCTATGATGCCGGCGGGCGACTGGCCCTGCGAGGGACCGTGAGCCGGCGCCTGCTCGCCGAACTTATGACCCACCCGTTTTTGGCACGCCGTCCGCCCAAGTCTACCGGTCGAGAAGAATTCGGCGCGCCATTCGTCCGAGGTCTTTTGGCGAAGCAGCGCAGGGCACGTCTGTCCACCGAGGATCTTCTCGCGACCTGTGCCGCCTGGACGGCGGAGGCGATTGGTTCGGCGCGACGGTGGGTGACTGATGATGTGGATGATGTGATTGTCGGTGGTGGTGGCGTGTACAATCGTGCGGTCATGGGCTATCTCCGGCAGGTGTTTGCGCCCACGCCCGTGTCGACTTTTGACGATCACGGATGGAGCAGCAAGGCTTTTGAAGCGACGGCATTCGCTCTGTTGGCCCATGACACCTATCACGGACAATGTACGAATGTGCCCCAGGTGACGGGAGCGTGTCACCCTGTGCTCTTGGGCGTGGTCGCGCAGGGTCTTCCTGGTTCTCAAGTGAAATGGCGGCGGGTGGTTCGCTGATACTGATCGGCAGGGTATGGATTTACTCTATCCTATTCTCGGCATCGGAGCGCTGGTCTTTCTAGGGAGTCTGGCATGGGAAAGTTTTGGGCGCAGGCGCTCACCTGGTTTTTCCTCGGATGGCCCGCCTGCCGGTATGACCTTTGTCGCCAAACCTCTGCTGACAGACCACGAGGTGCAGCTCTATAACCTGCTGCGACTGGCCGTGGAAGATCGGTATTTGTTGTTCACGCAGATTCCGCTATGGAGCTTGCTGGATTTGCGACTCCCTTCCGGAACGCCGCCTGCGGAGACCTTGCGGGAGCTTGCGTTACAGCGGGCCACCTTTGTGTTGGTGCATCCTGGCAGCCGATTGGTCGAGAAGGTGGTGCAAGTTGAGCGGCAGGTTCCGAACGATTTGTCCCACGAGTCACAGGACAGGATGTTTGAATCGGCGCTCCGTGCCGCGGGGGTTCAACTGGTCAGGCTGAGCTCGCTGCACGCCTATACGGTTCCGGGTCTTGTCACCGTGCTGGATCTTGCCGAGCCGGAATAGCCCCGGATTTCGGCGGCGAGACGGTTGCTCGCTGGTGGGGATGGGCGATGGGCAACCCGGATCAACTCGGCTCGGCCGCAACCGGTTCACTCTTCGCTGCTGCTGTCTCCAGGGCTTTGCGGGCCACATCGGCTTCCGCGCTATCGGGGTATTGGTCCGTCACGCGTTCATACATCATCTGGGCTTTTTCGCGATCGCCCTGCCTTGTATAAATCTGCCCGATTTTGAGGGTCGAGGCGGCGAGCTTTTGGCTCAATGGGTAATAGGAAATGACATTGTAAAACGATCCCAGGGCGTCTTTGAAATGCCCCATGCGGTACTGGCATTCCCCCATCCAATATTGGGCATTGGCTGAGAGGGCTGATTGACCATGGAGTTCGAGAAAGAATCGGAACCCCGCGAGCGCCGCGTCGTAATCTTTGTGTCGGAATTCCTCCATCACCCGGTCGTACAAACGACGCGAATTATCCGGTGGCTGAGGTGGGGCCGCAAACAGATCGGGAACGGTCGCGAGGTTGCCAAGCAATACCAGTAGGGCGAAAACACCTCGCCAGGGGCTTGAATGGAAATGAGCGATCGCCATGGGTGTCCTTCTTTCTTGGGTGGTCACAAACCCTGCCACCAGGAAATCATTATGCCGATGCCGATATGAAAGAAATGAACCAGGTAAGTGGCCTGTGCGAACTCGCTGTAAAGTTGGGTGATTCGGAGAAGCCGGCTAGAAAGTGGATGGCGGAAAACAGACAGCATTGTACGGAAAACGCCAAGGGTGAGGCCGAGAGAGGATCAGGTTGACAGATGGCCTCTTTTCGTTTGTGATCGGTTCGCGCTCAATTTGGCAAAGTGAACGACGTGACCCCCTCCGGTTCTGTAGAGGAGATCGAGAGATCGAGATGGAAAGACAGTACGAACCAGGGCCTGCCGGTGGACGGAAGGAGCCCCTCAGCGACCCGCCATCCAATCCTAAAGGGGGTCGGACGTTGATTGTCGATGCCCGTGATCCCCATGCCTATATTCGGCCTAGCGCGGCGCTGAGAGAAGCCGGCGAGAATGATCAGGTATTCGTCCGTCCTGGCATCTATGAAGATAAGGTCTTCATCGCGGACCGTCCGGTTCTCCTTATCGGTGCCGGACGCGACCATGTCCAAATCTATAACCGTCGTGGCGGGCCGCTCTATTTGCAACGCGTACCCTCAGGCATGATCAGCGGAATCACCTTCCGGTATGTGGGCAGCGATCAGCATTCTGCGATGAACGTGCTGGATTCGCTCTGCACCATTACACAGTGTCGCGCGACGGAAGGCTTGCTCTCAGGTGTCGTGATTTATGGCCCTGAGGCTCGTGTGACATTCGTCGATAATGAGGTCTGTTACAACCGCGAGTCAGGGATTTTTGTCTTTGCCGGCGCACAACCGCGTGTGGCGCAAAACGTCTGCTATGGCAATCATCACTTTGGATTAGCCGTGCGGGATCCGGGAAGCCATCCAGAATGCGTTCGTAATGTCTGCCACAGCAATATGCTCAGCGGGATCTTGCTGTTCCATCACGCTGAAGCTTTGCTGCTGGACAATACGTGCCGGGATAATCAGCACTGGGGGCTTGTCATGACGCCGGATGCGCATCCCACCCCGACTCGCGAAAATTTGGTGACGTCCAATGTGTTGCTGCCAAACCCTCGAGGATCAATGGTCGTCACAGAGCAGCCTCTCGCAGATATTGGGCGATAGCTCCGTTGCTCATCGAGTGATATCTCTCCCAGATTCATGGTCGACATGTGATGAAGAGGTCGGGAGGAGCGGGGCGGAGTGAGGTCAGCTTTGAGTAGGGGGCGAGGATGGTTGGTACCCGGCCGGGGAATGAAACTGATACCGGCTCCCGCCTTGGTGCTTCGCGGCATACATGGCTTTATCGGCATGTCTCAGAAGTTCGTCGATATCTTGGTCGTCCAATGGGTAGAGGGTGATTCCGATACTTGCGCCGATTGAGACACGATGTGGGCCGAGCTCAAAAGGCGTGCCGATCGACTCCACAATTCGAGTTGCAACCACAGCCACATCGGCCTCGCCGGAGATGCCTTCCAGAATCGCAGTAAACTCATCGCCGCCCATGCGCGCGACCGTATCCACTTCGCGAACGCATTCCATGAGCCGCGTGGCGACGACCTTCAACAGCTGATCCCCAACATCGTGGCCCAGTGAGTCATTGACGGCTTTGAAGCGATCGAGATCGAGGAGCATGATCGCCAGGGGCTGATCCTTCCGTTTGCTGCGCGCCATGGCGTGGACCAGCCGATCACGAAAGAGGGTGCGATTGATCATGCCGGTCAACTGATCGTACTGGGCGAGGTAGGTCAGGCGTTCCTGCGCCCGTTTGCGTTCAATGGCATAGAGAATGGACCGTGCGAGAAAGTCCGCCCCGCCTTGTCCCTTCACCAGATAATCCTGCGCTCCCTGTTGAATCGCTTGTAGCGCGAGCGGATGGTCATCGTGTCCGCTCAATACGACGACCGGTACTCCGGGGCTTGTCGCCAGCACTTGCGTGACGGTGCTGAGACCATGGGTATCAGGGAGCGAAAGATCGAGGAGGACGACATCGAAGCGACCACGACCCAGTTTGGCCAAGCCCTCTGCCAAGATGGGGGCATGAGAAATCTCGAATTGGTCGTGCGTCCATTCGGCAAGGAGATCTTGCGTGAGCTGGGCATCGACGGGGTTATCTTCGACCAGGAGAACTTTGATCATGGCTTGTCATGCGGGAGCTTGAGGGGGTCTGGTCTCGGCGCATCGTCTGTCGAAAAGTAACGTGGATGAAGGGTCATTGAAACCGCATGGCTGGAGGGATGAAAGTGGAATGTTCATCGTGTATGACGGCGAGATTGGCTTGTTGAGGTCAGCGTGGGATTCTCCCTCGAACTGCAGAACGGTATACGTGAGTCCGGCTTGAAAGAGATTCTAACATGTCATCTTGAAGCTTCAAGTAATAGCGCCCTTCCATCCGATGGCGTGGTTCGTTGCACATGCCTCCCTTTGGATAACCAGCTGCGTCGTCTGAGAGATTATCGGAGGCACCCACCTCACATTCCCAGACAGTAGGATCACCTGACCCGACTCGTCATTGGTGTAACGAGCAGGAGCGAACTAGAGACCGAAATCTGGCCAAAAGATACCAGGAAACGGTCCGGCTCCTTTCTCAACTTTCCGAAAGGTTCATTGCCTGTTGTGGGGTAACTGAATGAACTTATTGAGCGTGGTGATTTGATCCGCCGCGGGGCAATGGCATGAAAGCTGGTGTTCTCGCGATTTCGTGTGGCAGGGAGCAATGGGAGGGCAGCATGAATCAGGAGTGATCTGATCGAAACCGTCAGCGTGTAGTCAACCACAGCGCTGGCAGTCAGTGCGAGGATGTTGACCGGACGAATGTGCCTGGGCTATTCCTATGGCGCCAGCGGGCGCCTCCTGGTTGGGGATTCCCTTGGTCGAGAGCGAGATCTATGGTTACGTCGAAGTCGACGGCACTCTGCAGATGACGAATGTCCAGACGGACCAGCGATTTCGACCGGCCGAATTGCATGTGCGTCGTCTATCTCATCGCGTATCCGAGCAGAGGTGGAAGAGGCGGTTGACCGGTACGCGGAGCAGTTTCACGTACCTCCCGGGTTGCTCTTGGCAGTGATCAATGCGGAGTCGGGCTTTAATTCCCACCGTAATTTCGGGAGCAAAGGCGATCCGGCACTGAGTCATCGCATGAGCGATGCTTGAGCAAGGACAGGCCGTCCATTCATCGCATCTTGAAGGGCCTTAATGAGTGCGACTGAAGAGGTCTCGCCAGCCTCGACGAGCCCGCGATACTGTTGTTGAGCCATTGCAAAAAACGCCCGGTGCTGTTCATCCGGTACGCCCATCAGCGTTGCCAAGGCGGCCAGATGTTCTCCGCCCCCTCTGGCCATCTCCTCCGAAAGCGTGTCGAACGTGCTGGCGACGAACCTGTTCGTCTGATGT
>CAZBNV010000092.1:0-15913 GCA_964493335.1 uncultured Nitrospira sp.
GCCTTCCACGACGAGATGTGCTACATGCTGGCCTATCAAATGGCCGCCCCCAATAGTCCCCAGTGGTTCAACACGGGGCTGCACTATGCCTACGGGCTATCGGGGCCGGCGCAGGGCCACTTTTATGTCGATCCCAAGCTGGGAGAGGTCGTCAGGGCAACCAACGCCTTCGAACATCCACAGCCGCACGCCTGCTTCATCCAGTCGATTGAAGACGACCTCGTCAACGAGAACGGCATTATGGACCTCTGGGTCCGTGAGGCACGGCTCTTCAAGTATGGATCCGGGACCGGCACCAATTTCTCGCGGTTGCGTGGTGATGGAGAATCCTTGTCCGGCGGCGGCCGGTCGTCCGGGCTCATGTCGTTCCTGAAGATCGGCGATCGGGCCGCCGGGGCGATCAAGTCCGGCGGAACGACGAGGCGAGCGGCCAAGATGGTCTGCCTGGACCTCGACCATCCGGATATCGAAGAATTCATCGACTGGAAAGTCGTCGAAGAGCAGAAGGTGGCGGCGATGGTCACCGGCTCCAAGGTCTGCGCCCAGCGTCTCAATGCCGTGCTCAAGGCCTGCATGCTGGTTGATGCCCAAGGTCTGGGCCATGTCGAATTGGACCTGAAGAAAAACCAGGTGCTGAAGGATGCCGTGACCGCGGCTCGTCGCGATATGGTGCCGGAAGCTTATATCCACCGCATGTTCGAGTATGCCAGCCAGGGTTATACGCATTTCGTGTTCCACGAATACGACACCAATTGGGACGGCAAGGCCTACCAGACTGTCTCAGGACAAAATTCCAACAATAGTGTGCGTATCCCGAACGGGTTCTTTGACGTATTGGAACGAGACGGTGATTGGGAATTGCGGCGTCGAATCGACGGCAAGGTCAGCAAAACGGTCAAGGCGCGCGACCTCTGGGACAAGATCGCCTGGGCGGCCTGGATCTGCGCCGACCCCGGCACGCAGTACGATACGACCATCAATGAATGGCACACCTGCCCGGAAGACGGGCGGATCAACGCGTCCAATCCCTGTTCCGAGTACATGTTCCTGGACGACACGGCCTGCAACCTGGCGTCGCTCAACCTCTCCAAGTTTTTCAACGTCGAGGGAGAGTTCGACCTGGATTCCTTCCGGCATGCGGTGCGCTTGTGGACCGTTGCGCTGGAAATCAGCGTGTTGATGGCTTCATTCCCGAGCCGCCAGATTGCCCAGAAGAGTTACGAGTTCCGGACGCTCGGCCTGGGGTATGCCAACCTCGGCACCATTCTCATGAAGCAAAGTATTCCCTACGATTCGCCGAAAGCCGTGGCGATTTGCGGCGCGATCACGGCGATCATGACGGGTGAATCCTATGCGACCTCCGCGGAGATGGCAGCGGAGATCGGGCCCTTTCCCGGTTACAACAAGAACCGTGAGTCAATGCTGCGGGTCATTCGGAACCACCGGCGAGCGGCGTACAGTGCGGCCCATGAGGAGTATGAAGGCCTCACGATTTTGCCGACCTCGATCCAGCCGGAGCAGTGCCCGCCGGCCATGTTGCTCGCGGCCCGACGCGCCTGGGATCGCGCGCTGGAATTGGGTGCGGCCTACGGGTTCCGCAATGCGCAGGTGACGGTGATCGCGCCGACCGGCACGATCGGTCTGGTGATGGATTGCGATACGACCGGCATTGAACCGGATTTCGCCCTGGTCAAGTTCAAGAAACTGGCGGGCGGCGGCTACTTCAAGATCATCAATCAGAGCCTGCCGCCGGCGCTGGCAGCGCTGGGCTATACCGCCGCGCAGATTCAAGACATAGGAGCCTATTGCGCGGGGCATCAGACCTTGAAAGGAGCGCCGTTCCTCAATCACGAAGTGCTGCGTCAAAAAGGATTTGACGATGCGGCGCTGGAACGGCTGGAAGGTTCGTTGGCGCAGGCATTCGAGATTCAGTTCGTCTTTAACAAGTTTAATCTCGGTGAAGAGTTCTGCCGGGAGAAACTGGGTATCAGCGATGCGCAGTTGGCCGACCCGACCTTCAACATGCTGAAGACCTTGGGCTTCACTCAGGAGGAGGTGGCGGCGGCGAACGATTATTGCTGCGGCACCATGACCGTCGAGGGCGCGCCCCATCTCAAAGTGGAACATTTGCCGATTTTTGATTGCGCCAATCGCTGCGGTCGGATCGGGCAGCGGTATATTGCCGTCGATGCGCATATCCGTATGATGGCGGCGGCTCAGCCCTTCATCAGCGGCGCCATCAGCAAGACCATCAACATGCCGGCCGATGCCTCGTTGGAAGATGTCAAAGCGGCCTATCTCTTTGCCTGGAAGAGTATGGTCAAGGCAGTCGCGCTCTATCGTGATGGATCGAAGTTGAGCCAGCCGCTAAATGCGTCTTCAGATAGCGGAAAAGGCGAGGAGGCGGCCCCCAGCGTCCTGTCCGTGGCCGAAAAGGTGGCCGAGCGGGTGCTGGTGCGATATCTCCATAAGCGGCGGTCGTTGCCGTCGCGACGCAGCGGGTATACGCAGAAGGCCATCATCGGGGGCCACAAGTTATACCTTCGCACCGGTGAATACGAAGACGGCACGCTCGGCGAAATTTTTCTCGACATGCATAAGGAAGGGGCGGCCTTCCGCAGTTTGATGAATAATTTCGCGATCGCCATCTCGCTCGGCCTGCAGCACGGCGTGCCGTTGGAAGAATTCGTGGAGGCCTTTGTATTTACGCGATTCGAGCCTAATGGACCGGTGAAACTGAACGATCGTATCAAGATGGCCACGTCGATCATCGACTACATCTTCCGTGAACTCGCGATCACCTATCTGGAGCGGGCCGACCTGGCGCAGGTGCGAGAAGAAGATCTCCGCATGGATTCCATGAAGAAAGACGAACAGGATCCGGAATGTGTGGAGGAAGAGGCGGATATGACCGCCCTGTCGAAATCGTCGATCCTGACCGAGCATTTGCCTGTGCGGCGGAATGGAATGAACGGTGGGAACGGACATAGCCACAGAGCGGGGAACGGCAGCGTGGCCCATAAAGTGGAACTGAAGCGCGAAACGTTGACCGTAACGGCAGTGCTCAAGGAAGCCAAGGAAAAAGGCTACGAAGGCGATCCCTGTCAGAACTGCAAACAGTTCACCTTGGTGCGGAACGGCACCTGCCTGAAGTGCATGAGCTGCGGAGAGACGAGCGGCTGCTCATAGGCTTCTAAGGGAACCAGTGCCGCGAGGGCATGAAGCAAGGGGATGCGGCAAATGTCGCATCCCCTTCGTCTTTCTGGCTTAATATTCAGGGATAGACAGCCTCATTGGACTTCTTGCCAGGAATGGGTCCGGAGGGCATATGGCCTATTCGATTTTTTCGAGGGACTAGCCATTAACCTGAGAAACGAGCGGATCTACTCGTCGTCTCCGGAACTAGCGGTGACCCCTATGTGTTGCTCTTGACCGCCAAAGTAACATCCATTCGACTGGTGATGATCAATGGATCGCGCGCTATGGACTGCCTGGTCTCATGCAACAACTTGGAGCCACAGAGGATATTCGGGTTAGTGGTCTCTCGCGCACCGTTTTCCTTCAGCAGGAGAACGCAGATCCAACTATCGGCACCGTTTCCCTGAAAGCAGCCACTTCGGCATTGAAAGAAGCATTGCGTCACCTGCCGGAATTGGCTCGGGAGCGAGAACAACCGGATGCTGCGCCGCGGACATTGTTAAGCCGTCTCATGCGAGGTTTGCCGAAGCAACAAGAGTGGACCTTAGCCCTCGACGAGTTGGAGGATGCCGGTGAGGATGTGAGGACGCGCTTACCGCTACGAGGTGAGCACGGTCTCGCTGGTCCGAGACGAGCTTTGGCACGAGGAGCCGACTCACTCTCCGAGATTGTTTTGCCGCTTGAGTTGGACCCGCTGGCGATGGCCGACGATGCGACGTTTTTTTCCCGGATCGACAAGCGAATCAAACTTGCCTGATTGTGTGAAGGCCGGACTCCAAGCCCAATACTGATAAAGCCAAATGTGACCTACCTTCCGTCCCTGGGAGTTTCTCCGAGTCCAGCCAGCCTGAACGTGTGTGCCGCCTCACTCCTCGTGGTGTACTGTGTTTCTCCAACGTGAGATCTATCTAGGGTTTCCTAATGACACCTGAGGGATCGCCTACTGGGTTCATCTCATTCCGAATCTGACAGCGAATTCCAGAGTCTCTTCGGTTTCATGAGGTGGCGCGATCTGCTACAGCCAGAAGTAGAGGTTGTGGCGGCCTTCCGCGCCTGCAGGCGGTAGGTCACGGCACAGGCTTGAAATTATTGGGATTATTGTCTTCTAACGAGACCTCCTTGACAGGCATTGGCCTTGCTCATTCAGCAGACTCAGAAGGCCGCTTCTGAGGGAACGGGGACAGATCGCCCTGAAGCTTCATGTGGGTCCGTTCTGGGAAGCAACGGTGAAAACGGCATGGGTGTTCTTTCAACAAGAGGTGTGGCATGGCGCCCGAAAAGATCGACGAAAAATCAGGGAAGATCACACTGAGTGTGATCAAGGCGGACATCGGCGGATTTGTCGGGCATTCGGCGATCCATCCCGCCTTGATGGACTGCGCGAAGGAGAAACTTGAGATAGCCAAGGCCGGCAGGTTGCTGGTTGACTATCATGTCTCGGCCTGCGGCGATGACCTCCAGCTGATCATGACGCATCGTCACGGGGTCGATTACGAACCGGTCCACCGTCTGGCCTGGGATACCTTCGAAGCCGGCACTGAGGTGGCCAAGGAGCTGCATCTGTATGGAGCCGGGCAGGATCTCCTGGCCGATGCCTTCAGCGGAAATGTTAGGGGCCAGGGGCCTGGAGTGGCAGAAATGGAGTTCGTGGAACGGAAATCCGATCCGGTCCTGATCTTCATGGCGGACAAGACATCGGCCGGGGCGTGGAATCTTCCTCTGTATAAAATGTTCGCCGATCCCTTCACGACGGCGGGGCTGGTCATTGCCCCGACGCTGCATCAAGGATTTCGATTTGAGGTGCACGATATTTACGAGCACAAGAAGATCACGTTTGATTGCCCGGAAGAGCTGTACGACATGCTGATGTTCATCGGTTCCCCCGGCAAGTACACGATCAAATTCGTGTTCTCCCGGGCGGATGGGACGATTGCTGCAGCTTCGTCAACGGAGCGGCTTTCGCTCATTGCAGGCAAGTATGTCGGGAAGGATGACCCGGTAATGATCGTCCGCGCGCAGCAGAATTTTCCGGCGGTAGGAGAAGTGCTGGACCCATTTCGGTATCCCTGGATCATCGAAGGCTGGATGCGTGGTTCGCACTATGGGCCGCTGATGCCGGTGTCGGTGAAGCAGGCGACGCCGACTCGGTTCGATGGCCCTCCACGTGTAGCCTGTCTGGGTTTTCAACTGGCCGATGGTCGATTGATTGGACCACGGGATATGTTCGACGATCCTTCGTATGACGAAGCGCGGCGGGATGCCAATCGAATTGCAGATGTGTTGCGTATGCATGGTCCCTTCGAACCGCACCGCTTGCCGCTCGACGACATGGAATATACCACCATGCCGCAGATCATGAAGAAGCTGGAAGGCCGCTGGGTGAAAGCCTAAGCGATAGCACCCGAGATCGGGAATATGCTCCTCCGGTTGTCTAATGAGATGGCCGGTTTAGCCCCTTATCCCCCGGCACTCGACAAAGTTGTTGGTGGTGGAAAGGTCTGGGATGTAGTTTTTTAATGACTCTTTTCGTTTACTTCAAGCTAGCCTCTGCACCAGGGTTTCATCCAGGTCCCCTCCGATCTCTCACAGAGTACCCTACCAGTTGTATCGTGGCTGTCTTCTCATCTTTTTTACAGGAATGAACAATGACATCTTCACCATCGCGTGTACTTATCGTCGATGACAATGCCGAGACGGTGGCTGTTCTGAGGGACATCCTCTCTAAGGAAGGATACGAGATTTCGTCCGCTGCCGATCCGAGGTCTGCGCACGGACACCTGGAAAAGTTTTCCGCAGATCTGATTCTGACCGATCTGCATTTGCCGCAGAGTGATGGCTTAACATTTCTAAGCCAGGTTCGCGAGCAGTCGAAGGACATACCGGTGGTCCTGATGACAGCGTATGGTTCTCTTCGCACCGCGGTGGAGGGACTCAAGGCCGGAGCTTTCGACTACCTGAGCAAACCGTTCATGGACGATGAGGTTCGGCTCGTCGCGCGCCGAGCGCTCGAGCAGAGGCAGAATGCATCGCCGAGCCCCGCACAGCGTGATCCGCAGGCCCCACCCACCTCATTCGACAATCTGATCGGCAGTAGCCCCGCGATGGTGAATGTGTATAAGGCCGTCGCGCGGGTCGCCCAAACGGATACCACTGTGCTGCTACAAGGGGAGAGTGGCACTGGCAAGGAACTCATTGCTCGGGCGATCCATGATAATGGACCTCGCAGCACCGGTCCCTTTATTACGGTGGACGGCGGCGCGTTGGCAGAGACGCTCCTGGAGTCGGAGTTATTCGGCCATGAACGAGGTTCCTTCACCGGGGCCATTGCTGCGCGAAAAGGTTTGCTGGAACGAGCGCACCTCGGCACCTGTTTCCTGGACGAGGTGGCGGATTTGTCTCCCGCCTTGCAGGGCAAGCTGCTCCGTGTCATTCAGGAAAAAGAGATTCGCCGAGTTGGAAGCAACGCCTCGACGATGCTGGATGTCAGGATTATCGCCGCCTCGAAGACGCCGCTTGAACCGTTGGTCAAGGCCGGCACGTTTCGAGAGGATTTGTATTATCGTATGAATGTCGTGACGATCGACATCCCTCCACTCCGCGAGCGGACCGAAGACATCACGCCTCTGGCACAGCGTTTTGTTCAGACCTATGGCGCCGCAGCAACCCCGCCCGTGACGGGTATTTCGTCGGACGCCATGCGCCTTCTCAGCGAATATTGGTGGCCGGGCAATGTGCGTGAGTTGGAGCATGCGATAGAACGGGCTGTGGCACTCAGCTCCCACTCGATCATTTGCCCGGAAGATCTTCCGCCGGCGGTGAAGAATGTTCTGCCACAAGCTGCGGCTCGTGCGCAGGGATGGGTCACCTTGGAGGATTTGGAGCGTGACCACATCCTGCGTGTGCTGGAGTCTCATGAGCGCGACTTGGGCCGTTCAGCCTTGATCCTCGGCATTCATCGTAAGACTCTCCTCCGTAAATTGCGTCAATATGGGATGGCGGAGGGCTTCGGGGTCGGGTAATAGATTCACCGGCCCTCTAGCAGCCTTGATTTAATGGGACGGCGGCGGAATAGCGATATCGATCACCTTGTTCTCTGTGTCCACGAGAAGAATGACCTCATCTCCCTTTCGAAGGGCCGCAATCTTCGGCTGCACAGTTTCGCGTATCTCATAGGGCGTTTCAGAACCATTGCGAATTCGGACAGCGATTCGCTTGCCATCCAGCGGCGAAGCGACCGTCCCCTCGACCTGCTTGTGCGCACCTTTGATCGGCGCCTTTGCGAGCGGTTGCCGGTGGGCTTCTTTCACTGCCTCTACATTTGCAAACGTGGCATCGGCGACCTGATTGGTCTCATCGAGCAGGAACACGGCCGGCGTACCGATGGGGATGGCGGCGAGCTTGCTTCGTGCCTGCGAACGTATCATGAACGATTGCTCTTTGCCGCCGCTCTTGATCACAACCGTGTCGTGGCCCACCGTGAGATTCTGCGCGATCTCTCCTCGAAGAATCGTATGCGCACTGCTTTCTCCATCGATCGGGTGGTAGTCCACTAGTAAATTTTCTCCGTTCACCGTTACGATCAACTCGTCACCTTCCTTGATCTCGCCGAATCCCTTCTGCTTCGCCTGCTTCAGCGGCAGGAATCGAGGCTGCATCTCTCCAATGTCGACTTTGATCTGGTCGGATGTCACCGCTTGGACTTTGCCAAATACGGTCCGGTTACTTTTCAGCAATGTCTCAGCGTCTTCGCGGAGCTGGGCCCGCTCCGCTTTCTGGTGTTCACTATCAGCCAGCGCGATGGATGGTGTCTGAACGAATGGCATCCACGACGACGCGGCGAGAACAACTGCAAACCGAACGGCAGTGCGCGTGGAATGATTCTTATCGTGTTGAGTCATGGCATCTCCTCCCCAAATTCGTAACATTGTGCACAGCAGTACGTAGCAAGAGACGGGCCTCAGAGCTTCCGACAGACGGCCGTTGTTTTCACCTACAATGCGGTGTCTTTTCACCGAGGACTACGTTCATGTCTGCTTGGATGAAGGCTGCTGAAGCGGACAAAATGTCTCTCATCGGACAATCCATCCATACTTTTGGGATATGAAGAAACGAGCCGAGATCGATTTTTGTGGCGCTCAAGCTTCTCCTGTGAAAGCAGTCCTGGATAACATGGTAATCAGGATGAGATGGCACTGCCCTCGGCATTGCTTTTGCTCAGGTAAGGCAATGCCTATGCACATTCAACATCTCAATCCAAAAGTCGTCCGAGTGACCGGCAGCAGGAGAGTGGGCGAAGTGGATGAGTTGGTGCGCGCGGCTAATCGGGTGGCTACCGAGTTTCGGCATTTCGGATAATGGTCTGTGAGCCCTCCTGGCAAGTCGCATCCGCCTGCCGCGCTCTTGCTGCCGGGGGGAGCCGGAACCGCTGAGCTCGAACGAAGGCGCCCGGTATCACGATCATGAACGTGAGTATCACAGGGATTCAACATGGTGGCCAATGACGAGTGATTCTCCTCCACCGCCGGGATGGACCTATAATCCGTCCAGTTGGATTGAGCGGTGGTGGCTGATCGCCGTAGCGGTGCTCGGGTTCATCATTTCCTTGTATCTGGCGCTGTACCAATTGGGCCTGTTCACAACGGTGTGGGAGCCCTTTTTCGGTTCCGGAAGTGAGGTCGTCCTGCACTCGGCGTTGTCTCGCATGCTTCCGGTGCCGGACGCGGCGCTTGGCGCATTTGCGTATGCGTTGGATGCGGTCGCGGGGGCCGTCGGTGGCACCGCTCGATGGCGAACGATGCCTTGGATGGTGATTGTATTCGGCTTGGCAGTCGGGCCTTTGGGGCTGGTGAGTGTGCTGTTGGTCATGGCTCAACCGTTGCTTCTGGACGCCTGGTGCACCCTTTGTCTCGTCTCCGCTGTGCTCTCCATCGTCATGATCGGCCCGGCGATGGACGAGGTGCTGGCGAGTCTGCAATTTTTGAAACGAGTGAACAACGGCAATCTGCCGGTCTGGAAAGCTTTCTGGAAGGGTGACGCCGGCTTACCATTGAGCCGGTTCTGAAGTAAGAAGACATCATTGGAGCGCGGACTATGTGGCCGCAGAGCATCCTCATACTCATCGGCGTCTGGCTGATGGCTTCTCCGGACGTCATGGGTTACGGCGGGTCGGCTCGTGCCAACAACCAGATCGTCGGTGTATGGATGGCGACGTTCGGAATGATTGCGATGTCAGAATGCACGCGGGCCATGCGGTGGGTCAATCTGGTTCTGGGCACCTGGCTTGTCATGGCGCCGTTCTGGCTGGACTATCCCGACGAACGTGCATTCGGCAGTATCGCTTTGGGTGTCGCTTCGGTATTGCTGGCCCTCGTGCGAAGCCCAATTTCAGAACGATTCGGGGGAGGGTGGTCGGCACTCTGGAACGGAAACTCAACCATGAACGGCGACCGCTAGGTGAAAGGTATAACGCATGTTGAAGCCGGCTCCCGTGAGAGAACCAGGGCCGACGAAACCGCCGCGGCAGGAACCACCAAGTGATCCGCCGCCCGAGGAAGAGCCGCCGACCGATGAACCGTTACGGAAGGATCCCGACGACGGGAACCCGCCGATGAAATTGGAGGTGCCGCCATGATGACGTTGTTGGCTGCGACCGTCTTGTTGGGCGTGATCATCACCGCGTTGTATACGTTCGGAATATTTAACACGCCTTATACGCACGCCTTTCGATTCGGGTTTTATTTTCTGTTGATCGTAGGTCTCGTGGCGGTAGTTCTCGCAATGGGTCGACATCCATTCGATGGGTATGACCCCACGCCGAGCACGCCCTGAGATTCGGTGAACGTGATGTGGAGACTGATATGATGAAACGACATGGTCGTCGACCCCTCGTCGTCGTCGTCACCGGCGCGTCTGCCGGGGTGGGACGGGCGACGGTGCGTGAGTTTGCCCGGTATGGAGCTCATATCGGTTTAGTCGCTCGCAGCAGAGATGGGCTTGAGGCGGCGCGTCGAGAGGTTGAAGCGGCGGGCGGCCGTGCCCTGGCCGTTCCCACCGATGTGGCCTGTCCTGAGCAAGTTGAGGCTGCCGCTGAAGCCGTGGAAGGCTACTTTGGCCCTATCGATGTCTGGGTCAATAATGCGATGGCATCGATCCTGGCGCCCGCCATGGAAATCAACCCCGAGGAATTCCGCCGGGTCACGGACGTGACCTATCACGGTTATGTGTACGGGACCCTGGCTGCTCTCCGGCGGATGCGACCCCGCAATCGCGGCGTGATCGTGCAAGTAGGGTCGGCGCTGGCGTACCGTTCCATCCCCCTTCAGTCTGCCTATTGTGGTGCGAAACATGCCGTGCAAGGGTTTGTCGACTCGGTGCGCTCGGAGCTGATTCACGACGGGAGTGATGTCCACATCACGACCGTTCAGTTGCCGGCGGTCAATACTCCGCAATTCAGTTGGATCAAATCGCGCATGCCGCGTCATCCCCAGCCGGTTCCTCCGATCTATCAGCCGGAGGTGATTGCGAGAGCAATCCGTTGGGCTGCTCACCATCGGCGACGTGAGGTCTGTGTGGGCTGGCCGACGGTCAAAGCCATCATGGGCAACAAGTTCATTCCGGGGGTGTTGGATCACTACCTTGCTTGGATCGGGTACAGCGCGCAACAGACGGATCAGCCGATCGACGCAGACCGTCCTCACAACCTTTTTGCGCCATTGCCTGGAGACTATGGCGCTCATGGCCGATTCGATGCGGGGGCACGGGAGGTGAGTGTGCAGTTTTGGCTGAACCGCCATCGGGGTTGGCTGGGTGCTGCGGCGGTCGGTGTGGCTGCTTTAACAGCTCACCGCTGGTTGAAACAGCGGAACGGTTATCGTCGAGAGCAGCCGACTGTGACTTTATCCAGCCAAGGGAGCGGAGAATGAAGGAGGAGATCCATGGGTGATCATGAGCGATTCATTGTGGGCGTGGGTGGGGCAGCGTTGCTGCTCAGTGGCGTGAAGAGGGGTGGCTGGCTGGGCATGGCCGCAGCGGCAGCGGGGAGCGGGCTGCTCTACATGGGTGCGACGGGCAGAAATCCATTGGCGCAGGCGGCAGGCATTCATGTGGTGGAGACCAGGCACGGCGGTCGTCGCATAGAAGTGGTGAAGAGCATGACGATCAATCGTTCCGCGGCAGAATTGTTCGCCTTTTGGAGAGACTTTCGAAATCTCCCGCAAATCATGCCGCATCTGCGCTCGGTTGATGTGCTCACGGAGAAGCGTTCTCATTGGGTCGCCAACGCTCCCGCGGGACTCACTGTGGAGTGGGACGCTGAAATCGTCAATGAGAAGCCGGGAACCCTGATCGCATGGCAATCCTGCGAAGGCGGCGACGTGCCCAATTGGGGAGTCGTTCGGTTTGCCGAGGCGTCCGGCGGACGCGGTACCGAAGTGAAGGTCGAACTGGAATATGAATCTCCAGCCGGCACGATCGGTGTGGCACTGGCAAGGGTGTTCGGCGAGGAACCATCCCAGCAAGTCGAAGATGGGTTGCGGCGCTTTAAACAAATTATGGAGACAGGCGAAGTTGCGACGATAGAGGGGCAGCCACGGGGCCGTGAGCCCCAGACCAAGTGGTTCAGCAGGTCGGCCTCAAGATCAAAGGAAGGCTTCTCACCTCTTCACACTTCTCCCAACATGAGGTCTGCATTATGAAAGCTGTCTGCTGGTATGGCGCTCAGGATGTCCGTGTCGAGACCGTCGATGACCCCCATCTCATCAATCCGCATGATGCCATCGTCAAAGTCACCTTGACGGCGATCTGTGGGTCGGATCTGCATTTATACAATGGGTACAACCCTTCGATGAAAAGGGGGGATATTCTCGGGCACGAATTCATGGGCGAGGTGGTCGAGATCGGCTCGGCGGTCACTTCATTGCATATCGGAGATCGGGTCGTTATTCCCTTTGCCATCGCCTGCGGACAGTGTTTCTACTGCCGCCGCCAGCTGTGGTCGCTCTGCGACAATACCAATCCGAATGCGGCCATGCTGGAAAAGCTCTATCAGGACTCGACGGCCGGGCTATTCGGGTATTCGCATCTGTTTGGGGGGTATGCGGGAGGGCAGGCAGAATATGTGCGCGTGCCCTTCGCGGATGTCGGCGCATTACGCGTCCCACCCGAGTTCGACGATGAGCAGGTTCTGTTTTTATCCGATATCTTTCCAACCGGGTATATGGCGGCGGAAAACTGTGCGATCCAGCCAGGTGACACCGTGGCCGTGTGGGGTTGTGGTCCGGTCGGGCAATTCGCAATTCAAAGCGCGCGCCTCCTGGGAGCGGAACGGGTCATTGCGATCGATCGATTCCCAGAACGCCTGCGCATGGCTCAACGCTCGGGCCGTACCGAGGTGATCAACTATGAGGACATGGATGATGTCGTAGACCGGCTCCGCTCGATGACCGGCGGTCGCGGACCGGATGCCTGCATCGACGCGGTGGGCATGGAAGCCCACGGAACGACCTTAGCGGCCTGGTACGACCGGGTGAAACAATCCACCTACCTCGAATCCGATCGGCCGATCGCATTGCGGGAATGTATCTATGCCTGCAGGAAAGGCGGCACCATCTCGATCCCCGGGGTCTACAGTGGCTTCATCGACAAGATTCCCTTCGGCGCGGCATTCGGGAAAGCGCTGACGTTCAAGATGGGCCAGACCCATGTGCATCGATACATGCGGCCACTGCTTGAGTTGATTCAATCAGGGGCCATCGATCCGTCATTTCTCATCACTCATCGTATTCCGTTGAGCCAGGCTCCAAAGGCCTACGACATGTTCTGTAATAAAGAAGATTCCTGTATCAAAGTCGTGCTCACGCCGTAACTACGCTGTCCATTCAGGCGGTGGAAGAGCCGGACGGAAGAAGCATTATTGAAAGGAGACAGGTCATGCCGGAAAAAAAGACTCTCAAACGAGCTCGCCAGGCAAAGAAGGAGGGGAAAGCTTCCACCACGCAAGCAGGCGCCTTCGTCCAGGAGGAGATGGAACATATGAAGGGCCGGAAACATCCGGTGAAGTCTCGTAAGCAGGCCGTTGCCATCGGGCTCTCCAAAGCCCGAAAGGCCGGCGTGAAAGTTCCCAAACGGGGGTCGAAGTCGAAAAGCACTGGCTCTCGCAGGAAGGCAAAGTCAAAATCCTAGTGCAACTGAGTCAATTGTGAGGGCCGGAAGAAAATGAAAGAAAAAGCGGTATTTTTTGCTACGAAGGGGATGATGGGGAGCGAGGGATTGTATGCCGACCCTCCTTCACCCCCGCTCAGTTCCGAAGAGTGGAAGGCGCTTCGCCTGCTGACCCTGGCCGGCTATACCATCGTGTTGTTTACGACGGATACCGCTCCCGTTTATGCAGAGTGCCGGACGAAGCAGGTGAGCAGCGGTTATGAGGCTGCGACGAGTCACTCCCTTTCTCAGCATTCAGTTGATCTGAGCAAGCAGGTTACCGCACTTCTTCAAGCGACAGCCACTTTGCAGATCGACTTGTCCGGCTCATGGATGGTCGGTGATCGGCTCGATAGCATTGAAGTCGGGCGGCTGGTAGGGTGCAACACTGTATTTGTGACCGATGGTAGCGAAGCGGGCTGGGAGATGACGGCTATGCGTTGGCCTCACCTCATCGCAGGTGATATCTGGGAAACTGCCTGTTTGATTGTGACGTCTGATGGGTCTTCTATTGAAGGCTTGTCCTCCAGTATCGATGATGAGGATATGGACAGCGCATAAATAGATTGCCATGCCCTCTCAGTGTGTTCCCGTGCGAGCCAGATTTCTCATCCAAATGGTCCTCTCTTGAATTACCTGACGAGGCCCGCAACACCTACACGGATTCGCGCTCCTCTCTTAGGCCAATCCGCCTTATTGTCCAGAACCCGATCTCGGTTCAAACAAATGAGTTGATCAACAATTTCACCGCATGCGAAACAACGCCATGCTGCGGCTTCATGATTCATCAACCCACCATCCCAATCTCGAAGCTCAACCGGAAACATCATGCTATGACATCGATGACAGCGCATATGTGCATCCTCTCTGTTGAATGAGCGCCATCTTAAAAAACACTGAAGCAATTAGGCACTAGGAGCTCCCCTAGCTTCAGCAACTATTAGCTCAGGGGCACGTGCGTTCGACCAGGGGACTCCCTAGTGGGCAGATATGTACACCCTCCGTACACTAACGACGAAGCTGCTGAATGGCCGGTATCATGCCATCTCAATCCATCGCGCCCTTTTCTGGCCTAATTAAACAAGTGAGGTGATCAGGTGCGTCTTGTCAAAACACAGGGTGGAATCCTGGCCTGCTTTATCACAATGTGTGGCGCGCTCCTGTTCTTGACAGATAGAGAGGCGCTCGTGCAGGCAGAGAGGCCCAAAGATGGAGCGCAGATTCAGGAAAACCCGGCGATTGAGAAAACCAAGGAAAAGGGGTTTGAGGGAGTCGATTTTTCCTATGATTTGTTCGGCGCGCCTCCTGGTCAATCCGCCACCAAGATTGCGGAAGAAGCCATGGCCAAAGACGTGGGCGATAAGCCCAAGGTGATGGCGAAGCAGGCGCGCCTGTTAAAGGAGCGCTACCGGCTGGATTGTAAAACCCACTCCGGTGTCATGATGACCAAAGGAAAGCCGCAACCGATAGGGCCTACGGTCCAACTGAAAGAAGGCGTCAGCTGGGAGAAGTTGTCGGAGATGACTCCTGAGGAAATCCGGAAGCAGAAGGCCTTCCCGGTTGGATTCATGCGGTTGCCGCACGTCAAACACGAAGTGGGGGGGATGGTCTTTCCTCCAAAGCAAGTAGAGCAGTTCCCGCGGCTCGAACGCTTCGATGTGGATTTCGACCTTCCGGACTGTTTCCTGCCGGAATTTCCGCCGCCGATTTTTCTGACGACTCACCCGGAGCTGGGCGATGTCTCGCAGGGTGAAGTGTTGAGCGCAGATAATTTTGATCGCTTGTTTCGCGGCCTCATCACTCCGGTGCAACTCGACGGCTTGAGAATGTTGGTCACTCAATTTCCACAAGAGGAATTCAATCTGACACCCGATCGCAAGTCCGCGAAGCCGAGCCTCGGCGTCGCTTGTTTGGACTGTCACGTCAATTTCCATACGACGGGGCAATTCCATCTTAATCCGGACACGAGACCGCAGCGGGATCGGCTGCGTCTGGACACCACGAGTATTCGGGGCATGTTCAATCAGCAGATCCATGGTTCCAAGCGCAGCTTGAGGTCGGTCGAGGATTTTACGGAATTTGAACAGCGCACCGCCTATTTTAACGGCGACCAAATCCGCGCCATCAAAAAAGGGATGAATGTGATCGACCGGCTGCAGGTCGCCCACATGGCGCAGATTCAAAACATGATCGATTTTCCTCCCGCTCCGAAGTTGGACCCGATGACCGGTCGGCTGGATCGCAGCAGGGCCAATCAGCAGGAGATCGCTGGCGAGGAGTTATTCTTCGGGAAAGCGCGTTGTGCGGCCTGCCACCAGCCTCCCGCCTATACCGATCATATGATGCATGATCTGTTTCTCGAACGGTTTGGCGCGGAAGCCGACGGCCCGATAAAATCCTTCGCGCTGCGTGGCATTAAGGATTCACCGCCCTATTTCCATGACGGCCGATTGCTCACCTTGGAGGATACGGTTGAGTTCTTCAACATCGTCGGAGGACTCAAGCTGAATCGTGAGGA
>CAZBNV010000093.1:0-15725 GCA_964493335.1 uncultured Nitrospira sp.
GCGCGAGGGTGGCAAAACCGTCGGCTCGGGCGTCGTCACTGAAATTCTAGCGTAGCGATGTCGCGGCCCTTGGGCCGGCATGTGAGGAGTAGAGCGTGAAAGTCGATCAAAGAATTCGTATCAGGTTGCGCGGGTTTGATTATCGCGTGCTTGATCAGTCTGTCGTGGAAATTGTTGAGACGGTCAGGAGGAGTGGGGCGCGAGTTGTTGGCCCAATTCCCTTACCGACAAGAATCGAGAAGTTTACAGTTCAGCGGTCGACGCACGTGGATAAGAAGTCCCGCGAACAATTTGAGATCCGTACGCACAAGCGGCTGCTGGATATCATGGAACCCACGCCTGAGACCATGGATTCCTTGATGAAGCTAAATTTAGCAGCCGGTGTAGATGTGGAAATCAAGCTCTGACGGTTGGGTTTAGCTAACTGTAACTGAGCTGACAGGAAGATGATGACAAACGGATTATTGGGCAAAAAATTGGGGATGACCCAAATTTATGACGAAAGTGTTCTAGAGCCGGTCACAGTGATTGAGGCCGGTCCTTGTCGAGTCGTCGCGATTAAGACCAAAGAGCGAGACGGTTATGAGGCGGTGCAGCTTTCCTTTGGAGAGGTCAAGGAGCGTAAGTTATCCAGTGGCGAACTCGGTCACCTCAAGAAGCATCAGGCTCCGGCTAGTCGTTGGCTGCGGGAATTTCCCAAGGTCGGAGATGTAACCGTCGGGGAAACCGTCAAAGTTGATATGTTCAAGAAGGGTGATTGGGTGGATGTGGTCGGGGTGTCCAAGGGTAAGGGCTTCCAGGGGGTCATGAAGCGCCATAACTACTCCGGTGGGCCGGAGTCTCACGGTTCCATGTTTCATCGCGCACCGGGATCGATTGGAGCTAGTTCATATCCATCGCGAGTCTGGAAGAATAAGGCCCTCCCTGGGCATATGGGGGATGAGCGCGTAACTGTACAGCGTTTGAAAGTGATTGACGCTCGTCCAGATGAAAACCTGTTGTTTGTCCGCGGAGCAGTGCCAGGTGGTGAGAATGGGCTGCTGATTGTGCGGAAGTCGAAGAAGAGTTGAGCTATGCCGACCGTTGACGTCATTGATTCGAAAAAGAAAAAAGTTGGTACGGTAGATTTGCCGAACGAAGTATTCGGCTGCAAGCCGCACACCACTCTCGTTCACGAAGTCGTTGTGATGCAGCGAGCCTGTGATCGTCAGGGTACCGCATCGACATTGCGTCGAGGTGAAGTGAGTGGGTCGGGCAAGAAGCCTTGGAAGCAAAAGCATACGGGGCGCGCACGTGCTGGATCGATCCGTTCTCCTGTATGGAGGCATGGAGGGACTGTGTTCGGTCCTAAGCCGCGCAGTTAT
Source organism: uncultured Nitrospira sp. (assembly GCA_964493335.1). Taxonomy (GTDB): domain Bacteria; phylum Nitrospirota; class Nitrospiria; order Nitrospirales; family Nitrospiraceae; genus Nitrospira_A. Next base: position 1,365 of record CAZBNV010000093.1, read on the forward strand.
GCGTTCGGAATGCCGAGAAAGAAATATCGGGCAGCATTGCAGAGCGCACTGTCGGCGAAATTGCTCGAGGGGAGTGTGGTTGTGGTGTCCGACTTAACGATTGAGCAGCCTAAGACGAAGCTGCTTGCCAAGGCATTAACCCAGCTTGGTATTGCAGGCAGTACGCTACTTGTCATCGGCGACGCAGGTTCGAATGTGATGCAGGCGGGAAAGAATCTTGCGCACGTTACGGTGCTGCGGCCTGAAGAGCTGAATGTCTATGACATTGTGCGCTGCAACTCCATTGTTATCCCGCAGCGTGAGTTGGACCGTGTCCGCGAGGTGTGGTCATGAAAGGCGACATCCATCAGGTGCTCATCCAGCCATTGTTGACGGAAAAAATTACCGCATTGCGTGAGCAGACCAATACGGTCGGGTTTCTAGTACATCCGAATGCGAATAAAATCCAGATTAAGCAGGCAGTCGAATCGCTTCTGAAGGTGAAGGTGTCGCGCGTGAATGTGGTAAATATTCGCGGCAAGGTCAAGCGATTGGGTCGGTTTGTTGGGAAAAGATCTGATTGGAAGAAGGCGTTCGTCACCTTGAAAGAAGGCGAGAAGCTGGAGCTATACGAAGGCGTGTAGCGTGCGGTCATCTCGATAGAGTGAGAATCAGCTATGGCATTAAAAGTTTATAAGCCAACATCCCCAGGGCGGCGTGGTATGACCGCCATACAAGGCGAGCAGCTCACGAAGAAGAAGCCTGAAAAGGCGCTCACGGGCTTTCATCTCCGCACTGGCGGGAGAAATAACGACGGCCGGCAAACTATTCGTTTTCGTGGCGGTGGGCACAAGCGGTTGTACCGACAGATTGATTTCCGTCGTGACAAGGTGGGTGTTCCGGCCAAAGTGGCAGCGATTGAATATGACCCAAATCGCTCGGCGAGAATTGCCTTGCTGCATTATGCGGATGGGGAAAAGCGATACATCCTGGCCCCGGTTGGCCTTGCGGTGGGCGATGGCGTGGAAGCTGGTGCCAGTGCGGAGGTTCGTCCAGGGAATTCGCTTCCCCTGCTCAATATCCCCCTTGGTACCACGATTCATAATATTGAGTTAAAGCCAGGAAAAGGTGGGCAGCTCATACGCAGTGCCGGAGGATCCGCCCAGGTGATGGGTCGTGATGGTGTGTACGTACAGATTCGTCTCAAGTCAGGGGAGATGCGCAAGGTCTTGTCGACCTGTGTTGCCACTGTGGGGCAGGTAGGAAATGTCGACCATGAGAATGTGGTAGTTGGCAAAGCTGGACGCACGCGATGGAAGGGCAAGCGTCCCCATGTGCGTGGCGTCGTCATGAATCCGGTCGATCACCCGCACGGCGGTGGAGAGGGAAAGTCCGGTCAGGGTAATCCCCATCCCGTGTCTCCGTGGGGCACTCCGGCCAAGGGTTACAAAACGCGCAAGAACAAGGCGACGGACAAATTCATTATCGCGCGCAGAAAGAAGTAGGAGCGGACTTATGCCTCGTTCAGTTACAAAAGGTCCATTTGTCGATGATCATCTGCTCAAGAAGGTAGAGCTGATGAATCAAACTAAGGACCGGAAGCTTATCAAGACGTGGTCGCGGCGATCAACGGTGGTTCCGGATATGATCGGGCATACGTTTGCGGTCCATAATGGTAAGAAGTTCATCCCCGTGTTCGTCACGGAAAATATGGTTGGCCATAAGCTGGGGGAATTTGCTCCAACGCGCTTCTTCAAGGGGCACGGACAGGCAAAGACTGAAAAGGCAGTGGCGCTTAAGTAATTGCTGGTTTCATGAGAGGCCGGCAGGTTCGGGTGGGGTCAGCTATGGCAGAAGCAAAAGCGAATTTAAGGTTTGTGCGGGTAACGCCTCGAAAGGCGCGCGTCGTGATCGACATGATTCGAGGGCAGCAAGTGCCGATGGCTCTTGCCATGCTTCGGCATACTCCGAAGCATGCAGCGCGGGTGATCGAAAAGCTTCTTAGGTCAGCGGTTGCCAATGCTGAGCAGAAGGAGTTGGGCGATACTGACGAAATGTGGATCAGTCAAGCTGTCGTGAACTGTGGGCCGATCTATAAGCGCTTCCGCGCCCGATCCATGGGGCGGGCGAATTCTATTCAGAAGCGCACGAGTCATATTACGATTGCGGTTGCCGCTCCTGGGGCGTGACCGGATAGCTAGGGTTTTTTCACTTAGACTGAGGTTGATTTTCAATGGGTCAGAAGACACATCCAATTGGTTATCGCATCGGGTATAACTACACCTGGAGCTCCCGCTGGTATGCGGACAAAGACTACGCCAGACTTCTCCATCAAGATATCAAGATACGAAAGATGGTCAAGGCCAAGCTGTACCATGCTGGCGTATCGAAGGTGGAGATCGAGCGATCAGGCGATCAGACCAGAGTGATTATCCACACCGCGCGTCCTGGCATCATTATCGGTCGCAAGGGAGCTGAAGTCGACAAGCTCAAAGCTACCCTTGAGAAAGAGTATTCCGGCCAGGCCTATATCACCGTGAAGGAAATTAAGAAGCCGGAGTTGGATGCGCAGTTGGTCAGTGAGAATGTAGCCACTCAGTTGGAAAAGCGCGTGGCGTTCCGTCGGGCGATGAAGCGCAGCGTGCAATCTGCTCTTCGTTTAGGAGCTCAGGGCATCAAAATTATGGTCGCAGGCCGATTGGGTGGAGCTGAAATTGCGAGGACCGAATGGTATCGTGAGGGCCGCGTGCCGCTACATACATTGCGCGCTGAGATAGATTACGGTTTCGCCGAGGCTCACACGACCATGGGTCAGATCGGGGTGAAGACCTGGATATACAAGGGTGAGCTTCTGCCGGCCCTCCAGCTAAAGCCAGACTCAACACTGGGTCGACTTGGTTAAAGAACTCGATAAGGAAAAGGTGGCTTTGTGTTAGCGCCAAAGAAAGTCAAATTCAGAAAAATGCAGAAGGGTCGGATGCGGGGGAAGGCCTACCGCGGCGGATCTATCACGCTCGGTGAATTCGGATTGAAGGCTCTGGAGCCTGGATGGGTCACCAGCCGTCAAATCGAAGCCGCCCGTATCGCCATCACTCGATTTGTGAAGCGTGGTGGGCAGGTGTGGACTAGAATTTTTCCAGACAAGCCTATTACCAAGAAACCGGCTGAAACCCGCATGGGTAAGGGCAAGGGAAACCCGGAGTATTGGGTAGCCGTCGTCAAGCCAGGACGAATCATGTACGAGATGGGGGGAGTAGCCCCTGATGTGGCGAAGCAAGCGTTAAAGTTAGCTGCTTATAAACTTCCCATTGCAACCAAGTTTGTTGCGCGCGGCGAGTTTCAGTAACCTGTAGCCTGTGTTGAGTGGTGATGTGATGGATGTGAAGGATATGAGCGGGCTCACGATCGATGAATTATCCGAAAATGAAAAACAGCTCCGTCAAGAGCTCTTCAACTTTCGGTTTCAGCTTGGTACGGGGCGACTCGAAAATCCGATGCAAGTTCGGAATACCAAGCGTGACATTGCCCGACTCAAAACGGTGAAACGTCAATTGGAATTGCTCCAGACACAAGCCGGCCACTCCGGCGGCAAGTAAGAGAGAAGAGGCGTATGAAGGAAGGCCAACAACATCGGCGTGAGTGGTACGGTAGCGTCGTCAGTAACAAAATGAATAAGACTGTGGTGGTTGCCGTTGAGCGATCGGTGATTCATCCGGTCTACAAAAAAGTTCTTCGACGTCTCACCACCCTCAAGGCCCATGATGAGGGAAATGTGTGCAAGATTGGAGATCGGGTGCAGCTGACCGAGACCCGTCCTATCAGCAAAGACAAGCATTGGCGTGTGGTACGCGTCATGGTGAAGGGGCAGCCTGAAAAGTAACTCCGGATTTCACTTAAAAAGCCAGGGGACTATTCCTTTTTGGCATGGTGAGTAGGGCAGGGGCATGATTCAGAATTACACATACATGGATGTAGCCGATAATTCCGGCGCGAAGCAGGTCATGTGTTTCCATGTGCTTGGCGGGACACGGCGGCGATATGGATCCCTCGGGGACATTGTCGTTGTTGCAGTCAAGGAGGCAATTCCTCAGGCTGGTGTCAAGAAGGGTGATGTGAGCCGAGCTGTTATCGTGCGGACGACGAAGGAAGTTCGAAGAGACGACGGCTCCTATATTAAATTTGATCGTAACGCCTGCGTGTTGATCAATGCTCAGGGTGAGCCTGTCGGTACTCGTATTTTTGGACCCGTCGCACGCGAACTGCGCTGGAAAAAGTTCATGAAAATCATCTCGCTTGCGCCGGAAGTGTTGTAGGTGGAGAAAGAAAGGTTCTAGTAGGGATGGCACGAATCAAAACGAAAATTCGCAAGGGCGATACCGTTGTAGTGGTCACCGGTCGGGAGCGGGGCAAGTCCGGTAAGGTCTTGTCGGTTGACACCGTGAACGCCAAGATCGTCGTGGAAAAGCTCAACATGCTCAAGCGTCACACGAAGCCGAATCAAAAGCTTCGGCAGGGTGGCATTCTTGAGCGAGAGGCACCGCTGGCCATCTCAAATGTCATGTTTTTGTGTCCAGTAACGAAGAAACCAACTCGGTTGGGAATCAGGCGCAAGGACGACGGTGGGCGCGCCAGACTGAGTAAAAAATCAAAAGAAATCGTTGAATAGTCGGAACAGGAAAGACGTTCATGGCAAAAGTAGAGAAGGGTAAGGGCGGCAAAGGGGCCAGTCCTCGGTCGTCAGCAAAGAAGGAAGCCGCCGCGCCTGAGGTGTCTCAGGACTCTGGGAGTGAGCATCAGTTCGCACCGCGGCTCAGAGATACGTATCGCGATCAAGTCGTTCCGGCTCTTATGAAAGAATTCGGATACGGTAACTTGATGCAAGTGCCACGGCTGGAGCGGATCGTATTGAACGTGGGAATGGGCGAAGCCATTCAGAATGTGAAGTTGCTCGAGAGTGCTTCTGCCGAATTGGGTATCATCACGGGGCAAAAGCCAATTACTACCCGAGCGAAAAAAGCGATAGCTGGCTTTAAGTTACGCCAGGGCATGCCGATCGGCGCGAAGGTCACGCTACGCAGTCGTCGCATGTGGGAATTTCTAGATCGTTTGATTTCCCTCGCGCTCCCACGTATTCGTGATTTTCGCGGCGTGTCACCCAAGGCATTCGATGGTCGTGGAAACTATACTCTCGGATTGAAAGAGCAATTGATCTTTCCTGAAATCGAATACGACACTGTGGCTTCCATTCATGGCATGGATATTACCATCGTCACCACCGCCCGGACCAATGATGAAGGTAAGGCGTTGCTCAAGCATTTGGGCATGCCATTCCGAGCCTAACGGATCGGGCAAGCGTGAGCTGGATGTTGTTTCCTGCCACGTACTAGTAAGGGGGATTGTGTGTCAAGATTAGCGCTCAAGAACAAGGCCGCGGCAAAGCCCAAATTCAGCAGTCGTGAATATCACCGATGCGGACTTTGTGGCCGAGTACGTGGGTTTCTGCGTCGCTTTCGTATGTGCCGAATCTGTTTTCGATTCCTTAGTCTTAAGGGCGAAATTCCAGGAGTCCGAAAATCAAGTTGGTAGAGGCCGCGGTGCCATGCTTGCTAATGCAAGCGCAGAAGAGGATTGCATGATTACTGATCCAATTGCTGATTTGTTGGTGAGATTGGGGAATGCTGCGAGTCGCCGCCAGGATGTGGTGAAAGTTCCGGTTTCAAAGGTCAAACGCCAAATCCTCAATATTCTTGGAAAAGAGGGATTCATTCTAGGATACGGTGAGATGCAGGTAGATGGCCACCCATTTTTCTCTGTCCAGCTGCGCTACGTTGAAGAGACCCGGCCTATGATCACAGGCATGCGCCGAATCAGCAAGCCAGGACGTCGAGTATATGTTGGAAGAGATGATGTGCCGAAGGTGCGAAACGGCATTGGCGTGGCCGTCATTTCAACCTCGAAAGGTCTCATGACCGACAGTGATTCCAGACGGTCCGGTTTAGGTGGTGAAGTTCTCTGTTCTGTCTGGTAAAACATCGCTTGAGACACGCAGTAATATTCAGAATTGCAGTAACGTAACGGGGTTCGTATGTCGCGGATAGGCAGAAAACCAATTCCAGTTCCGACCGGAGTCGATATCAAGGTTGCGGGTCACGTTGTTTCGATCAAGGGGCCTATGGGCAAGCTTGATTGGAAATTGACCGAAGGCATGACCGTTGGTGTTAATGATGGTCAACTTGTTGTGACTAGAGCAGGTGATGCCAGAGAGTTGCGGGCCATGCATGGGTTAGTGCGTGCGGAGCTCAGTAACATGATCCAAGGTGTGACCAAGGGCTACGAGAAGGCCATGGAAATTACTGGGGTGGGGTATAAGGCACAGCTCCAGGGTAGAGAAATGAGTTTCAATGTCGGCTACATCAATCCTGTGACTTTTACCGTTCCTCAGGGTATTGATGTGAAAGTCGATAAACAAACGCTTATTTCTATTCGAGGTGTGGATAAGCGGCTCGTTGGTCAAGTCGCCGCAAATATCCGCTCAATCAAGCCCCCTGATGTGTATAAGCAAAAAGGAATTCGCTACGCCGGTGAAGTCTTACGGAAGAAGGCCGGCAAGACCGGGAAGTAGAGGCCTCTCATGAATACTCAAGAAAAAAATCGCAAACTAGATCGCCGTAAGCGTCGTGTGCGGAAGTCCGTAATTGGGACGAACGATCGTCCACGATTGAATGTGTTTCGAAGCCGTTCGCATATTTACGCCCAGATTATTGATGACCTCCGAGGGCATACGGTTGCCGCGGCGTCCACTTTAGATGAAGCATTGCGAAAATCTGTGAAGTCCACGGGTAGCATCGAGGGCGCGAAAGCCGTTGGGAAACTGATTGCAGAGCGAGCGAAGGCAGCCAAAGTGTCGATGGTGGTCTTTGATCGCGGTGGGCGCCAATATCATGGTCGCGTGAAGGCATTGGCCGAGGCGTCACGTGAAGGGGGACTGCAATTTTAGTTGCATGCTCTCTCCTCATCCGCCCACCTTCTGCTCGTAGTAAGGCAAACGAGACGACTTAAAGGAGAATGACGTTGTGCGAGTCAATCCCGAAGAATTGAGTCTTAAAGACAAGGTGGTGTTCATCAACCGCGTTGCAAAGGTGGTGAAGGGCGGAAAGCGCTTCAATTTTTGCGCCCTCGTCGTTGTCGGGGATGGGCAAGGGTATGTCGGAATCGGAAAAGGGAAGGCGGCAGAGGTTCCCGTAGCGATCTCCAAGGCGGTTGAGCAGGCCAAAAAGCATCTGGTGAAAGTGCCTATCAAAGGGGGAACCATCCCCCATGAAGTGCATGGACTGTTTGGCGCGGAGCATGTCCTTTTAAAGCCAGCGGCCGATGGAACAGGGATTATCGCAGGCGGTGCGGTTCGTGCGGTCGTCGAATTGGCTGGCGCCCATAACATCATTGCCAAGACACTGGGTCGTGGCAATCCGTTCAACACGGTGAGGGCTACTCTTAACGGGCTTCAGCAATTGCGTGATCCGCAAGAAGTTATGCGGCTGCGGCGAAGTCCTGGAGTCGAAGCGCAGGTACATATCTAATGGCTACTGAAAAAAAAACGAAGAGTGTGGAGTCGGGTTTTAAAATCACCCTGAAACGGAGCCCAATCGGGACTCCTTATAAGCACAGGTTGGTTCTACGAGGATTGGGCCTTCGAAAAATGCATGCCACCGTGTTACGGCCCGCAAGTGATCAAGTCAAGGGCATGATCGCCAAGGTGGGTTATCTATTGGAAGTGAGTCCGCAATGAAGTTACATGATCTTGCTCCCTCAAAAGGGGCGAAACACAAGCGAAAGCGAATTGGTCGTGGCCCTGGATCTGGTCATGGGAAAACTGCAACAAAAGGCCACAAAGGACTCAAGGCTCGATCGGGCGGTGGCAAGCGCCCGGGTTTCGAAGGCGGTCAGATGCCGCTGGTTCGAAGAATCCCGAAATACGGATTTGTAAACCAGTTTCGAACCGAATATACCATCGTCAATTTGAAAAGCCTGGCTGATCTGGAAACGACAGAAGCTATTACGCCCCAACTCTTGATGAACGAAGGCCTTGTGCGACGAAAAGGACAGCTGATTAAGATCCTTGCCCAGGGAGAGGTCACAAGACCCCTTGTGGTCCAGGCTCACAAGTTCAGTAAGTCTGCTGAGGCAAAGATTCGGGCAGCTGGGGGGAGGGCCGAGGTCATTCCCAGTGTTTGAGCGTCTCCTCACTAGTTTTCAGAACATCTTCAAGATACCGGAGTTGCGGACCCGCGTGCTCTTTACGTTGGGGATGCTTGTCGTCTATCGAGTCGGCGCGCACATTCCAACTCCAGGGATCAACGGAGAGGCTTTGTCTGAATTTCTCCAGAAACAGGGCGGAGCGCTGCTCGGATTTTTGGACATTTTTTCGGGTGGCTCGCTCTCACGGTTGACGATCTTTGCGCTGGGCATTATGCCCTATATTAGCGCTTCCATTATTTTGCAATTACTGACGGTGGTGATCCCCCACCTTTCGAAGCTAGCGAAAGAGGGCGAGCGCGGACGAAAGAAGATCATCCAATATACTCGATTCGGCACGATCGTCATCGCGTTGATTCAGGGCTTTGGGATCGCAGTTGGTCTCGAACAAATGAATCAAGGCGCCTTCGTGCTAAGCCCAGGGTGGGGATTCCGGTTGATGACCGTTATTACGCTCTGCGCGGGCACCGGATTTCTTATGTGGTTGGGAGAACAGATTACCGAGCGTGGCATCGGGAACGGAATATCCCTGATCATCTTTGCCGGTATTGTCGCACGGTTGCCAGCAGCGGTTGCTCAGACGTTCGATTTGTACAAGGTAGGGCAACTGAGTTTTCCGTTGTTAGTGGTACTCACCTTAGTCATGTTCGGTGTGGTTGCGGCCATCGTCTTTCTGGAAAGCGGTCGGCGCAAAGTGCCTGTTCAATACGCGAAACGGGTCATTGGGCGTCGGGTGTACGGAGGGCAGAGTACCCATATCCCGCTCAAAATTAATACAGCGGGCGTAATTCCGCCTATTTTCGCATCGTCTATCATCGCCTTTCCGGCCACCATTGCCGGATTTTTCGAAACCCCTTGGGTTAAGGAAATGGGTTCGCAATTGGCCCCTGGCTCCCTCCTCTACACGTTAATGTATGTGGGCCTGATTGTGTTTTTCTGTTTCTTTTATACCGCCGTCGTCATGAATCCCGTAGATATGGCGGATAATTTAAAGAAGTATGGTGGATTCGTTCCAGGGATCCGCCCTGGTCAACGCACATCGGACTATATCTATTCGGTGCTGACCAAAATTACCTTTGCTGGGGCTATTTATCTGGCCATCGTCTGTGTGATTCCGGAATTTCTGATTTATAAGTTGAATATGCCGTTTTACTTTGGCGGAACCTCCCTCCTGATTGTCATTGGTGTGGGATTGGATACGGCTCAACAAATTGAGTCCCATCTCCTGAACCGTAATTATGACGGCTTCCTCCAAAAGGGACGGCTGCGTGGTCGAACGACCTAAGGCGACTTGATGCGACTCGTGTTTCTCGGGGCTCCCGGGGTTGGAAAAGGTACTCAAGCTGATCGGGTAACCGCGCAGTTTGGTTGGCCGAAAATTTCTACTGGCGACCTGCTTCGTGAGGCCGTCAGAAATCAAACGTCCTTGGGGCTGGAAGCTAAAAAGAGCATGGATGCGGGCAAGCTTGTACCCGATACGGTTGTCATTAACATGGTGCGCGCGAAGCTCGGCGATGCTCTTTGCCGAAATGGTTTTATTCTCGATGGCTTCCCAAGGACGGTCCCGCAAGCAGAAGAACTGAATGGAATGCTCAACGAAAGCGGGCTTACTCTTGACCGAGTCATTAATTTTCGTGTGTCCCGTCCCGATATCGTCGAACGCCTGAGTGGGCGACGCAGTTGCCAGAAATGCCAAAGTGTTTTTCACCTAACATTCGCCGCACCTAAGATCAGTGGCCGCTGCGACCGGTGCGGTGAAGCGTTGGTTCAACGAAATGATGATAAGCCAGAGACGATTGAAGCGCGTTTGAAAGTTTATGATGAGCAAACGGCTCCATTGATCGCCCATTACCAGGCCAAACAGCTCTTGAGTGACCTCGATGGGGCTGGTGATATGGGCGTTGTTTACGATAGGCTAGTGACCGTTCTCCGTGGGCTTGGGGCCGCATGATTGTGTTTAAAACGCCTGACGAGGTCGCACTCATGGCCCAAGCGTCTCAGGTGGTCGCGGAAGTATTGGAGTTGTTAAAGGAGAAGGTGGCACCCGGTATCACCACTGATGATTTGGATCGCATGGCGGAAGAGGCAATTCGCGGACGTGGTGCTATCCCTGCATTTAAGGGCTATCGAAATTATCCTAAGACGCTCTGTGCCTCAGTGAACGAACAAGTTGTGCATGGTATCCCATCTAAACGCCGCCTCAAGGAGGGGGATATCATTGGGTTAGATCTTGGTGCAGTAGTATCAGGATTCTACGGAGACTCGGCAGTCACCGTACCGGTCGGGACTGCAAGCAGCGAGGCCAGGCGTTTAATACAAGTGACGGAAGAGTCGCTATACCGCGGTATCGCCCAGGCCGTGGTCGGAAATAGATTGTCCGATGTTTCTCATGCCGTGCAAACACATGTAGAAAAATCTGGATTTGCAGTGGTGACCGAATTCGTCGGACATGGCATCGGGCGGCAGCTGCACGAGGAGCCGCAGGTTCCCAACTACGGACGGCCGGGTCAGGGCCCACGATTGCAGGTTGGAATGGTGTTGGCAATTGAGCCAATGGTGAACATGGGAACCAGCGCAATACGAATTCTTGAAGATCGCTGGACGGCCGTGACGCAAGACGGGCGCTGGTCGGCTCACTTTGAGCACACTATCGCCATACAGCCGGATGGTCCGGCGAAAATTCTCTCACAGTTATCACATTAAGACGGGGAGGCGTACCGATACGTGCCAAAAGAAGATGTCATAGAGGTGACCGGCACGGTAGCTGAAACACTCCCAAATGCGATGTTTCGCGTGGAATTGGAACATGGGCACAGGATTTTAGCGCACATCTCGGGGAAAATGCGGATGCACTTCATTCGTATTCTCCCCGGCGATAAGGTGACAGTCCAATTGTCGCCCTACGATCTGACAAGGGGTCGCATCACCTATCGTTTCAAGTAGTGGAGAATGGAATTGCTATGAAGGTCAAGTCGTCAGTAAAGCCGATTTGTGCAAAATGTAAAGTTGTCCGCAGGCGAGGGGTCGTGCGGGTGTTATGCGCAAATCCCCGTCACAAGCAACGGCAGGGTTGACCGATCGGTGGGCCGCTTTGATATCGGACCACTGTCGAATCCCTTCACTTGCTCCCAGGATGCGATGAAGGGACAGAATTAGGGGGAAATATGGCACGTATCGCTGGTGTGGATTTGCCAAAGGACAAACGGATTGATATCGGGTTGACCTATGTATTCGGGATCGGTCGTGCTGCGGCTCTGGCCATTCTGAAGAAGGCCGGGGTCGACGGATCCATCCGGGTCAAGGACGTGAGCGAAGACAAGATCGTCAAGATGCGTGAAGTCATCGAGCGCGACTATCGGGTAGAGGGTGATTTACGAAAAGAAGTGTCGATGAACATTAAGCGACTTGTGGATACCGGAACATTTCGTGGACTCCGGCATCGCAAGGGTTTGCCCGTTCGCGGACAGCGAACCAAAACAAACGCGCGTACCCGCAAGGGGAGACGTTCGGGTGTAGGGAGCAAACCGCAGAAGCCCGCTGGTTCAAGAGCATAAGAGGCTAGACCGAGCAGGCGCCATGCGCTGAGGGAGATTCTATGAGTGTGAAGAAGGGCAAAAAGAAAGAACGCAAGATTGTCCAGAGTGGTGTGGCTCACGTTCAAGCGTCGTTCAATAACACGATCGTGACCATCACTGACATGAGCGGAAACACTGTTGTGTGGGCTAGCTCGGGCAATCAGGGATTTAAGGGCTCACGGAAGAGCACGCCGTTTGCGGCACAGCGCGCGGGAGAGGCGGCTGCAAGGAAGGCAATGGAAAACGGCATGCGCCAGGTGGATGTGTACGTCAACGGTCCAGGCGCCGGGCGTGAATCAGCCATTCGCTCGCTGCAAAGTGCCGGATTACGCATCAATCTCATCCGTGACGTGACGCCGATTCCACATAACGGATGTCGCCCGCCGAAGCGCCGACGCGTATAGCAGGTGTCGCGACATTGTGGCAACAAAGTAACCGCTGATCGAGACGTACTTGAGTCGTTGAGGTAGAGGAGGGGTAGGAGCGTGGCAAAATATAGTGGACCTGTCTGCCGGTTGTGTCGGAGAGAGGGCGAGAAGCTCTTTTTGAAAGGGTCTCGTTGCATGACCGAGAAGTGCGCTATTGAGCGCCGGAGTTATCCCCCCGGGCAGCACGGTCAGGCTCGTCAGCGAACCTCAGATTATAGTCTACAGTTACGTGAGAAGCAGAAGCTGAAGAGGATTTACGGCTTGCAAGAGTGCCAATTCAGAGGCATTTTTGAGCGTGCGGAACGCCAAGCTGGCGTGACAGGCGATACGCTGCTTCGTCTGTTGGAGTGTCGATTGGATAACGTGGTGTACCGGCTTGGCTTCGGCGCCTCACGCAAGGAGGCCAGGCAGTTAGTCAATCATGGTCACATGATGATCAACGGTCGCAAAGTGAAGGCACCCGGCGCGCTCGTGAAGGCAGGCGATGCCATAGAAGTTCGGCAAAAAAGCCGTGAGATGCTCCCCATTCAAGGTGCCCTGGCGGCGGTTGACGGCCGGGGTATTCCGGAATGGCTCGAGTTGGATAGAGGGGCATTCAAGGGGATGATTCGCTCGTTGCCGACGAAGGAGCATATCGTCCTCCCGGTGAATGAGCAAATGGTCGTGGAATTGTACTCGCGCTAAGCGATCCTCGTGGGGGACTGCGTACCCTACCGTGGCGGAACGATAGATGGGCTTACACGAGATAATGAAGGGGGAGTCATGATTAAAGCGATGAAAGACTTTCAGATCCCCATGCGGGTGGAAGTCGACAAGGAAAGTCTTTCCCCGACATTCGGCAGATTTACGACAGAGGCATTCGAGCGAGGATTCGGCACCACGGTTGGGAACTCGCTACGCCGTGTGTTGTTGTCTTCCTTGACGGGGGCTGCGGTGACAACCGTCAAGATCGAAGGAGTGTTACACGAATTCTCGACGATTCCTGGCGTGACAGAGGATGTGACATCCATCATTTTGAATGTGAAAAGTCTCCGATTGGCTTTGCAAGGTGACAAGCCAAAGACCATTCGGTTGAAGAAAAAGGGACCTGGGGAAGCGAAGGGTTCGGATATTGCGCATGACGGCGATGTGACTATTCTGACTCCGGACTTACATATTGCCACGCTGGATAAAGATGCCGCACTTGATATAGAGATGACCATCAAGCATGGACGTGGGTTTGTTCCTGCCGAACGAAATAAGGAAGAAGGATTGCCCATCGGTGTGATTGCCGTGGACTCGATCTTTTCACCGATTAAGCGCGTGAATTTTCATGTCGAAAATGCCCGCGTCGGGCGTATGACCGACTACGACAAACTCACCCTTGAGATTTGGACGGATGGAACGATTTCCCCACGCGATGCGTTGTCAAACGCCGCAGGCATTCTCCGTGAGCACCTGGACATCTTCATCAATCCTGAGGAACGTTCCGATGCGAAGCCGGCTGTCGGCAGTGAAGATCTCTCGGACGAGGTCAATAAGAATTTGTATCGAAGCGTGAATGAATTGGAATTGTCGGTTCGCGCAGCCAACTGCCTCAAGAACGCCAATATCAAGACGATCGCTGATTTGGTGCAGAAAACTGAAGCCGAGATGCTGAAGACCAAGAATTTCGGCAAGAAATCGCTCAACGAAATCAAGGAAATCCTGACCGAAATGGGACTGAGCCTTGGAATGAAGGTCGACGCCTTGCCGTCAGGCGACACGGGCGTGCGGTCAGAGTAAGAAAGGAACAGGACTACTGTGCGCCACAAAAAGAAGGGCCGACAGCTCGGACGTCAAACAAAACATCGCTGGGCGCTGTTCCGGAGTCTCGTGACTTCGCTGCTGGAGCACGAGCGAATTGAAACGACGGAGGCCAAGGCGAAAGAAATTCGTGGCTTTACCGATCGGATGATTTCCCTCGGGAAGGACGGCAGTCTGCCGGCTCGTCGCCGTGCGCTTAGTTTCTTACGGAGCAAGGCCGTGGTCTCGAAGCTATTCAGCGATGTCGCCGTACGGTTTCGTGATCGCCCGGGAGGATACACGCGCATTATCAGAACTCGCCGCCGGATGGGTGATGCGGCTGAGATGGTGGCGATGGAGTT
>CAZBNV010000094.1:0-15414 GCA_964493335.1 uncultured Nitrospira sp.
GCGGCGGGTCATCCGAGAATCCTGGCAGCCCAGCGGGAGCGTCTGAAGGGAATGAGAGCACGTGTCACACATACCTCGTACCACTGTTCTATCATCATCCCTGTTTGGAACAATACCGCTCTCACACAGCAATGTCTGACCGCCTTGGCGAGTGTCACCGATGGAGCGACGTTCGAAGTGATCGTCGTCGACAACGGGTCGACCGATGGCGTGCAGAATTTTCTGCAGACACTCGACGGAGATGTGCAAGTCATTCGCAATCAGGACAATCTTGGATTTGCGAAGGCCTGTAACCAGGGAGCGCGGGCAGCGCGAGGAGAGCACCTCGTGTTTCTGAATAACGACACGATTCCATTGCAGGGATGGTTGACGGCACTGCTCCAGGAAGTCCGCACCCATTCAGATGTAGCGGTCGTCGGCAGCAAATTGCTGTACGAAGACGGCACGATTCAACATGCGGGTGTGGCGTTCTCTCGCGAGTGGTTCATGCCATATCACATTTATCGGGGTATCGATGCTCATGCCGCCTGCGTGTCACATCGTCGAGAACTGGATTGTGTGACGGCGGCCTGCATGCTGGTGCGTCGGGAGGTATTCGAGGAAGTCGGTGGATTCGATGAAGGGTACCGAAACGGGTTTGAGGATGTCGATCTCTGTCTCAAGATTCGGGAGAAGAACCGGAAGATCGTCTATCAACCGCAGAGCGTGCTCTACCATTTGGAGAGCCGGACGCCGGGACGGAAAGCCCATGACCTCGACAACAGCCGCCGCCTTCATGAGCGCTGGGGGGCTTCTTGGTGGCTCGCAGACGAAGATCGTCTTCACTTCGAAGATGGGTATGCCCTGCACACCTATATCGCGGACGGAAAGCTAGGTTATCGTCTCCGCCTGATCGACGATCCCACGACACGAGCGGAACGGGCGCTTGTGGCCGAGGTGCAGTCTGCCGCACACCGACGGGACCGAGACAGGGTAGTCGACCTCCTCAAACGAGTCGCTGAATGGCCGGCTGATGTCTGGATTCTTCGCTGGGCGGCTCTCCTCTGTCTGGGGGTGATGCATCCGCAGTTGGGCATTCCGTTTTGGCGACGCGTCCTGGTATTAGAGGATGATTCACGAGGCCGCATCGCACTCGCCAAACATGCCCTTGAAACAGGATCTCTGGACGAGGCCGACGCGCATCTGACCGCGCTGCTGAAGAGTGAGCCCTCGCACGGAGAGGGTTGGTTGCTGCGGGGGATCGTCGCCATGCAACAGAACCAATACGCGGAAGCGGAAAGCGCCTTCGAACGAGCCAAGCTGTCCGGCGCTGATCCACGCAAAGCATCGTTAGGAATGGTCATGGCCGTGATGGGGGCCAACAGACCGGAAAAGGCCTGGGACTTATTACTACCGCTCTCCGCGAACCACCCAGACGATGAAGAATGCATGCACTGGCTCCTGCGTTGTGGGACGGCCCTCGAACGGTGGGATGCCGTGAGCGCCCGTCTCACGACTTTTCTCGTTCGCAATCCCGGCAATATGGCCCTGCGGTTTGCCCTTGCCGGTGTGTTGCTCCGATCAGGCAGGCGCACGGAGGCCCGGCGGGAATGCGACATGCTCAGCGCCCTGGATCCTGCCTTTGATGGGTTGGGTGAGTTGACGAAACGGCTGGCCGAACCAGAGCCGCACTTGGTTCCACACCATGCTGCCTGAATCAGCAGCTGAGAGCCGAGCCCTGGTGATTCAGCAGGCACGGTTGGGAGATCTCGTGCAATCGCTTCCCGCGATTGAGGCCGTGCAAGCGCGTTATCCCGAACGTCCGTTGGATTTGTTGTGCTCGGCCCCCTTGGGGTCTGTCCTCGCAAGGTCCCAAGCCATTCGACGAATCATACCCTGGGACGGCGCGCAGTGGCGGGCCTGGGCCGATCAATGGACACAGGATCCGGCAGCGACCTTGCGCACAGTTCAGACCTTTCTCGCCTCACTCGGTGAGATCGAATATGACCGGGTCTACAATCTGAATCAGCACGCACGAGGCATTTTGATGGCGCATCTGTTCACCAGTCACTCCGTGGAAGCCGACCAGACGAGACAAGCAGATTCTGGCGTGAGCCCATGGACGGTGTATCTCCGACAGGTGGCCAAGGAGCGCGGAGAAAACCGTGTGCACCTGGCGGATGCCTGGTGCGGCCTGTGTGGGGTGAGACCGCGAGGCCGGCCACCTATGTTGGACGTCCAGAGGGTCGCGCTTCCTGAAGATCTCGCCGCAATCGGTGAACAGAAAGGACTCTGGGTTGCTCTCGTGACCGGAGCAGGGGATTCGGCACGTTGTGTGTCGCCCTCTGTGTGGGCCGCATGGATTCGGGCGTTTCTGACGCAGGTGGATGATGGGCAGGTGGTGTTGATCGGGAGCGGGCAAGAGCGTGAGGCCGGGCAGGCGATTTTGGAAGCGACTCCAACATTATTGCAGGGACGCCTATGGGATACGACCGGTCGTACGACACTGCCTCAACTGATGACCCTCCTCGCGAGGTGCCGTTGGGTGGTCGGGGCCGACACCGGACCACTGCATTTGGCCACGGCTCTCGGAAGCCGCGCGCTGGGATTGTACTTTGCGCGCGCCCGGGTCCATGAAACCGGTCCCTATGGAAAGGGCCATTGGGTCTATCAATATCCCACCCAGGCTCAACCAGACAGTTGGCCGATCAACGAAAGTATTGAATTGATATGCGGCGGACGCCGCCGTGCGGCGCCTGGATGGTCGCTCTGGAAGAGTCACTTGGATCAATGGGGTGTCTTCTTCGATGACGGCACCGCACCACAAGCACTCGATCTCCAACGAGCCACTATCTGGCAATCACTGTCTCCCACTTTGTATGAATCGGCCGCCGCATGAACGTATTCAACGAAAACATCACAAGGTTGGCCACGCGATATCCAGACCTGGCAGCCTCCATTAAATCCGCTGGTGGAGGAACCCTTACCGTCGAACCAGCTCGCAACGGCACCCCCTCGGCGAGGCGTTCCGGCCGGTGGGTTCACAGCGCCTATGATCCCATTCGTGAAGCGGAAACGTGGGCAGACTCCCACGCGCAGTCTTGCCAAGCCGGAGAGACGATCGTCATCGCCGGCGTCGGACTGCTGTACCATGTGGAAGCGCTTCGCAAGAGACTCTCGCCGGATTGCGCCATCGCCGTGCTGATTCCCAATATCGATGAATTCCATGACGCCCTCTCGGCACGGACACTAGGCCTCTGGAGCGAACACATTACCTGGCTCTTCGGAACGCCTTCGGAGAGTGCCCAGGAGCTTGCAGCATCCGGTCGGCCCCTGCGCTGCCTCTCCTATACACCGGCCGCTCAACCGGATGCCGACTTCCATCATGCGTTTCAGCAAGTGCTGCGTCGAACCATCGCGAGTCACATCGGAGGCCAACTGACCATCACATTGGTAGGGCCGATTTACGGTGGATCGCTGCCAATCGCCCGCTACGTGAAGCGCGCGCTTGAAACTCTCGGCCACAAGGTGCAGTGGATCGACCATAGTCTCCATGCTGCCAGCTATGAAGCCATGGGCACGCTGAAAGATGCGCGCAACCGGCAGCTGATGCAAAGCCGCATGGCTGAAGTGTTGAGCCAATGGACATTGGCCTCGCTGGCTGAGTCTCCTCCCGATCTCGTGTTGTCGCTGGCGCAGGCCCCGCTGACATTGCCGGTCTTGGAACACTTGCGCAAAAAGAATTTTGTGACGGCGATGTGGTTTGTGGAAAACTATCGTCATCTCACCTATTGGCAACAGATGGCGCCGGGGTATGACTACTGGTTTGTCTTTCAACGGGGCCAATGTCCGGACGCCTTCCGGCAGGCAGGCGCGAAGAATGTGAGCTATTTGCCGATGGCGGCAGACCCCACCATCCATCACCCGATGACCCTGTCCGAGGACGACCGACGTGACTATAGCGCGGACGTGTCATTCGTCGGCGCGGGATATGCCAATCGCCGGCGACTTTTCCCCACACTGCTTCGCCAACCCTGGTCATTCAAACTCTGGGGCAATGAATGGGAGGGCGCCGATGATCTCCAATCTGTTCTGCAATTGAATGGTGCACGAATCGATACCCCCACCTGCATGAAGGTCTTCAACGCGACGACCATCAATCTCAATCTGCATTCCACGACCGGCGTTGGGGTGGACCCGCAGGCGGACTTCGTGAATCCACGCACCTTTGAATTAGCGGCCTGTGGCGCCTTTCAATTAGTCGACCACCGCTCCTTGCTCCCGGAATTTTTCAGTGCTCAGGAGATCGTGTCGTTTCAAACCTTTGATGAGGTTCCCGGGCTGGTAGGTCAATGGTTGGGAGATTCCGCCGCTCGACAGGCCATGTCGGATGCCGCTCAGACACGCGTCTTGAGCGCGCATACCTATGCACATCGAATGAAGGACTTGCTGTCGCACATCGGTGTATCCCAGCCGGATCGAGTCGGCGCGGTCTTGCGAGGCGATCGACAGCAAGAGGCGTTGCTCACACGTTGCGCCAATGACCCCCCGCTGGAAGCGCTTCTCAAGAAATGTCCGGCAGGCCAGCGCATCGAGCTGAAAGATCTCGCGGCGCGCGTTCGTGCCAAGGGACCGTCAGCGACTCTTAAGCGAGAGGAATTGATGGTGCTGATGCTGGATGAATATCGGAGTGAGACCCGCGATTTGGTATGAGCAAACAAGTGCTTCTCATCAACATCACGCGGATGGGCGACCTCGTTCAAATGGGCACGCTCTTACAACGTCTGCAGCATGAGTGGCCTGGGGCCGCGGTCGATCTCGTCGTCGACCAACGGTTCGCGTCGGTGGCAAGCCTCCTGCCGCATTTGCGCCATGTCGTAGCCTATGACTTCCATGGTTTGGTCGATGAAAGCCGGGCACAAGCGAAGGACGTCGTGACGCTTTTCCAGGACATGACCAGGTGGGCCGCGCCGTTGGTCGACGCGCAGTATGACCGCGCCATCAACCTGACCTTCAACCGACGAAGCGGACTTCTGACCTCCTACGTCGGCGCCAGAGAGATACGCGGCATCGCTGCCCCGAAGGATGGGGACGTAGCGATTCACAACCCCTGGATGGCCTATCTGACCGACGTGCACAACCAACGTGCCTTCAATCAGTTTAATCTCGTCGATATTTATGCATTGGGCGGGAGTGGCTCAGGGCCTTTCGCGCCTTTGTCGATTACCGTGCATTCTGATACGGAACGGTGGGCACGCGAATTTCTCTCGCCCCATGGTGGAGACCAGATTGCCTGGGTGGCCGTGCAGGTCGGTGCCAGCGATGCGATGAAGGCATGGCGGCCTGAATTATTCGGTCAGACCTTGGCCAGTCTGAGTCGGCGGACAAAGGTCGGGTATGTCTTTATCGGCACCGAGGAAGAGCGGAAAGTGAGTCTCCTCGCCCAGCGTACCTATCGACAAGCAGGTGGAAGCGGTCCCCTGTGCGAAGCGATCGGGCGAACGACCCTGCCTCAGTTGGCCGCCTTGTTGGGACAATGCCGGCTCTTGCTGACCAACGACACCGGGCCCATGCACCTGGCCGTGGGGGTAGGGACTCCGGTTGTCGATCTCTCGGTCGGTCATGTGGACTTTCGCGAGACCGGCCCCTACGGCCCGGGCCATTGGATCGTGCAGCCGGACATACCCTGTGCGCCATGCGGATTCGACCAGGTCTGTTTTCATCACGCGTGCAATGACCGGCTTGTGCCGGACCAGATCGCGGCGCTCTGTGCACATGTACTGACTGGAATCGCATTTCCTCAGGCAACCACCGGTATCAGAATCTATGGTTCTCGGATTGATGAAGATGGGCTGGGAAGCGCCCAACTTTTCGCGGGACGTGAAGACCCCACGATTGACTGGTACGGTCGCTTTTGGCGACGGTTTTGGTTTGAGCAATTTACGGGCGTTTCCAGTCAGATTCCGCCGTACGAGGAGGGGCCGCAGGACTATGATGAGGCGTCGCTGTTTTTCGATCGCCTCACACCTCTCGCGGTCACCCTCGTGTCCTATGCGAAAGAAATGGTCCGGTTAACCAAACAACATCCGTTGCCCGTCACCGCATTGCAGCAGGTACAATTCCGTGAGCGAACAGACCGTCAACAGGCGGTTGCCCTCAGTCTGCAAAGTCCGGCGACTGCATCCCTCGCCGTGGCACTCTTGCGGGACACACACAATGACGACGGGAACGAGCTCACGGCAATGGTGCAAGCTCGGCTCGCGACCTATCAACGATGGCAAGCGAGACTTACCCAGGTCATCACGTATTTTCATTCCTGTCGAAAAGGCCGAGTGAGGTCACGCGCCATCCCCATGGCACGATCTGCCTAGCAGCACAATGCGACCGGATTTGGATATCTTTCTGGAGGAGTGTTGTCATGCACATTACCCTTGATGAAGAACAATGGCAGGTACCCGATGAGAGCTCGCTGATGGAAATCCTGGCAACGATCAGTGATAGGGCACAGGCGCAGCATCGCATCGTGACGTCGTTAACCATCGGCGGGAAGGCGATCAGCGATCGCGATCTTGCACCGGTGTTTCTGACCCAATCTGGCAAGGATCTGGGTGCGGTCAAAGCGGTTTCTAAATCTCTTCACTCCATCATTACAGAAGCGAAACATGCCATCGATCGCTTTGCCGCCCAATTGCGAACGGATGGCCAAAGTCTGGTCACTCCCTTACGTTCGGGAGCCGGACATGTCGGCTCGATCGACACCTGGCTTGGACGCCTGGCGGACTACACGGAGATGTTAGAAGCAGGGCACACTCAAGGCGTCGCGGGCCTGTCAACCGCCACGCTCCTCCCCTGGATTCACGAACTGTTAGGAGCGCGCTCCAACGCCGACCCTGTCCGTATCGCCGATGTGTTGGAATACGAATTATTGCCGCGCCTGACTGAACCCACTTTGGCCGCTTGATGTTCATTGTGCTCCAATACAGCACACAGACAGGTAATGGCTCTCATTACAGCCATTTCATGTGCTTCTTGAAACACTTAAGTCTTCCTGATGGGGTGCCGATAAGAGGCACAGCAACACGGTAATGGGATGAGCGGGATGTGCGCACATCTTCATCAGGCCTCGTTACCACCTCGTTGGCACGGACGCTGGCGAATGTTTGAGAGTAGTGCAGAGCCTTCAGGAGGAAGTACGTCATGGCATTAGTCGTCAATACCAACATCTCGTCCCTGGCCGCGCAGCGGAACCTGTCGGTCAACCAAGCCTCATTGGCGAAATCGGTTGAACACTTGTCGTCTGGCTTGCGTATTACCCGCGCATCCGACGATGCGGCGGGATTGGGCGTCTCTGAAACCTTGCGGGCGCAGATCCGCAGCATCAACCAAGCCACCCGGAATGCGGGCGACGGCATCAGCTTGACACAGACGGCCGACGGCGCGGCCGCGTCGATCGGTAGTTTGTTGGGCCGTATGCGTGAATTGGCCACCCAAGCGGCCAGTGGTACGGTCGGCACGACCGAGCGGTCATACCTGGACCAGGAATTTGTGGCGTTGCGTTCTGAAATCGATCGAATCTCGACGACGACGGAATTCAACGGCCAAGCGCTTCTGAGCGGAGCCAGCAACACCTTCTCGGTGTTCGTCGGGTTCAAGAGCGGGACAGGCAACTCATTGTCTGTCGCACTGGATGACCTCGATGTCGCATCGGTCGGATTGACCGGGGCGAGCGTGTCAACTGCGGCGGCCGCACAGGCGGTTCTGTCCAACATTGACGGCGCGATCAGCTCGGTGGCAACCGCTCGTGCGAATTACGGGTCGATTCAAAGCCGTTTCGATGCCGCGATTCAAAACCTGACGGTCACGGCGGAGAATTTCACGGCAGCAGACTCACGGATCCGTGATGCTGACATTGCTCAAGAAACCTCCTTGTTCACGAGGAACCAGATCCTCACACAGTCCGGCATTGCCATCTTGGCCCAAGCCAATGCATTGCCACAGCAAGCGTTAGCGTTGCTGCGAGGATAAGGCATCAGCCGTCGGATAGCCCTCTCGTCTGAGAGGGCTATCCGCGCGGACTGATCCTAGGAGGCTACCATGGTCCAAGACGTATCAAAAAGTGCGGACCTCCTCGCAGCCACCACCCATGCGAGCCAGAATGCTTCGCAGCATACCCCTGTACGGAAAGCAGAGGAACCGGTTCCCGAACCAAAGTCCTCTCGGGGTGAGGTCAATAAAGGTGAGGTCAATAAAGAAGAACTCGAACAGGCCCTCACGCGGGTGCGTGAGGTGTTTCAAAAGGCCGATTCCCGCGTGGAATTTTCGATCGACCCGGATCTCGATCGGGTGATCGTCAAGATCATGGACGGGGAATCAGGCACCGTGATCCGCCAGATTCCACAAAAGGAAGTACTCGAGCTTGCAAAGAGCTTGGAGACTCCAACTGGACTATTGTTGCACCAGAAGGTGTAGTCCTGTTCACGACATGAAAGGGATGTCATGGCGATTAGCTTCGGAGGATTAGGCAATGGCGTGGACTTTGGCCAAGTCATCACCGAGTTGGTCAAAGTCCAACGTCAGCCGATTACTAAGTTGACTGCAGCGAAGCTAGATCTGCAAAAAAAACTCACAGATTATGGACAGCTAGGAACGAAGCTCCTTGCCCTCCAGAGCGCCGCGAACCAGCTACGTCTCCCCAGCAGCTTCGATAAATCGACCGGCAGCGTCAGCGATACCACCGTGCTGGACGCTCAAGCCTCTGCAGGAGCGGGGACCGGCAGCTATACTGTTCAGGTCACGCAGCTTGCTAAAGCCAATCAAATCACAAATAAATCAGCGAAGGCGGTAGCCGGCACCACGACCGCCATCGTGTCCGGCGGTCCAGGAACCTTCACCTTCAAGGTCGGATCCGGTTCCAACCAAGTTATTTCGCTCGCCGATGGCGCCACACTCGATGACCTCCGCTCGGCCATCAACGATCTCGGAGCCGGCGTTACCGCCTCTGTGATCAACACCGGAACGGAATCGAGCCCGGCCTATCGGCTCACGCTCACGGCGACCAGTTCAGGCGCGACCAATGCCATTACGATTGTGACCGATACGACGACGCTCGACTTCTTAAATGCGAGTGGGACGGGTGGGTCCGATACGTTGCAAGCGGGACAAAACGCCATTCTGGTGATCGGCGATCCGGATCAGACCCCCATCACCATCCAGAGGGAGAGTAATGTGGTCACCGATGCCATACCAGATGTCACCCTGACATTAAAATCAAAGACCACCGCCGACCCCGTGACGGTCAACATCAACTCAGACCCTGAGACCGTCAAAACCAACATTAAGAGTTTGGCGACGGCGTACAACGACATCGTCAAATTTATCAACGAACGCACGGCCTACGATACGACGACGAAGACAGGGGGGGATTTTTTTAATGAAAGCACCGCAAAGGGGGTACTGACTCGGTTGCGGAGCGCTCTCACGAGCCAAGTGAGTGGAGCCTCGACCTATCAGACATTGGGACAAATCGGATTTAAAACCGAACGCGATGGCACTATGACGATCGAGGAAGGCAAGCTGGATTCGGCATTGGCGAGCAACTACTCAGCCACTAAAGCACTGTTCGTGACCCAACCGACGTCGACCGGGATCGCTCAACAGATCACACAAGTAGTCGATCTCCTGGATAGTGTCGATACCGGGGCGTTTGCCCTTCGAAAGAATGCGATTACCAGCCAAATCACCAGAATGACGGCTGAGATTGCGCGCAAGGAAACTGTCTCCAGCCAGTACGAGGAACGCCTTCGACTCCAATATGCCTCTCTGGATGGTCTCCTTCAACAAATGCAAGCACAAACCAGCGCGCTTCAACGCCTGGGATAACCAATAAGGCTTATCATGATTGCCAACGCTGCCAACGCCTACCAGCAGACCCAAGTGATGACCGCGAACCGGGTGCAACTGATCGTGCTGCTCTATGACTCCGCGATTCAGTCATTGGAACTGGCACGAGAAGCCATTCTCACCAACAACTATAAAGACAAAGCCCGTTTTCTCGATCGCAGCATCGCGATCGCGGGGGAACTGTCCAGCGTCTTGGATTTTGAGCGGGGCGGGGAGATCGCCGTCTCGTTGCACCGGCTCTACGATTACATGGTGCAACAGTGCATTCAAGCCAACCTACGGCACAATGGCAAACACCTGGACGGGCCGATACGCTGCCTGAGTACCTTGCGCGAGGGCTGGCAGGTCGTGGCTCGGCAGGAGGCGGTGGCCCATGTCGGCAACTAGACAGACCTCTCCACATCAACTCCACGATCGTCAGGCCATCGAGCTTCTCACGCAACAAGCCTTTGAGGCATCGCAAGCAGGCGATTGGGACCGAGTAGCCATCTGTTATGAGAGTCGAGGAATCACCCTACAAACATGTGTCCTTGATCAGGCCCTGGCCCACCGTGTCATGGCGCTGGACGAACAAGTCCGTGCAGCCGTGCTGGTGGCGCAAGCCGCCATATCCAGCTTACTTGCCGACACCGCACAGGTGAAATATCAACTTCGACGTCTGCGGGAAAGCGCCGGACACGTGTCTCCGGTCCAGGGAGTCATGCATCGTGAAGCATAATTTCTCTGGAATCCAGCCAGCGCTTTGCCCATACGGCACCCCATACCCTGATGCCGACGTGAGCGATCCTGATTAGACACATCCTTTCTAGCGCCCAATATGCCACGGAAGGCAGATACTCTACCCAAGAATCCACATAAGCTCGCGCTCGAACGAGCGGGTACGCGTTCCGTGCAATTTCTCGATTCGCATCCTGCTTCGATAGAAAATCCCTCTTGCACGCGACATCCTATCAACCTGGCTCGAGCCGCACACCAACCGACTATTTATAGGAGAAGCGCTTCATGACTCCCCCAAGGGACCTATCCGGGAGATTTCCTCACGTTGATGCCAAGAATGAAGAGCGGCGCGAATGGTTGCGCATCGATGATCGACTACTCCTCGAGTATCGACTGCTCGATGAGTCTGCAGAGGCGATGAATCGTTATCTTCCCCCGGCCACCGAAGACACAATCGCCACGGCCGTTTCGAAACCAACGGTGGATTTATTGGCTGGGGCGGGCGAGACCTTCGCCGGCTCTCCATTGTTTCCCTGGGTGTCGAAGATCGACTGGATGCTCGAAACGATTCTGAAGTCGCTCGCCAAAAGCCACCCCGGAAGTGTGCAGATTGCACGATTGACCGAAGTGGATATCAGTGCCGGCGGTGTGGGTTTCCATACTCCACGCCAATTCCAGGCAGATGACGTGTTGGTGCTCAAGCTAATTCTTCCGCCGTTCAGTATGATTGAGACGACCGCGCGGATTATTCGAGTGACTGTGGCAGGGAAGGGGGAGACAGGATACCATGTTGCGACGCAGTTTGTTGATCTGGCGGGCGACGACCAGGAACTGATCATTCGTCACATTCTTCATGTGCAAGCGGAACGATTGCGGGCAAGGAGAGCGGCCCACTGAGACCTCCTGTTAGGCGGCCTGTTCTGGTGGCACCGGAGTCTCGGACAGGACTGGTTCTAGGGCGGGGCGGGTGATGATGCTAAGAAGCTTCTGAGCCGCTTGCTCAAGGGCCAGCGAAGCCGGTGCTGTCGGCTCAAACTCGACCACCGGAAGATAACTACGAACCGCACGTGTCATAGCCGGATCATCCGGAATCTCGCCCAGCATCGTCAGATCCCCCCCGACATATTCTTTCAGCAGTTTCTTCAACTGCAGCACGTTGACCCGGGACTTGCCGGAAACGCGGTTGACGATGAGGTGGGGCTGAAACCCCTGTAGCGTCCGGCTCGCCGTCTCCCGAGCATTTGGATCGGTCTCTCCGACAGCCTGAATGACCTCCTCAATACTGCAAAAGTCGCGATCGGAAAGCGCCTCGCTGACGGCATCCCGCGATAAAAATGCTGACAGCACCCGGCGAATGGCGGCCAGCTTGATAAACCGATAGAGATCGAGGACAGAGGTCGGATCCGGAGTGGCCACCGTCAGGTAATGATCGGCCATGAGAAAAAAATCGAGCGCATGGTAACTGGTGCCTGCACCGATGTCGACGAGGATGACATCCGCCTGGAGTTGTCGAAAGTGACGGATGAGTCGCTTTTTCTTGGCATAGGGAAGATTCGCCGTGGCCAGGGTGTCGCCCGTGCCGGGAATCAGGTGGAGGAAGGGATGCGCCGAGACTGGCTGAAGGACATCCTCAAGGCGCTCGACACGACGTTCGATAAAATCGGTCAAGGTGAGGGGAGGGTGCAACAGGCCGAATAGAATATGGGCGTCAGCGCCTCCCACGTCCAGATCGGCCAGCACCACCCGCTTACCCTGCTTCGCCAACAGCATCGATAAGTTAGCGGCCATCACGCTTTTCCCGACACCGCCCTTCCCTGAGCCCACTGACACGATAGTCGCCATACGCACCGGTCTCTCGCGCTTGGGTAAATTTGCCATTCTTTCTTTCGGTCCTTAAGGGACAAAACATGAGTGGAGATGGTGCGGAACGGTTAGACGGTCTCCCTATCAGCCTCCTACGCAACCGACGGTTCCTATTTCACCCCATTGTCCACAAACTGGCAACTAAAGTTTGAGACGGTGCCCGCCGATACCATATCCGTCATGAACGATGCCATCGCAGCAACAACCACAGTCAATGTTGACAGTGCACCAGCCTTGGAGAGCGAGATTTTGACCGTGATGGAGGTCGCGCGATTTCTGCGCGTGCCAAAGTCCACGGTGTATAAGCTCGCTCGTTTGGGGCAACTCCCGGCTTCTAAAATCGGGAAGCATTGGCGCTTTCTTCGGCGCGACATTCACGACTGGATGCACAACCGGACCCAGCAGAACTAACCTCCCTCGAGGGAGAGAAGAATGCAGGGCTGGGAGCATCACGAGAGGCGCCGATACCCAAGGAGTCCGACGCAGGAGCCCTATCACCTGAACGGGTTAGAAGAGGCAGTCAATGGCCGACACGAATACGGTGAGGAAAGCCGACGCACCCACGCCCAAGCTGACGCCCGAGACGTTCAAACAGCTTGGAGATCTGATTTACGAAATGACCGGCATTCATTTTCAGGATAACAAAACCTATCTCTTGGAAAGTCGGTTATTGCCTCGCCTGAAAGCCTGTCGGTGCCAGACTTTCGAAAGTTATCTCAACTATTTGCGCTTCGATGCTTACCGGGATCGTGAAGTCACCGAACTCTACACGGTTATCACGACCAATGAGACCTACTTCTTTCGCGACGAGGCCCAACTTGAGAGTTTCATGAAAGTCATGATTCCCGAAGTCATGAAGACGAACGCGGCGACAAAACAAATCCGCATTTGGAGCGCCGCCTGTTCGACCGGGGATGAGCCCTATACCCTGGCCTTGTTGCTGCGCGACTATCCGCCCCTGAGCGGCTGGGCCATCGACATATTGGCCACGGACATCAGCGAAAATGTCCTCAACATCGCCAGGACAGCCACATACAGCTCACATTCACTGCGCAAGGTTCCACCGGCCATGATCGCTAAGTATTTCACCGGGAATAAAGAACAGCAAACCATCGTGCCGCAGGTGAAGGACATGGTGCGATTCATGAATGTGAATCTGTACGACCGTCCGAGACTCAAACTGGTGCGAGGTATGGACATCGTGTTTTGCCGTAACTGCCTCATCTATTTTGACGACAAGGCTAAAGCGCAGATTGTCTCGGACTTGCGCGATGCCTTGCGCCCCAAAGGGTTTTTGATGATCGGGTTTTCCGAGACGTTGCACGACAAGACCGGGCATTTTCGAGCCATTCATGCAGGCCGTTCCGTTATTCATGAGAAACAGTAGGAGGAGCACTCATGCCAGCTGATCCAAATATGAAGATTCTTGTCGTTGATGACATGTCCACCATGCGACGGATCGTCAAGAATATCCTCAAACAACTCGGCTTCAACAATTTGGAGGAGGCCGAGAATGGCCAGGAAGCCTTGACCAAATTAAAGGCCGACACGTACGGCTTCGTGGTGTCCGATTGGAATATGCCGGTCATGATGGGCATCGACATGCTTCGCGCCATCCGCGCCGATGAAAAATTGAAAAAGATTCCCGTCTTGATGGTCACGGCGGAAGCGCAAAAGGAGAATCTGATGGAAGCTGTCCAGGCCGGGGTCAGCAACTACGTGGTCAAACCGTTCACCGCTGAGACGATGCAAGAAAAGATCAACAAGATTTTCAAGTAATCGACTCTAACCGGTGAGGGTGATGATGGCACAACCAGGTGGGGCAGCACAGTCACGAGACGAGATGGATGACCCTGAAGTGGACGGGAAAGCACCCGACACCAAGCTCTACGAAGAACTCGGAGAGCTGGCACGATTTATCGATACCACGATGAAGACCCTGTCCGAATTCAGTGCGCCGGTCAACACCTCCACGGAACAACTGCCGCAGGCGCAGACCCATCTCCTGAATCTCAAGACCCAGACCGAACAGGGCACCCACAGGGTCATGCTTGAAGTGGAGGCCATCCA
Source organism: uncultured Nitrospira sp. (assembly GCA_964493335.1). Taxonomy (GTDB): domain Bacteria; phylum Nitrospirota; class Nitrospiria; order Nitrospirales; family Nitrospiraceae; genus Nitrospira_A. Next base: position 14,530 of record CAZBNV010000094.1, read on the forward strand.
GGACAACCATACCCAGATCAGCAAAATGCTGAAAGAGCTGACGCAGGCGCTGCAGCAGGCGCAGGTGTCCCCGGCGCTCATGCAACAGGTGCAGAAAATAGGACAGCAACTCGGACAAGAAGACAAGCGGCTGCTCGACATCATGACGGCGCTGTCGTTCCAAGATTTGGTGGCGCAGAGCGTCAATAAACTCGTGACGATTCTCGACGACGTCGAGCACAAATTGCTTCAGCTCGTGGTGGTGTTCGGCCCCTATCAAAAGCAGGCCGCGAAAAAGGATCAAGGCAAAGCCACTGAGATGTTGAAGCAGCTGGAAGCGACCAAGAATACCTCCATGAACCAGGATTTGGCCGATGAGATTCTCAAGCAATTCGGTTTTAACTGAGGTGCGGTTATGAGCGATGAAATGCAGGAAATACTCAACGACTTTCTGACGGAATCCAGCGAAATGCTGGAGGTATTGGATCAGCGCTTCGTCACGCTGGAATCCGATCCCAGCAACACCGCCCTCCTGAACGAGATCTTTCGGGCGATGCACAGCATGAAAGGGTCGGCCGGCTTTCTCGGATTCACCCAATTGGTCAACGTGGCCCATCGCGGAGAAAACATTCTGAACAAGCTCCGCCAGGGCGACATGGCTGTCAGCCCCACGATCATCAGCGTCATCCTCGAGACCATCGACGTCATTAAGGCCATCATGGGCGACATTCGGGCCACCGGCACCGACTCGAACGTCGCAACGGACGCCATCGCAGCGACCTTAGACGCGATCATCACCGGCCAGACCCGTGCGGCCGCGCCGAACATTGACCCAGCGTCGGGAGCTGACACGGCCGCGCCAGCACCTGCTCCGGCTCCTTCCGCACAGCCCGTGCCGACATTGGG
>CAZBNV010000095.1:0-14866 GCA_964493335.1 uncultured Nitrospira sp.
TGGATGGCATGGGCCCGACTCACTTTGTCTGCGACGGGTGCGGGTATTTCGGCAAGGGCGAAACACCGGTGAAATGCCCGGTGTGCAGCGCCGAGGGCAATCGCTTCAAACAAGTCGACAAAAGCATCTTCGAGGCCGCAGCCAAAGCTGAGGGAGGGCTCGAGACCGACTTGGCCTATGACGATGTGCCCATGCAGTGGACCAAGGACGCGAAAGAAGCCATCCGCTCTGTGCCGGCGGGATTCCAACGTCGACGCGCTAAAGCCAAGATCGAAAAGAGCGCCCGCAAACTCGGCATGACCACGATTACGCTCGAGTATGCCGGCCCCATGATCAAAGAGGCGGCATCCGAAGACTACACGCCGATCTTTGCGAATAAAGGAACCGGTACGACTCCTCAACCGACAGACGCCGGAACCGAAGCGAACGGAACCGAAGCCCATGCGCCGAATGGAACCGGAGTGGAACCAGCACAGGCTCCTCAGGAAACTGTGTCACCCTATGCCTGGACTCCGGACGCGCAAGCTCGGTTGGATCGGGCGCCGGAAGGGTTCATGCGTGAATGCACCAAAGCCCTGATCGAGAAACACGCGGACAAGATCGGCACCACCGTCATTACCTTGGAAGTGGCGACCGAGGGGATCGAACAGGCCAAGGGCTATATGGCCGATGCGATGAAGACCGGCAATCTGAAAGACATGATTGCCAACCTGACCGGTTCACCCAGCAAGGCCGGGGCGAGCCACTAATGGGAAAGTCATTGCCGGTCCTCAATTTCCCGTTCCTCGGAGACAAACTTGAATCACTCCAGCAACAAATCTCGCAGTTCATTTCGCCGACCGCTCCGTCGGCGGCACCGAACGATGGTCGGACCGTCGATGACTTCAAGCCTTATCTTGTTGCGCTGAATCTCACTAAACGGTGCAACCTCAAGTGCGACCATTGCTACCTCGATGCCACCACGAAAGCCGGCGGTGGGTCGGATGAGCTCAGCACGGAAGAATGCTTCCGCCTTATCGATCAAATCGCCGAAGTGAACAAAGGCTGTCTGCTGGTGATCACCGGCGGCGAACCGCTCGTGCGCCCTGACATCCTGGACATCGCTCGGCATGCGGTGAAGCTCGGATTCATCGTCGTGTTCGGCACCAACGGCATGTTGATCAACGATCGCATGGCCAAAACGCTGGTCGAAATCGGCGTGATGGGCATGGGGATCAGCATCGACTCGCTTGATCCGGAGAAGCACGACAAGTTTCGCGGTGTTCCCGGAGCATTTGACAGCGCCCTGGCAGGTATTGAGGCCTGCAAGCGTAATGGCCTCCAATTCCAAGTCCACTTCAGCGCACAGCCCATGAACTATCAGGAGCTGCCGGCGGTGGTGGAGTGGGCCCATACCCTCGGCGCACGGGTGCTCAATGTGTTTTTCATGGTCTGCACCGGACGGGGCGAAGAACTGACCGATATCACGCCACAGCAATACGAGGAGGTCCTGGGTTATCTCGTCGATTGCCAGGACCAATACAAGGACATGTTAGTGCGAGCTCGCTGTGCGCCGCATTTCAAACGGCTGGCGTACGAAAAAGATCCCAATTCACCGTTGACCAAAGCGACCGGATACATGGGCGGCGGCTGTCTGGCCGGGACGAATTACGCGCGAGTCACTCCTAATGGAGAACTGACGCCTTGTCCCTACATGCCGCTCTCGGCCGGGAATGTCCGCGAGACAAGCTTTGTCGATCTCTGGGAAAAGTCGGATGTCTTCAATTCCTTTCGCTACCCGCAACTCAAGGGCAAGTGCGGCGATTGCGAATACACGGATATCTGCGGTGGGTGTCGGGCTCGACCCTACGTGGATCATGGGGATTGGCTTGACGAAGACCAATGGTGCCTGTACACGCCCAAGGGTGGCGAAAAGATCAAGGTCGCCTTCAACACGCCCGAAGAAACCGATATCGCGTGGGATGAGGCTTCCGAGCTCCGACTCAGCCGAATTCCGTACTTCCTTCGCGCCATGGTCAAGAAGGGCGTGGAACGCCACGCTCGAGAAAACGGGATCGCGCTCGTGACCGTGGAGTTGATGGAAGAACTCCGGAAAAAACGCTTCGGAAACGACGCACCGGTCTTCAATTTCGATATGCGAGGGAAGGACTAGGAAACCGGGCGAGACGCACTGCCTACGGCAGCTTGAGCTGCGTTCGCTGTTCGCCCCTGACCAATCTATAATGGATTCCCTACAAAGCATCTTCCTCGACCTGAATCAGCTGATTCCAATCGTCAACCATTGGTTCCATCTCCTGTCGGCCGTCATCTGGATCGGCGGGCTCGCGTTCCTCGTGATGGCCGTCAAGCCAGGGCTTCGAGAGGCCGCCCTTCCAAAAGAATATGTCCGCCCGATCACCGACGCCTTTTACAAACACTACAAGCGGGTGGCGGGGGTTCTGTTGGTCGTCCTGCTGTTCACCGGCGGCATCAACCTGCACTACGTCAATCAAATCTTCACATCCCAGACCGGCCAGGCCTTACAGCACCATCCCAAATATCTTTGGATATTGTGCATTAAACTCATCTTGGTCCTGGGCCTGCTCACATTGTTCCTCTACACCGTCATTTTCAAAGCCGATCAGGACGAGGAAGAGGAAGGCGAACATTACGAATCGATCCCCTTTCAACGCGCAGCTCTGTGGATGGGATTTTTCATTATCCTTTGCGCGGCCGCGATGAAGCATCTGCATCAATAACCGGCATCTCCCGCCGCTTCCTGTTCCTCGGTCTCTGACCCGTCTCTCTTGCGATACCGCCCTCATCATTCAACCCTGCCTGTGATCACTGAAATGCATTCATTTTGCAGGCCCGCCTTCTCAACAGGAGGCTGAGGCCCTCAAAAAATAATGGCATTCGCATTCTGATCCAGGTACCCTTCCTCCGCGCATATGGCATATGGGTTGCTTCTCTCACGATATGGTGGAGCGCTGCTTCTTTCCTCCATACCATTCCAGATCGGTCTGAGACATACGGATGACCGTCTTGTTCACACTCCATCGCTGGCAGAACAACCTGCTTGGACAGCCGGAATTGTCTCGCCCTACCACAAGGAGATGAGCCATGCCCTTTGACATCCAACGCGTCCTGGCATTAGCAGTACTGCTCTGTGCCTGGTCGACCGTTCATTGCCAGGCTGTCGACCTTCCGGTTTCCCAGGATCTGAAGCCTCCCCTTATTCAGGGCTGGACGGAGCAAGACCGGCAGGGGTGGTACCATACATCGGCAGGCACACAATTGATTCCCTATGACTGGTTCATCGTTCTTGAAGACGAACCGCTGAAGAATAGCTTTGCTCGAACCGGCATCCTTGCCGACCCGGCCCATCCGGACAAACTTCCGATTGGATTTTCGAAAACCGAAGGGCCGAACGTCTTAGAGCCGCAGGTCGGTCTGACCTGCGCATTTTGCCACACCACTCAATTCACCTACCAAGGCAACCCGATTCGTATCGAAGGGGGTCCCTCGCTTCAATACAATCAGCGCTTCCTGCAAGTCCTGCTGGAGAATCTGGGCGAGTTGAAGTCACCCGATAAGTTCATGCCCTTCGCCACTCGTGTCCTCCAACGCCGCGGGCAGGAAGTGACACAGAAAAACCTCGACGAACTCGCCACCCAGTTCGCCGAGGTTATGAAGGATCTCGTCACTCGGGGAGGAAAAGATGCTTCTCCGGCACTGTGGGGCCCAGGGCGGTTCGACGCGCTCGGTCGTGGCGGCAATGCAGTCTTCGCTCCTCTCAACCCAGATAACCTCAGGCCCGCCAACGCGCCGGTGAGCATTCCGCCGCTGTGGGGAGTGTGGGAATATGACTGGGTTCAGTGGGCCGGCTCGATCCAACACCCACTCGCCAGAAATATCGCCCAGGTCATTGGTGTGAATGCCACACTCTTCGCCTGGACGAAAGCCTCCCCACAAACTCCTTCGGAGAAGAGCGAGATATTTCAATCCTCGGTCGATGTTGCCGCCTTAAAAACACTGGAAGATATCGCCAGACGGTTGCACCCGCCCAGATGGCCAAGCGCCTTTCCTGCCATCAATCGGGAGTTGGCCGCACGGGGAAAAGATCTCTATCACGGCAATAAGGAGAAAGGGCTTCCAAACCTCTGTGCCCACTGCCATGTCGCCGACCGAATCCAGAATCCACACCCAAACGGACCGAGCCTGAATGTCCACATGATCCCTCAGAAAGAAGTTGGCACCGACAGCCTCTACCTGGAGAACTTTGCCAACCGAACGGTCGATCTCACACGTCTTGGACGAGGACGCGTATCGGCGAAGGATGCATCTGAATGGGTGACCACTGAATTGATGACACAGAACGGTGCGGGGGATGATCCCGAATACCATCATCTCACCAACAAGTGGAGAGACGAGCCTCGTTATATAGCTCGCCCGCATCTGGCCGTGTGGGCCACCGCTCCATTTCTGCATAACGGCTCGGTTCCCACTCTCTACGCGTTGCTCTCCCCGGCCAAGGATCGGCCTGGCTGTTTCTATCTCAGTCCCAATATGGAGTTCGATCCAGTGAAGGTCGGATTTGTCGTCTCGGAATGCAATGGGTCTCCGACCTTCCGCGATCCATTGGGAGGATTTGAATTCAAAACGCAACTTCCAGGCAACAGCGTGGCGGGGCACGAATTCAAGGGATCGGATTGTGGGCCTGCGGCGAAGGGCGCCGGCACATTAGGATGTGAATTACCGGTCGCCGATCGCTGGGCCATTATCGAATACCTAAAGACCTGTGACCTCGAGCCTTCCGTCATACGAGACGCACCGGCTTGCAGAGATCTCGACTAACGGGTGACCATCCGGTGATGCGGGAATACCCGACCCCCGCGGAGTCGGACAATGCGATACGACTGCGGAGAAGCCGCCCGCTGAATTCCGCGGGCCATATGTCCAACGCAGGCTTCCTTTTTGAAGAGATGCCTCAGATCGGGCGGACCGCCTATGACTGACCTCCTGCCCAAAGACCACAGCATCCTCGAACGACCGTTCATGGAATTTCGCCCGTTCGGCCTCGATGATCGAGGCGAAAAGATCTGCGACATCACCGGTGTGGTCGTCCAATCGAACGTCGACTACATGTGCGATTACCTCACTCACACCGCCGGTGCCGCGGCCGCACAGCAGGCCATGGACCGCCTCTGCCGGTTATTGAACGACCGTCTACCGGACAGGACCTACCATGTGACCCCTGACTTCCTGCGGAATCCCTGGAACAGCTATGCGTATGAATTCGTCTGCTACCTCAGAGAGTTTTGCGAGCAGCTGTCTGGCGATCCTCAGTTTCACGTGAATGTGGGAACGAAAAAAAAGGTCCCGCCCCTCATCCAAATTCTGGCCCGACCTTTCTCGACTCAACAACTCTACAAGATGTGGCCATATCTCGGCGGCAAGTATGTCCGGGGGGTGCTGGAATTCGAGGTCGGCCGAGTCACTTCACGTTCAGCGGTGCTGCGGATGACCTTTACCGATCGAGCACTGGCTCAGTTCGGTCCTTACCGCAAGCGCTGCGTCGATGTGATCTGCCTCTCCTGCAAGAGCAGCATCGCGCGGGTCCAGACGCAACTGCACGGGACGCCGGCCGCCACGGTCAGAGACCTTGCCTGCACGGCGCTGGGCGACCCCTACTGCGAGTGGGAATTTACCTGGTCGCCGCAGATCCGCAGTTCCGTGCCGCTGGCTATTTGGGTGCTCGTGGCAGGAGGCACGTTTACCTACCTGCACCTTCGCTGGCCGGACATGCCGACCGTAGAGGCCTTGGGCCTCGCCGCGCTGCCGGCCTCGCTCCTCTGGTGGATGATCACCGTCCAGATGCGCCAAGCCGCCAAACCGCTGCAACGTTTGATTAAGGATCAGGAACAGGCAGTCGATGCACGCCATGAAGAATTACGCGAGGCCTACCTCCAACAACAGAGCACGGCGGTTACCCTACGCCGAAAAGTGAACGATCTGACGACGCTCCACCGCGCCGGACTGCTGTTCAGTTCCACGTTCGATCGGGAAGAGCTGCTCACCAAGGTTCTGGATACGATTGTCCGCGAGCTGCACTATGACCGCGCCATGATCGCCCAATTTGATCGCGTTCGACAGGTGTCGCATGACTTTCGCGTCCGAGGGGTGCCGCAAGAGGTGGCGGAGTTTGTGCGTACCCAAGAGGTACCGGTGTCCGATCCCCACAGCGTGGAAGGGAAAGTCTTGTTGCTGGGCGAGCCGGTGCTGACCAACAATATTCATGATATTTGGGATCACCTGCATCCGTTCAATCAGAAATTGGTCTCGATGGCCCATGTGAAGTCGTTCATCACCGTACCCCTTAAAACCCAAGATGCCGTCATCGGCTCGCTATCCGTGGACCGCACGCACGACCAGGCGCTCACGCAAGACGATCTCGACGTGTTGGTGACTCTCGCCAGCCAGGTCGCCATCGCCCTGGACAATGCCCAAGCCTACCGTGAGATCGAATCATTGAACGCCGGCTTGGAGGCCCGGGTGCAGGAGCGCACCGCGGAATTGGAAGCCGCCAATGCGCGCTTGAAACAACTTGACCGCCTCAAGTCTCAGTTCCTGGCTCACGTCTCCCACGAATTACGAACCCCGCTCACCAGCATTGTGGGGTTCGCCGACAATATGATCGAGGGTCTCGTCGGATCGCTGAACATGAAGCAGGAACAGTATCTCACTCGCATAAAAGCCAATGGCACCAGGCTGGCGCGCATGATCACCGATTTGCTCGACTTGTCACGTGTGGAAGCGGGGAAGATGGTGCTTTCTTTCGACTATGTCGTGCTGCCGGACGTGGTCACGGAAGTGATCGAACAATTACGCCCCCTCGCCTTTGCCAAACATCTGCAAGTGGACCTCCACAGTCACGATCCATTGCTGCGGGTGTGGGCGGACTACGACCGGCTCAGCCAGATTTTGACGAACCTGATCGATAATGCCATCAAGTACACGCCTGATGGGGCGACCATTTCAGTCGATTTATCGGTTCCTGACCAAGAGATGGCTCGAATCGTGGTTCGTGACACCGGTCAGGGCATTCCTGCCGACGCTCTCCCAAAATTGTTCGATCCATTTTTTCGTGTGCAACAGCACGAGCGGAGCCAGACGAAGGGCCTGGGACTCGGGCTGGCAATCGTCAAGGATTTAGTCGATCTGCACGGCGGCAGTATTTCAGTTCAGAGCACGCTGCATGAGGGCACGCAATTTTCCTTCACCCTGCCTCTGCACCCGCAGGAAAACACCGCTGCCGCCCGATTGCCCACCAACTGCGTAAGACTCTTGGTGGTGGACGACGACCATGACATTTGCGATCTTTTGCGTGATCGCCTGGAATCGGACGGCTTTCAGGTTTCTACTGCGCCCGATGGGCGTACGGCGCTACGAATCCTGGCCGAAAAACCGGTCGATGGGATTTTGCTCGACATTGCACTACCCGAGCTGGACGGATTTGATGTGCTCCGTCAACTACGTACCACCCAGCCCACGCTGCCCGTGGTGATGATGACGGCCGTGGAGGCGTTGGACCGAGCGATGGCGGCGGTGGAGGCCGGCGCTCAGGACTACCTGCTTAAACCGTTCGATGCTGATCGATTGCGGCAGGTCGTCGATCGTTGGTTCATCCAGGGACGGAACAGCTCCTCCTCCAACGATCCCTCAGTGGTGACATAACGTCATGCACTTCGCCCAGAGCCATCGGCACGCCGTGCTTCTGTTTTTGATCCTCGCAACCATTGGGCTCTGCGCCTTGCCGAGGACCGTCCAAGCTCAAACCCCTCGCCTCCAAGGACAGTCTGCCGCCGCCGCAGGAATGGGCAACGCCTTCGTAGCGCAAGCCGACGACCCCTCCGCGCTCCACTACAATCCGGCCGGCATGACGCAGCTCCATGGATTTCAGAATCTATTCGGCACCTCCTTGATCGGCGGCACCACGCAGTTCACCAGCCCAACCGGCGCGCAGGTGACAGGGGACCGCAACGGCACAGTGGCCTGGCCCCCTCCCGGCCATATCTATCTTGTTGCCAATCTCAAAGACCTCGGGTTCTCGGCGCTCGGAGACCTCACGGCCGGCATCGGCCTCAACAGCCCGTTCGGCTCGTTGACCCGCTACCCGAACGACGGACCCTTTCGCACCGCCGTGACGTTTACCACCTTGCCGTTGCTCGACATCAAACCCACTCTTGCCTACAAGCTGAATGACCAGCTCTCGGTCGGCTTGGGCGCGGATATTTACACCCTCTCGGGGCTGTTCGGAGAGGGCCACCTCGAGCAGAAATCCATCTGGCCAGGCGGGCTGGGCATCCCTGCCGGCTCATTGGTGGAGGTGAACGGCAGCGATACGGCAGCGGGGTTCAACGTCAGTCTTCTCTACACCCCGTTTCGCAACAGTGACGGAAAGCCACTCGCCAACATAGGTATGGTCTACCGCAGTCAGGCGACCCTTCACCTCACCGGAAACTTCTTGGCCAATGGGGCATCGGTCGCCGGAGCCGCAGCCACCTTCGTCTTACCGCAAATCTTCTCCGGAGGAATGGCCGTCTGGCCGGTCCGCACGCGGGAGCATGAATGGAAACTGGAGCTGGATGTGGACTACACGGGCTGGAAATCCAACCGAACGTTGGATATTCATCTCACGAACGGCGCGCTGCTACCCTTCCCACAAAATTGGCAAAGCACCTATACCCTCATGGTGGGGACGGAATATCGGTGGCTCCAGCTGGCCTCGATGCCGGACTGGGAAGTGGCGTTGCGTGGCGGCTACATGAACCAGCAAGCGCAAATTCCCGATCGCACCTTCAACCCGGGTGTCCCCTCCGCCAACACGCACATTCCTTCCGCCGGAATTGGTCTGGCTTGCCATGCGAACGGTTCATTTTTGGGCCTCCTTCGATGCGGCGATTTAGGCCTTAGTCCGCTGAAACCGAAGCTCTTCGCGATCGACCTTTCCTATCAAGCCGGGATCTATGAAGTACGCAACGTCGTCGGCAACCAGAATCCCACGGTGAACGGCCGGTACGATACGTTGATCCACGTCGGCTCCCTGTCCCTCCGGTTCAACTACTGAGTGGGCCGTCTCCCGCCGACTCCAGTTTTCCCTGCATCAGCAAGGCGACCTTCTTCTGAATTCCAATCCTCCGATCACAGGCTTCCCCTGCTTCTCCATCGTTCCAGCGGGGCACCGGCTTCAAGAGTCATACATACGGGATCCCGCTCCCTTTTCTGACTCCTATTCACACCATGCTTCCTCCAGGATCAAATCAATACACTGATTTTCATCTGGGAACGGCACAGGGGTTGCTTCTTTATAGACCGTGAAGAGAATTCATCGCACCTATGAATCCACTGCCTCCGCCTGTTCATCCCGGTGTGGAGCAGACCCGGTTTCTTGTCGCCGGTTATCATTCATGAACCGGCCGCATGTCACGGCCTCCTGGATCGTGCCCATCCAGCGCTGATTGGACCGCCTTCTGCCCACGCCATCTGCCGCGTCTCCGCCCATCACGGAGACGCGGCACCTTACTACTTACCCCCACTGGCGAGATCTCTTCCCACTGCCTCCTCAGTCAACCCTGTCTTCTCGAAGATACCGACTCCGGTCGATTATCCATGATCATGCCGTATCACATTGGATACGGCATTGAATCTAATCCGATACACCTCGCTTCAGTACGTACATTTGACTCTGGACAGATGGGTCGAATCGATCCGTCGCATGTCCTTAAAATCTCTACAGCTTCTTCCCTTTGAAATACATCATCCCGTGCCAGGACTTCCATGGCATAGCCTTTGCGCTTCGACGGAAGGCAGATGGAGCTTTCCCTAGGAGGGCACGCCGATGGGAGCACAGCGCATTCAGGAGGTCACCATGTTCGCGCTCCTCTTCCTGCTTCTCGGCGTCATCGTCCTGCTCGCTGCGGCCGGCCGCATTTGGATCGATGCAGCTCCGTTAGATTCGCCAACAATCGATTCAGGTGTAAGGAACAACCACGGCGAGTCCCTCACACTCGACAGCACGTCCACCGGCAAAGACTCGGTGGTCTAGCGAAGGATGTGTGCGGCGGACACCCGACGACGGACATTCCGGCACTTAGCATCTCGCTGAGGAGCCGGAAACTTAGGCCAGAAATCTTCCACTGTCGCCTTGTGTGGTGCGGTACCACGATGGGTGGAAGATTGAGGTTGGAGCAAGTGCGCCATGGATGGACTGTCGGGTTTCTCTGTACTTTCAGAACAAGCCTCCTCGCTTCGACAAGGTCCACAACCTCATTTACCCTGTTTTTCCTGCAAATGCTTGAGATTGGTCTGGAGCGGTGAATTGATCGCGGGTCGGCATGACGTAAATGCTTCGGCGGTGAAGCATGACCTGTGGTGTTGTATGTGCCAAACATTCGCTCAGGGAGGTGCGACATGGCGAAGCGGGGATTGATGGCGATCGCAAGTATTTCGGCGCTCATATTGGCGTGTCCGACGGGCCATGCCGCGTCGCCGAAGGAGCCAACGCCGCAGGAAATGGCCTGCTCCGAGGCACGTCCAAATCAAAAATGCGGGAATGACGCTAAGGACTGCCATTACAAATTCACGGTTACCGAAGTCAAGGGACAGAAGCTAAAAGGGACCTTCCCACCAAGCGTGTGGTCGGTGACCAAGAAAGATGAGAAGGATACCGAAAAGGAGAAAGAGCACAAAACAAAGTACGAAAAATTCCAATTCCCCATTGACCTGAAACAGGGCAGCGCAACTCCGAAACAAGGTCTTACGTATATCTTCACAAGGTGTCCGGAAAACGAGTTCACCTTAGGAGCCGAAATCAAACCTAACGATACGCATGAAGACAGACAACCAAAACCCTAATCATGGCCCAAGCCAATGAATCGACTACTTGCCAAGGAGGTCTCGCGATGGTCACCCGTATAATGGTCCCCGGCCTCATGCTCATCCTGCTGCTCGGTGTCCAAGCCACATTGCTTCAGGAAACAGCACGTGCCGCGACCTGCTGCCCCTGCTCTTACCCGTGCAAGACTGGCTGCGTGTGTCGTGGGACGGTGGATCATTGCCCATCCTGTCGTGCCGGAGGGGACAATTTCTTTCAAGCCCATGTGAAAGCGATCATCTCCGCGTCAGATTTCAACTCGTATTATGAACCGCCCGTCATCACACGACCAACTACCGACCTGCCCTATGGAATCGTGGCGCTTACGAGAGAGGGAAACCGAATCACAGGCAACCTCACCTCACGGCTGCTGCCCAGTGCAGAATTTCGGATCAAGGCCTGGTGTCCTGGGGCTCTAGACAAGAGCATTTAATTAGATGTAGCCTTCTTCCGCCTGATGAACCGCCGGAAGAAGGCTACAGGGGCTGATTTGGTGTCTATCGGTTCCCCCAGGCTCGGTACAGCTCACAACTAGGCACGAGCAGAAACGAGCGTCCCCATGGTACGTACGCTGTTTCGAACGTCCTTCCTTTCTCCATCAGGGGTGATATTAGTTTTCACCTTCGTGCTGGTTGCCTCGCAGGTCTCCCCCAGCTTGACGCAAGTGACTCCCGCTATCACCTCGACTACAGCTACCGGCAACTTGGGCACCACCGTGTCTCAAGCTGGAAACACCTACAACATCACCGGTGGCACGAGGCCTGGGAACGGCGCCAATCTGTTTCATAGCTTCAGCGAGTTCGGCGTTCCCACCAGCCACATCGCCAACTTCTTGAACGAAACGGCTCTCCCCACTTCCAATATCCTGGGTAGAGTTACGGGCGGTAATCCCTCCAACATCTTCGGCACCATTCAAACCACCGGCTTCGGCAGCGCCAATCTCTTTTTGATGAATCCGGCCGGGATTGTGTTCGGGCCGAATGCGTCCTTGAATGTCGGTGGATCGGTGAGCTTCACGACGGCTGATTATCTCCGCCTTGCGGATGGTGGAGAATTCACGGGGCTTCCTGGACCAGCAGACGCGTCCATCTCCAGCGCACCGGTGGCGGCATTTGGATTCCTGGGGTCGAACCTCGGCGCCATTACCGTTCAGGGAGGAGAACTCTCTGTGCTCCCTAGCCAGAACATCGCGCTCGTCGGTGGGAATATCACCATTGGATCCGGCGCCATTGCTAACGGCACAGTCCGGCCGGCACAACTCGTGGCGCCAGCCGGCACGATTTCTCTGGTGAGCGTTGCCTCGCCGGGAGAGATTCTCACCGGAACCTTGGAGCAGGCTGCCAATGTGAACGGACAGTCCTTCGGAGCGCTCGGCACAATCCAGGTCTCGCAAAAATCGGTCATTGATAGCAGTGGCTATGACGGCGGGACTATTCGTATCCGAGGCGGCAGTTTTGTTTTGGACGACTCGACGATCTCGGCCAACGTGACCGGCCAGCCACTTGGACAGCCGGGCCAAACTGGGACAGGGATCGACATTCAGATGATCCAGGATGCGGTGGTACAGAACCTCGCCGTCCTCGAAAGCAATGTGACCGAGCAGGCATGGCCAGGCATTGTATCGGGTGGCGTGCGGATACGAGCCGATCACATCGAGATTGCAGGGGTTCCTGACTTGGAGATGTTCCCCTTTACCGGCATCAGGTCCAATGTGGCGCCCATGAGCGAAGGCGGCAGGAGCGGGGATATCACGTTGGAGGCCAATTCGATCCTCATGAAAGACCTCTCAAATCTCGAAACCTCGACCAGCAGTACGAGCGACGGCGGCAACATCAAGGTGACAACAGTCCAGAACCTTGACATAGAAAATTTCGGACGAATTGCAACCGGCTCCGAGGGTGCGGCGGGAAATGCAGGCCATATTGAACTGAGCAGTTCTCAGGGCCATATGCTGCTGAGCAGTCCCATTATAACCTCGCAAGCCAACCGCTTGGCTGAATCAAGTACTCCCAATAGTATTTTTGGTTCCGGCAGCACTGGAAACATCAGCTTGAACGCTCCAAACGGCGATATTCTGTTAAGCCAAGGAGGATTTGTCTTCAACGTGGCGGAGACCACGACCGGGTCGCTCGGAAAGCTGGAGATCATTGCGAGAAACCTGACCCTTCGGGAAGGGTCCCTAATCGAGGGCAGCAACCTGACTCCGCAGGTACCAGACAACATCACGATCACGCTTTCCGAACGTTTAAGTCTGGAAGGCAACTCGCTCATTTCAACTACCGCCTGGCGATCGTCCCGGGCAGCGGATCTCACCGTCACAGCCCCTCAAGTTCTCATTACGGGGGGAAGCTTCCTCACCAGCGGGACTCACCGGTCCGGTCAGGGAGGAAGGCTCACCCTCTTCACGGATAGTCTGCAGCTCACTACGGGCGGCCAGCTACGAAGCGGCAGCACCCCGAATCCATTTGCTCCTCCGAACCGGCCTATAGAAATCCCAACCGGCGCAGGGGGGACGATCACGGTTCAAAGCCCTACTGGTCCTTCGCAATCGGTTGTCATCGATGGAGTCGGCAGCGGAATCTTCACTGATACTCAAGGCACCGGAGCCGGCGGCAGCATGAATCTATCAGCGCAAACCTTCACGATTCAGAATGGTGGCACCCTTTCGGCCTCCACGTCGGGACCAGAACCCACCGCCACGGGCGGGCATATTTCAGTGCTGGCGAATCGGTCCGTCACCCTGAACAATGGAGGCTCGATCATCGCAAACAGCACTGGCCCTGCCAGCGCCGGCGATATTGCCATTAACGCAGGCGCGCAGTTTCTCAGCCAGAATGGCTCAATCACAACGCAAGCCAGCCAGGCGAGCGGCGGCAACATTACGGTTCAAGCCACGGATTCCATCAGACTGGTGAATACTCAGTTGAGCACATCGGTTCAGGGCGGACCGAACACCTCCGGTGGCAACATCCTCCTCGACCCCGCCGTTGTCACTCTCCAAAACAGCCAAGTCACGGCTCAAGCCGTGCAAGGCCAAGGCGGCAACATCAACATTATTGCGGGGACGTTCCTCGCCGATCCGACGAGCATCGTCAGTGCTTCATCTCAATTTGGGCTGAGCGGGTCTGTGAACATTCAATCGCCTGTGTCGAGCCTGAGCAATACACTGGCCACGCTCCCGCAACGGCCACTCCAAGCGCAGAATCTGCTCACACAAGGCTGTGCCGCACAGACGAATGGTCAATTGAGTAGCCTCGTGGTGGCAGGACGGGATGCGCTCCCTGTCGAACCAGGCGGGTGGCTGATGAGTCCGCTGGCGTCGATAGCTGACGATGAGCCGACTTCCCAGGCTCACTTGACCACTAGCCGAATCTTTGAGCCCTCACGCTATAACCTGGGGTCCTTAGGACAATTGCTGGATCAACCTGACTCATCATCACAACGAGGTGTAGGGGACCGGGAAACCGGCTGTGGCTCCTAACAGCAGCCATGTAGACACATAGTGACAAGAAGGGCTTCTATGATCAGTAGAGTTGGACACTCCCACGTGGACCACCGTCACCGTTCGGCTGCGCTGCTCGCCTGTTGGCTGATCCTTCGGTTGGTGCCTGATATCGGTCACGCCCAAGTCACATCGCCCATCACCTCGTCAGGACTGAATACGACCGTCACAACAAGCGGCAATGTGCATGACATCATCGGCGGCGCTCGCCCCGGCAACGGGCCGAATCTCTTTCACAGCTTCGGTGAATTCGGGGTGCCTACGAATCACGTCGCCAACTTCCTGAACGACTCCGGCCTCGCCACCTCGAATATTCTCGGCCGTGTCACCGGCGGCAATCCTTCCAACATTTTCGGGACCATTCAAACCACCGGCTTCGGCAGCGCCAATCTCTTTTTGATGAATCCAGCCGGGATTGTCTTCGGCCCGAATGCCTCCCTGAATGTCGG
>CAZBNV010000096.1:0-14788 GCA_964493335.1 uncultured Nitrospira sp.
GTCATAGCCCTGCTTTTCCAATACTTCTTTCGTCAGCGCCAATCCGCCACGGTCTCGATCGTCCAGGCTGCGCTCGCCATGACCTTCCAGAAACACGATCCGCTTTTTAGTGTCTTTGGACACACGGAGCAGAGCGCCTGTAATTTCGACTTCAGCCGGAGAGGTGATGCGAACTGACTGGGGACCACTTTCGAAGATGGCGATGTCGGTCCTGGTGATGCCGTAATTCTGGGCCACCTTCGGTTGGCGTTCAGGATCGATGAACTGGACGGTCAATTTTGAACTCGCCTGCCTATAACTGTCGAACCGCTCTTTGTAGGCTTGGTAGCCAGGATCTTTTTCCCGGGTAAAGACCGTGATGCTGACATCTCTGGTCAGGGCGCGAAGAACGCGATGGGTTTCCGGCGCGAGCGTGTAGTTCTGATTCTCGGAGAAATCCCAGCGGATCGAATGGCGGGCTCCGAGGAAGTTTACAATGGCCAAAATGGCAATAAAGAGCGCCACCATGAGCGCGCTGTTGGCGCCCATGCGGGTGGAGCGTTGGGCGGAGAAGGTCTTCAGGCGGTCGAAATGGTTCGCGAAAAACCAGATGAGGCAGACTAGGGCCAGCCCTTCCAGGAGGGTGACGAGCCAAAGCGTTTCGGGCACCAAGGAATAGGCGATGAAGCCGGCCACGGCCAAGCCGATGCCGAGGGCGCCAACGGGAATGGTGCGGCGCGTTATTTCCATCGTGAGGAATCCACAATACGGTGGGCTAGGAACAGCATCAGGACGGTGCCGCTGACGTAATAAATCAGATCTTTGGTGTCGATCAAGCCACGGACCAGATGGTCGAAGTGTTCCATAAACGAGAGATAGGAGACGACATGGCCCGTTGACGTATCACCCAAGAGCGATCCGAGCCCGGCGAGGAGCCAGCACATCAGGAGCAGGCCGAAGCTGGTAAAGGCGGCCACGATTTGGTTTTCGGTAATGGACGACGCAAAAAGGCCCACCGCGAGAAACAACCCTCCGAGCAGCGTCAAGCCGAGATAGCCGGTCAGGACGGGATACCAGTCGAAATCGCTGAAGAGCGCCAGAGTCAGCGGGACGAGCGTGGTCATGAGTAGCATCCCAATAAATACGAGATACACGCTCACGAATTTCCCCACAATGATGTCGCTGATTCGCACCGGGGCCGTCATCAGGAATTCAAAGGTGCGGAGCTTTCGTTCCTCGGCCAGCAGGCGCATCGTGAGGATGGGCAGGATCAGCAGCAGGACAAATCGCATGCTGGTGAAGAGGTTGCGAAAGACCAAGTCGTTCAAATTAATCTGCGCCGTACCGCCCTGCATTTGCATCAATTGAATGGCTTGGGCTCCGGTAAAGACAATGTATAGGTAGGCTAGGAAGCCAAAGGTCAACAGGAATACTCCGCCGACCACGTAGACGATCGGCGAGACGAAATAGGACCGCAGTTCCTTCGCGATAATGGCTTGAACGGGTGTCATCAGTGTTGGTTGATCTCGGTGGTGGCGTCCGGCTTCGGCAGGCCGTCCTCATGTTGAGTGAGTCGCAGGAACACGTCTTCCAAGGTCATGGAGACGGGTTTCATTTCGAGCAGTCCCCAGTCGTTTCTGACGGCGAAGCGGGCTACTTCTTCCCGGATATCCTTGCCCAGCGCACATTCGATAAGGACCGTGTGTGGGTCGGGGGTCGCCAGCACATGCTCCACTCCGGCGACCTCCCGGAATCGTTCGAGTACATTAACCGGCGAGGCCTTCAGGGTGACGCTGATCTTTTCCGAACGCCGTAATCTGGCCGAGAGTTGGTCCGGCGTATCTTCGGCGACGATTCGCCCACCATTGATGATGACCACACGTTGGCAGACCGCAGTTGCCTCGGGAAGAATGTGAGTGCTCAAGATGACCGAGTGTGAGCCGGCCAGGCTCTTGATCAGTTCTCTGATTTCAATGATTTGCTTTGGATCGAGGCCGACTGTGGGTTCATCCAAAATCAAAACGGGTGGATCGTGGATCAGCGCTTGGGCAAGACCGACTCGCTGACGGTACCCGCGCGAGAGGTTGGCGATGAGCCGCCGTCGGACGGATCCCAGAGACAGTCGTTCCATCACGCGATCCATTCCGGTGGTCAGGCCAGCGCCGCTGAGTCCACGGAGCCTGCCTACGAAGCAGAGATATTCGAAAACGGTTAGCTCCTGGTACACCGGAGGTGTTTCAGGCAAGTAGCCAATTCGTTTCTTCACCTCTTCGGATTTGTCCGCGCAGTCGAAGCCGGCGACGTGCGCCGACCCTTCTGTCGCCGGCATGAAGCAGGTAAGAATACGCATGGTCGTGGTCTTTCCCGCGCCGTTCGGACCCAGGAATGCCAGCACCTCACCCTTTTCGACGCGAAAGGTCACGCGATCGATGGCGGTGAGGTTTCCATAGCGTTTTGTAATGTTGCGAACTTCGATCATGCAGTCGAAATATACGGCTGGATGGGTCTGGTGTCTGCTGTTTGCTGTTAGAAGACGTGGTGTGGCAAATCGCCGCTGATATTAACGACAGCCTTCGATGCAGTCAAGGGAGGTACGCATGTCCTCCTCCGATGGCGGAGCGAAAAGGGCATCACTTGGCTTTACAGCATGAGTCATAACTGCTACAGTTCCGCGAATTTTACGTTAAGTTGCACCGCACGACGGACGAGGTGAGGGATGAAGCAGCCGCGACCGAGCTTGTTGGGTGTGTTGGTAATTGGGGCGTTGCTCTGTGTGGCATTCGCCGGCCTGGGCAGCCTCTTGAGTTCAGTCTATGCCGCGAATAGTACCGTGCATGAAATTAGAGGGACGGTCCAATCCGTCAGTCCCGGGGACACTCCGCCTGTCATTGTGGTAAAGGGGGTTCATGGACCCAAAGAAGAAGTTGTGGTCGGGGCGATGGTCAAACAGGGTGCCACCATTCTGCGCGGGAAAAAAAAGATTACTCTCGACCAAATTCACGTGGGAGATCACGTGACGTTAAAGTATGTCAAGACGCGTGAGGGACTCTCCGTTCGTTCGATAGTGCTCCACCGCAATTAAGAAAACACATGGCATGACGGCAGTGTATTGTTCATAAGGAGGAAGAGAAATTCTATGATTCGACAGCATGGGGTGCGGGGAATGTCTGCGCCGGTGGCCGTCGGGTTGTTGCTTCTGCTGGGCTGTTCAGGGAAGGGCGATATCATTCCGATGAACCTGAACCCGAAGCCGCTGACGGAAAACAATGGTCCCAGCCAGGCAGTGAAGCCGATGTCTGGCCCTCGGGTCACGGTGATCCCGTTTGACGATCAACGGGGCGATCGAACCAAAGTGGGTAGTCGCAGTTCGATGTGGGGTGGCGAGAGCTATTTCAATGTGTCGAGTGGCAGTGCCGGGGAAGCCACGGCTCAGGCATTTGCCGACTATTTGAAGGGCAAGGGATGGCAAGCTCAATACGCGAAAAGCGAGCCTGCGGCGTCTGAGAATGGCTCGGACATTGTGTTGTCCGGCAAAATTCTTGATTTAGCGGTCGATGCCAAGAAGGGTTTCCTCCTCACGGACATTGAAGCAAAAAGTAAGCTGGTTATTCAGGCGAGCAATCGTCAGGATAACAGCTCACTCACAAGAACAGACGCGCACTCGGGCAGCCATGACAATGTATTATGGTTTGAACCGCAGGATGGTGAGCAGATCCTCTCCGAGGTGCTGGAAAAGAATTTTGAGCGGTTTGTCATCAATACCAAGTTTGAGGATCGAGCCATTCGGTTTCGCTAGTCTGGCCTGCCCTGCGGATTCAATGGCTCGCGCTATTCTATTGTCTGGTCGACGACTCTGCGTCCTCAATAGTGTCCAAATTCTGAACTGTGTGAAATTTTGGTTTCAGCGTGTTCAGTTTTTCAGGCTTTGACGGCTTGTACGCCTTTGTTTGTTCCCGCTAGCTCGGTGTGAACGGCATTTTAGTTTCCTGGAATGATGGATTCTCTGACCGTTTGTAGGGGGGCTTTCCTACCCTAACGGTATTGTCGCGAAGGGGAATCCTCAGTAGCCTGAAACCACCTTGTACGAGGGGCACCAAATACCTTGTAGCATTCAGGCTTTCACATGAGGTACTTCCATGGATAAGAAATTCCGGAATGCTTCTCATCGTAGGGCTGGATATGCCGTGGTCCCACTAGCCGGTTGCCTGCTACTGAGTGCCTGTTCTTTCTTGCCCAAAGGTGAACTTAGCCTGGATCTCGGAATCAAGGATCGTGGAGTCGCCTCATGGTACGGAAAGGAATTTCATGGAAAACTCGCCGCGAATGGGGAAGTCTTTGATATGACGGCATATACGGCTGCGCATCGTAAATTGCCGCTAGGCAGTAGAGTCCGCGTGATCAACCTGGAAAACGGAAAGTCTGTCCAAGTTCGAATTAACGATCGAGGCCCTTATGTGATAGGCCGAATGTTGGATCTCTCTCATGCCGCAGCTCGTGAACTTGGCATGGTGGAGGCCGGTACCACAGCCGTACAGATTGAGGTGATTGGAGATCATCGTGCTGTCCCGCCTATCCCTGCAGGGACGCTTGCTACTGTTGCGGGCGTGCTCTTAAGCAGAGATACCCGTCCGGTGAGACAACGCAGTCGGCAGGAGGAAGGAGTTGAGTTGCCTGCCCCTCCTTTCAGAATGATGCCGCGGGAAGCTTTATACGTGCGACGTGAACGCCGTATCGGTAGCATGCTGGCGGCCGACCATACGGCTCACAATACCGTTCCCGTGCTGATCGTCTCCTAAGTGGGAGTCCTCTGCGTCCCATCAGTTGACACTCCCGTATGCACTTGATTAGACTGCCTGCTCTGGGTGACGTGGGCTTGCATCGTCACTCCCAATTCTTGTCGATTTTAACTGTTGGAGGTTGAGGGCTGCATGGCAAAGAAACCGACCGATGAATCAGATGAAACCCGACTCAAGAAGAAAATTGCGGTGCGGCTGAAAGAGGAAAAGAAGCTCTCGGGGGATTCTGCTGCGCGTTCCTTGCGCAAACGACTCAAGCGCGTACAGCGAAAACGCCGGGCGCTTTCGTCAAGAAAGAAACATGCAGCTGGAAAGCAAGCTGAAACCAAAGCCTAAACGTCTTCGGGCTAGGACCTGATCGGTATTCCCATTTCTGTGCGAATAAGGAAGATTGCTATGGAACAAGCTGGTGAAAAAACTGAACAGGCCCAGGCTGCTTCCCCTGCTGGCCAGGTCGCGGACGAAACCCTGACAGATCAGCTCTCCGACCAACTTGCCACCTCGTTGGATCCTACGAGTGAGGGGCAGGACCTCACTGATCCTATGCAGGAAGTGGCTCTTGAAGAAGAGCAAGTGAAGGACGAGATCGATATTCAAATCGATCTCCTCAAGGATCCTGACTGGGTTGTCAGACGAGAAGCCGCGATTACGCTAGGAGAAATGGGCGATGAGCGTTGTGTGGAGCCACTCGCCGCTGCGCTTCGAGACGGCGATTGGCAGGTTCGAGAGGTCGTGATTGAAGGCCTGGGGCAGATTGGTTCACCGGCGGTGGACGTGTTGCTCAAGCTACTTCGCGATTGGGACGTGCGCAAGTCTGCCATTATAGCGTTAGGAAAGATTCGTGACGAACGAGTGCTGGAGCCTCTGATGCATCAGCTTCGTAATGATGAATTCATGGAGGATGCGACTGATGCGTTGGTCAATCTTGGTGAACCGTCCTTGCCAGGTTTGATCAAGGCGTTGAAGGACAAAGAGGAGTTGGTCCGAAAGCAAGCGGTGATTGCGTTGGGACGGATTAAATCACCCGAGGCGATCGATCCGTTGATCGAAATGTTACACAATAAGGACTGGTTTACTCGGCTAACGGCCGCTGCTGCACTTGAGGCTATCGGCCATGAGCGGGGCCGCGAGGCGATCAAGCCTCTCTTAAAAGACAGCGATATGGTGGTCAAGATGAGAGTCGAGCGCATTCTCGCCAAGTGGAAAAAGCAACCGGCGACCGTATAGGGAGAGCCCTACTTACGCAAGAGACCGTCCAGCTCCCTTTGAATTTCATCTAGTTTTGTGGAAGAAACCTTCTTGCCGAGAGAGAGCTCAAGCCGGAGCTCTTTGATTTTCCCCATGAGCTCTCTGACCTGAGCCTGAGGATCGATTTGTTTTCCTCCTCGCGCGATCGTCTCCAGGGAGGTCACCGCTTCGGCCAATTCCGTTGCAGCTTCGGTCGTATTTTTATTAAGCAGTTCGGCCTTTGCCTGTATCACCCGACCTTTGGCATCTACAAGACTTTGGCGTCGGTGGAAGTCCCGCTCGATTCCAAGGGTGGTGTCCACCATATTTCGCGAAAAATCCTTCACTGTTTGCTCAAGATTATTCGTCGGCGCTTTGCCCCAGAGATAGCCGAACCCGAAGGCCAGGGCCAGCAGCACCAGCATTCCAATAAACCTGAGCATCTCTGTTGTCAGCCCTAACGGGCGCTCCCTCGTTTATCCTTTCGCGACAGCACTTGAAAGAGACTTCCGGCCGAGGCGATACGGACAGCGGCATCCGAATCCTGGAGTCCAGTTTTGAGTGAGGCAATGACTGACGGGAGCCGTGATTTCCCCAGTGCACGGGAGGCCAGAAGGCGAGGAAGTGGTTGCTGATCTCTGAGCAAGCTCTCAAGGATGGTCAGTGCATTGGGGGTCGTGGCGGTCGCTAAGGCTTGCGCGGTCCCTCCACGAATCGATGGATCAGGATGTCGGGCAAGATCCGCTGCATTTAAAATCACGCCGGCATCACCCAAGCGCAGCAGAGCTTCCACGGCGCTGATGCGCACATGTTCGTCCGGATCTCGCAGCAAAGGTTGGATGACGCTGCGCATTTCGGCAGCCCCCAGCCGACCAAGGCTCGATGCCGCCACCGCTCGGACGCGTGGATTTTCATCGCTAACGGAGTGTGTTAAGGGAGCGATTCCGTCGACACTGCCGAATTCTCCCAAGGCTCCTGCTGCGAAGGCGCGGACAGCCGGGTGGGGGTCATACACGGCTTGACTGAGGATTGAGATGCTTGAAGGGCGGCGCAGCCGGCCCAATATTCCCACTGCCGCCATTCGCACTTCAGGGTCCGGCAGCGTGACGGCATTGGAAATATCCGTCAGCACATCCGTGCGTCCGAGTTTGTACAATGCCGCCAAGGCAAAAATGGATTCCGGCCCTTCATCGACTCGCGCAATTTCAGTGAGCTGATCCGCAATGCTGGATACCTTCGCATCACCGAGGGCGTTGATTGCGGCAATACGCACGCCAGGAGCTTCATCGCGCAGTGCCCGCTTCAGCGCAGAGGACTGCCCTGCCAGGCCGCTCCGTCCAATCGCCTCACCGGCGCGAGCACGTACCAGGGCGGATGAATCCAGCAGGCCGTCCTCAAGAATCGGCAAGGTGTCGCTCCCGCCCATGTCTGCCAGGGCTGTATAGGCGGCAATGCGGATATGCTCTTGGGGGTCGCGGACGCGGGCGACAATAAAACTCCGCGCGAGATCTCGTAACAACCCGACCTCGTCTGGACGATTTGTGGTGACGAGTCTCGGGTACAGCTTCCAGGCTTCTTCAGGCTTCCCAAGCTTCAAATCGCTCAGGATGGCATAACGAACCAACTCCCGGCCTGGTTCCTGGCCGGCTGGTAGGCTTTGTAGG
The DNA here is from genome assembly GCA_964493335.1 of uncultured Nitrospira sp. GTDB lineage: Bacteria > Nitrospirota > Nitrospiria > Nitrospirales > Nitrospiraceae > Nitrospira_A. Next base: position 7,667 of record CAZBNV010000096.1, read on the forward strand.
AGCTGTAACACGCCGTCATACTCTCCGGCCTGATACCGCGTCATCGCCTGTCGTTCGAGTGGGGTGAGCGATGACTTTGGTGAAGCTGAGGCGCCTGTTGCCGGGAGGGGAAGGACCCACGAGAGTATAAGCAGCCCGACCGGGAGAGTCCACGCCGCCAAACGAGGGCTTCGCCAAGCCACATGTCCCCGATGGATCACATTACCATTTGTTCGGGGTACGTGCGGTAGCGGGCGCATACAATTGCCTCATGTATTCTTTGACCATCCGTTTGGTGCAGAACCGGGGCGCAATGGTCTTAATGCTTTCCTTGACGATGTGAAGCCAGCCACGGGGAATGCCATCGAGATCGCGTTGGTAAAACAACGGCACGACTTCTTGTTCTAACAGACGGAACAATTGTTCCGCATCGTGGGTGTCTTGCGCCTGGGTGTCTGATTCCTCCGGGAGAGGCTGAATCCCCCACCCATTGGCGCCGTTGTATCCTTCCTGCCACCAGCCATCCAGGACGCTGAGGTTGATGACACCATTCAGCGCAGCTTTTTGACCGCTGGTCCCGCTGGCCTCAAGTGGGGCTCTGGGCGTATTGAGCCAAATGTCGACGCCTTGGACGAGGTATTTTGCCATATGCATATCGTAATCTTCGAGGAACGCGACATGCCCCCCGATCTTGTGATCGTTGCAGAAGCTCAGAACCTCGTGGATAAAGTAACGGCCTGGTTCGTCGGCCGGGTGTGCTTTCCCCGCAAACACAATTTGGACCGGCCGCCACCGATTATGGAGCAGCTGCTTAAGACGTTCGAGGTCGCGAAACAAGAGGGTCGCGCGCTTATAGGTCGCGAACCGCCTGGCAAAGCCGATGGTGAGGGCTTCCGGATCGAGGAGGGTTCCTCTGGCGATGGCCTGCATGGGTTGAAGGTGGCCACGAATCCATCCATCGCGCGCGCGCTCGCGAATAAAGCGCATGAGTTTTCGTCTGCTGGTTTGGCGAACAGCCCATAACTCATGGTCCGGCAGGTCGGTGACGCGTTGCCAGATCGTCGGATCGTCGATCCGTTCCGCCCATTCCGGGCTGAGATATTTGGCGTAGAGGGAATTCGCCTCTGGGGAGATCCATGTCGGCGCATGAATGCCGTTCGTCAGGTGTCGGATGGGAACGAGGTCCTCCGGTAAGCCGGGCCATAAGTGCTGCCACATATGGCGAGATACTCGTCCATGCTCGCGGCTGACGCCATTGACATGGGCCGAGAGACGCATGGCGAGGGCGGTCATGTTGAAGCCGTGCCCCGTGCTTTCGGGTGTCTCGCCGAGGCGCAGAAATTCTTCCCTGGACAAGCCGAGTTGGCCCCAATAGTTCGTGAAATAACGATCCATGAGATGGAATGGAAAGATATCGTGTCCTGCCGGGACCGGGGTGTGCGTGGTGAAGACGGTGCTCTGTCGCACCAGGTCGCTTGCTTCGGCATGGCTATGGCCGGCGGTGACAAATTCGCGGATTCGTTCCACCGTCAGGAAGGCTGCATGGCCTTCATTGCAGTGCCAGACGGCCGGGCTGACGCCGAGGGCGCGAAGAACTCGCACGCCGCCGATGCCTAGGAGAAACTCCTGACAGAGTCTCGTTTCCTGGTCCCCACCGTATAACCTCGCGGAGAGGGCGCGATCATCCGGCGTATTCTCCGGCACGTCGGTATCGATGAGGAACAACGACATGCGTCCGGCGCGAACCTGCCACACCAGAACCGTGACTTGGCGGTGACCGATCTCGACCTTAAAGGAGCAGGGGACGCCGGCCGGCGTGATGGCTTGTTGGATGGGTGAATCATGCCGATTGAAGGGCGCGTAGGTGGCTTCTTGCCAGCCCTCAGGGTTGATACGTTGTTTGAAATAACCTTGGGGGTACATGAAGCCAATCCCGATGAGCGGGATCCCTAGGTCACTGGCCTCTTTGCAATGGTCCCCGGCCAGAATACCAAGACCTCCGCTATAGATCGGAATCGAGATATGCAGTCCGAATTCTGCCGAGAAGTAAGCAATCGGAGAATTCTGAAGCGCAGGAAATTCCGTGGCTGCCCACGTTTTTTTATCGCTCAGATATTCGTCGAAGGTGCGCAAGACGGCCGAATAGTGACGCACAAAATTCGGATCGTTGGCCAAGCTGGTGAGCCGTTCTGGTTTGACGCTGGAAAGTAGCTGGACGGGATTGTGGTGGGTGAGAAACCACAGGGTGGGGTCGATGGATTCAAACAGTTGCCTCGCCGTGGGGGTCCAACTCCACCACAAATTGCCGGCTAGTTCACCCAGTCGGTGCAGATTTTGCGAAACCGTATCATGAGCGGCCTGTCTTTGATCGGGTGCTTGCACGACGCCTCCGTGGGAAATGATCGATGGCTCAGGAAGCAGACTGCTTGGTCATGCTTCCGGAATGTTGCGTCAGGCGTGTCCGGCTTTATGCCAGGATGCCCACTGGTCAGAAAAAGCGACGGCGGCGTAGCGTTCTCCGAGGATTTTGGCGACACGATTCATGGTCGTCGTAAGTTGTTTCGCCTCCTCTTGCGTCAGGTCCTGACGAAACCGAGGATGGAGCCCCCATCGCGTCTCGACCTCCTCGCCCTTGATGCTCGACATGACACTGACGAGTTTAATATCGGTGCCGGTCGCTCCCCGTAAGGCTTGGCTGGCTGCGGCTCCACTAGGACTCGCCGATGAGTCAGTGTTGACCGTCGGTGCCTGCCCCTCGAAAATGCCGGTGAGTGCGGGAATGACGGCGCTGATGCAGAGCGTGGCGGCGGCTGTCACGGCCGGGTTGCCTGTGGCTCCGACCAAGCGGGCAATGCGTTCGCTGAAATCGCGGTACATGTCGTTCTTGGCCGGACTGTCTTCAGTGACCAGGAAACGATAGCGCTCGTAGGTCTGGCGGCTCTCCGCCACCGCCGCCCCGATGGTGAGCACGATCTCTGTCTGGTCGCTGCCGACTCCGAAGGCCGGTTCCAGCGCTTTCTTGAGCTGATCGATCACCGCGTCTGTCAGCTCATCCATGAACTGAGGCTGTTCCTTGAGAGGAATGTGCAGCATCGACACGCGATCCGCCAGGTTGAACATGACGCGCAAAAATTCGAGATAGATGGTCCATTCATCCTGACGTTTGAGTTTCAGCGCCTGTTCCGGCACGGCACGTTTGAGCACCGATACGGACTCGCCTGCCACCGCGAGCATGAGCTCCGCGACGATCTGCAACTGTTGAGCGAACGAATTGTGTCTGGTTGTCATACAGGTCCCCTGCGTGTTCGGCATTATATACAACTCGATTTCAAGGTCCAAGTGTTGATCTTGTCTGACGCGGTCATGGAAAGCAGCAGGCAGGGTCTGTCGTTGCAAGGGATGCAGTGGTATGTTATACAGCGCGGCCTCTCCCGTCATGCGCCTCATTCCGAAGCCGGATGCCATCATGGACCGAGACATTAAACCTTACATTCTGAAGCGGACCACGGATCAGGACATCGTCCCGAAGCTCTCGCTGGATTACGCCAGAGCCCTCAACGCGCAGCAGTATGCGGCTGTGACGACGGGTGACGGGCCTGCGCTCGTGATCGCCGGGGCCGGCAGCGGCAAGACCCGGACACTGGTCCATCGCGTCGCCTATTTGATCGATTCTGGCGTGGATCCGTCGCACATTCTCTTGCTGACCTTTACGCGGAAGTCCTCTGAGGAGATGTTGGAACGTGTGGGGGCCTTGATCGGATCTCGTAGCCAGCGAGTCTGCGGGGGTACCTTTCACTCGGTTGCCAATATGTTGCTCCGGCGCTATGGACGAGTGCTCGGGGTCGAACCGACGTTTACGATCATGGATCGTGGCGATGCCGAAGACCTTATCGCCCTGTTGCGCGCCCAAATGGGGCTCAATGAGAAAGATAAACGGTTCCCTCGCAAGGGAACGATCGCTGAGATTTACAGCAAATGCGAAAACACATTGCGCGGATTAGAGGAAATTGTTCTCGAGGCGTTTTCACACTTCGCCGACCATCTCGATGATCTTGGAAAACTGCAGCGAGCCTATCACGCGGCGAAGCGGCAACGGCAACTGCTCGACTATGATGACTTGCTCGTCTTACTGCGGGACCTGTTGAGCAAGGATGAGCCCACTCAGCGGGCCATTTCTGAACGATTCCGATATATTCTGGTGGATGAATATCAGGATACCAACCGGCTGCAAGCGGAACTCATTCGAAGACTGGCGGCCACTCATGACAATGTCATGGTCGTCGGAGATGATTCACAATCTATCTACGCATTCCGGGGCGCGACGTTCCGCAACATTATGGAATTCCCGTCCTGGTTCCCGGGTGCAAAAATCTACAAACTTGAAGAGAACTATCGCAGCACCCAGCCGATTCTCAGCGTGGCCAACGAAATCATTCAAGAAGCGCCGGAGAAATATACGAAGCATTTGTTCACGCGCAAACTGGATGGGCCGTTGCCGGCGCTGGTGGAAGCAGCGGGGGAAAATGCGCAGTCTCGTTTTGTGGCGCAAAAAATTCTGGAGTTGCGGGAAGAGGGCGTGCCGCTGAATGAGATCGCGGTGCTCTTTCGTTCCAGCTTTCATTCCTTTGATTTGGAAATCGAGCTGTCGCGTTGCGGCTTACCGTTTGTGAAGCGGGGCGGAATCAAGTTCATCGAGGCGGCGCATGTTAAAGATCTGCTCGCGCATTTGCGCGTGGTGGTGAATCCACAGGACGCGGTCAGCTGGCATCGCGTCCTCATGCTGGTCGAGGGTGTTGGGCCTAAGAAGGCGCAAGACTTGGTCGCGGCCATGGTGCGGACGAACGATCCGCACCAAATTTTGCGAAACAGCAGCGGCCGCTCTGGCAAGGGGTTGAAAGAGCTGGCTCTCGTGCTCGAAAACCTCTCGCAGAGCGACGATCTGAGTCCGACTGAACAGGTCAACCGGGTGTATGAATATTATCTACCGATCCTCAAAGACCACCACGACGATTACCCGAAGCGAATTCGAGATCTCGACCATCTGCATACCATCGCAGAGAGTTATCCGGGGCTAACCGAGTTCCTGGCCGACCTCGCGCTTGCCCCGCCGGATGGCAGCGCGGTGGGGGTTGAGCCGTCGGGGCGAGATGATGAGCAGGTGGTGCTCTCGACGATTCATTCAGCCAAAGGGTTGGAGTGGCAGTGCGTGTTCCTTCTGTGGGTCGTAGACGGGAAGTTCCCCTCGGTATTCTCGTTTAACACGGACGAGGAGTTGGAAGAGGAGCGGCGGCTGTTGTATGTCGCAGTGACGCGGGCGAAGCGGTACCTCTTTTTAATCTATCCCATCAATGTGTACGACAAGAGTTCAGGTATGTTACTGTGCAAGCCGTCTCGATTTCTGGATCATGTGTCCCCACGCCTGTTTGAGACCCTGGCCCTGGTTGAAGAAGGCCCTTCGTACGAATGGGGTCACGAGCGTGACCGCTTTCTGTAGGGCGATCGCTCGCGCCGCATCGTTCGGGGCCGTCCCCCCACGATCCGGTTTCTATCTCGGTATATCATGCCTGTCATGCATACATCTGTCAGCTGCCTGCGCGGAGTGATTGTTTTGATTGTAACGGGAGCGCTGCTGGGGGTGTCAATCTCCGCTTGGGCGCAGGCTGGTACATCGACGTCCCGTCCAGACGCCTCGCGACTCTGGCGAACCGTGGTGTCTGAGGCGAAATCCCTCACCCTCCCGACGCGGTTTCTCGAGCAAATTTCTCCGCAGTTTGTGACGTTTGAGTTTGAGGATCTGCACGCATTTGCCGCGGAGTACCATCCGAAGGATCATCGCATGGTACTGGACCGGTCGCTTTCGCTGAATGCAGCAGGAGGAACGTTACGGCCACTGGGGCAGTTGACGCACAAGGAGCTGGAAACGCTGTACCACGAGCTGTTTCACGCCTACATGGATTTTCTCGAACAAGAGAGTGTGCCGACGGAGGCGCATGTCTCGTTGATGGCGTTTGCTCGCGAGCAACAACGGTGCCGGTATCAGCAGGTGCTCATCACGCCGGTGGTTCAAAAGAAAGCACTGAAAGAGGAGCGGTTTCTTAGTGAGCCAGAGTCGTGGGAAGCTCTGAATGAGACATGGGCCGTATTTGTTGGGTGGGCGGTGTGGACGCAGTTAGAGTTGGATAAGAAGGGGACCCGAGAAGTCCGGCCGTCAAGTAAATCTTCTTACATGCCTGGGTGGCTCAAACGGTTGGAATTGGCAGAACAAGATGCGGTTCTCAAGGGCTATTACGAGCCTGAGGATCCAAATGAAAGGCTCATGGCGAGGAAGCGATTTTTGGCTCCTGAATTTCGGCTGTCGGCGCCCGAGCTGACTGTTCTGATGCGGGATGTGCTGGGCAGTTCGACTGAATTGACTCGTCAGGCCAGTCGAGTGCTGACTCGCACCAGTGCGAATTCTGGTGCTCGAGGGACTTGCTCCGCTTCGGTTTCCCATTAGAATTCTTCCTGCATAGAACATACCCCCTTGACAATGGAACGTGTCGCAAATAAAATCGGCTGCTTTCAAAGCCAGGTCAATCCTCATTTCATCAGTGCCCCAGCCCTGTCGTTTTGCTGGGAAGCTGTGCGTGGTGGGGCTTACTTTCATTCTCCGATTCAAAGAATGAAAACGCTTCGGTTAGAGACTTGCCTGGAAGAGAAGGTCTTGATTTAAACTGGACTATGTGAGAGACGGGCAGGTACCCAAGTGGACAAAGGGGGCAGACTGTAAATCTGCTGCCTTATGGCTTCCAAGGTTCGAATCCTTGCCTGCCCACCAATATTTGAATCGGATTACATCTGCCTAGTCAGAATAATGATCGTGGAGCATGTGATGAGGCAGGGCGGGGACTTGTTCCGGGCAGGGCATGGCCGGCAAGTCATGAAGTGTTGGTAGGTTCACCGTGGGCGGGCGTAGCTCAGTGGTAGAGTTCCAGCCTTCCAAGCTGGCTGTCGTGGGTTCAAATCCCATCGCCCGCTCCAATTGAGCGCATTTGATCAGGAGTGATTCCGCCGGGGATGCGCGAGCGGATACAGATTGTGAATTGATGGCCCACGTAGCTCAGTTGGCAGAGCACGTCCTTGGTAAGGACGAGGTCACGCGTT
>CAZBNV010000097.1:0-14577 GCA_964493335.1 uncultured Nitrospira sp.
CTGCAGGCCGTCCGATGACGGATTATACGGCACGAATCATTCCGCATCAGGCCGGGGTGGCCGTTCCGCTGGAGGCCTCTTACATCCTATGGCAGCGATGACAAACTCGCGAGGTCCAAGAGGAGCTCGACCACGCACCTGTGGGCTTATGATACAACGAGCTTCAGCGCACACAAGAGAGTGCACAGGCTGCGAAGGGACGAACAAGGATCGCCAGTAATGATACATCGATTCTGGAAACCATGAATGTGAAAAACAGTCTTCCCAACGTCGGCGCGATTGTCTCGGTCCGCGGCAGTGTGGTGGACATCCGGTTCGAGGACCATTTACCGCCCATCTATTCGTTGTTGCGCGCGGGGCAGGAGGGGCGAGTCGCCATCGAGGTCTTAGCCCAACTCGACGCGCAGCTCGTGCGCGGGATTGCGCTGACGCCCACGCAAGGTCTCGCGCGAGGCATGGTCGTGGAGGATACCGGCGGCCCGCTGATGGCACCGGTCGGGAAGGGGATTCTCTCCCGCATGTTCGACGTGTTCGGCAATGCCATCGACCGTGAACCGGATGTCATAAGTTTGACTGTTGTCCTCTCCGAGAGACAATCGAATGACGATGATCGTCAACACATTTTCTGCGCCCCAGCGGAATAAGCTGAGAAACGCTCCCATTTCTGTTTCATTCGTGGCATTTGCCTTGCACTTATATGCAATGCAGTCGGTGTCCCTAAAAGCATAGGAGATCATACATGAATCTTTTTGGTGGTACGATCAAACTTCTGGAACACGCCCTGGATGTGAGAGCTACACGCCAGCAAGTGATTAACTCGAATATTGCGAATGAAGAGACGCCTGGATATCGTGCGAAAGATCTTCGGTTCCAAGATGCGTTAACAGCTGCCAGCGGACCCTCGGGGCAGGTGTCGCTCCGTGTGACGAATGCCCAGCATCTCAGTGGATCAGCCAGCTCGGTATATGGACAGATCGTCGAGATTCCTGGCGGGGATTTACCTCTCGACGGGAATTCAGTGAATTTGGAGAGGGAACTGGCAAAACTGTCCGATAATGCCATGCAGTATAAAACGGCAGCGGAATTGATCGCGAAAAAGTTTCAAGGGCTGCGAAATGCGATACGTGAAGGCCGATAATAGACTCGGATCACCGCGCTAATATTCTTCATCCACTGTAATGGTTGCCGGTCCGTCTTGAGGGCTCCTCGAGCTGACAACATAGGCACTGGAAGGAATTTCCTCCTGGTGTCCTGTATCAGGCGACTTCCACTAGAGCGCCTAAAGTAGACGTTCGTAGGACACGATCCCAATCACCAGACCTGACGGCGCTCTTTTCTTAGCCATCTATGCCGTCGCGTACGACGGAACTCTTATTATGGTCGCTTCGAATTCGTCCATCCGGCTGAATCCACTCAGATCGCTGCTCCATCATCTGTAGAGTGACGTGATCGATATGAAATCGCTCTCGTAAAAGTTGCTGCAGATTTCCTAACACGCTATCCCGATCGTCACCAGGGGCCACAATGATATGGGCGCTTAAGGCATCTCGACCCGACGTGATGCTCCAAATGTGCAGGTCGTGGACTTCTTTCACGCCTGTCACGGATGCCAGCGCGTCACCGATGTCCTTTGCATTCAGATGCGACGGCACGCCTTCCATCAGGACATTCACTGCCTGGGATAATAGCAGCCATGTTCTCCAGATGATGAACAGCGTGATCCCAATGCTGATAAGAGGGTCAATCATATACCACCCGGTGGTCCAGATAACTGCGCCCCCCACGATAACGCCGACTGAGGTGACGGCGTCGCTTAGCACTTCGAGATAGGCGCTTCGAACATTGAGACTTGCGGTGGATTTTCCGGTCAGGAGCCGAAGACTCAAGAGGTTGACGCCTAATCCAACTGTCCCGACTATTAGAACAGGTAAGCCCACGACAGAGGACGGATGAGAGAAGCGCAAAAAGGCCTCGTAGAAGATGAAACATGCCATGAGCAGCAGGACGACGGCATTGATGGCAGCGGCCAAAATCTCAATCCGATGGTATCCATACGTTTTGTCGGCAGGTGATTTTTTGGTCGCCATCCACATTGCAAACATGCTCAAACTTAGTGCTGCCACGTCGGCCAGCATATGGCCGGCGTCCGCCAGAAGAGCCAAACTCCCCGTGAGCCACCCAGCGATCGCCTCGACTCCCATGAAGGTGCTTGTGAGACCGAGCACGAGGAGAAGAGTGCTTCGTTTGGTCGATTCATTCAAGTGATCGTGACCGTGTCCTGCGCCCATAACCGTGTGTCCTTTCTATCCTCGTAACTAGCCCCCGATCGATTGAGGTGACGTGAAATCGCTCCGCCAACGTCATAGCCTCCCTGAATCCTTATTGTTGCCTATTATGGCCGCAACAACTTATAGGTCTTCGCAACAGGTATCGCCTCTCAACGCCTCAATGCCTTCCTTTCCAATAATGGGTACCATGACCAAGGCGGCGGCAGGGTCAGCTCACCACCATCCTAGTAAAGCATTAAGGAGCAGACCACCGAGCAGGATCGCAGAGAGATAGGTGCAAAACTCTGTTTGCTTAGCGTCTGCAGCCATTGCAGTACTGTTCAACTCTCTGGCCACACGCCGCTTGGCTCTCGTAAGTAAGGGCATCACGATTAAGGAGGCTATGGCAAGGATGATCCCAACTAGGCTTCGTTCGGGCGTCTCTTGGTAGTAAAGAGCTACGATAGCCAATACCCGACATACCCTGCGAGCACCAGAAAACAGCCCCCGACAATGCGAAGAGCAATTCCTTCATCCTCCTCACGCTTTGACTCGTTCCGTTGTCTCTGTAATACCCACAGCAACGTGGCTCCCGATGTAACCTCGATGACACTATCGAAGCCGAAGCCGACCAGCGCGATGCTGCCTGCCAGCAGCCCGGTGCTCACGGCGATCAAACCCTCCAAGCTGTTATAGATAATTGTAAAATACTCGAGCCTTCTTCCCTCTCGTAGAAGAAAGTCAGGATGTTTCATTTGCTTGCTCATTATTTTCATTGCGACCCCGGAAGATTCTCTTCGCGATCATCCCAAATAGCGAGCTGTGGGCAGCGCACAGCCCTCTAGAAAGCGATCGCGTGACCGACGGCGCTTTCGAGTTGAAACAGATTGCGCTGGTACGCGAACAACGCCTCGATATAATTTTGCTGGATTGTCCGCGACGTCCGAGCCGCGTCGAGTAAATCTAGAATTGTCGCTCCCCCGCGTTGGTAGGCCTGCTCCGCTATCGTTAGGGCCGACCGTGCATCCTCCAGGACTCCCCCCACATACGCTTCTACCAGCCGGCGGCTTTGCAAGAAATTGCGATAGGTCACCTCCACCTGATTTTCAATCTGAGTGACGGTCTTGTCCACATCAGCCTGTGCCGATTGAGCCGCCACTTCCGCCTGGACCACACCGCCCTGATTTCTGTTAAACAACGGTAAGGGCACGCCGAAGTTTAGAATCCCCATCTGTTGATTATCCGGACCATGGGGGCCCTGGATTGAATATCCCGCCCCGATGGTCACGTCGGGATAGCGATAGGCTCTGGCCAACTTGAGATCGGCTTCTCTCTGAGAGAGAGTGGTACGTTTCCCCCGCAGGTCCGGGCGGGCGTCCAAGGCGACCGACCGCAGCTTGCTGATCTCGGGATCCACGCGGTGAAAATCGAGGTCCGTCGTCAACTCGAGCCGAGTCCCAGCGGAAAGCCGCAACAGTTGACGCAAGTCAGCACGTGCCGATTCCGATTCCTGCAGCGAGGCAATCACTTGCGAGTGAAAGTCGACGACTTGGAGCCGGATACGGATCAATTCGATTTCCGCAATATACCCCTTCTTGAAGCGGATCGTATTCACTTCCAAGATCCGCGCGAACCGAGCTCGATTCTCTTCAGCCAACGCCAGTCGGCGTTGTGCCAATTGGACTCGATTATAGCTATCCTTCAAGCTGAAGCTGAGCTGCCGGACTGTATCCTCAAATCCAGCTTCGGCCGATTGCGTGGCAAAATCTGCGCTCTCCATACGGTGCCCGCGCTTTCCCGCGACTTCGAATACCTGTTGCACTTGGGTCGCCAGATTGCCGGTCTGCGCCAGCGTATTGCCTTGAGTAAAAGACGCGCTCCCTCCAACTTGAAGCACCGGATTAGGGAAGAGCGTCGCCGTGATTTGCTGGCCCTTACTCGAGTCGATTCCATACCGGGCGATTAACAGATCGAGGTTTTGATTCAGGAATAAGGTTACGGCATCAGTCAAGCTGAGACGGACAGTACCGTGAGGAAGGGCGGAAGGTGGTACCATTCCTTCCGTTGGCTCAGCCCAAACAGGAGGACCGGTAGCGAGAATGGCGCACAGAATGAGGGATGCGACCCCGAGTACGGAGTACCAATTAGAAGTGGACTGCTGAAGGATATCCATCACGCGCATCAATGAATGTCTTACTATTGCAAAAGTTATAACGGATCTCGAACAGGGATCGACCTCCGTTGCGGCTCTACTCTGCCGGATCTTGCGGAGATGCTTTCTCCTGAAACCGACGCCGTACCTGATAGCATACGGGTAACACCCATAGAATCAGTGCCGCAGAGGTCAGCATGCCGCCCATCACGACTCGCGCCAGCGGCTGTTGCGACTGCGCGCCGATGCGGCTGGCGATAGCCGCCGGCAAAAGCCCGATAGCGGCCGCCAGTGAGGTCTGCTCCTCATAACTGCGCCCTGCCTCATGTCTGCGGCCCCTTGTGCTATCGGCATTAGGCTTCTCGACGTTCTATGGTGCACAGGCTTCAAAGATCTCCTCGCAGTGGTCGTCGTCGGCCGCTGGCGTCGGAACAGATTGGTAGGTCACCCCGATCACCCGCTCCCCCACTATGCTGACACTGGCCCAACATCCATGATGGCTCCTCGCGGTGCTCCCTTTCGATCCCACGAACGACTCCTCCAGCATCGGCGCTTCTCTATAGTATTTCAGCACGGTCCCCGATCCCGTACGGGTTTCCCTAAGGGGCGTGCCGGCACAGGCAAGCAACTCCTCTCGGGCTTTCCCAATTAGTCCTGCTCCATGAGACATGTGAACCGCGCGAGGTGCGGTGGTGCAGCTCAGAAGAATCAGAAGGGTAATTCCCGCAGCATTGCTGAGAAGCTTACCCGTGCAGTTGAACTTCCCTCTTGTATCCATCGTGTTTTGCTTGGACCTAGGGAGCCCCGACCCATGTCTTCACCCAATGCTCCAGCTCGATGCCTCCGAAGGGTTTGGGCAGAAAGCCTTGGGCGCCGCCCGGCTTTAGCAGCTGAATAGGTGCCTCAGAATAGGAGGCGCTCATCAACAAAATCGGGAATCCGAAGCCTTGCTCCCGAGTCAGCCGTAGCACATCTGATCCTGATAGACCGGGGAGATGCAGATCCAACAGCATGGCCTGGATCTCAAGCGTCGAGAGTAAGGTTAACGCCTGCTCGCCAGTGGACGAGCCGTGAACGACATAGCCCCAATACTCCAACAAATCATGGCAGAAGAGCCGGATATCCGGATCGTCATCGACGACCAGAATGGATTTCACGCGTACTCACCTCTTGGAACCATGATTGTGAATGACTTCTTCTTCTCACCACGCCTGGCGCAAGGTCGGGTCCTACACTTCCTGCCCATACGCCTTTCCCACTTCGTCGGCCCTTCCTCTCCGACGAGCCCAGGCTTCTCGAAGACGTTCTTCCCAGACGTACAGCGTCGGCAACACCAGTAAGGTTAAGGCGGTGGAGGTCACGAGCCCACCAATGACGACGGTCGCGAGCGGCTGCTGCACTTCCGCGCCGGCAGAAGTCGAGAGCGCCATCGGCACAAAGCCGAGACTGGCCACCAAGGCCGTCATCAACACCGGGCGCAGACGTATCATGGCTCCTTGTGACGCCGCGTCCACACGTGAGAGTCCTTGCTTCTGCAAATCGAGAATGTAGGCCATCAGGACCACCCCGTTCAGGACCGCCACCCCAAATAGCGCAATGAACCCGACCGCCGCGGAAATCGAAAAGGGCATGCCGCGGAGCGCCAGCCCGATCACGCCGCCGGTCGCAGCCAGCGGCACATTCAGAAAAATCAGCATCGCGGGCCCGACCGCGTTAAAGGTCGAATACAGGAGCACAAAGATAAGAAATAACGCGATCGGGACGACGATGGCCAGCCGTGTGGAGGCCTCCTGTAGTTGTTGGAATTGCCCACCCCACTCGATCCAATACCCTTTGGGTAATGACACCTGCCCCTCGACTGATCGTTGCGCATCGGCCACGAAACTCGCCAGATCTCGGCTCCGGACATTGGTTTCTACGGCCAGACGGCGGTGAATATTTTCTCGGCTGATCTGCGCCAGGCCGGTCTCCACCCGGATGTCGGCCAGTTGACTCAGCGGAATCTGCCGGCCTGCAGGATCCGCGACTCGAATGTCTTTGATACGGTCAAAATTGCTCCGATCCTCGGGCCGAAACCGGACTTGAATCGCAAACCGTTGATTGCCTTTGACGACCTGCCCGGCGACGCGCCCTCCCAGCGCCTCCACCGTCCCCAGGATGTCTGAGGCGTTGATGCCATAGCGCGCAATGGCCTCGCGGTTGATGATCACCCGCAGGTACGGCATGCCCGCTACTTGTTCGGCTTTCGTGTCGGCCGCCCCCTGGACCCCCGACACCACCTGCACGACATGGTCACCGAGCCGCTTAAGCGTGTCCATATCCTCACCGAAAATAGTGATCGCGATATCGGAGCGCACCCCGGCAATCAACTCCTGCACTCGCAACTCGATCGGCTGAGAATAACTAAAAATGGTGCCCGGCTCCGCCGCTTTGAGCGCCCGATCGAACGCGTCGATCAGTTCCGCTTTCGTCTGAGCCGTCGTCCACTCCGACTTGGGTTTCAAAATAATGTACACATCGCTGACCTCGACGCCCATGGGATCGGTGGCAATCTCTGGGCGACCGGTTCGGGGGACCACCGTGGCGACCTCGGGAAACTGTCCCAAAATGTGCCCGATCCGATTCGTACTCTTGACTGATTCCTCCAAGGCCACGCTGGGAAACCGCCACGCTTGGAGGGCGATCGCTCCCTCATCCAATTTAGGGATGAACTCGGCCCCTAGCAGCGACGCGAGGGCCAGGCTGCTGGCAAAGATGACGGCGGCCACGGTGGCCGTGATGGCGGGGTGCAGGAGCGTCTTGGATAGGACCGGCTGGTAGACCCGTTTGGCCCACCGGACGACCCACGTTTCTTCCTCGCGGACTTCTCGACGGAGGAACAGACTGACAAAGACCGGCGCCACGGTGAACGCCAAAACAAGCGCCGCCACCAGCGCAAAGATGACCGTAAGTGCCATCGGTCGAAACATCTTGCCCTCGACGCCCTGCAACGTCAGAATCGGCAGATACACGATGATGATAATGCCGACGGCAAAGAAGATGGGGCGGAGGACTTCGCCGCCCGATCGCAGGATAACTTCCCGGATCTCGTCGGCGGTTGGTCGCCGTCGTAGCTCTTTCTGCCGCTCAGCTAAATGCCGCATGATGTTTTCAATCATCACCACCGACCCGTCGACAATGAGGCCGAAATCGATTGCCCCCAGGCTCATGAGGTTGCCCGAAATGCCGGCGGCGAGCATGCCGGTGAGCGCCACTAACATCGAGAGTGGAATGACCGACGCGACGATGAGGCCGGCACGAAGGTTTCCTAGCAGAAGGAACAAGACGGCGATCACGAGGACAGCGCCTTCCGTCAAATTGGTCGCTACCGTCTTAATGGTATTTCGCACCAGATCAGTTCGGTCATAGTAAGGGTCCACCGTCACGCCGGGCGGGAGCGATTTCTGGATTTCCACCAGTTTTGCCTTGATGCGGTTGACCACCACCCGCGAATTTTCACCGATGAGCATGAGGACGACGCCCGTCACGATTTCACCGCCCTTGTCCCGGGTCACGGCGCCCTGCCGGATCATGGGTTCAAAGCGCGTCTCCGCGATGTTACGGATGGTGATCGGCGTTCCGTCGTGTCCTGTCGCTACCACAATATTGTTGAGGTCCTCCAACGTCTGCACGAGTCCTTCCCCGCGAATCAGATACTGTTCTTGTGCGTGTACGATGTACCCTCCACCAGCATTGGCGTTATTGCGTTCGATCGCTTCAAACACCCGACTGATGGGCAGCTTGTACGCCACCAACTTGGCGGCATCGAGCACCACCTCGTAGGTTTGCAACTCGCCGCCGTAGCTGTTGACTTCGACGACGCCCGCGACCGACCGCAGCTTTAAAGCGATGTCCCAATCAAGGATGGTCCGTAACTGCATCAGGGAGAAGCCCTGCCCCTTCACTTCGAACTGGAACACTTCCCCTAATCCGGTAGAGATAGGACCCATCTCAGGATTGCCAAACCCCGGTGGAATCGCCTGTTGGGCACGCGGTAACCGTTCCATCACGAGCCGCCGGCAGAAATAAATGTCCATCCCTTCCTCGAAATAGACGGTGACGGCGGAGAGCCCAAAGCGCGACACGGAGCGGATCAACGTGATGCCGGGCAAGCCAGACAGCGCCGTTTCAACGGGAAAGGTAATGAACTTCTCGACTTCGACAGGCCCCAAACCGGCCGAATTGGTGAGGATTTGCACTTGATTGGGCGTCACGTCTGGGACGGCGTCGATCGGTAATTTCCGCATCGCGTACACGCCGGTGACGATAATCAGGCCCACAAATACGAGCACGAGAAATCGGTTGCGAAGCGAAAATTCAAACAGGGACTTCAACATGGAATGGCTCCTCGGAGACTTCCTGCTAGTCTCCCGCGATGCGTTCTTTCAACACAATGGATTTGAGATAGAAGGAGCCTTCCGTGACGACCCGCTCGCCAGTCGCTAATCCCGTCCGGACTTCCGCATCATTTCCGGACGTGCGACCGATGACAACCGGCCGGACCGTGTAGGTGCCTGGACGTTCCTGCACAAAGGTCACCGCCTTCTCGTCGATCTGTTGAATAGCATCCCGAGGAATGATGAAGACTGTTTCCTCTTGTGAACTGGGTAGAAGCAGCGCTGCTCGGGCAAACATGCCTGGCCTGAGGCGGCGATCGAGATTGGCGATCTCGACGCGTGCGTCCACGGTCCGCGTATCAGGATTCAGCAAATAGCTGAGATACACGATTTTCCCTCGGAACCGTTCTTGTGGATACGCATCCACGGTGATCTCCACCTCGCTGCCGACCTTGACTGCAGCCAAATGCTGTTCGTAAATATCCAGGAGGATCCAGACGGTGGACAGATCGGCGATCGTAAAGGCGTTATCCTTCGGCGTCAGGAGCTCCCCACGGGTAATGTTCCGCTCGATCACCGTGCCCGCTTGCGGGGCCAGCAGTGCAAAGGAGGAGAGCGCCTTGCCCTTCTCACTCCAGCCGATCTTCTTGATGTCCTCCTCCGACAGGCCGACGAGGCGCAGGGCTTCGTAGGCCGCCCGATAGGCTGCCATGCTTTTCTCATAGGTCCCCTTCGCTTCCAGATACTCCTTTTCCGAGGAAATACGTTGCTCGAATAAACCTTTTTCTCGCACGAAATTCCGATGGTCCACGTCTCGATTCGTCACATCTTGGAGAAACGTGGCTTTCTTCTGTCCCAGCTCAATGCTGTCGAATAAGGCCAACGGTTGCCCCGGCTTCACGTCATCGCCGAGCTCTGCCAGGACATCAATGACTCGACCGTCGATGCGGGGACTGAGATGGAATAGCCGATACTCATTCGGCTTGATGCTGGCGGTGGCTTGAATTTCCTCCCGGAAGGCTCGACGTTCAACGGCGACGGTCTGGAAGGTTTGGCCTTCGAGGGCTTGAGGGGGGACGGTCAGTCGATGGGGTGCGCTGGTCTCAGTGGCTGGAAATGCGTTGCCACGTTGCTCAGCGGTCTTGCCTCCTGCCTGCTCGACCGTGGCCTTCGGCGTCGGGGGCTCGACACCGCCCTCCTTACACCCCATGCCCACGGAGACAAGGAGACAGCCCAGAACCACGACACTCTTCCCATTTAGAAAGGACCTCGTAACGCGAACCCAGGGGAGGCGGAGCAATACATCGCCTCGTGGAAGCCCGGCGGCAGCACCTGTCCCGGTGAGACCAGTACAGCCGTTCATTGAGGTTCTCCCGTCCAGCGTTCCAAACGCGCCAACGCGATCGAAAGCGTCGAGCGCGCCTCGGTATATTCCATCTGCAATTGTCGATAGACCCGCTGTGAATCGAGGAGTTCTAACAGACCAGCTGCGCCTTGACGGAAGCTGATACGGGCAATCCGTAAGGCTTCCTCTGCCTCTTTGAGCAAGCCCTTTTCGAACATCTCAATCTGTTCACGAGCCGTCCGCGCGTCCTGGGCAAACTCGGTCACGGCTCGAATCAATTCATTCTCGGCCCGCTCCCGCTCCGCCTGCGCACGATCTTTGGCGCCCAACGCCGCCTCGATTTCGCCTTGACGCCGGTACCACAGAGGCAGGGGCACCCGCAGACCGACAATAAAGGCCTCGTCACCGGCTTCTCGGTGATACGTCCCGGCAATAGAGACAAAAGGGATACGTGACTCCCGCTCCAGCGTCACCGTGTGCTCCGCTTGTTCCAGCTGCTTCGCAGTACGGCGAAGGATGGGGTGCGATTCCAGCGCAGAGCTGGTCAGGTTCTCTGCATTGAGATCCTGTCGGGATGAGACAAAGGTCCCGTGCACCGAAAACTCTCTGCCAAGCGCTCCCGCCGTCACCGCATTGAGCCCGGCACGGGCCGCCACAAGTCCGTTGTGTGCACGGCTTAAGTCCTTCGTGGCCTTCTGCAACTCCACGCTCGCCTTGACGGCTTCGAAGGGTCGGGCTTGCCCGGCATCCACTCGCGCTTTAATCGCCCGAAAGATGTCTTGCACCAGGGCAAGGTTTTGCGTCGACAGTTCACTGTCCCGTTGGGCCAACAAGACACGGTAAAACGCGATCTTCACATCGGCGAGGATGTTGAGGCGCGCCTCTTCGACTCCGGCCAAGGCGCCGGCGAGTCCCGCCTCCGCAGCTTCTCGTCGCGCGCGTCGCTTGCCGGGTAGCTCGATCGGTTGTTCGAGGGTGACGGTCCGTTCCACCTTCGACACGCCGGTGCTTGGATCGCGGATGGCCCCCCGGCCTCCAGACCCATCGATCGACGGATTCAAAAACGCGGCGGCGGCGACTCGTTCTCCCTCTCTCTGCCGTACCCCTCCCTTCGCTCCGCTCATTTCCGGATTGCGTGTCAACGCCAACTCCATGACCTCGTCGAGCTGAAATACCCCCGAGTCTGCCCTGGCGGACGCTGTCTCCCCACACCAAAAGCTGGCGAGCAGCCCCGTGAGGCCGATGAGACCTATGGTCTTGTAGTGCATGAGAGACCTCCCCATTGCCCGCATGACGGGAACGCGTTGTCTGCTGATCAGTGTTGGACTGAGTATCTGCGAAAAATCAGAGACTGAGGGGAGGGCGGAAGAGAAACACGACAAAGGTGGGCGCGAACGAAATCGAGCTCAGAAAATTCTCCTCGACCAAAGGCGCGATCATGTCTGGACTCGGCAGCGACACGGTCTGGAACATAGCGTGGCAGGGACACCCATCTTCGGACATCGTCCCGTCAAGCGAGGGGGAAGGATTGACGGCTCCCACGAGACCTCCTGCTGACCTCACTTGCCATTCACCGAGGCAGGTCATACCGGTCAGTTGGATTCCCAGAAGAAGAACTAATCCGATGAGGAGGAGGTGGTCTTTTCGCCCGTTCGCCACGCGCTATTTCTCCGAGTTGACCGTGTATACCATACTTTTTTCTGCAACGCAGTAGAATCTTTCTGCTCTCGTCTTCGTGATGAGCCGCAGAAGCGCATGTCCACCCTCATAGGAAACTGGCAACATCTCTGCCTCGTAAAGAATCGTATCGCCCGTGATGGCCAGTACATGGCTTAGTGCAGGCTATGACCACGAGTGATAATCTTGAGAGCCCCCAGGGTTAATGAGCGTGTCCGTCGGATCCCGGTTTGGTCATCTCCTTATCACCGGGTGCGGTACCTTTCATTGAGGAGTTCTCCCACATCACTCGATTTCCATTGCCGAGGGTAGCTGCCTTGTCCTGTGGTGCAGCTTTCTGGAGGGGTGGAGAATTCCAAATAACTCGATCGCCCGGGGCCAAGTTGGCTGCCTTCATGAAATGCACATCTCCCTCCCGTATTTCGCCCAGACGGTACAAGGTTACTCCTAGATTGTAGTGACCCTCTGCAAGGTCGGGGGACACTTGTATCGCGGCTTCGAAATGACGCTTTGCGTCCGCCCATTGCTTCTGCTGATAGGCCTCAATGCCTTCGTTGTTATGACGTGTGGCTGCCGGAAGGGTAGATGGTGGAGCGGACAAGACGTTTTGCTTCGGAGCCGACTCGCATCCGCCCATGATAATCACCAACAAGACGACCATTTTGAGTGTCGGTGGGTGTGGCATATATCCTCCGCGTCGGCTACTTCCGTCCTCGTTTCTCCATTTCCTCGGTGCGCTCCGGCCGAAGTTAGCCGAAAAGTTTCTTGTGAAGATACAACTTTTTTCAAGAAGCCCGCAACTTAATCACTCTTTGCCAACCAACCTCGAGCCTATAAAGAGTTCCCGCAGTAGGGCATGATGGTTTGTCAACCCTCCTAACATTCCATCGGTTACGTGACAGTCCCCATACGACGCTCGCGTGAGGGAGCCGTGCGAACTAGTTCTCCAACTTCGCATCCATCAGGCCACTGTGAGTCCCGATCCAGGATGCTCTAGAAGAAGAGGCGTTGTTATCCTAGAAGACCTATATGGTCGCAGGCCGCACGATACAGACTAGGTACAAAATTGTTGACGCGCCGTCAATGAATCAGCTCAGTCTAGATCAACTTTAACGAACTTTTTACCTTAGTGACTCTGCTAAGCGCATCCTAATTCGGTGTATGGCAGGACTCAAGGATTCTATGGCACAACTGCACATCGCCCAACGACTCTGGAGCAGAACGATACTCAGCTCCGACAACATGGTCCTTGTCCAAGAGCAAACTGACCCAGCAACCTCGATGCACACCAGGCCGACTGCCTTTTAAAAACACACCTGACTCGTCGAACATAGGTGCTTCCCTGTAGTAGCGCAGGACCAGGCCCTGTTCAGTCTGATTCTCCTGAACCGGGGGTCCTGCACAGGCGAGGATCTCGGCATGTGACGTTCCTAGAAGGGATGTTCGGATTTCATCATTCGGTGCACCCGGCGTCGTGGCACATGCAGCGATTAAGGCAAGGGTGAGAAGGGCTGGCATTCGAAGGTGCCTAGGCAGTAGTGGGGTTTTCTTCATTATAAACCACATAAACCACCTCCAAGAAGGCGCACGGGAGAATTGGGGACCCGTTAATTTCTTGAATCGATAAGCACCCACATCCCGACGCCAATGAAACCAATTCCGGCGACCAGTTTCAGGGCTCTCGGCGGAATATAAGCGGAGAGTTGCGTGCCAACCAGTACCGCGATGAGACTGGACAGTACGAGGGCTCCGGCAGAAGCCGCGAACACACCTACTTTACTCGTGCTCTTATCAGCGGCGAACAGAAGCGTCGCGAGTTGTGTCTTATCGCCAAGTTCAGCTAGAAATACCGTCACAAAAATCGGCCACCATGCCATTTCAGCCCTCCTGTCACCATGCTAATTACCCGTTAGTCTTTTTCAATAAGCGGCAGATTACGCATTCAAGGGACAGAACCCGCCCCGTCCTTCACCTATATCGCCATTGGATCGCTTCCGTTTCTCAGATCAGACTCTTTATACGTGCCTACTCGTTGAGGTTTCTATCCATGCTCATGTCGGTGATGGAGCTCAGAGACGTGGGGATGATCATGCATCAACGGCAAGTGGCGGTGCAGGTGGGCATGCGGCTCCTCGATCCCCTGTATTTTTTCATGCTCATGATCGTGGTGGTCGGCGTGCACATGTACATGGTCATGCTCCACTTCCTCATGGAGGTGGAGATGGCTGTGATGGGCTCGGACAAGGAGGACGACGCCCACCCCCATGACCACAGTCGTCACCATCTCGCTGAGTCCCCAGCGCTCACCGAGAATGGGAACAGCAGCCAGTGCGCCAATAAAGGGGGCGGTCGCAAAGAATCCGGCCTCGCGAGCGGCGCCATGCAGACGAAGAGCCTGCATATCCAGCACCAGACTCACGCCATAGCTGAAAAGGCCCAGCACAAGCGCGGCCAACACAATTGAGAGCCGGGGCAAGTTTTGATCGACCACGGCAGCGAGACTCAGCGTACAGACCCCCGCACTCAGGGTTTTGATCCGCGTCACGACGATCGGATCGCGAAGCGACATTCGCTGACTCAAATTGTTATCCAGCGCCCAGGAAAGGCAAACGACGGCGATGGCGAAGAATCCCCATACATCCGGACGGAAAACGCCCGGTCTGTACTGTACAAACCCCGCCGCGACCAAGGACCACAGAGCGCCCACATCCACCACCCCCCCGAGGGCGTCCCCGAAAAGAAACCACAGCCACACCAAGG
>CAZBNV010000098.1:0-13889 GCA_964493335.1 uncultured Nitrospira sp.
GTTGTGATGATCGACAATATTCTTCGCCGATTGGCACTCACGCCGGTGCGAAACCGAGAGGAGCGACTCGCGGAGGTGCTGGCGGCCGGACGGGAAGTCCTGCGCCCGATGACCCTCGCGGTGGGCATTATCATTCTGGTCTATGTGCCCATCCTTGCGCTGACCGGAATCGAAGGAAAGATGTTCAGACCCATGGCGTGGACGGTCATCATGGCCCTTTCCGGCTCGTTGCTGTGCGCCGTGACAGTCACGCCGCTACTGGCATTCTGGTTCGTGCGGGGCGGGCCACAGCATAAGGAGACGCGTCTCATTCGCATGCTTCGAAATCTCTATGCCCCCTGCCTCCGGTGGGCGATGGCGCGGACGGTCTGGCCCGTCACGGTCGCCGTGGCCATCTTCGGCGTCAGTCTGGTGGCTGGCACCAGACTCGGCATTGAGTTCGTTCCCCGGCTCGAGGAAGGGGATCTCGCGGTGCAAGTGTGGCGGTTACCCAGCATTTCGCTGACCGAGTCCGTCGCCACCGCGCTCGATATCGAGCGGGTATTGCGTCGTTTCCCTGAAGTCACCCAGGTCGTGACACGCACCGGCAGTCCGGAAGTAGCTACGGATGTCATGGGTGTGGAGATGTCGGACGTGTTCGTCATTCTCAAACCCCCGCGCGAATGGGTCACAGCCGGGGCTCGGAACGACCTGATCGAGATGATGAAGCAAGCCATCGTAGCGCAGGTGCCCGGCGTCGGCCTCGGATTCACCCAACCCATCGAGATGCGTTTCAATGAGCTGATCGCGGGCGTGCGATCCGATCTCGCAGTCAAAATTTTTGGCCCCGATTTGGATATTCTCAAGCAGCAAGCCGAGCGAGCCGCGCGGGCGCTCGAGGCGGTGCCGGGAGCAGCTGACGTGAAGGTCGAACAGGTGGCCGGGTTACCGTTGCTGCGTGTCATCGTCGATCGCGCAGAGATCGCCCGCTATGGTCTCACGGCGGAAGAGGTGCTCACGCTCATCCAAACCACGCGGGTGGGCACCGTCGTCGGGACCGTCGTGCAAGGCTCCCGGCGGTTTGAGTTGGTCGTGCGATTGGCCGAGCGCGTCTCCCGCGATCCCGGTGCGCTGGGAAGTCTGTTGATTCCCACCATGCATGGTGAACTCGTACCGTTGTCCCGCGTCACCACGATTAAGATCGATTCAGGCCCGGCGCAAATCAGCCGGGAACATGTGCAACGACGCATCGTGGTGGAATGCAATATTCGAGGGCGCGATTTGGGCAGCTTCGTGGCGGACGCTCAGCAGGCCGTGACCCATGCGGTCACCCTCCCCGTCGGGTATGAGCTGATCTGGGGAGGACAGTATGAACATTTGCAAGAAGCCGCTCGACGACTCGCCATGGTCGTGCCGGTGACGCTCCTCCTGATTCTTGGGATGTTATCGGTCATTTTCGGCGCAATGCGCCCCGCCCTATTGATTTTCCTCAATGTCCCGCTTGCCTTATCCGGCGGCATTTTGGCGCTGTGGCTGCGCGGCCTGCCGTTGAGCATCTCCGCGGTCATCGGCTTTATCGCCCTCTTCGGG
Source organism: uncultured Nitrospira sp. (assembly GCA_964493335.1). Lineage (GTDB taxonomy): Bacteria > Nitrospirota > Nitrospiria > Nitrospirales > Nitrospiraceae > Nitrospira_A. The sequence continues at coordinate 1,570 of CAZBNV010000098.1, forward strand.
ATTGCGGTGCTGAATGCCGTGGTGCTGGTCAGTCATATCCGTCAATTGGAATCGGAAGGCCTACCGACCGACCAGGCAATCTACCAAGGCGCGATGGATCGTCTGCGGCCGGTGCTGATGACGGCGCTGGTGGCGAGTCTGGGCTTTCTTCCGATGGCGCTGGCGACCAGTATGGGCGCGGAGGTCCAACGTCCGCTGGCCACCGTGGTGATCGGAGGGCTTGTCACGTCTACGATACTGACCCTCGTGATCCTCCCGGCCATCTATGCACGCGTGGCGGCGCGGAATCGCTCCAGGATCAGCTCGCCATAGTGTCAGGCGCCAGAATCAGCCGACCCGTAGCGTGAGACACGGGAGCTGGTCGCAATACGAGACGCTCCAGGCCCGCCCCATTCAAGTCTTTTCTGGACAGAGTTGCATCCGGGCGGTAAGCTTCCTAGGTATCGAAGTCGTGCAGCGAGTTCGTCTCCCTGCGACCCATCAGTCTGTATACAAACCCGGTAGACCTTCCTCGAGGAGTAGATATGGCGACCATCATGGTGATCGATGACGAAGCATCCATCCGCAGTCTCCTGCGCGAGGTGTTGGAAAAGGCCGGCCACAAGGTCGTCGAGGCGAAGGATGGACGTGAGGCCTTGAATCTCTATCAGAAAAACAAGGCTGACTTGCTCATCATGGACCTGCTCATGCCGGAAGTGGACGGATTGGAAGCGACCTTGCAGCTGACCAGGGAATACATGGATACGAAAATCATTGCCATGACCGGCGCGCAGGGTGATCGAAACTTTCTCGAGATTGCCAAACTCTTCGGCGCCCATCAAGCATTCGAAAAGCCCTTCGATCTGAAGGCGATGCTGAACGCCGTTGAAACCGAACTCGCGCAAAAGTAACTTGGATGTCACCCTTGCGCCATCACGCCACGAGTTCCCTGCGTGGCCAGCAAATACTATCGTATGCCGGGACCAGCCACACGCCTCCGACTCCTCACCATCGACGACAGCGCGGACTTTCAACTCCTCGAAAACCTTTCTTCAGGACACCACCTTTTTCTGCCTCAGCGCCGGGGACGCCCTTCAAGCCACCGGCATCGCCGTGCGCGAAAAGCCTCGCGTGATTCTTCTCGACATCGGTCTGCCGGGAGGCGACGGCCTGCTGCTGCTTGAACGACTGCGCGCGAATACCCATACCAAGACGCTTCCGATCATAGTCACCACCAGCCAACTGCTCCCGGCCTGGAGGCGAAAGTTCGCGCCAAAGGCGCCGCGGCCTTCCTGAAGAAGCCGATCGACAAGCAAATATTGCTGGAAACTCTGCAACGAGTTCTGCAAGAATCAGCGCACGCCACGATCACACACCATTGATTGCCCTCACCCATTCACGCACAACCTCCCCGACCACATGGCTCCTCTTGTGGATTCTCTATGTCTGCCTGATTGCGGCCTCAGGCATCTATCACACCAACTTCGTCGCGCATGGCCACTGGGAATTTCTCAAGTGGATCCCGTCCACCGAAGAGATCTGGACGTTCGGCTTCTGGTCCGACATCACGATCAATATCCTGCTCTATGTGCCCTTTGCGCTGCTCTACCTTCAACGCAGCCCAACCATCACCAGATCGCGGGTGGTCAGGGTCCTGCTGCTCGGGCTCAGTCTGTCTTGTGCGGTGGAGCTCTACCAACTCTATTCGCACAACCGCCGCGCCGCGCCGTCGGATATCGTGTGCAATGTAACCGGCACGTGGCTGGGAGTGGTCATTCGGCGGAAGTGGTGGACAGGTGAAGGTTCGACGGATCGATGAAGGCGCGGGTCATTCCCACCCGGTCGGATCGTACCCGCGTTCGCGCAGACAGCGATCCACATAATTCGTAAAGGCCCCGCTTGGCGGTGACTTCCTGAACAGGCCGCGAAGAAAGCCGGCGGTTGCGCCACTGGCCGCGCCCACCATGGCTCCTGAGCCGGCATGGCCGAGAATCGCCCCGCCGACCGCTCCCGCCGCCGACCCCACTGCGCCACCGGCCACGGTGCCCGTCGCCGTCTGCGCCGTCTTCCCCTGGCTCGGGGAAGCGCCGGCCTCCTCCGCCAATGTCATGCAGGTCTTGATATCCGACTCCGCCGCCTCCGCACCGACCTGGCGATAGTGGTCATTCGGATAGAGAATCGGCTTATGCGCCGAACAGCCGGCGAGAAGCAGAGCCACGGTACAGAGAGACAGGTTTCGTTTCATAGGTTCTCTTCCCTGATCTTGAACGTGAAGCCTGGAGAACAGGAGTGTGACCGACAGACTAGCCCGGATTATTCATGAATCCCGTCGCGAGGCGTTCGAGACCGAAGCCCGCCGGGGCTTCTCGCAAGTGAGGCCGACGTAGGCGTACTGGCAGTACGTCGAGAAGGCCGAACGAGAAAAGCCCCGCCGGGCAAGAGAATCGGGCGACGGAGCAGGGATTCATGAATGGTCCGGGCTACATCCGGCCGCCGAGGTCTTTTCGCTGCAAGCTCCTCATCATCCCCGGATCGTTGTACGCGACTTCGCTCAGCGCATCCATGAGGTGGAGACCTTTGCTCTCGACTAGTTCTTTGGCCTTCACGTAGTTCTTGGCGCTGAACCGTGCGACCGCCGGTTGGCCATTGACGATCTGACAGGCCAACACCTCTCCGCCCACTTCTAACGTTCCGCCTTCTTCGACAAGTCGTTTCGCCTGTGGCACCGTGATCTGATGTAACCGCGCAAACTCTTCCAGACCGCCCGTTTCGATCAGCCGCCCATCCGGCATGATGCAGAGCCGCTTGAAATGCGGAGACCAGTCTTTCCTGAAATCCATGTACTTGATGTCGCCGCCTTTGGCCACCGCGCGATCTAACGTCCGATAGTCGAGCCCCAGATTCTTTTGCTCCAGCTTCTTCTTGAGGTCATCCGGGAGTGTTCGATGGAACACCGCCGACGCCGCCTCCGCCAACGAACAAGCGCGACCCCTGGCCCACTGTTCCGCCTCGGCGAACTGCATCAAGTCCAGTACCCACGTCTGCTTAGGCGTCGCACCGGTGGCATCCACCTGACAGGCAAAGAGCCCACGCGTGAGCAAGCCACCGACGTGCGGATAGACATAGATGCCGCCGTTCGTGAGCAGCGAGGTCATCTCCTCCAGCGGCACTTCGTAACTTTCGGCCAGAATCTTCGCATGTGCCGCGACATCCTCCGGCAACGTCATGGCGCAGACCGTCACATTCCCCGGTGCATCGAATTCTGAATAGTCCTCGATCACGTTGTACAGAATCGGCGGCTTCGGCTTCTCGATCTTTTTCTTAATCTTGAACATGCGCGATTACCCTTCCTGCATGGTCCCTTCTGCGTTCTTATGACGTGGGTGTCAAATGATGGTAGGGAGGCAACGTCATCAACCGTTCATCGTCCACCGGACCGCCGATCGTAAAATGATAGAGCGATTGGACGGACAAATCCTTGATGCCCACGATCTCATGGACGGGATCGTCGAAGAAACAGCCGATGCCCGTGCCTCGGATCCCAGCGGCCTCGGCCTCCAAATACAGCACCTGCCCTACCAGGCCCGCCTCCCAGAATAGGCGTGGATACCACCAAGCCCCGCCCTGCCGCAAGCGGCCTTCGAATTCAGCCAGCATGCCCAGCGAAAAGGCGCTGTCCCCGGCGATCCCCTGATGACAACTCACTTGCGCCGCGAGCCGTTGCGCATCACCCTGAAACAGCCAGTAGAGCGGAAGGTCGTGTGGACAGCCCGGCGCCGGAGTCCATTCCAGTTCAGGATTCATCGATTGTTGCAGCAGCGGCAACTTCTTTGAGTCGCGCACCAATACATAGAGCCCTGGCGGCAGGCCGTCGACACGATGCACGAACAGCATGAGATGAATCGCCGGGTCCCAGGGCAACACATCCCACGGAATCGGCCGATCCAATTGCGGCTGATCAGCGCGGGGTGTCACTCGCTGTAACATCTGAAAAAACGTCGCGGCGGAGATGGAGGTTTTGGCGTCGAAGGAGACGGCGCTACGGCGTTGTCTGATGATCGTTGCGGCATCACTCGTCGTTCGCGAAACCTGCGGGACATCCGGCGAAGGTGCCGCATTCGTGTGAGGCAACATTGACGGCTTCTCATGGGTGGTCTTCCACGAGGCTTCCGCCACTTCATCGATGACGTCCCAATGCACGCCATGTTCCCGGCTCAGCTCATTGGCCTTCCCGTGCCATGGTCCCGCAGGCAAATCCTTGACCAGCGCCTGATCCAAAAACAACGGCAGGTCTTGAGCATCGCGCTTCACGCCCCCGCCAGGCCAGATCACCGCGAGGCAATCGGGATGTTCGGGCTCCACGTCGCGGAAGTCGTCCGGGCGGTGGGTTCCCAACAGCATCGCGGCCGTGTTCTGATCGACTCCGTCCAGTAACGCCATGTTCCAACCGAGCGTGGCGGCCGCAAGACGGGCCGAACCGATCGCATGGCCGACATCATGGTTGCAGTAACGAAACGCCCGCTCGCCATATTTCCAGGCTTCCCGCCAATGCACGGAGGTCAAACCGAACAGAAAGGCGCCCGGCGGAAAGGGAGCCAGCAGACGCGCGATGTGGTCAGGAGCAAAGTCTGCCCGTAATTCCAGACCATGTTCCTTGGCTGCGTAGTGATAGAGACCAGGCGTGAGATCCAATCCATCGACTGGCGGCAACAGCACGTACCCCTCCGTCGGATGGAGATTGCCGGAGGAAGGATTGTTCCGCAGCGCCCATTCCGACTCCCCGGCTTTCTTCCAGGCCGACAGCCCGAGCGTCAATTCGAAGAATCGTGAGAGCGTGCCAGTCGTCAAAGATTGCGCTGAAACCGCTCCCCGATGGTACATCGCATCATAGGAGGGCGACTCAGGCGCTTCATCATTCGCCAGCAACGGGAGCCGAACGAGCCTGGCCCCTTCGAATCGTCGAAAGGGGTTGGGCTGATTCGCCCAGTCCAAGAACCCCAGCGACCGCGCATATTTATGAAAATGGTGTTTCGTTCGGACGTGATAGTTGATCACGCGATCGACCGGGTCGGTGGAGACAGGTTCGGTGGGAACGGCAGAAAACGGTTGTTCACTATTCATTCCGGCAGTCTAACGAGGCAGGGGAAGGAAAGTAAACGCGGGACGTTCGCGAGACCGTCGTCTGGGGGGAGGAGTAACAGAGCGGAAGTCCGGCGACGAACAAGACTCTGAAGTCGCCACGAAGCGGCACAATGAGCTGCCATGGCCGGTTTGCGCAGCCTTGACGAGGATGAAGGAGAAGTCCATGCTACCTAATTCTGGGAGCTGACGTGGAGAGGTTCGAGCAGGCCACGCCTGATAAGCAGAACTCACACACCAAGTCGGGACCGAAGGGGGACAACATGATGAAAGTCAGTCTGCCGAAAGAGCCACAGAAACACCTCTCGCACCCCCCGATGAGGAAGCGTTGCACGCACAGCCGCCTCATCGATGTAGTGCTTAGTCCCCAAGGCACCCACACAGGGCAACTGCTCTGCATGGAGTGCAAGAGCATGTTTCCCGATCCCATGCAGCAACAGCCGCTTCACTAATCGGCAGCCCCCTGGATCGGACTGGCAAGCCAAGGCCTCGACTACCCTTCCTCCTGAATGCGCACAAACTCGCGCGCACTGCGCAGGTCGCCCTGCGTGCAGAGCTTCAGTTCCAGCAGCAGATGCTCGAGCGCCGCGACTCGGGCCGCCACTTCCGGCAGCACCACATCGATTCGCTCCACCAAGTCTTGTAAACGGCGGGTCATGCCCGCCTCACCGCTTTTCGCCGTCGCACCCTTGCGTTTCTGGCCGGCCGGGCGATTGCGTCCTGACGTTCGTGGCACCTTTCTCTTTGGCGGCATAGATTCCTCCTCGTGAGGATGATGATGTACGCGCCTTCGCGAGGCCGGTCAAGTGCTGAGGCCACGGTCGGGACGGCGGACGCTTGAAGACTCTGTATTCTTGACCGAAACGCCCAACCAGGGTTTTCCATCCTGGACAATCGCGGCCGGCCCGCGTAGATTTTTCTACCATGGCTGCGATGCCTCCCAAACACTTCTCCAACGTAACCGCCGAGCACCTCAGCGCCGGTGGTGAAAAGGTCGCCTATTTTGAAGGTACGCCGATCCCCACAACTTTTGTCCTGACCGGCGTACTAGCCTGGGCCGCTTGGCAAGACCGCTTAGGCGAGCATCTCTACGGGGGCGCCTGGACCATCGGCCCTTGGGACCTGCACCCGCTGGCGCTGCTGTTCGTCCTTTCCGGCAGTATGATGATCAGCAAGACACTGCGGATACCTAAAGTATAACGAGAGCTTCTCAGGTCCAGTCTGTGAAGTGGGTCATAGAATATTGAGTCCCCGACCTCCTGCCACTAGTCGCATGTCATAGGCTCCTCCCCGGTGAGTTACAAGCCCTCAGTTCGGACTGCCTTTCTACGGGGAATTTCTAGGGTGAAACTTGTTCCTTGACCCTGTCCGCTCTGGACGCGAACCTTCCCTTGGTGAGCATCAACGACACCTTTAACGACCGTGAGTCCTAAGCCCCATCCTGATTGCGTACCTGCTTCAGCACGTTTGGATCTTCGAAATTTCTCAAAGAGCTGCGGGATCTCATTGGCAGAGATAACCGAGCCCTCGTTATGTACAGTGATCTCCACGGTCGCTGGATCACCGCGCAATGAGACTCTGATTGATGTTTCAGAAGCGCCATACTTCACGGCATTCCCAATGAGATTTTCTACCGCCCGTCTCAATCCATCGGCACCCCAGCTCCCGTGGAATCCTCCGTTCGAGTCCAGAACGAATCGATTTCCATGGACCATTGTCATCTCATCCACCACCTCACGGATCAAGGAATCTAAATCACACTCGATGTATTGAAGGGAAAGCTTTTCTCCCCCACGAACCCTGCTCCCATCAAGAAGGTCATTACTCATTGAGTTCAGACGGTTCAGACTGACGAGAATTCTTTTTAGGGCGTCAGTAGCGGGTTGCGCGAGGTCAGGGCTTCCCAACACCAATTGGGCGTTCATTTTCGCCACATAGATCGGAGTCTTCAGGTCGTGAGTCAGGGTGTCGATGAACTTTTGTTGAATGTCGCCATGCACGTCTGTGAATTCTACGACAGCATCCTTCACGGCTTGTTCAATTGAATCCAGCACAATGTCCCGCAGTTCCACTGTCAGTGGACTGTCCGCCTCGAGTACATGAAACAAGACTTGCCTGAGAATACGATATTCAAAGATGACCTCACTGAGTGTATAGGTCGTATTGCTTGCCCTGTCCGCTCCATGCATTTTGCCGATCACCATCGCTTCGCGTTCCATCCTGCGATTCGTGGTCAGCGCCTCGTCTAAATGATCGAGATAGAGTGGCAAGGAGTCGCGAAGCGCTCGGGAGCCGGTTGAGCGAGCCGATTTTACTTCTCTGAGGCAACGTTCCTCCCACAGCGATAATATCTTTTCCTTTTTGTCCTTTATCGGATGGGTATTCATTTCAGACATATGAGTTATAACCGCCGCAACCTGCGGCAGCCGACCTTTCCAGCCACTCCGAGGCTTACTCTACAGGTGCGCCCCACTTGTATCGCGTCAGTGCAACATCATAAGCAGTGGGCGCCTGCGGATTTAGTGAGGAAGAACTCTTTTACAGGAGGACACGCGCTGAACCCACCTTGAACAACCCTGCTCACGCGAGCCCAGCCGGACCGTGTCATCCTATCGAGATAAGCAGCTTGTCGGCTAGACCGTTCCGGAAGATTCTCAGTGTGAATCGTTTACCTGGTGACCCTACGCAGGGATAAAGCCAAGATACAGACCGCCTTTCAAGGCCTCGTAGTGCAACTTTTTTATGTACCATTACTGTCTGAACAAAGAGACGTCTGAAGCCTCGATCACGCTCACAAGGTAACGCAGGACATCGGCGCCGTTTACTGAAGAGCTTTCCATTCGGAGTGTTGTGCGTCCCCGACGCAGTTTGACAACGTGATTCCTTCGCCGTCATGCATCGCTTCCGTCGCCGCGGCTACAGATGAGGCTGCTCCTTGCCGCTGATCACCGGAGACTCTGGTTCGCCCGTAGGTCGGCCTGCCGGAAATGATTCGGCAGCAGCATGATGCAGTTGGGGTTGAAGCCGGCCGCTTTCAACGTGTCGATGCTGCCGTTGACCCGTCCGCCCTGCTGTAAATCGATCACCGTGATGGAGCCGTCGCTCATGCCTTCGAGATTGAGTAGGCTGTTCTGCACGAACAGATACCGCTCATCCGGCGAGAGCACGGTATGGTGCGCGCCGGCCGCAGCCGGGATAGCCTGGAGAAACTTCGGCTTGCGCGGATCGGTGTTGTCATAGAGATTCACGAACCCCGGCTTGGCAGTGGTGACGTATAAGCGGTCACCCTTCGCGTTGTAGAGCATTTCCAGCGGCATCCCCTGTTCTCTCGCGCCGAAGTCGTCCGCCTGTTGAAACGAGAATGACTTGCTCGCGGAATCCCAGATCCCGACCCAAAGTGTCGCTTCCATCATGTTGGTGATGTGCACCACCGGCGGGTTCGAGTTGGGCGCGAACATCACCTCCACCGGGGCGGACTTGGCGGGCTTGGAAGACACCTTGTGCGTCGAGAGCACCGTGCCGGTGCTGGCCTCGATGACCGTGATCGAATCTCCCGCCTCCGACATGTCCGGCTTGACCGTGCTCGTGATCAGCACCCGGTCGATCCCGTTGTGGATCGCGATGCCGTGGGGATAGAGCACCGAGGCCGTCCCGCCGTCGGGCGTGCGGATGGTTTTGATCGGCTTATCTTTCACGGCATCACCCATGATCACCGTGCTTGAGCCCATACAGGTGAGGAACCACGTCCGGTTATCTTCCGACACCACGAGATCTTCGCCGACCTGGCAGTCCGGCACGTCGATGGCGCGCAGCCGGTAAGGGAAGCGCGTGAGGTCGATGACGTGCAGGAGGCTTTTCCCCAACGCCGTGACGTAGGCTTTGGTTCGATCGCGGTTGAAGAAGATGTGGTGCGCGACGAGGTCGGATGGAAGCGGGATCTCCATCAAGATTTTCCCGAAGTCCGTAGACTCGGGATCGATGTCCATGATCGCGATCCCTTCGCGTCTTACCGGCTGATTCGGCTTGCTCTCGTAGTTGAGGAGGGCGAGCAGTTCCGCCGACGCCAGAGAAGCGCAGGAGAGAAGCAGCCCAACGGTGAAGGAGAGAAGTCGAAAGCGTGTCATGGGAGCCTCCTTTCGGGGTGGCAATGTCACAAGAAATACTCTTTTCACAGAGTCGGCGCAACGGGTGCATAACGATCTTCCGTGCTCGCCGCAAGTTCTCGCTCATATCCTCCGGCTCGCTGGTATCCCTACAAAAATACATGCATTCTCACCCCCCATACCTCCCTGCCAGGACTCAGCACTTCACACGAGTCCCTGCTCCCCGTGACGCGCGCGCTTGGCCCCATCACCTTGGACAACCCCGGATGGTCAGTGGCTCTGGTGCTCCACGAGAAATGGCTAGACGGCGCGGAGGGGACCGGACTTTCGCCCGCCTACTCCCTCTGGCTCTGCCATGGCAAAAAAGGTATGCTGCGGCACCTCCACAAGCCTGAGCCACCAGTGGACCGTCGAAAGGACAGTGCCATGACGCAATCGGAGTTCGTTCGGGTCTTCGACTCGCAGGGCGAGGACTACAAACGCGCCTTCCAGGTCTTTCTCGACAGCACCGATCAGAAACGGAACGCGAAACGATTTTTGCAGAGGCTGGTGGACGATCTACCTGCGAGAAAGGTCTTCATCGACGCCGGCGCCGGCACGGGTGAAGTCACCAAGGCCTTCGCCCCGACCTTCGACCGCACCATCGCCATCGAACCGAACGCCCATCTCCTCGCCCAACTTCAGCGCGCGATTCCGCAGGCCGACGCCATCGGCACCTCGATCCTCGACGCCAGCCCGGAAGCCCAGGGCGACTTCGTCCTCTGCTCCCACACCCTCTACTACATTCCGGCGGACGAGTGGCTGGCGCACCTGGAACGCCTCGTCTCCTGGATGTCGCCGACCGGCGTCACGGTCATCGTCCTTCAGAATCGCGGCACCGATTGCATGACCATGCTGGAGCATTTCTTCGGCCACCGGTTCGACCTGGGCAGTCTCGCGGATGCCTTTCGCGCCAAACATGGCGACCACTATGAGGTCAGCACCACCCTCGACCAGGCCCATGTCGAAACCTCGGAGCAGTCGGCGGCCTGCACGGTCGCCGAGTTCATGCTGAATCTCCTGCCGATCAGTCAGCCACCCGTTAAACGCGACCTCGACGCCTACGTCGCAAAACACTTCGCGACAACTGACGGCGCCTACCGCCTTTCCGTCCATCAAGACTTTCTCCAAATCCGCGAGCGGCAGTGACCCTTCGTACACCTCACGCCTCGCCCATTACCATTGACCATGGAAAATTGGCTTTTTGCGTGCTCTATCCCACGTAAATCACTGATCATTGAATATTCCGCCCCCTAGCCTTCCTTTAAAGCGGCATGTTATCCATTGGGGTTCAGGCATTCTTCCTGGGCCGCACGACACTCATACGAAGCCATGAAGACGACACAACGCTGCTTCCCCCTCTACACCCAAGTGCTCATCGCCGTCATCTGCGGCGCGCTGCTGGGCGTCATCTTCGGTCAGGAGCCCTATCTGGGCGGCCTGCGTAACGACCAACTGGGCAAGCTCGGCCTGTTCGTCGTCACGTTGCTCAAGACACTCGCCATCCCGCTCATCTTCTTTGCGATCCTCGATGCGCTCATCCGCACCAGCCTGCCATTGCGACAAGGGGGCAAGCTGCTTCTGATCTGCCTCGTCAACGTCACGGTCGCCATGGCGATCGGCCTGGTTATCATGAACACCTGGCAGCCGGGCCTGACCTGGAACGGTCATGTCGATGAACTGCTCCACCTAGTGCCGGGCACCAAGCCGTCCGCGGCGGCCCTGGCAAACGTGAAGGCCGGGGCACGGAGCCCGATCGAGTACCTCGCGTCCTATATTCCCCGCACCATCATGGAGCCGTTTTCCAGCAACAACATCATCGGCGTCGTCCTCCTGGCCCTGGTGCTCGGCGCCACCCTGCGGCTGGTGCGGAGCGAAACCGACCAGACCAGCGGGACGATCAATCTTCTCGTGCGGGTGATTGAGCGAGTGTACGTGTGGCTCGTGCAAATCCTCGGATGGATCATCCTCATCGTCCCGCTCGCCGTCTTCGGCGTCGTCGCGCAGGTCGTGGGCAAAGCGGGCATCGGCGTCTTCTCCGTCCTCTGGATCTTCCTCGCCGCCATGCTCCTGGGCCTCGCGATCCATGCGCTCATCTACTATCCGCTCGTCGCCTGGTTGATCGGGAGAACGTCGCCGAAGGTCTACCTGGGCCAGGGGGCCGACGCCATCATGACCGCCGTGTCGTGCAACAGCAGCCTCGCCACCATACCGGTCACGCTCCGGTGTCTCGAGCGCATGCGGGTTTCGCCGCAATCGTCGCGCCTCGCCACCTGTGTCGGCACGAACCTCAACAACGACGGCATCACCCTGTATGAAGCGATGGCCGCGCTCTTTCTCGCCCAAGCGCTGGGCTACGATCTGCCGATGGCCAAACAGGTCTTGATCGTCCTCGCATCGATCATTGCCGGAGCCGGCGTGGCCGGCATTCCCGAAGCCGGGCTGATCGTGCTGCCGCTGGTGTTGGCCGCCGCAGGCCTGCCGGATCATGTGATCGTCGCAGCCATTCCCCTCATCATGACGGTGGATTGGATCATCGCCCGAGCCCGCTCAGGCGTGAACGTCATGAGCGACATGCTCGTCGCCATCCTGCTCGATAGAGGGCACGTCACGCCCGCCACCGAGCCGGAGACGATCCCCTGCCCAGCCGAAGCCACTCCTCCCAGGGAACCACAGATTTCCTGAGGAGTGCCGGAAATTGGCTCCGGTGTCACCGTGATCGTGCTCAGAATCACGGTACCACTCTCGTACCTTCCCCCATTGCTCATTGACCACGGTAGTGGAAAAGGCCTGCCCTAAAGTCAGCCGGGACATGATTCGCCATGTGCTTGGCCAGCTTCGGGAGGCCGGGGTGATCATTCCGGTCGGCAAAGGACGGGGTGCGAAATGGCGTAATGCCCAGCCGAAATGGGGTAACAAGTGACGGGTTATTACCCTATTTCGGACTCCCATTATGCTATTGAGACATTGAAACCTGGAAAAAAGAGAATACGGAGTCTTGAGCTTGGATTGGATCATCGCCCGAGCCCGCTCGGGCGTGAACGTCATGAGCGACATGCT
>CAZBNV010000099.1:0-13689 GCA_964493335.1 uncultured Nitrospira sp.
ATGAATATGTCGACATGATCAAGGCCGGCATCATCGATCCGACGAAGGTGTCGCGTTGTGCCTTGCAGAACGCCGCCAGCGTCGCGGGCTTGATGCTCACGACTGAAGTCATGATCACTGAAATTCCGGAAGAGAAAAAAGAAGCTGCTGGTGGTATGGGTGGTCACAACCACGGCGGCATGGAAGGTATGTACTAACGTTTCCGTTTCTTCTTCGCTGTCGAAGACCGGTCCGGCGGTGGCCCCGCCGGACCGGTCTCTTTTTGGGGCCGAGACGGGCTGCGGCGGGAGCGGCCTTCTGCCGCAGCCAATACCGCGGCCATCAGGGGAGAGGTTTCCGGGTGATAGAATAACGCCCGAAACGTCTCATGTACGACGGCCGTATGTTTGACGCGATCCGCGAGAAATCGGGCCAACGCCGCCGCGCGCGATTCCCCGCCATATCCCATTCGAACCGCACAACGCTGCAACTCCTCGTCGTTGTCAGGCAACGCGTGCGTCTGCAAATCATGCATCATCTGCAGCTTGTGTTCGACATCCCGTAAGAACCAATAGGCCTCGGTGAGTTGCCGCTGATCGTCAGGCGCGACGAAATGATATCGGCAGAACCGCTGGAGTGCCCCCACGGTTTTGCGGTCGAGAATGTCAGGAACGGCATTCCCGATGAGCACCTGGATGGTTTGCACCAGGAATTCAATCTCCCTGATCCCGCCGGTTCCCAACTTCACATTCCGATGTTGATGCCCCCGTCCGGCCATTTTTTCGTCAATCATTTCCTTGACTGACCGCACGTCGCGAATGACCGCCAGTGCCCGCTCTTTGGTCAAAGGCCGGGGATCAGGCTCAAAGACAAACCGCTCCACCATCTGCACGAACGCAGACCCAACCGAGGCAGACCCGGCGATCGGCCAGGCCTTCAGCAGCGCCAGCCGCTCCCAGACCTGGCCACGCTGGGCATAGTACCGCGCATAGGCCTCCACCGACCGCGCCAATTGTCCGACGGTGCCTTCGGCGCGGAGCCGGAGATCGACCCGAAACACGGCGCCCTCACGGGTCTGTTCGGCCAACGCCTTCGTAAGGGAACGCGCCAGCAACTCAAAATATTCTTCATTGGACAGAGTGTGAGCATGGGGTTGGCGGGTTCCTTTCCCCTTCCTGGTTTCACCCTCCGCCGACGCGTAGACATAAATCAGATCGACATCTGAGCTGTAGTTTAGCTCATGGGCTCCGAGCTTGCCCATCCCGATGACGGAAAATTCCGTCTCAACCCACCGGCCATTCGCATCCTGGTGCATGGGCGTGCCGTGCACAATCTTCAGATCACGATCGACAATCTCATACGCGGCATGAATCAGGACCGAGGCCAGGTCGGACAGAGAGCCGGTCGTCTCTTCCACTGTGGCCAGATGAAGGAGGTCACGCACACCGATCCGTAACATTTCACGACGCCGCACGCGTCGCAGCACGTCCAGCTTCAGTTCGATAGCTTTGAGAACACCAAGGCTCTGGCGAAGGGCTGCGACCATCCCTTCTCTGGTCGGCGCGGTCGACAACACATCTTCTTCCGCCAACCAATACACCAGCATCGGATCTCGGATGAGGGCGAACGCAAGGGAATCACTGTTCCCGAAAATCGTGCAGAGCAGTCCCAACATCTTTGGCGAGGCTTGCAGATACTGCAGCAGCGAGGAGCGACTCACACTTCCGCCCAACAACCGTTCCCAATGATTCAAGGCTTGGTCAGGATCGGCCGTCCGTGCGACCTCAGCCAACAGACCGGGCAAGATCGCGGCAAGAAGGTGGCGGGTATGGGGATCGCCCGCCATGCTCTGAATATTGGTATCCGCTGCGGCCGGATGCTCCATGCCATAAGGCGTCAGAATACGCGCCACTTGATCCGGCTCAAGACCGGACGCCACCAAAAGCGGAGCCGGGTCGGGTAACTCACGAGTTGAAGCGATGTCGCGAGACGGTGCAGGAGGGGTGGGATTTTCTGAACGTCGTGTCATGGCGCCGCATTATACTGGCGCAATTCTTCCGGTACAACGAAACGAGCTTCGGGTATACTCGCAAGAAATCATGCTGCCAGCTGACGCCGACCGCGACCAGATCCTCGCCAACCTGACGCCGCTCTGTCATGGCGTCGACAGCGACATTCTGCAAGACTTCGTCACGCGGATGGACCCGGACTATTTCACGGCATTCCCTCCGAAGACTCTCGCGGCCCACATCAAGCAGGCGGCCATGCTCTCGCCGGACCACCCCTGCGAAATGTCCATCGTGAATACCACCGGCGATCACTGCACCATCACCATCGTCGCCTATGACTACTTTTCAGAATTTGCCACGATCTGCGGCCTCCTCTCCTCCTTCGGGTTGAATATTGAGGAGGGGCAGATCTACACATTCGTCGAAGGAAGCGCCCCCGCTGCCGCGCGCACCTCCTGGACAGACAGCCCTCGCGCCCGCCCGAAGGGCCGCCCGGGCCTGAGCCGCAAAAAGATCGTCGATGTCTTTCGTGTGCAGCCCGTGCGCGGCGCGACATTCGAATCAGACGACCGCAGCCGGCTCATCGCCGAACTCACGCAGATGATTACGCTCCTGGATGCCAACCAGTTCGACGAAGCCCGTCAAGCCGTCAACCGGCAACTCGTCGAATACCTCGGGCAACGCCGCAGTTCGTTTAGCGGGCTCCTTCACACCGTTCACATCACCTTCGACAACAGCCAATCCCCCACCGATACCGTGATGGATATCCAGTCTGACGATACCCCCGCCTTTCTCTATGCCTTTGCCAACGCGCTGGCGATGCGCAACATCTACATTGCCAAGGCGCAATTCTCGATCGAAGACGGCAAGCTGCACGACCGCTTCTACGTCCGCAATCGCCACGGCCAGAAGTTGACCGATCCCGTCGATCAACAACACCTGCGACTGACCGCAGTGCTCATCAAACAGTTCACCCATGCGCTGACTTGGGCGCCTGACCCGGCCAAGGCCCTGGAAGCTTTCGATCAGTTCCTCGACCTGACCGTGCAGGACACCAAAGGCAAGGCTCAGCAGCAGGCCCTCGCGTTTCTCAACGACAAGAAGACCTTTCCCATCCTCGCCCGCCTACTCGGGACCAGCGACTTTTTGTGGGAAGATTTTCTTCGCCGCCAGCACGGCAATCTGTTGCCCCTCCTGAAGGATTACCGCGACGCCCCGCTCATTAAGCCGCAAGCGGCGCTGCGCAAGGAGCTCGACCGCGTGATGGCCAAAGCTAAAACGGAGGAGGCGCGCAAGGAGGCCTTGAATCGATTCAAGGACCAGGAACTCTTTCGGATCGACATGAAGCACATGGCCGATGCCGCAAGCCTCGCCGACTTTTCAGAAGCGCTGACCGAATTGGCCGAAGTCATCGTCGAGCGCAGCCTGCGAGACTGCCAGGCCAAGTTGGGGAAACAATACGGCGCACCGCGCCTCACGAACAAGAAACCCTGCCCCTTTGCCGTGCTTGGCATGGGCAAGTTCGGCGGCCGGGAACTCGGCTACGCCTCGGACATCGAAGTGCTCTTCGTCTACGGCGGCGTAGGGCGCACCAGCGGAAAACAGGGCATCGAGAATAGCGAATACTTCGAACGGCTCGCGCAGGAACTGCTGCAAGGTATCGAGGCCAAGCAGGAAGGCATCTTCCACCTCGATATTCGCCTTCGCCCCCATGGTGGCAAAGGCTCCCTCACCAATCCGCTCGAAGAAATCGTCAGCTACTACAGCCCCACCGGCTTGGCCGCTCCCTTCGAACGACAGGCCATGATCAAGCTGCGCTCCGTCGCCGGAGACGCCGCGCTGGGGAAACAGGTCGAAGCCCATCGGGACCGGTACGTGTACGGCGGCCAGCCCTGGGATCTCGGCATCGCCCTCGACCTCAGGCGGCAACAATTGAAACAGCTCGTCGAACCAGGCACCGTGAATGTGAAACACAGCGCCGGCGGGCTCGTCGACATCGAGTATGCCATCCAGTACCTCCAGGTCATGCACGGCCACCGCCATCCAACGCTGCGAACTCCCAACAGCATGCAGGCGCTCTCAGGGCTGGTTGAATGCGGGATTGTGGCAAGGCAGGACGGCGAACACTTGCGGAAGGCCTATCTCTTCATTCGCAATTTGATCGATGGACTGCGCATGGTGCGCGGCAACGCCAAGGACCTCGTGCTCCCGCCAACGGACTCAGACGACTTCATCTTCCTCGCCCGCCGCGTCGGGTATACCACCGATGATTGGGAAGCAGGAGCGAGGCATTTGCAGGCGGATATTGAGCAGCACATGAAGTTGACGAGAGAGTTTTTCGAAAGGACGTTCGGAAAACTGTAAAGAGGAGCGGGAGGGAATTGGGGAAAGCAACGCATTGGAAGCGTATAGCCTCCGGGCGGCCTTGCTGAACGCACTACTTGATCAACCTTGTAGAATGTAGTCGGCCTGAGACGCAGGCTCCTAGAGAAACCGTTGATTGACAGATACTTCGATGCCCCGCAGTCGGTGATCAGTATTATTCGAAACTCTCCCAAACAGATCAGGCCTATATGGTCGAAGAAATCAAAGAAGCTATACAGCTAACCTCTTGGATCAGGGATCGCTGGCAGAAGCCGTCAACATTGGCACTAGTACTTTTAGTGACCTTGCTCTTGGGGCTCTCGCTTAGTTACCAGTACAAATTAGCTGGAATCCCGGAGAAGATCACCCCCCAAGAGTCCCTGCTAGTTTTTACGATGATGATCTTGGTCGCTGTTGGATGGTTTGCATCCACACGTCTTCCTAAAATACCCGCCGATAGGATTGGCATTCTGATCGCAATTGATTGCGAAACTAAAAAAGAGAGGCAACGACTCAAAGCAGACTTTGTCAGAGCGTTACGCGATGAAATGATGCGAGGAAGCCACCAGCAGTTTGTTGTGCATGAGCTCTCTGAGTATCGTTCGCGAATGATTGGCTCTCACGAGGACGCCATGCCTCTCTTGAGACGAACCGGCTCTCACTTGATGGTGTACGGACGTTGCAAAGTGCGCTCGCACCAAAATCAGCCAACGTATGTTCTTGAACTAAGCGCCAGCGTCAGACATGCTCCCATTGCCCTGGATGAAAGCAAGCAGTTTAGCAAAGACATTGATCTAGCTTTTCCGAGAAAAGCTTTAATCCCGGAGACAGAAGAACTTCGCGGATTCGAACTTGCGAGAGATTTGGTGGGCTTGGCATCGCGATTTATCTTAGGAATTGCCAGTCTGCTTTCCGGCAATCCAATTTCTGCGTTCGACCTTCACTATGGCGTATGGACAGAGCTAAAAAGGAAAGAAGAGGAAGGACTTGGTTGGCCAGGGCCCAAACAACTAACCGCAAGAGTGGCAAGTCTGCTGGTTGTGGATGGGCTCAATGCGGCAAATCTGCGATTTACGAAGAAACCGCCAAATTACTTGGAGGACATGCGACGGTTCTTGGATGTTGTCCAAGAGATTGACCCCAGTCACTATGGTGGCCATCTCCTGAAAGGGATCTATTTGTTCCTGTCGTCGCGCGATATAGAAAGCGCAAAGAAAGAGATCAAGAAGGCTAAGAACAGTAGAGATGCCGCATGGCTTTGGAGTTCCGCATTTCTAGATGCCTATGATGGAAGGGTTGAAGACGCACACAAGACATACCAACGAGCCTTCCGGAGTCTCGTTTCTGACAACACCGCGCTCCAAGTCGAAACCTTTATCGTCGATGTGTTGAATTTCGAACCTGACAAAATACAGCTTTGGTATTGCCTGGGAATGATTAACTATTTCTATAAGGAGGACTGGCAATCCGCCAGGAATGATTTCCGGAGCTTTTGCGAGAAGGCTGAGTCAACCGGAAAATTCACAAAATCCCTTGAGTTTGCTAAGAAGTATCTTGTGGAAATTGACGACAAGCTAGAGAAGGATAAGCGAGCTTTCTAGACTAGGCAATGTCACCGTTTCACGTCGTCGATCAAGAAAAGGGGTCGGGATTATTTTTTGATTGCTCGGCAGAGTGAAATGAGAATCGGCACTGGGAGCAAGAAAAGGGGTCGGGAGTCTTTTCTGATGGGACCTGCTTCGCGGCGGGCGGCCGCAACAACGTATCATCGCTCACCACCAGCACAAAAACCCCTGCCCCCAATAGTCCCGTCCCTTCAACAGTAATCAAGCCCACCATCTACTCCACACACGACGCGTAGGCTTTGGGACAGGTCGGATCCAGCCCGCCGACAGGACTGTTCGCCGCAGGCAGCCCGTTCAACAATTCCAGTACCTGCGGATAATAGCCTGGCGCCCGCGTCCAGAACACATAGTTGGCTTTCAGTCTGTCACGCGCGAATGAGAGCAACCCGGAAACAGTCGGCACACGGCCCTTTCCATCGTGCCGCGTATTTACATAGTTCGACTGCATCACGGAGGGCGTCAGCGGCACAATCCCCGACAGTGCCGGATAGTAATGGTAGATCCCCTTTGGCGCACCGGGCTTATCGAAGGTTAACCCTGGGTCATCGGGGAAGGTATCCGGCCCGCCTAGTGTAGCCCCGATGGTCTTCAGCTGGCCGACGAATGATTGCAGAATTGGGCGCGGATAGTTTATGAACTGGAACGTCATCGTGTTGGGGAAGGCCATTCGCATCTGCCGCTGCACCGTGAGCAGGTTGTCATAAAACTGATCGATTTGCTGAGCCGGTATCTCGGAGAGAGGCTCCCCGAGGGCGGTTTCCGGGAGACCAATCCCCTCAAAATACGGGTGGGAATTGAAACGCGCGCCCAACGCGTTCATCAGCGCAACCAACCGCTCGCGCAGCTGGGCGTTCCATAATTTAAGGTTGTACCCTCTCGGCATATTGGCACCGGGTGACTTGAATGCAAACGCCCCACCCTCATATTTTTCCACCTTCATGTATTCCGGAACAGGCAGTATTTGAGGGTTGAATGATTTCGTTTGCAGCAGAATGACCAGCCGCTTGTTTTGCGCCGCCAGTGCCGCAAGGGTTTGCTCAATAGCGGTAAAATCGTACTGGCCTTCTGCCGGCTCCAGATCCGGCCATTCATAACGAATTTGTACTCCGCGCAATGCAGGGGTGGCCTTCAGTTCGCTGCACACCTGCGCCAGGTGTTGAGGGTTATTTTTACTTGAGCTCATCAGCGTGTAGTAGTGTCCCGGATGCCATTTCACCCCGTTGGTCACGGACGGAGTGGCGGGGCCAGCCGCAGCCAGTGCTCCGCAAGGAACTCCTATCAGGCTGAGGACGAATACGATTCTGAACACGCTGGCATGCATGTGCCTGGCCTTAATCGAGCGATTGGCGTGAATGAATCGCGAGTGAGCAGGGCAGGTTTATCATTACCTGTTCACTCTAGGGCTTGCCGGAAGCCGCCCCAAAGCGGCTCCCTCCCGGTACTGTGTTGGTTGGTCGGTGTGGTCTCGGCGGTCAGCCGCTTACAGCTCAAGCACCTTCTCATACGCCCGCAACAAATCTCCCACGGACAGCACTCCAATAATGGTGCCGTCTTCAGTGACCGGCAGGTGCCGGATGCTCTCTTTTTTCATCAACGAAAGCGCTTCCATGAGCGGCTCACTGTCCTCGATGGTGACCACCGCCTTGCTCATGCAGGAGGTGACCGTTGCGCTATTCGGGTCGAGTCCCTTGGCGACGGCTTTTCGGCTGAGGTCGGTATCGGTGATGATGCCGATATACCGCGACCCGTCATCCACCAGCAGCGACCCAATACGCCACTTTTGAAGCAACCGCCCGGCCTCCTTGATCGAGGCGCCTTTGTGCACACTTCGAACCTCCGAGGACATGAACTCCGCCACGGTACGGCCGTCCAGTCGATCACCGACGGTCTTTCGCCAATCGCGGCCTGCCCTGGCGGTCTTCTTTAACTCGAGTTGCGCCAGGCAACTTTCCAACACCTGTTTGCGCTGATGAAGGCTTTCGCGGTCTACATTGTGCGTCCCCGCCTCTTGCGCTTCCTCCGGCACAATCGCGGCTTCGCCGAGCTTGGCGTATTGATAGGCTTCGAGTTCCTCCGAGGCTCCCCCGAAGGTTTCGCTGAGCACCTCTTCGGCTTGCTCATCAAACCCGTCCAACGATGCAGTCACCTTTCGGCGAGACAGGAACGGCTGGAACGCCACCAATGTCTCACGAATCTGGTCTATATGCCGATTCAGAACCTCGGCAGGTTGCTCACTTGGTTTCACTCTCTTGGCCATGCTGCCTCCTTGTAAGCTCAAGAGAATAGCCTAACTTTCGCATCGGCTCAAGCCTATGTTTTCAGGCAGGAAACGGTTGAGGCGTCAGGTCCGGCATGATTCCGGCCGCCGCGGCTCCAGATGCCGCCGCCTTACCCGATCCCGTCCCTTTGGGCACTGCCTTTCCACGCACACGATGCATCTTTTCTCGCGTATGGTAAGGCATGAGCGTCTCCAACACAGCCGGAAGCTTGTCGCAAGGCACATCTTCCATGATCTTGGTGGCAAGTTTGGGATCGGGCCCCGACCGGCCGCCGACAAATATATCGACGGCATCGACCACCTTCCCGCCTACCTTCGCCTTTTTTCCCAAGAGCCCGATGTCCGCCACTAGATGGTTTCCGCAGCCGGCCGGACAGCCGGACCAATGCAGCGTGATCGGCTTCAGGCCATCCCCAAATTTACGCTCCAAGGCACGTGCCGTGTCGACGGCCCGGCTCTTGGTTTCAATGACCGCCAGATTGCAATAGTCGCTTCCCACACAGCTCACGAGCCCCTTGTACAGGGCCGAGGGGTTATAGGCGAATTGCTTGACGAGCGGCTCTTCTGCCAGTTCGCCCACCAGCCGATCAGTGACATGCGGGATGACGAAGGCTTGC
Organism: uncultured Nitrospira sp.; assembly: GCA_964493335.1. Classification (GTDB taxonomy): domain Bacteria; phylum Nitrospirota; class Nitrospiria; order Nitrospirales; family Nitrospiraceae; genus Nitrospira_A. The sequence goes on from CAZBNV010000099.1 coordinate 8,873, forward strand.
GCCGGCGACAGTCGCACTTCGCCCGTGCCGTACCGAGCCGCCAAGGCGGCAATGTTCCGAAGATCGGCCGCCTTGACGCGACCGACCAACACCTTGAGTCCGATATAGTTCATGCCGCGTTGCTTTTGGCGAAAGATGCCGATGTGGTCACGCTCGCTGGCCGCCCTCGCATCGGTGCCAGCCCCCGGCAAGGTCCGTCCCATCCGGACTTCGACCTCTTGCCGCAACCGCGCCTCGCCCCATGCTTCCACGAGGAAGGCCAGGCGCGCTTGCGTACGATTCTCGCGCGACCCATGGTCGCGGTAGATGTGGAGGATGGTCCGACAGACGTCGAAGGCTTCGGCTGGATTCACGAACATATCCAGCGAACTGGCAATTCGGTAGCCGCCCGAGCCCAGTTTGCCGCCAACAAGCACGTTATACCCGTAGCACTTGTCATGCCCCAGATCGTGATAGGCCGGTACGAGCGCAATGTCTTGCGTCTCCGTATGGAGGCAATTGTCCGGGCAGCCGGTCACGGCAATATTGCACTTACGAGGCAGGTTCGTGTACGCGGGGTTGCCCAACACCTCTTCATTGATGGCGCGAACGATGTCGGTTCCATCCAGCAGTTCATTCGGATTCAAGCCCGCCACCGGGCAGGTCATGATGTTGCGAACCGTGTCCATGCCGGTTTGTAACGAGGTGAGTCCCGCCTCCGACAGCTTCGCGAACACCGCCGGCACATTCTCAATCGTCAGATGTCGCAGTTGTACTTGTTGTCTCGTGGTCACATCCACCACACCGTTGCCGTATTCCAGCGCGATATCCGCCAACGCCTCGAGTTGCGTCGACGTCGTTCGTCCCCCTGGGAGTCGCACGCGCAACATGAAATGGCCGGGAGTGGGATTTCTCAGGAATAGCCCGTACCATTTCAAGCGTTGAATATCGTCTTCGGGAATGGTCTCCCATCCGGTTTGCGCATAATGTGCGATCATGTCGCGCACCGTTAACCCGTCCCGTTCCGTCTTGATCGCCTCGATCTTGTTCATCTCATGCCTCCCAGTGCGACGGAATAGTCCGGTCCGGTTTTCCTCAATACCACCGTGCCTGCCCGACTTAATCGATCCACCACCAGCAACACCTGTGACGCGCTCAGACCGGAAAGGGCCATCAATTCTTCGAATGTTTGGGGAGCTTGTCGCTCCAGGAGTGTCAGTACAGCCGTTTCTGCATTCGTGTTCATGGTGCCCTCCCTTCGTCTGATCGCCGTCACAGCGTCACACGCCCCTCTGTTTTAGAACGTCTTATACTCAAGCCACTTGCCGTTCAGCGTAATTTTGCAGCGGGCTTCACCCTGACTGCCGGTGACCTTTTCCATATCCAGGGTGAAGTCAATCGCGCTCATGATGCCGTCGCCGAACATTTCATTCGCCATCTCTCGCAAGGAATCTCCGTAGACACCGATGACTTCGAGTAGCCGATACTTGAACGGGTCCGTGGCATTCGGAAAGTCGGTCCGAATGGGAAACGCGCTGAGGGCGCCGATTTGTTCCTTATCCAAATCCAGCAACTTCCCGACTTTCACCGCTTCGTCGGGTGCGAGTCGGTGATTCCCATTCAGCGCCGCCGCCACAAATGTGGGATTCTTGCCGACCGTCTTGGCCACCTCTGCGATCGTCACCTTTTTGCTCAACCGTTGCGCCTTAATCGCCTTACGTATGGCTACTTTTTCCATCATGGTCTCCTTAGATTGATTCGCCCGTGAGTAAAAATCGCACTGTTACGACCCAACGACTGCCGCACTGACCGGCTGAGCAGCCGGCTCCTCCGGTGTTTCCGTCACGCGATAGGGGCTCACCATCCAGTAGAGCCCGCCCACGAACAACCCGCCACCGACGATATTGCCTAGTACCACGAAGAGTTGGTTGTACCAAAAGCCCGCCCAGCTGACGGCCGCGTCATGCGGCAGGAACAGCGCCATGCCTAAGAATGATTGATTGGCGATACTATGCTCGAAGCCGGTGCCGATGAACGCAAACAGGCACCAAAAAATCAGGAGGATCTTCGCCGTGTCGTTGGTCGTCCGCGCCGCCATCCAGACCGCCAAACAGATCAGCCAATTGCAAAGAATTCCCCGCACAAACAGTTCCCAGGCTGGCAGCGACATTTTTACCGCCGCCACCTTCTCGATCAGGTCCATGGTCGGGCCCTTGGCAAACACACCCGATTGAATGACCAGCCAAGCCAATGCCAACGACCCTACGAGGTTTCCAAGCCATGACCACGCATTCAGCTGAACGACCTGTGCCCACGACAGGCTTTTCGACAGGCCCCCGATGGCGCCGATCATGTTGTTACCGGTAAATAATTCAGAGCCCGCAAAAATCACGAGGGTCAATGCAATACCGAATGAGACTCCCATGATGAGCTTAACCACCGGAGACCCAGCGGCCGCCAACGGGCCGCCGAGGCTGAAAATCAGCGCAATCCCGAATCCGAGATAAATCCCGGCGAGGACGGAGAGGATGAAATATCCGCTTAGTGATTGTTCGAGAAACGACCATTTCTTTGCTGCCACACCTGCGATCCGCTCGTGATCTGCTGCATGCATGAGACTTCCCTCCTGTGTTCGATGCGCCAGTAGAAACTCAAAAAAAAAGACGCCCTCATCCCGAAACGGGAAAGAGGACGTCTTTGTCCTGTTCGGCAAGGCTCCTCGCCCCACCAAGATACTGTTTGCCGACTACAACGTCGGCTAAAAAATAAGGCGTCCGCCACTCTCGCAAGAATGACGGACGCCTTTGTCCGTGTACATTTTTTCGTGTGGGTAGTGAATTAGGCGTCGTTGCCTCTTCTCACCCACAGGCACCATCTATACCATCGTCGCTACCGCTCGTCAAGCTTCTTAACGAGGACACCCAAATCTACACATCGTAGTACAGGAAGAATTCATAGGGATGCGGCCGCAACCGCATTGTATCCACTTCCTTACTGCGCTTGTAGGCGATCCAAGATTCGATCAAATCCTCACTGAATACGCCGCCCTTCAGCAGGAATTGGTGATTCTTCTCGAGATGATTGAGCGCCTCATCCAAACTCCCCGGCATGGTTCGAATCTTGGCGGCTTCCTTGGCTTCGAGATCGTACAAATCCTTCTCGGCCGGCTCGCCAGGATTGATTTTGTTTTCGATCCCGTCCAAGCCGGCCATGAGCATGGCGGCAAAAGCCAGGTAGGGATTCGCAGCCGGATCCGGGAAACGCACTTCGATCCGCTTCGCCTTGGGGCTGGGTGAATACATGGGGATACGAATGCCGGCAGACCGGTTTCGGCTTGAATAGGCCAGCAACACTGGCGCTTCAAATCCAGGCGTCAATCGCTTGTAGGAATTGGTCGAGGGATTGGTGAAGGCGGCCAGGGCCGGCGCATGCTTCAGGATGCCGCCGATATAGTGCAAGCACATCTGGGACACGCCCGCATATTCTTTCCCGGCGAACAGGGGCTTGCCCTCTTTCCAGATGCTCTGGTGGGTATGCATGCCCGAACCGTTGTCGCCGAAAATGGGTTTCGGCATGAATGTGGCGGTCTTGCCGTGACGCCGCGCGACGTTCTTGACGATGTATTTGAACATCATCATTTTGTCCGCAGTCCTCACCAGGCTATCGAAGCGAATATCGATTTCAGCCTGACCTGCCGTGGCCACTTCATGGTGATGTTTCTCGGTGGCGATCCCTGCCTTTTCCATTTCCAGCACCATTTCGGTGCGGATGTCCTGCTGCGTGTCAGTCGGCGGCACCGGGAAGTAGCCTTCCTTGTGGCGAATCTTCCCGCCCAAGTTGACGCCTTCCTGCCCCATGTTCCAAACGCCTTCGTCGGAATCGATGTAGTAGTAGCCGCTGTGGTTCGTTTGATCGTAGCGCGCATGGTCGAAGATGAAAAATTCGGCTTCCGGGCCCCAGTAGGAAATATCGCCGATCTTGGTGCTCTGGAGATATTTCTCCGCCTTCTGCGCGATGTATCGAGGATCACGATCGTAGGTTTCACGCGTGATCGGGTCGACCACATTGCCGATCAGGCTCAGGGTCGGCACGGAGCAGAAGGGATCCAGACAGGCGGTCGACGGATCAGGCACGAGCAACATGTCGCTGTTGTTGATCGCTCTCCAGCCTCGAATCGACGAACCATCGAGCCCAGACCCATCCTTGAAGAGGCCTTCGGTCAACTCACTGATCGGAATGGTGAAATGCTGCCAAGTGCCGATCAGGTCCACGAACTTCATGTCCACAACCTGGACCTTGTTCTTCTTTGCAAAATCTAAGACCTCACGAACGTTCATCCCCTCCTCCTTTCAACCACCGATGAAAATGACTACCCACGCCCTGCGTCTTACGCCGCATTGGCACCGAGAAACGTCTCGATCTCGCTGAGGATTGCCGTCCGGATCGATTCCAGCCGGCCAGCCTCCTCCACCTTCTTGCCCTCCATACTCGTCACATAAAACACGTCCGCGACCTGATCCAGGCGGGTGGAAATTCGTGACGCATGGACGGACAAGCCTAATTGAAAAATTGCATTGGTGATGACGTAGAGCAACCCCTGTCGATCGTCTGCAAACACGTCGAGAATGGTGAATCGGTCGGACGTTTCATTGTCGATCCGCACCTCAGCAGGTTGCCGGTGCGCCGGGAATGACCGCCCCATGCTCAGCCTGGCCCCACGACGCATCATCGCCTCGATGGTCTGGCGGCCGGTCAACACCTCCGTAATTCTCTGGCCGATCGACTCCCGCCGTTCCGCAGGAGGAGCGCCTTGATAGTCGGGATCGGCGACTTGGAAC
>CAZBNV010000100.1:0-13577 GCA_964493335.1 uncultured Nitrospira sp.
TCTGTCGGCAACTGATATTGTTGGGGGCCTATGGCGACTATATGAACGGTCTGCTCAGAGAGGGCAAAATGCTGTGACGGACAGTGAAGCAATATGTTCTAAACGCTGGGACGGTCCTGTTCTGTATTGGCGGTGACGACTGGTCGATCGACAGGTTCAATGAGTATGTCAGCAGATACTGAACACAGTGTGAAATCTTTTGGGGAAAGGTTCCTCTGCCCATGAATTCGAGACCAGTGTTGACTAAAGCCCGTCAGTTTAGAAATCTCTTGCTGTCGGAGCAGCTGGAATTCATCTGCGAGGCGCACAATGGCCTCAGCGCAAAAATCGTGGAGGAGGCGGGTTTTCGCGGCATCTGGGCTAGCGGTCTCTCCATCTCTGCCCAATTTGGAGTTCGGGATAATAACGAAGCCAGCTGGACCCAAGTGTTGGAAAATCTCGAATTCATGTCCGATGCCACCCGGATTCCCATCCTTCTCGACGGTGACACGGGATACGGCAATTTTAATAACATGCAGCGGCTTATTCGCAAGCTCGAACAGCGCAGCATCGCCGCGGTCTGCATTGAGGACAAACTATTTCCTAAAACCAACAGTTTCCTGAAGGGAGACGCGCAGCCCCTGGCGGATATGCATGAATTTTGCGGAAAAATTAAGGCGGGGAAAGATGCGCAGACCGATCCTGACTTTAGCATTATCGCCAGGGTCGAGGCATTCATCTGCGGCTGGGGACTAGCGGAAGCGTTGCGTCGGGCCGAGGCCTATCATCAAGCGGGAGCGGACGGCATTCTTATTCACAGTGCTCTTTCGGTTCCCGACGAGATTCTTGCTTTTAAGCGGGAGTGGGGGAATCGCTGCCCGGTTGTGATCGTTCCCACTAAATATTATTCCACGCCCACTGAGGTGTTCCGGCAGCATGGTTTTTCGATGGTGATTTGGGCGAATCATATGCTGCGAGCGGCCGTGGCCACCATGCAGAAAACCGCGCGAGCGCTGAAGGAGAGTGAACACCTCCTGTCCATTGAAGACAAAGTGGTGCCGGTCTCGGAAATATTTCGATTGCAGAATGCGGCGGAATTGATGGAGGCGGAAGAACGCTATCTTCCTCGTGGTGCCGAGGGCACGTCGGCGGTGGTGCTGGCGGCCTCGCGAGGCGATGAACTGGGACAGCTCACCGAAGCGCAACCTAAAACGATGGTCAAAATTCAGGGCGCCCCGATCCTCAGCCACATTGTGGATGCCTATCATGCGGTTGGGATCAAGGATGTTCTGGTCGTACGCGGGTATAGGAAAGAGGCTGTCAATCTTCCTAACTTGACCTACGTGGATAATAATGAATTTTGTGAGACCGGTGAACTGGATTCTCTGCTGAAGGCGCTGCAGTCTCGGGCCGGGCATTTCCAGCCCACGATTATTTCCTATGGCGACGTGCTGTTCAATAAGTATATCCCTCAGGCCCTGTGCCAGGAGCAGGATGATTGCGTGATTTTCGTGGACAGCAACTGGAAGGATCGGACCAGTTATGCCCGTCTTGATGGTTTTGTGGAATGCACCGTTCCGAATTCTCGGAAAGCCTTTAATGCCAAAGTGTATCTCAAGCAATTGGGGAATCATGTTCCCAGCACAGCCATTCACGGGGTCTGGATGGGGTTTCTCAAACTCTCTTCCGCCGCAACCAGCCAGATCAATGGGATACTTTTGGAAATCCTCGCCGATCCAGCAAATCGAAAAGCGGGCATCCCCCAGTTGTTACAAGAATTGCTAAAGCGCCAACATCCCATCCGAGTGTTGTATACGGTGGGGCATTGGTTGGATATCAATAGCCTTGATGATGTCGTTCAGGCAGGAAACTTTTGATGTTCGCTACAGCGCATGCACCGACTGTGATCCTGCATAGAAAGTCAGCGATGAAGCTGTTCGCTCTCGCCTCAGCACCACGCATATTTTTCGGAGCTGCTACGACATGATTGACCCACACGAATTCGTCGAACATCTGCAATCAAATGCGGTTGAATTTTTCACTGGGGTGCCGGATTCCTTACTCAAGGATTTGTGCGGCTGTCTCGAACAACTGCATCGTGCGGACCAACATATCGTTGCGGCCAACGAAGGGGGAGCCATTGCCCTGGCATTGGGATATCATCTGGCGACACGAAAGGTTCCTCTGGTCTATTTACAGAACTCCGGATTGGGCAATGTCATCAATCCGCTGTTGTCCTTGGTCGACGAGGAGGTGTATTCGATTCCCATGTTGCTTGTGATCGGCTGGCGAGGAGAGCCCGACGTTCATGATGAGCCGCAACATAAGAAGCAGGGGCGGGTGATGCTTGCCATGCTTGAGGCCATGGAAATTCCCTATTCTGTTCTGGGGCCGGAGGTCGATCATGCCGAGACGATTCTGGCAGATGCACTGGCCTATGTTCGAAAGGCCAGCGCGCCATTTGCGCTCGTCATTAAGAAGGGCACCTTCAAAGCTTTTACGGGTTCGCGGGTTGAACTCCAGGAATTTCAGCTTTCTCGGGAAGAGGCTATTCAGCAGGCACTCGATGTTCTGGATGAAAACGATATGGTCGTAGCGACCACCGGTATGCCTTCTCGAGAGGTGTATGAATGCAGGGCCAAGAAAGGCGAGGGCCATCAACGGGATTTTTTAACCGTGGGCGGCATGGGGCACGCGTCCCAAATCGCACTGGGCATTGCACTCCAAGAGTCTGAACGTAGCATCTATTGTCTCGATGGAGACGGCGCTGTGTTGATGCACATGGGAGCACTTGCTATCAACGGATCTTTGAAGGCGCGAAACCTCAAACACATCATTTTGAACAATGGCGCTCACGACTCGGTCGGCGGTCAACCAACCGTGGGACTGTCCATTGACCTCCTGAGTATTGCCCGTGCCGTCGGCTACCAGCATGCTGTTCGAGCTCAAACCAGAGAGGAACTCCATTCATCGTTACTGGCTCTGAAAGATTCCATCGGTCCTAGTCTGCTGGAGATCCGTGTTCACCGTGGGGCCAGGAAAGATTTGGGTCGTCCCGCAACTACGCCAGCGCAGAACAAAAACCTATTCATGGATTTTATCGGATAGGTTGTCTCGCAAACGGATGGGGCCAACCTCTCAGGATCAAGAGCGGAAGACTTGAACTAGGACTCCTGTTCGTGTTGTAGAGTTTGTTTTTCGCATGATGTGTTTAATATGCTCCTTAACCGTTTGCTCAGTGATTTTGAGGGCATTTGCTATTTCCTTATTAGTCCAGCCCTTAGCAAGGTTTTCGACCACAGACTGTTCTCGATTTGTAAGTTGGAACCGTTCCTTGGCCTGATCGGTATTAAGCTGTTGGCGACGCCCAAGCTCTTCTAATGTTACGACTAGCCTTGCGTGTTGCACCCCGCCTCGGTCGGGAAGTCCGAAACCACGAAGCAGCACCGGCTGATTTGGGTTCCCTGCTATTCGTTTAACCTCAAATTGCTCCCAATCCTTAGCCTCGGTGCGAACTTGGAGGGCTTTTAGAAGTTCGGCGCAGAGCTCTGTAAGTGCTGAGGGAAGTACTCCATGGGCTGCCTTTGCCGGTGTTCCACCATTCTCAGCCATATTGATAAGTTTGGAGAGTTCAGCAGCTTGGCGATTCATATGCAATAGCTGCATAGAAGAGGATAGGACCACTATTCCAGCCCCTGCGCGTTGATCCAAGAGGTTATCTGCGGGTTCTTGAGATGTAACTGCGTTTTGAGCCACGGCGGTACTCCGTAAAGTCGTTGAGCTATCTAGACAATTGAACGAATTCTGGTAACATGAAATCTCAGTATCACTAGTAATGCTACATAATACTTTCGAGGTAGTCAAATTATACTTTCGGGTAGATTATTGATATATGCTTGGTATTGTTCGCTCAGTCTGTTACTTCTATACTTTAGTCTAATGAATAAACAAAAATATGTTGCTTATCACCCTAATGCAGAAGATGAGTGTTATCTCTGCGAGCGGGTGTATTTGTACGCCTATGCCTCAGTCATGGAAGCCAGAACTTCGATCACGCAATATCTGAGCTGCTACAACCAATCGAGACCGCATTCGAGTCTGGGCAAGCAGACATCGATGAGACGTAGGCCGTGATGCTGCCGACTGGTAAACTGGCGGCATGAGAATGAGCAGAGTGTCCACTTAAGAACATCGGACTGCTGTTCAAACGAATGCGGCCACTTCTGTGGCTCAAGCACTGGCACGGATGGGATGTGGGAGAAGGATCGTCACTCTCTCGGGGGGAAGCCAGAGATGGTTTTGATAGGACTCAAGTTTCTGTGTTCGGTGGAGTTAGCTAGATTTAATCAGTGATTGTATGTGGCCCTGTTGGAATCCTTTCAGGAGAATTGGTCATGACTATTAAGGTTATTCTTTGTTTGACCGTTGTTCTTGGGAACCTGGTTAGTGTGGCATTCGCAAATCAGTTAGACCGGTTGCCGAAATTGATACTGGTGGCAGGAGGAGCCCAAGGGGCAAGCTCCTCTAGTACACGCCCTGGAGGTGAAGGAGCCGAGAAATCTTCTCTCACCGTAACGCCAGATTACATTATGGGGCCTGAAGATGTTCTGGAAATCACTGTGTGGAAAAATGCAGATCTCTCCAAGCAGGTCCAGGTAAGGCCTGATGGAAGGATCTCTCTTCCGCTAATTGGCGATGTGTCAGCGGTGGGTCGTACGGCGGCGCAGTTAACCGAAGAGATTTCGGCACGCTTGAAGTCATATATGGAGAATCCAACAGTTTCGATACTAGTGCGCGAGGTGAATAGTTACCAGATTTACGTTCTTGGCGAGGTAAATGCCCCTGGTAAGTATCCGTTGAAGAGCAAAACAACTTTACTGCAAGCCATCACGATCGCGCATGGCTTTACACAGGTGGCTGCACGCAATAAGATTGTCGTGTTTCGATTTGGGAAAGATGGTGAGGGGCTTCACAAGATTAAAGCGAGCTACGACGACATTGTGTTGAGGGACGGTTCTGATCAAAATATAGAGTTAAAGCCGGGAGATCAGATTGTTGTGCCTTCGGAAACTATGGTGGTGTTGCCGTCCAGGTAGAAAAAGGTTGAGCTACATTTGCCTGTGAAGTCTCGCGGATCGAACCAAAGGAGTTGTGGAAATTGAAAACTTTCGGTTGCAGAAGGTTGCGAGGGGGGGTATGTATTCTTTTTGGTGTGCTCTTGGCTCTCCCGGGGTGCTGGATCGGAAATGAACAGATAGATTTTAATGTCACATACATCCCTCCGAACGAATTTTTGCTAGGGCCTGAAGATGTTTTAGTTGTGAATGTTTGGCGAAATCAAGAACTTTCGCGGGAGGTAATTATCCGCCCTGACGGGAAAATCTCCATGCCGTTGATTGGCGATGTTCAGGCGGCAGGGATGACGTCCAATGTCCTAGCCAAGAGAATTGCAGATGGGCTGGCTGAGTTTATGTCCAATCCGACAGTATCGGTGCAGGTGAAAGAGGTGAATAGTTACTATGTCTACGTATTGGGTGAGGTGTCGAAGCCGGGCAAGGTCCCACTAAAGTCATATGCGACAGTCTTGCAAGGAATCTCATTGGCAGGAGGTTTCACCACCTTTGCGTCGAGAAATAAGATTCATGTGCTCCGGGTCGTTCCTAATGGTCAAGGCCAACCAAAGCAGGTTCAAATTCCTGTTCCTTACGAAGACATACTTCAAGGTAAAAATTCTGAGGGTAATTTCTTCCTCAAGGCTGGTGATGTCATTGTTGTGCCGTGACCAGTTTTTGAAAGCTGGCCCAATCAGCCTTTGGATTTTGGCGTTAGCTCTGACGGTAAGTTGGAGCGCAATAGAATGCGCTGCTCAGCAGTTCCGTGTGGTGCCTTCACTTTCAGTGATTGAGCAATACGACACCAACGTGTTTTTTACTCCAAAATCACAACTTCCGCCAGGAACGAAAGCCGACGATCTCATTTCGATATTCACCCCGCAGTTGAATTTTACTCATGGCAACAACTTGGTAAGGACAAATCTTTCAGTGGGAGCGATCATACAGAAATTTGCCCGTAATTCGGAACTTGATAACGTTGGATTTAATGGATCAGCCGGCGTCGACCTCACGCAAGCAGTCAATCGTTTATTACCGAGGAATCGGGCCTTCCGCCTATTAGGAACCTATCAGTACATGCCTTCAGCGCCAGCTTTTGGCGCGGGAAGTATTGGCGGAGGCTTTGGAGGCGGAGGCTTTGGAGGCGGAGGCTTCGGGATCGGAGGGCCATTGGACTCCGGACTCCTGACACAACGCATTAGGACGACTATGTTCAGTGCTGGGTTTGCCGATTCCTACTCACTCTCGCCGACAACAGATTTTCAAACTACCTACACATACTCCCAACTTAGCTTCAGTAGTTCCTATGCTCCGGCCGTTACGAATGCTAGTCAAGCGTTAAGCAACGTCTTTGATACTACCACCCATGCCATCAGCGCCGGACCTACGTCAAGGATTTCGGCGATAGATACCTTGAATGTGAAGTATACGTTTACTCAGATGTCTCAGGCGCAATTTGGAGACTATTCGACGCATAGCGGAACCGTTGGCTGGGGGAGAAGTTGGACCAAGGAATGGAGTTCCGGTCTTAACGGCGGATTAACGCTCATTGAGCCGATTCCGGATACCTCTGCTACTGGAGGCCAGCGAAGAATCCCTGCCACGATCTTCCCCACCGGAGGCTTTAACATAACGTATGCCGCGGGCTCATCCTTCTTAAGGAGGCTCGGAAGCGATATTCAGGAAGCAACGTCATCTTCGATGGGGGGGCAAAGCTTTCTCCCGCTCCTAACGGGCATGAACATGCCAGGAAGTATCGCAAGCCCAGGGTCCTATAGATTAACTCTCACATATAATCTGGGGGTGTACCCAAGTTTTGTTCAAACCGCAGGCCCGATCTATACACATATAGTTTCGCTAGGAAGCATGGCCGGAATTACAAATAAACTCACCGCGCAGGCCCTTTTTAATTATGCGCAGAGTAGTTTTACCTCGGATACTGTCGGAACTACGTTCAGTACATACGGTACGACAGTGTCCTTGAATTATCTTATCACTCCGACTTTCACCGCCATGCTGAGTCATCAATGGCTAAATTTTGATGTAAAGGCAACTGCCGGCAGTGCAAGTGATTTTGGATTTGCGAAGCACGTGATCCTCTTAGGATTTACATACGCGTATTCGCCACGTGGTGACTTCTTCCGGTCTGGTGCTTTCTGGGAAGGTCCATCCGGGGGATCATCCTCCGATGCGGGCAAATCTGGGGCAGGAGGAGTTGAGATAAAGAAATGAACATGCGCACCTTGTCTCCAGAGGATTATTGGCGGGCAGTCGTCAGCAGGAAGTGGCTAGTCATTTCTGCGGTCCTGGTTTCGCTCAGTATTGCCGGTGTGGCGTGTGCGCTCATGGCAAAGGTCTATCAGTCATCGACGAAAATGTGGTTTGAGGGCGCAAAGATAGAGGAGTCTATTGTGAGCGGCCCTAGTCCGGGAGGGGCTTATGCACCTACTCTCGAAGATCGGGTGATGGAAGTCCGACAGTTTGTTATGGGTCGCAAGACGCTTGGGCAGATTGCCGGAGAATTTGGGCTTTTTGGATATGAAAAAGATCATCCAGATGCCGCAGGGTCAGAGAACGCCATCCGAGCTATGCGGGGGTCCGTTAAGGTTGAGCCTACAAAAGACAAGCTGTTTATAACTCTGTCGTTTTCCAATGAAGATCCGATTATCGCCAGGGATGTAACTTCGAGACTCAGTGATCTCTTCATTGAGGAAACACTAAAGGACCGAGAACGAGGGGTTGAAGCTGCTGAAGATTTTCTTGGGTTGGAGCTTAAGCATGCGAAAGCAGAGCTGGAAGTAAAAGAGAAAATTATTTCCGAATTTAAACAGCAACATTTGGGTGAACTCCCTCAGCAAATAGATGCGAATTTGCGCAAGCTGGACCGCCTTCAGGATGACAGGAGGTCACAAAGCGAGCAGGCTCAAAATTTGGCCAACCGATTAAGCCAAGTTGACAAATCAATAAAAGATTATGAGGAGACTGGAGAGGTCAGTGACTCACCCATGGGGGGAAGCGTCAAACGGAATAAAGACCCTCGCCTGGGAAGAATCAAGGAATTGGAGCGACGGTTGGTAGAACTCTCGTCAATGTATAAGGAAACGTATCCTGATCTTGTGCAAGTTAAGGAGGAGATTAAGAAGCTCAGGGAGATGACATCAGCGCAATATCGTGATTTGTTGCCGGATAGCGAGGGAACTGAAGAGCCATCTGGTGCGAAAAAATCCAAGCGCAAGGCCATTGATCCGTACCACGCTGAACTACTGAAACAGAGAGAAGAAATTCTACTTGAACTTGATTCAGTGAAGCGTCACCAAGCACACATTTCTCTGGAAATCTCTCAGTATGAGCGAAGAGTGGAGCATACTCCTGAACGAGAGCAAAGACTTAAGACCCTAGAACGAGACTATGAAAATCTTCAGAAAAATTATCAGTCGCTATTAGACAAAAAACTCAGTGCGGGCATGCAAAAGAGTTTGGCTCAGGGCCGCAAGGGTGCCAAATTCAGCATTGTGGACCCGGCCTATACCCCAGTTGTTCCTGTCGTCCCCAACATCCCGCTCATCATGGCGGCTGGGCTTGTACTGGGCTGTGCATTAGGTTTTGGGGGCGCTGTTGGGCTGGAGCTTATGGGGCGAGGATTCCGGTCTGCCGAAGAGATTGAGGTTACATTAGGCCTTCCCGTTATCGCTTCTATTCCGCTTTATGAAAGTGCATTTGGTGGAACAATGCAGACGGTTCGAGCACTATCGGGTAAAAGTCGAGCAGCAACTTTATTGCTACCCGGCCAGGAAAGACAAGCCGAGGACCCGAGGATGGCGGGTGGGCTTCCTATCACAGCAGCCACAAAGCACAGACTTCAGAATGGTCAATTTCATAACCCAACGCCTGGTCTCGAGTTGGTTTCAATGTGGAGACCGCTCTCATTTGTGGCCGAACAGTATCGCGTTGCGGCTACTCGGCTCGAATTGATGACTGGAGATCGAAAAAGCACTGCAATTGTGGTCACAAGTGCCGTGATGGGAGAAGGAAAATCATCCACAGCGCTCAATCTGGGGTATGTGTTGGCTAAAGACCTTGATCGCAGAACCATAATTATTGATTGTGACCTTAAACGACCCATGCAACATATCTATGCTGGGGTCTGGCAGCAGCCGGGGTTAGCGGAAGTACTTCGCGGGACCAAAGTCATGGAGGACTGTTTGCAGCGACTGGGTGATGTGGGGCCATGGATTCTTACTGCAGGGGCAGTGGGAGATAATCCCCTGGCCTTGTCAAAGATGCATCAGTTGGCTGACTTGATCACCGAATTAAAAGAGAAATTTGACTATGTCATAATTGATGCTCCGCCAGTTTTACCGCTCGCGGATATGCAAGTATTAGCAAGTATGGCGGATCTTCTTGCCTATGTTGTCAAGGCAAGCATGACCGGTCGGGATGTTGTCCAAAAAGCACTGAAGGCGATCGGTGACACCACTAATGTTGGAATCATATTGAATGGCCTGGATGCCCATACCACACCCTACTATATGCAGCAGGAATATTATCGCGAAGCCCACCATGAACAGCTCAAGTAAGCCAGATCAGGAAATCGGCCTAGAGACTGCCGCTGTTTCGCAACCTCTGGTTTCAGTATCAGTAAGCTTTCCTAAATTTACGCGTCGGGTGTTGATTCTTGGGGTTGGGCCCCTCGCGCGAGACCTTTGTCAGACGCTGCTGTCGAAACGGACTGGTTTTACGGAAGTCGTCGGGTTTCTCGATAAGGATGCAAGTCGCGTCGGCGAACGCTTGGTAAATCCGAGTATCATCGGCACATACGACCAATTATTTGAGATTGCCGAGCGATACCAAGTTCATACCGTGGCGGTATGCTTGGAAGATCGTAGAGCGGTCCTACCCGTCCAAACTCTCTTGGACATGAAAGCTATGGGCCGCGACGTCGTGGATGGCCACTACCTGTATGAAGAAGAATCTGGCCGGCTTTCGATCGACCACCTCAAGCCGAGTGCCCTTATTTTTTCGACTGGCTTTCGTCGCCGACTCATCACCATGCTATTAAAGCGATTTTTAGATCTTTTGATTGCGGCAGTGGGGATAGTCGTGCTTTTACCCCTGGTATTTTTTCTGGCCATTATTATCAAGCTCGATTCATCCGGTTCGGTGTTTTACAGACAAATGCGGGTCGGATTGCGGGGCCGTCCGTACATGATTTGGAAGTTCAGATCCATGCGTCAGGATGCCGAACAAAGTGGGGCAAGGTGGGCCTCTAGTGAGGATCCTCGCATAAGCAGAGTCGGTAGGTGGATTCGCAAGTGGAGATTGGATGAACTCCCTCAGTTGATCAATGTTATGAAGGGCGAGATGAGTTTGGTCGGTCCAAGGCCTGAACGGCCAGTTTTTGTGCAAGAGTTGAGGAATACCATACCCTACTATGATCTAAGGCATACTGTTCGTCCGGGAATAACCGGTTGGGCACAAACGCGTTTTCGATACGGTGCCTCGAAGGAAGATTCCCATGTCAAACTTCAGTACGATCTTTTCTATGTGAAGAATCTGTCATTGATTTTGGATTTTCGCATTATCATTCACACTGTAAAGGTGATGTTAATGGGCGAAGGTGCGCGCTAGTGGAGCACGTGGCCGGGGTAAGTCCGAGACATTGTCTGTCCTTCGATGTTGAGGAACATTTCCAGGTATCGGCGTTTGAATCTCCAATGCGCAGGAGGCATTGGGAGCAATATGAGAGTCGAGTGGAGGGCAATACCGAAAGACTGCTTGGATTGCTAGCAAAGAGTGGGGTGCGAGCGACGTTCTTCGTCCTTGGATGGCTAGCAGAGCGGTATCCCTCATTGGTGCGTCGAATTGCATCAAGCGGGCATGAGGTTGCTTCTCATGGGTACGGGCATGAACTCATTACAGGTCAAACTCCCGTTGCCTTTCGTGAGGACATTCGGAAGGCCAAAGGCATTCTTGAGGGCATTCTCTCGCAGCCGGTGCTGGGCTATCGCGCGCCCAGCTTTTCCATTACAAAGGACACGATGTGGGCAACCCAGATCCTTGTTGAGGAAGGTTATATATACGATTCCAGCATTTTCCCGATACTTCATGACCGATATGGTGTGCCTTCTGCAAATCCTGAAGTGCACAAGCTTTTGACCCCCTCAGGCCTTTTGTGGGAAGTGCCTCCCTCCACAGTTAAATATATGGGGGTGCGATTGCCTGTTGCGGGTGGGGGATATTTTCGCTTGTATCCATACGTCATATTGCGAGCACTCCTTCGTAAACTGGAAAGCGAAGGCTCTTCGTTAGTGATGTATCTGCATCCGTGGGAATTCGATCCAGACCAACCCAGAATGGAAGGGTCGTTGGTATCGCGATTACGACATTATCTAAATCTTGATAAGACGGAAAGTCGATTGCGCACGCTCTTGCAGGATTTTTCATTTGCCCCTATTCGAGAGGTGTTCTTACCTATTGACCAGATCTACGGCCAACGTTTGCATTCTTGGTCTGTTACGGGAGAGTCTTCTCCGGCCACGAGCGCATCCGGGACCATGTCCAGTTGATGGTATTCATGGGGTATTCTCAATGAACGGATCTGTTGCGGTTGGCGGTGTGATAGGTTTTAGCGAGATTCACGTATTTCAACTGTTCCTGAACCATGCTACATCTGTGAGGTTGATGAGTGGGGAGCGGTTATCAACTCAACGCGACGGCGCTCCGTCAGGCTAGAAAGCTAGCCACCTGCCAAAACTCATTTGTTGCGATTTCCTTAGTATAAGAGGGGGCGTGCATGCGAGGACACCCTTTTTTGCATGCTGTGCTACTCTTGTGGTGTGGACATATTTTGAACCTCTTCCTGCGGTTCACCTTGGTCGGGTAGTCGGGAAGGTTGTACCACCAGACCTCCTGCCGTTGTGAGCGTATCTGATAATTAGGTATGACGATGGAATATGCCGTAGCGCAAAATGATTCTTCCTCGATAGTGATTGAACCCCGCACGGGGTATGTCCACGTGGAATGGCGGGAGCTGTGGGCCGCGCGCGAATTGTTTTATTTTTTAGCGTGGCGGGATCTCAAAACGCGGTACGCGCAGACGGCCATCGGGGCTGGCTGGGCACTCATGCAACCCCTGCTGAGTACACTCATTTTCACTCTCGTGTTCAGTTATTTGGCCAAGGTGCCATCGGATGGCCTGCCGTATCCCCTGTTTGCGTTTGCCGCCATTCTGCCATGGTCTCTGTTTGCGCGCAGTCTCGAACGTAGCACGCTGAGTGTAGTAACGGAAGGCGGCCTGATCAAGAAGGTCTACTTCCCACGGCTAATCATTCCGATTGCCGCCACCTTCATAAATCTAGTCGATTTTGCGGTCGGCCTAATTATACTGGTTGGGATGATGCTGTGGTATCAAATTGTGCCGCCGTGGACTCTCCTCTTCTTACCGTTGTTCGTGGGGCTTGCGCTTATGACGGCGCTGTCGGTCAGCCTGTGGTTGTCGGCTCTCAATGTCAAATACCGGGACGTGGCCTCAGTTGTCCCTTTGATGACGCAGTTGTGGATGTTTGCATCTCCCGTGTTGTATCCCGCGTCTCTCGTGCCTGAGTCCATGCGGTTTTATTATGGCCTGAACCCCATGGCGGGGGTGATTGAGGGGTTTCGCTGGGCAGTGCTGGGTAAGGCCGCACCTGATTGGGGCATGGTCACTGTGAGTCTCGGAGTGGTTGCCCTTTTGCTGGTGGGCGGTGTGATGTTTTTCAGGAGGGTGGAGCGAACCTTCGCCGATCTGATTTAAATGGGTGACATCGCGGTTCGAGTCGACAGCTTAGCGAAGCGCTATCGCCTGGGGGCGACCCATGCCCACGACGGGTCCCTGGCCGGCGCGTTGATCCGCGGGATGCGGAATCTGCTGGGGCGGCGGGCAGGGCCGTCCCCCGCCAGCGAGGTCCTGTGGGCGCTCCGCGACGTGTCCTTCGAGATCAAAAAAGGCGAAGTGTTTGGGGTGATCGGTACCAATGGGTCGGGGAAAAGTACGCTCCTCAAGATCCTCTCCCGGGTGACGGAGCCCACGAAGGGCCGCGCGGTGATCAACGGGCGCTTCTGCGGCCTGTTGGAAGTGGGCACGGGCTTCCATCCAGAGCTGACCGGCCGCGATAACGTCTATATGAGCGGGGCGATTCTCGGCATGAAGCGCCAGGAAATAGCCCGGAAGTTCGACGAAATCGTGGCGTTCGCCGAAGTGGAGCAGTTTATCGACACGCCGGTGAAACATTATTCCAGCGGGATGTATGTCCGACTAGGATTTGCCGTGTTGGCCCATATGGACCCGGACATTCTCATTGTCGATGAGGTGCTGGCCGTGGGGGACGTCCGCTTCCAGAAGAAGTGTATGGGCAAGATGGAGGACGTGGGGCAGCATGGGCGGACGGTGATCTTGGTGTCCCACGATATGCCGGCCATCACTCGGATGTGCAAACGGGCGATTCTGCT
>CAZBNV010000101.1:0-13096 GCA_964493335.1 uncultured Nitrospira sp.
GTCGAGCCCGAGCGCAAGCGAAAGATAGAACGGCCCGACCACCAGCGTCGCCATCATCACCGTCGAGACGAGTGCGCTCATGGCGAGGCTCCCGCTCAGCAGAGGATTGCGGAACATCGCCAATCGGATCAACGGCGATTCAGCCCTTGTCTCGGCGAACGTGAAGAGGCCAGCTCCGAGTAGGGCGGCCGCCATCAGCGCCATGTTGCGTGGTCCGAAGCTGCCGCGTCCCATGGTCATGGCGAGCGCATAGGCTGCAAGCGTCAGCGCAAGCAGCAGTGTACCCGCATGATCGAACCCGGCCCGATCAACCTTCTGAGGCTGACTATCAACGGGTAGGTATCGATGCGCGAGAAGAAAAATCAGGAGACCCAGCGGCAGGTTGATCAGGAAGATTGCCCGCCAGCTGAGTTCGGAGATCAGAATGCCGCCGAGCGATGGGCCGAGCGCCGTGCCGATCGCGGACATCGTGCCGAGCAACCCCATGGCGCTACCGACCTTTGCCTTGGGAACCGTTTCACCGACGAATGCCATGGTGAGGGCCATCATGATGGCCGCTCCCAGACCCTGCGCCGCGCGGGCGGCAATCAGCAGCCAAAGTGTGGGAGCAACCCCGCACAGGACAGAGGCGACCGTGAACAGGAAGACACCGATCAGGAGTAGCCGACGACGACCGGTCATGTCACCGAGCCGGCCCACACTGACGATCACGGTCGTAATGGAAAGGAGATACGCGATGACGACCCACTGGACCTGCTGAAAAGACGCACCGAATGCCTGTGCCAAGGTCGGCAGGCTCACATTGGCGATGCTCGTCCCGATCGAGGACAGCAACATGGATAACGACAGGCCGGTGAGTACCCACCGAATCGAAGGTGTCAGATCCGTCCTTCCGGCCTGTGCCTCATCTCGTCCTGTCATGAATCGCGTGAACATCATCGGTCCTTTCGTAGCAGCCACACATGCTCTGTCGCTGCACATTTTCCCTTCAGCCCACCAGGCACATCCTCGCTGGTAAGGAGCCTTAGTTGGTACCGATGCGCATGATGTCGACGGACCTCCTCGTGGCTGATTGAGAAAGGAGGGCCTTCCGCAGCGCGTTGGTCGTACTCATAACAAATGAGCAATTGCGGCGCGTGATCAGTGATGTCTGTGACATGCGCGGTGTAGCGACTGCGCATCGTTTCCGGAAGAGCGACCAGTGCGGCCCTATCATAGGTCGCATCGACCGGACCCAGCATCGTTCTCGTCACATCGAAGATATCGCCGACGAAGATGTCGATGTTGTTCGCGTGGTAGTGGTCTATTCCACCGCTCTGCTCGATCGTGGGTGTTATCCCGAGTTCCGAGAACAATTGCTCAATGGCAATTGAGCTCAATTCAGCCCCGGCAACCAGGTAGCCGTTGGATAGCAGCCAAGGAATGTCCAGCGTCTTCCCGCACAAGGGCACAAAGACCCGGCTGCCTTTCGCCAGAGCCAGCTCATCGAAATACGTCACCAGCAGCGGGTTGGCTTCACTCTTGTGAAACCCGATCTCATTGCTCGCCCATCTGTCATGCCAAAATTGTCTATCCATAATCAGTGACCTCTCTGTGAAGTGACTCGCACACTCGCTGTTTCAGCGGATCAAGCCTCGAACTGTCGGAAGTATAGCCTTCTGGACGACATGGCGGAAGGCGCATCATCTGCACTTTATTCGTGCGTGAGACGTCACATCACGGTCAAGCTGTGATATGGTCGGAGCATGTCAAAGCCTGATCTCAATCTGCTGCTCACCCTGGATGTCTTACTGGCGGAAGGTAGTGTGGCTCGCGCAGCCAGACGGCTGCGATTGAGCCCGTCGGCGATGAGCCGGGCGTTGGCGAGACTGCGTACGACGACCGGCGATCCACTCCTGGTGAGGGCCGGACGGGGTCTCGTGCCCACCCCCCGAGCGGTCGAACTTCGCGAGCGGGTCAGTCAGGTCGTGCAGGAGGGGCAAGCGGTGCTGCGCCCTGCGGAGAAGCTCGATCTTATACAACTCGTCCGAACGTTCACCGTGCGGACCAGCGAAGGCTTCGTTGAAAACTTCGGGCCCGATCTCATTGCGCTGGTCGGCGAGGAAGCTCCCGGCGTGCGGCTGCACTTCGTGCAGAAGGCCAATAAGGACAGCGCGCCACTTCGCGACGGCACTGTCGATCTCGAAACCGGTGTGGTCGAGAAGACGACTGCACAGGAGTTGCGTGTTCAAGCATTGTTCCGGGACCGTCTCATAGGCGTCGTACGAACGGGGCACCCGCTGACCACGGGCAGGATCACGCCTTCCCGTTATGCCGCGGGAAAGCACATCTCCGTCTCGCGGCAGGGGCTTGAGAAGGGGCCGATCGAGGAAGCCTTGCAGAGGCTCGGATTGGAACGGGAGATTGGCACGATCGTCGGCGGCTTCGCGACGGCGATCGCGCTCGCCCGGGCCTCAGACCTGATCGCCACAGTTCCGGAACGACATACCGGAATCCTGCGCGCCGGAATGCATAGTTTTTCGCTCCCGGTCTCCACGCCGGAGTTCACGGTGTCGTTACTCTGGCACCCCCGGCTGGATGCCGATCTTGCGCATCGCTGGCTGCGCGGCCACGTCCGGCAAATCTGCGCGGCGGTTCGCTGACGGGCAAAGGCTCCTGCCGTCAGCGGATATTGCGGTAGGTAGCGGGATTATCCTCGAAGGGGTGGAGGGTAGGGCGTCAATCTGCCACGATCACGCGTTCTCTTTTTCCATGGAGGCAATGAAGGAATCGGCTTCTTGAATGGAGGCGTTCAGGTCCTTGATCAGTGACTCGATGTTGCCTTCCACCGTGAGCAATTCGCTCTTGAGCGAGGCGATCGCCTGTGCGTTCAGGTTATGTTTTAAAAATAGGACATGGTCTTTCAGCTTCGCCAAGACCGGGTCCATTTTCGCTTCCGCCCGTTTCATGGCTTTGATCAATTGCGCATACTGGCTGCGCGTCTGGGTGAGTTGCTTTTGGCTTTTTTGGCGCAACGTGGCGTTGGAATACTGCTTCAGTTCAGCGCTCCATTCCTCAAATAACGCTTCAGATACATTTTCCACCGACGCGATGCGATCCCGAACGGCTTGAGCTCTCTTTTCGCTCTGTTGGTATTCGCCGTTCAACACATCGTACTTGTCTTGTAGTTCTCCGCCCTGGACATTCAAGGTCTTGGTAAAGCGATCGAGCGCCGATTTGAATTGCTCTTTCGCGTTCTGTTGGGCGTCACGGGCCTTTTTCACATCGCTCACCATGAGGTCGCGTTTGTGGTAGCCCAGTTTTTCCATCGTTTCGTAATAGGCGGTCTGGCAACCGGAGCCAGTGAGGCTGATCAGGACGATTCCGCAGGTCAGCGCGAGAGAGACCAAGCTGCGTGAGTCGAAGGGAATCGGAACGTACATGATGCCATCCTTGTCTAGGGGGTTCATCCACCGCCCGGTCAAACCGGGAGCCGAGTGTCACTGCCAGCGTATGTAATCATCTTCAAAGAAAGTCGATCGATTGAAGCCGACGGGTTGCTGCCACTCTAGCAGATCGATCATGCATCTTCTATTCGTTCCTGCCGACTCTCGGATAACACGGACGGACAAGCGCCACTCGTAGTGATCTATCTCGAGACTGTCGATCTTCTCCTGACGGGACAGCAATGGCGAGCCTGCGCCTAGACACCGGGGAATGAATCCTGGCATCCTTCGGCCATCATGTCTACTGCGCGATCGCACGCCCGTGCTGGATGAGTTTTCAGAGGAAAGGAGTCAGGACCATGCCGACCAATACCGTCCGCCTTCACCGTGTACTTCGGACAACACCAGAACGCATTTACCGGGCGTTCCTCGATGCGGATGCCATGGCGAAATGGGTGCCACCGAACGGGTTCACCGGGAAAGTGCACCAGATCGACGCCAAGGTGGGCGGCACCTACAAGATGTCGTTCACCAATTTCACCACCGGCCAGATCCATTCATTCGGCGGGAAATATCTTGAGCTGGTGCCGCACGAACGCCTGCGCTACACGGATATATTCGACGATCCGAATCTCCCGGGCGAAATCCAGGTGACGATCACGTTGAAGAAAGTATCTTGCGGGACGGAGATGACGATTGTGCAGGAAGGTCTTCCCGACGTGATCCCCCTTGAATCCTGTTATCTGGGCTGGCAGGAATCGCTGATCCTTCTGACGAAACTCGTCGAAGCGGAGATTCCTGGTTAGAACCGGTTTTGGCAGACGAAGCTGATGCGGCCGTGTGCCAGTGCTGCGCATGTGCGCATGGATGACCGATGATCGAGCGAATCAGCGCCTAGAGTATTGCGTTATGTAGAGCCCACAGCAGGTGGCCGTAATTGAGGATTAGGCAAAAGGCTGCGATGCGGATGCTGCGTAAGTCATGGATCTCGGCCGGGAGCTTTGGGCGGGTTCTCACACCGGGGGATTCGTCCACGCGACGATTCAGGCCCTGATAGGCGAGGTCTCCAGCAGCGAGGCGCGGGCGGCGATTTTGAGCCGAGCCCGCTACGATCCTGTCAAGAAAGACTCCCGACCCATTTTCTGTGCCGGCGAGAGCCCGGGCCAGAGAACGCCGGGCGATGGAGCGTCAGCCTTTCGGCGCAGCAGCGAGGGCGAGTCTCGCGGACATTTTTACGAGGTCGGGGAGAGAGTCGGCCTGCATCTTTTTCATCACCTTGCCCCGGTGTGCCTTTACCGTGATCTCACTGATGTGGAGTTCGCCCCCGACCTGCTTATTCAATAGGCCGTTTACTACTAATCCCATGACCTGGCGTTCGCGAGGAGTCAGTGACGCGTAACAATCTCGGAGAGTCTGCATCTCCGCCTCGTGACCGAGAAGGAAGCGACTGCGCTCGATGGCTTGCCTGACGGCGCTCAACAGCACCTCATCGCTGAATGGTTTCGTGAAGAATTCAACCGCTCCAGCCTTCATGGCCTGGACCGTCATGGGTACGTCGCCGTGTCCCGTTATGAAGACAATCGGCATGTCGGTTCGCTCGACCGCGATGCGAGTTTGCAGATCGAGGCCATTCAGTCCTGGAAGAGAAACGTCAAGGACGAGACAGCTGGGAACAAGCGCGCGTGGGTGATCAAGGAAGTCTTGCGCGGACGCGAATGTCTCTGGTTGCCAGCCTTCGAAGCGGATCAACAATTCCAGAGACTCGCGCACGGAGATGTCGTCATCAACGACGAATACGATAGGTGTTGCGGACGACATGGGAGGTGTCCCCAACTTGCTACCAAGTGCATGTGCAGAAGTCATATCATATCCTCCCGCTGGGGGGAGTGGGCGATCGCTCAGTTGATTCTCAGTGCCGTATCTAGGGCGGCAAGCAGAGCCCTATCGCTGAACGGTTTCAGCAGGAACTCCGCGGCTCCTTGTTCGAACGCTCGAGTGCGGACGCCCTCGTCGTTCTGAGCGGTGATGAAGATGATCGGGATCTGGTGTCCACGAAGCTTCAACTCACGTTGGAGCTCGAGTCCGGTCATACCCGCCATGGCGATGTCGAGGATCAGACACCTGGTTACGTTGACGCTATCGGATGCGAGGAACTCTTCCGCAGATGAGAAAGCGTGGGCTGTAAAGCCGAACTCCCTCAACAGATCGGGCAGCGACTCGCGCACAGACTCGTCGTCATCGACCACCGCCACAGGTGACCGTTCGATTGCGTTCCTTTCTTGCCGAGACTTCATAACATAAGAATGTGCCTATCCTGGTGGAGCGTCTATTGGACGTTGGTATCGACTCTACATGGAATAGAAAATGAAAACGTCGCCCCCGGCCCATCATTCGGCGCCGCCCACAGACGGCCATGATGACTTTCGATAATGGAGCGGCTCACGGACAGACCCATTCCCATGCCGTCATGCTTGGTCGTGTAAAATGCTTCGAAAAGCTTGTCAACGACGTGAGGGTCGAAGCCGACTCCGGAATCTGTCACGCTGAAGCGCACCCAATCTCCTTCCTCTCGTTCGGTTCTGATCAGCAAGTCCCTCGGACGATCATCGACGGTGCTCATCGCATCCGAAGCATTTCCGAGTAGGTTCAGGATAACCTGCTGAAGCTGGACACGGTCGCCGTTGACAAGCGGGAGGTCGTCGGCAAGCTCAGGCCGCAGAATCACCCGGTGTCTCTGAAGTTCACTCAACGACAGCGCGATCACCTCTCGCACAACCTCATTCACGTCGAGCGCCTCGATGGTAGTGTCCTTCTTGGGCCACAATATTGATGCTCGGCAGCATATGGGTCAGCAGCAGTCATGCGGGAGAAGGAACGGTTTCCTCGCCGGAAGTCGCCAAAAGTATCGGTCAGGCTCTTCTCAAAGCCTATACGTTCGAGCCTGTCCAGCCGAACCCGCCCAACCATCTGTGGCTGGACGAAGGCCACGGCCGAGTGCAATTCATGATGTTCGACAAGCCCGTGAGCGATCCCACGGTAGCCTTGCAGTGGGTAGGCCAAGGCGTCAAAGGCCGGTTTTGTGCCGAATCGCAACCCGATCGTGGGAAGACAGGCTTTACCCATTTTCATCGGACGAAGACTCCCGCGACCGGAGATACGTCCATGCATGGCGCGAAAGGCGAGGAAGGCTATTGGCTGAAGCATGTGTCCGTAGCTGAATTCGATGCGGAGCATAAAGGAGAGCATGCAGGACATGGAGGAGGAAAGACACACTACAAACCTGGTGATGTGGAGGATCTGCCCCAGCCGACGACACCCAAGTGTAAGTAGTTGTTCGGCGTAAGGCTTCTCGTTCTTGAACTGCGCCAACTGATGACCAAGGCTTTATCGAGTTCCGACTGAGATGGTGGCGATTCAACAAGCCATGGTTATGTCTTCCGTTATGGATCTCTGTCTGAGAGCATCCGATACCACAATTCCCAAGGAGGCCGACATGCCGCAGATGACCGCTGTTCAACTTCGCTCACCAGGCGCCCCATTCGAAGTCGTCACACGAGAGATTCCAGCACCTGGGGCCAACCAGGTACGCATCAGGGTGCAAGCCTGTGGGGTCTGTCATAGCGACGTGTTTGTGAAGGAGGGATATTGGCCAGGTCTGCAATACCCGCGTGTTACGGGACACGAGGTAGCCGGAGTGGTCGACGAGGTCGGCGCGGGTGTGACCGCGTGGAAAAATGGCCAGCGTGTGGGGGTAGGTTGGCATGGTGGCCATTGTGGTCAATGCGGGCCATGCCGGCGTGGCGACTTCATGGGTTGTCAGTATTTCCAAGTGACCGGATTTCAGGAAGACGGCGGATACGCGCAGTACATAATTGCGAGGAGCGAAGCCGTAGCAGCGATTCCGGACGCTCTTGCGCCAGTGGAGGCGGCTCCCCTTTTGTGCGCGGGCGTGACGACGTTCAACAGTCTGCGAAATAGCGGGGCGCAATCGGGCGCTCTGGTGGCTGTGCAGGGCCTGGGCGGACTCGGTCACCTTGGGATTCAGTTCGCGAGCAAGATGGGTTTCCACACGGTGGCGATCGGCCGAGGCAAAGATAAGGAGCCGCTGGCGCTGAAACTCGGAGCCGCCCGGTATCTCGATACCGATGCCGTTGACGCCGCGAAAGAACTGACGAACCTTGGGGGCGCTGCGGTCATTCTTGCCACGGCCCCGGACAGCAAGGCCATGTCGGCGCTCATTGAGGGCCTTGGGGTGGGAGGGCAACTGCTGGTGGTCGGGGCATCGGCTGATCCCATTAACGTGACGCCCATTCAACTCATTGGCAGCCGCCGGTCCATTCGAGGGTGGCCGTCAGGGACGGCCCGAGATTCCGAAGACACGCTGAACTTTTGCGCTCTCACGGGGATTCGACCCATGGTCGAGACGTTCCCGCTCGAACAGGCCGCTGCCGGCTATGAGCGCATGTTGAGCGGCAAAGCGCGGTTTCGTGTCGTGCTCACAATGAAGTGAACCGAACGCGGTCTGCCCACGACAAGCTGGCCGTGACCCGATGCAGCGAGAGCCGCTGGGAAAAACAAGAGGAGGCCACAACATGCGGGAGTTCATCAACGTGCGCGGTCACCTGTCTCTGTGGGCGGGCATCTGGATCCTGCTCATCGCCGGGTTGGATCTGTGTCTGCCGTCCGGCGCGTCGGCTCAAGAGATCACGGTGTCCGAGCAGACCTTCGGGTGCATCCTGGACTGGCCGAAGGTCCGAAATACGCGTTTCAAGCATGCCGATCCGGAGAAGTTGAAGGAGGCGATGCGGATCTTCCGAGACAGTGTGCCGGACAAGGAGTATCCGGTCGGCACCATCCTCCAGCTTATTCCGTTTGAAGCCATGGTGAAATATCCGCGGGAAAAGTTTCCGAACACGAACGGCTGGGAGTTTTTCTTTCTGGATGTCTCCAAGGAAGGGACCAGGATCGCCGATCGAGGAGAACAAGTGGTGAATCGTTCCCAAGGGGTCACGTGCTTAAGTTGTCATCAACCGGCGGCGAGATTTGACTTCGTCTGCGAAAAGGGGCACGGCTGTGCTCCTATCCCGTTCGATGATCAGAAGATCGCCGAGATTCAGAAGGCAGACCTTCGTTGCACGAAGAAGTAAACGGAGATTGTCAGGCCCGAGCGGTGAGGGCGGCGAGGAAAGTATGTTGTGCCACAGGCGGGAACGGTTGTGGGCGCCTCCTGACGTCCCGAGATCGCGAGAAAGAGGTTGTCGACGATTCTTTCCCCATCGGCGCGACGTCAGAAACCGCGCATCCAGGGAGGTCTTGAATCGTTCCGCCGCAAGGTCTTCATAGGAGATGACGCGGAATTCAGCGCCCCCTGTCTGCCGGGCTTCTTCGATCAGTTGAGCGGTCACATCAAGGCCCACCACGTCGATCTGTCTCGCGCTCAATTCACGGCGAGCCATCCTTCCCCGCATCCGATGTCGAGCACAGTCTTGGGTGATCGGCTCAGCACGGCTTCCACGTTGGCCTGATCGGTGACCTGTCTACGGCGGTCAATCTGTTGTTCACGGACCGCTCGTGTCCAAGGGCCCGCATTCTTGCCCCAGGATTCAATGACTCGCCGGTCGCACAATTTTTCAATCGGGGTGCACGGGGTCGGTCGTCCGGCGGAAGCGGGCTGATGACAACGGGTCATTTGGTCTGGGTGGTTTTCAGCGGAGCGGTCGTGGAGTCACGATTGACTGACGGCTGTTGAGGCAATTTGGCCTGGGTGCGGAAGCGGGCCGGCGGGAGGCCGAACTCGCGTTTGAAGGCGCGGTTGAAGGAGGGCTCGGACTCATACCCGATATCGCCCGCGACTTCGGCCACGCTCTTGGACGTGGAGGTTAAGAGTCGCGCCGCGAGGTGCAGCCGCCAGCGGGTGAGGTAGCCGATCGGTGTGTCCGTCAGGTAATGCTGGAACCGTTCGGCGAGCACAGAGCGGGAAATCCCGACCTCGGCGGCGAGCGAGGCGATGGTCCATGGTCGAGCCGGCTCTCGATGCAGGAGCGCCAACGCTTTGCCGACTTCCGGATCGCGAACACCGGCCAGCCATCCGGTCTGACTGTGCGGCAACGTCGCGATGTAGCGTCGCAACGTTTCCACGAACAACGCTTCTGATAACTTGGCGATGACCGCGGCGCCCCCGGGGCCGGAGGCCTCTGCGTGATTGACGGAATAGCGGAGCGTATCTTCCAGCCACTGTCCCGACGGCGTATCTCGGATATTGACCTTGAGCATCGCAGGCAGTCCGGCCAGGAAGACCCCGCTGAGTTGCGCGTCGCAGGTCATATACCCACAGATCAGCCTCGTGAGTTCACCGCCCCCGGCGAGTTGGGACAGCATGCGTCCTTCCGCGAGGATCTGTCGGAGTTGCTGGGAGGTGTCCACCGGTGTGACGGGAGGGCCGTTTCCCATAAGGTGCGCATCTCCATGCGGGAGAATCATGATGTCGCCCGCCGTCAGCGGCACCCTGCGGTCTTCCTGTTCGAGGCGGGCATAGCCCCGTCCTTCGAGAACCAAATGAAAGATGATGATGTGCTTGGCCTGCGTAGACAGATACGCCGCCATGGTCCCGGAGTCTGGTTCTCGAGCACACCAGGGTGCGGCAAATTCACCGTTAAAGAACACTGCGCCGTCGAGTTTGACGGCCTTGAGCACCTCAGACAGCACATCCATACGAGTTCCCTTGGCGAGGCCGGAGGGTCCGCAAAGAATTCCGGACGCCCGGATAAACGGACTGCAGCTTAGCATTCTTTGGATAAGAGAGCCAGACGCGCTGATAAGACTCGAAACGGCCTCTGCCCTATAGTGCGACCAGACAGCACGCGGCACCAGGGGCCAGCACAGAGACCACATATAAGGAGGAGACCATGACGACGAACACGGTAGTACAGGAAATAGATGGCCTGAAGACCCGTCTCAACCGCATTTGGACGGCAGGGGACTACGATCGGTTCTCGCGGTACCTGGAAGGTAGCGCGCGGGAGTTTTACGATCGCCTCCAGCTTGCGCCGGGAGCCCGGCTGTTGGATGTGGGATGCGGCTCCGGTCAACTCGCGTTGATGGCCGCCAAGGATGGAGTTGAGGTGACGGGGGTGGACATCGCTGCCAATTGGGTGGAGCGGGCGCAAGCCCGGGCTCGCGCGGAAGGTGTGGCCGCTCGATTCGAAGTCGCCGATGCAGAAGCGCTTCCGTTTGAAGCGGCCAGTTTCGACGCCGTCACGAGCCTCATCGGTGCGATGTTTGCCCCGCAGCCTGATTTGGTGGCGAAGGAGTTGTTGCGGGTCTGCACACCAGGAGGAACCCTCGCCATGGCCAACTGGACGGCGGAGGGGTTCGTCGGACAGATGTTCAAGAACGTCGCGAAATTCATCGGGCCGTCAGGAATGCCGTCGCCGGTATTGTGGGGCGACGAAGCCACGGTTAGGGAACGCCTTGGCTACGGATTGTCCACGCTCAGCCTGACCAGGCGGCAGTACCTCTTCAGTTATCCATTTGGTCCTTCGGAGGTCGTGGAATTCTTTCGCCTTTACTATGGCCCGACCAACCGGGCCTTTGCGTCGCTCGACGCCGAGGGACAGGCGCACTTGCGCCGGGATTTGGAAGCGCTCTGGACTGCGCACAATCAGGCAGGGCCGGACTGCACGACGGTGTATGGCGAATATCTGGAAGTCATCGGCATTCGGGCGTGAGATCTGAATTGCCCGCACATAGGAGACTCACCATGACGAGCGCGACCACAACCGAAATGGATGAGAAGGCGAGCCTGTATGACATCACGAATCTGGACAAGATGAAGACTCTCGCGACACATGCCCCCGAAGGGATGAAGGCGTACGTGGCTTTCGATAGGGCCGCATTGGCGGCCGGCGCGATTCCGGTGAAGTATAAGGAGTTGATGGCTCTGGCCGTGGCCTTCACCACGCAATGTCCCTACTGCATCGAACTGCATACGAACAAGGCACGAGAGCATGGCGCGACGGACCCGGAGATCACGGAATCCGTCCTCGTGGCGGCTGCCTTGCGCGCAGGCGGGGCGATTACGCACGGCACCCATGCGATATGAAGGGAAATGTGAAGGGTCCGGCGGGCCGACGTTGTCGGCCCGCCATGCATCGGACAAGGACTTACGCGGACACCAATGTCGCACGCTCTCTACGTTCGTTAAACACACAGTGAATCAGCTTTCTACAATCGAAGAGGAGACCACCATGAAACCATACAGACTATTTGCGTTGACCCTAGGGGTGTTGCTTGCATGCTCCACCGTCGCATCGGCGGAAATTCTGGCCCTGCTCAACTATGAGAGCAAGCCGAACCAGCCGGTGAGACGGGAAGGGATTGCCATCATGGACATCGATCCGGAGTCCGGGAACTACGGAAAGATTCTGATGGAGATACCCCTGCCGTCCGACCTCGTGGCGCACCACATTTTCTTCAATCGCGATCGGAGCAAAGCCTATATCACGGCGTTGGGGAAAAGCATCCTGCACGTTCTGGATCTGAGGACGTTTCCCTACCGGATTCGCGCGATCGACGTGCCGGACTGCCAGATGGGAGAGGATCTCGCCGTATCGGAGGATAACCGAACCTGGTACCTGACCTGCATGGGCTCGGACAACGTCATCATGGGGGACGCACTGCTCGATAAGCCGATCAAAACAATCAGCGCCGCGGAGCCGTCCCTGGCCACAATCCGGTATCCGCACGGGATTGCGATTCACAACGGCATCGATCGCGTCCTCGTGACCAGTACCGTCAGGCCGGATATGTCCGATGCGGGAGATTCGATCACGGTGCTGGAGGCCATCAGCGGGAAGGTGCTCTCGACCCACAAGGTGTCGTCGAAAGCTTCCCCGGCCAAAGCCGCTCCCGTCGAAGTCATGTTCAGTCCCAATGCGAATCCTCCTGTGGTGCATATCACTAATATGCTTGAAGGGACGTTGTGGGCCGGTGTGTGGGATCCGGCAAACAAGGCTTTTTCGTTCTATCAGATCGATGACTTTGGCCCTCGGCAGCAGGGCATGCCGCTCGAAATGCTCTATAACGCCAAGGGGGACCGGCTGTTCGTCACCACGGCCAAACCGGGGTTCGTCAATCTGTATGACAACAGCGATCCCCGACAACCGAAGTTTCTCAAGACGATTGCAGCCGCGGCCGGCGCGCACCATAGCGTCCTGTCGCCGGACGAGCGCTACCTGTTCGTCCAGAACAGCCTGCTCAATCTGGACGGTCTGAGCGATGGGTCCATCACGGTGATCGACCTGAAAGCGGATGCAGTCCTGGGGAGCATCGACACCCTGAAGGCGCAGGGGTTCAACCCCAACTGCATCATGCTGCTGCCGAATCAGCCCGGCGACTTGGGGGCAAGCCGGGTCATCGAGTGAGCCGGCTGAGACCTGCCTGAGTCGAGAAAGAGCGAAGAGTACGGCGGGAGATAGGACTCCCGCCGTATTCTTCGCATGGCAGAGAGCATGAGGAGAGAACATGGTGAGGCATGTAAATGCATGATTACAAGATCCGACCCTCTGTGCGTCTCGTTCAGCAGCCGATAATCATCCGGGCAGCGGGAAACAAGCACAAGGAAATTGCCGAGTATGTGGGGCGCCTCAACTCCGCCACGGAGGCATTGAGTA
>CAZBNV010000102.1:0-13042 GCA_964493335.1 uncultured Nitrospira sp.
TCCTGAGTCGAGGAGAGTTTTGTTTCGGCGCGCATGAGCCATACTCCCTGATCGTAGACGCTCGCACGGAGGCCGCTTCCCACGGAGTAGGCCAAGCCACGTTTCGTTCGCACATCGTTGAACAGCCGGCTGCGGAACGAACTGCCGCCCAAAATGTCGTTGGCGATCGCCACCGCAACGTAATCGGGATCGGTCTCCTTAATGGTCAGATGCCCCACCCGCAAGTGCGTCTGTGACGTGTCCTTATTCACGAACCGCACAGCGCTGGTCTTAAAGTCGGTCTCCGGCACAGCAGGAATCGCGACGTCGGGCACGGTGCCTTTAGCCCAACCGCCGAAGACTTCACGCAGCAAGGCCAGCATGGAGGTCTTCTCGAAGTCACCGGTGACGCCAAGAATGATCCCATTCGGGTGAACCGTGCGCTGATAAAAGGCCACGAGGTCCTCACGCGTGATCGAGTCGATCGAGCGAATCGTGGTCTCTCTGGCACTGGGATGCATGCCGCCATAGAGCAGCTTGGCGAACTCCCGTCCGACGATGGAACCAGGACTGTCCTGACGGCGGCGGATGCCTTCCAGCGCTTGCAACTTCGCCAGATCGACGCGGCTCTGCTCAAATGCCGGCCTGCGTAACAAATCGGCAAAGATCTGCATCCCGCGCTTCAGATCCTTCTTCAACACATCCAGGGAGGCGGACCCGGACTCTTTGGCAAAACCGATCGACACGTTCGCGGCCAACTGTTCGAGCTCTTCATCGACGTCTTCGGGAGACATCCCTGCCGAGCCCCCTGTTCGCATCACGGCGCCGGTCATTCCGGCCAAGCCGACCTTCTCCGCCGGGTCCAGCCAACTGCCGGTTCTGAGGGTGGCGTTCACTGTGACGAGCGGGAGTTCGTGATCTTCAAGCAGGTAGACGACCATGCCGTTGTCCAACACGACGCGATCCGCATCGGGCGGGTAGAAATTGACGGTCGGGAAACGCATCGCGCGCGGATCATTCGGCGCAAGGTCCGCCGCCAATCCTGGCGCGATCTGTGTGACCAGCACCAACAGCATGGTCACCAGCGACATTTCATTCAGTTTTTTCAGCATACCTGTCTCCCCTCCCATGGTCGCCCGACCCTTCAGGTCCAATCCCTTGCGGCTTCCATAGGTCATGGCTGCACCTCGCCCGCAGCCGCCATTTTTTTGTCGGGCACCTTCTTGACCAGGACCCCGACGGTTCGATTCGGTTTGACCAGATACTGAGATGCCACTCGTTGCACATCAGCGGGTGTGACCGCCGCGATCCGGTCGCGTGCGTTCACCACATAGCGCCAACTCCCGGCCACCGTTTGATAAAATGCCAGCTGCGAGGCGAGGCCGCCATTGGACCGCAACGACCGCACCAGATCCGCATCCAATCCGTTGAGGACGCGCTCGAATTCCTTGGCCGAAATCGGTTCGGTCTTGAGCCGGTCGAGTTCCTCATAAATCGCCGCCTCCACCTCCGCCGTACTGTGGGGCGCAAGCGGCGTGGCAGCAATCACGAACAGGTTCGGCGCACGTACGCCGGGGTAGTTCGTATCAGACAATATAGACGCCGCCAGGCGTTTGTCCCGCACGAGCGTGCTGTAGAGGCGCGACGTCACGCCTTCGGTCAGCACTTCGTCGATCACGTCGAATACGAAATCATCGGGATGGCCGATGGTCGGCTTGTGATACCCGATCGCCAGCGCCGGTTCGGCATCGAATTCGATTTCTACCCGTCGCTCACCGCGCTGCGGAGGCTCTTCCGTTACCAGGGCTGGGATCGGAGGCGCAGCCGGGATCTTGCCGAATGTTCCCTCGATGAGGGCAATGACCTCTTTCGGATTAATATCGCCGACAATCGCCACGGTCGCATTATTCGGCCCGTAATAGGTCTTGAAAAACGTCTCTGTCGCAGCCGGCGTGAGGGAAAGAATGTCCGAACCCCAGCCAATGGTGGGCACGCCATACTGATGGGCTTGGAACGCGGTGGACGTGAACGTCTCATAGAGCAGCCCGTTCGGGCTGTCGTCGGTTCGGAGCCGCCGCTCCTCCATCACTACGCCACGCTCTTTATAAAACTCCCGCAGGACGGGGCGCGCCATCCGATCGGATTCCAACGCGGCCCAGAGCGGCAATCGGTTGGCCGGCAGGCTGATCACGTATCGCGTGATGTCCTTGCCGGTCGATGCATTGAGCCCGACCCCCCCATGGCGCTGATAGAGCAACGCCATCTCATTGCCCACGACATACTCGCCCGCCTTCTCTTGCAATTCTTTGAATCGCCGCTGAAGCTCCTGCACGGGCTGGGAAAAGGCCGGCGTCTTGCCTTCCGTGCGCGCACGGGCCGTTTCCTCACGTTCACGCTGTTCGAGCTCCGTCCCGACTTGGGTCAACTCGTCCAGCACCGCTTGTTCCTTTTCGAAATCTCTCGTCCCGACCGTTCGCGTGCCTTTGAAGGCCATGTGTTCATACAGATGCGCCAGTCCCGTTTGCCCAACCTGTTCATTGACGCCACCGACTCCAAACGTCATGTTGATGCTGACAATCGGGGTTTGATGCCGTTCCACCATCAGCACGATCATGCCATTGGCCAACTTGTGTTCAATGACGCGGTCCGCCAGGCTTGGAGAGGCTGCGTGGCTTGGCGCGGTTGCCGCGAGTGCCGCGGCGACGATCAGGACGGCTGCTATTCGTGCTCGTGTCATGCTGATCATATGAAAAGCTCCATCAATTCTTCCGGTCGTTCAATGAACCAATCCGGCTGGCAAGCCGCCATCTTTTGACGATTGCCCATGCCATACCCTACCGCGCAGACGCGAATGCCCGCGTTATGACCGCCGTTGATATCGTTCGTGCTGTCACCGACCAGGACCGTACGGTCCTTCGTGACTCCCAGTTGCTCCATCACATGCATCAACATGCCCGGCTCCGGTTTGAGACCGAAGCCATGGTCTCCGCCGACCACATAGACAAAGTGCTGCGGGCCAAGGCCGTTCAAAATCACGTTCGTGTATTCGATCGACTTGTTGGTCGCCACGGCCTTTTGCTTGTTCGAGAAATGCGTCAGCACGCGATCAATCCCCGGATAGAACGTGGTGCGATCCAAGCAATGCGTCAGGTAGTGAGCACGGAATATCCGCAAGGCCTCGTCGTATAAATCTTTGTTGCCTTCTCCAACCGCCAACCGCAACAGTTTCTTCACGCCGTCTCCCACGAACCCGAATATTTCTTCCTGCGTACGCTCCGGCACACCCAGATCGCGCAAGGTCAAATTCACACTGTCGGCAATGTCCCATTTCGATTCGATCAGCGTGCCGTCGAGATCGAAGATGAGCAAATCGATGTCGGCTTTCTTCGTCATTCGTTCGCCTTTCGCAATTCAATGTGCAAGGCCGCCAGGGATGCCTGCCGCGCCTCGTCCTTTTCTTCAAGCAGCGCCTGTCGCACAAAGTTCAGCAGTCGCTTCTGCCCGACATGGGGCGGCAAAATCGGCTCCATGATTTTCCACCGCGCCCCTTGGACCTTGACGCGGACCCTCACCTGTTCCGTCCCCGGTTCCGGCACGAAACCGGCCGAATCCATATACATGACGCCCAACACACGAAATTCCACTGGAACCAAAACCTCCAACCGACTCACAATTTCCCACTTGCGAAAATCGTCCGGAACGGTGAATCCGGTGATGACGATCACCTTGCCCCACACCGGCTCTTCCTTCCAGTCCACCAAGCTCGCCACCGACTCGAAGGAACTCGCATCGAGGCGCACCCCCTTGTTGTCCAGAGCAAAATATTTCTCCACGACCTTGGCCGGAGAATGCGAGATGGAATTGGTTTGCGCGTACCCGCTGACCGACGAGCACGCCAGCCACATGACAGACAACAGGATCCCCGTTACACCGCCGCAACCTTGCGCTCTCATGGGCTACACCACCTCGTGCAATTTCATGAGATTCGTTCCACCCGGCTGACCGATCCTTGTCCCCGACAGAATGACGACACGTTGCCCGGGCTTCACCAGACCTTCGGCTTTCAACCGGCGCTCTGCCTCATTCACTCGTTCATCGGTGGTCGATATCTGCACCATCGTGTGGGGAAGCACTCCCCAGTATAAGGCCATCTGCCGGCGAATCGTCGCAAATGGAGTGAAGGCGATAATCGGCGCAATGGGGCGCTGTTTCGACACCAACCGGGCGGTCGTTCCTCGCTCGCTGAACGCCACGATGGCGCTGGCGCCGGTCGCCGCCGCCGCCGAGGAGGCCGACAGGCAGATCGCTTCCTCAAACGAGAGATA
This sequence comes from uncultured Nitrospira sp., assembly GCA_964493335.1. Taxonomy (GTDB): domain Bacteria; phylum Nitrospirota; class Nitrospiria; order Nitrospirales; family Nitrospiraceae; genus Nitrospira_A. Next base: position 4,305 of record CAZBNV010000102.1, read on the forward strand.
GGCCGTGTCCGCCTGAACTCGCCTGACAAATCCAGGACCCGTTTCGACTTCCGCCGCCCGCACGATACGGTCCATCACCTGCACGACTTCGACAGGATACTGCCCGACGGCCGTTTCAGCGGAGAGCATGACGGCGTCAGTCCCATCGAACACGGCATTGGCCACATCCGAGGCTTCGGCCCTGGTCGGCCGCATGTGTTGCGTCATCGACTCCAGCATTTGCGTGGCGGTAATCACCAGCCGACGATGGCGATTGGCGGTCGCGATAATGCGCTTTTGCAGTACCGGCACCGCTTCCGGGCCCAATTCCACGCCCAGATCTCCGCGCGCCACCATTACGCCGTCCGCATAGTCGAGGATGGCCTCCAACTCCGTCACTGCTTCCTGCCGCTCAATCTTGGCGATCACCGGCACATCCCCGCCGCAGTCGGCAATCAGCTGTTTGGCGGCAATAATATCTTCCGCTCCACGGACGAACGAGAGGGCGATGTAGTCGACGCCCTGGGCCACGCCGAATCGCAAATCTTCCCGATCCTTGTCCGTTAATGTCGGCGCGCTGACGATCGTGCCGGGCAGATTCATGCCCTTGTGAGACGTGACGCGCCCACCCGCTATGACCGTGCATTCTACCGCGCCATCGACAATCCGATCCGCCTTCAACTCCACCAACCCGTCATTGATGAGAATTCTGGCCCCCGGCCGGATGTCTCGGGTCAGCGCGTGATAGGTGACGGGAATCTCCTGGACTGCGGCATTCTCGATGACCGTGCGGGCGCCGAGTTGCCCCCCAGAGCGCAACGCCATCGTTCGCAACCGCACCGTCTGCCCCGCGAGAAGCTCCAGCCCGACGCCTGGAATATCGCCGACGCGAATGCGCGGACCTTGAAGATCCTGAATAATTGCGACCGCGACACCCTGCCGGTCGGCTGTATCACGGATGACCTTGATCGCATGCCCATGTGATTTGTGCGTGCCATGAGAAAAATTCAATCGAGCCGCATTCATGCCACTCTGTATGAGCTGCTCGAGGACGCCCGGACCATCGCTCGCGGGACCGATGGTGCAGACGATTTTTGCTTTTCGCATGGTACAGTTCTTCTGTCTTGACAAGAGATGCCTGGCACACCATCTTGTACATGAAAGGTGAGACTCGCGTTCTAGATCCAATCGATCATGGCGTCATTCTAACAAACACATACGCGTGCCGCAAAAGAACATCCGCATACCGGACGGAGAAAAGCGGCGCACATCTCATTAAAATCTGTTTATAAACCAGCATCCAACGAGGCATCTCATGAGTGCATCGGACACGTTGCCGACTGAACAACTGGATTTTGTCAGGATCGACGGCTTGCTCGTCTATGGAGAACTGCTCGCTCAGCGAACCTCCGGCGACCGATATGTTTTGCCGCCTTCCCCGCCTCCCACCTCCGATCGGCGGCGACGCGCAGAGGAAGCGACCACACACATCCGGACGTTTGTCCAAGGCCTGCCGGCCGGACTACCCAGCGCCGAGGCCTATCGTACCGTCCGGCGCGAATTGATCGCCGATGCCTGCGGAGGGGATCCGCTGGTCTTCTACGCCGCCTGGAACCTGCTCCTGGCGCGCGGAGAACTGGCGCCGCTGTATCGGGCGCCGATCGGGGCCACCCAAAAACCCGCCCATCGACGCCCGGTCGCCATCGTGCCGCGCGCCAACCTGACGCCCCAGTTGGCCGAAGGACGCATTGTCTTGGATTTGGGCGATGACCGGTTTTGGCTGCTTCCTCGGGATCTGGGCGACCGCACGTTGTTTTTCACGATGCGTCATGGCGTGTCGGAAGTCGAAAGCAAGACTCACCGGGTGGGGCGCCGGCTCGCGAACGTCTTGGATACTGAGCGTGGCATTCCCAGAGCGGAAGCGGTCGGAGCGGCGTTGGCCAAGATGGTGGGCGTGGTCGGCCAACAACTCGGCTATCTCAAGCTCCACAACTATCTGGATCCCCATACGTTCCTGCATCTGATCAGTCATAGTCCGAACACGGAACAACTCTGCCGGCGGATCACGAAAGCTCTGATGCCAGACGGAGCTGAATCCGTGCACCCCCACCATGAAGCGACGCTGGAGTCGCAAGACTTCGGCTGGGTGACCGGCATGGAAAAACAAGCGGAAGTCGAAGCGGCCGCACAGGCATTCGGAGTCGATGCCAAAACCGCGAAGCGTCTGATCAAACATCCCTTCTACAGTTATCCCGGCGGGCATTCGTTTTTCGATCTGTATGTGGACGTGATCGACGGCCTGCATCGGCTGGGTCACTCACACCCTGGCCAGGTGCTCTGCCTCTATACTCACAGCTCCACGCTGCGCGCCTTGCGCATCTATCTCGATCCGCGCCCCTTCCGTGAAGCCTTTTCCGAGTTTGGAGAATATAAGGAAGGCCAGGACAATGTCGTGCTGCTCACCTTGGAAAATGGCAAACTCTCCGGCTACTCCACCGCCGTCGGCTTGATTGAAAGCGACCGGGTCGCCCGTGAGGCATGGGTCACGATTGAACGGGAGCGAAGCCAGCGCGTCACGCTCAAGCCGCGACGTATCAAGCGCCTGATCGCGCTGGTGTCGGGTGGTGATTTCGCAGGAGGCGGGGCCGCCTTGAAAGAATTGCGCGTCACGGGGAACCGGTTCGGCCTGGATGTCTTCTTTGTCCGACATGGATTTCTCGGTTTGGCCAACAATTGGATCGATGCGGTCACCGAGGAAGACACACGCGGCATGAGCAGCCACGCCAGCAGCCCCATCGGAAGCAGCCGCTTCGAAGACTTCAAAGACGAGCAGGTGCAGCAAGCCGCCATGCACTCACTGGCCCCCTATCGCGACGACTCTGCCCTCATCGTCTTGGGAGGCGACGGAAGCTTGCGCGGCGCGCGAGCGATTTATGAAACATTCGGGATGCAGGTCGTCGGCATTCCCGGCACCATAGACAACAATATCGCGGGCACGACCTCACTGGGGTTTCATTCCGCGGTCGCGCTCGCGAATCAATCCATTGAATCCCTCAAGGCCACCAGCGCCGCGATGGGCAGCATTTTCTTTGTCGAGGTGATGGGCGCCGGGTCCGGCCATCTGGCGCTGGCCTGCGCCTATCAGGCTCGGGCGGAAGGGATTCTCGTGAATGAGCATCCCGATCCCGATGCGTACATCGAGGAGATTGTCCTCGGAACTTTGAAACACACATTGGGCGTACCCAACAAGAGCCACATCTTTGTGGTCGCGGAGCGGACACCCCATCGGCATCACCGGGAAGGCGGCGTCCATGGCTTGGTGGAATATGTGGCCAACACCATCGCGAAATGGCCGCAGCGTCGAGGGAAATCCGTCCACTATTCGTTGACCTCAGCTACCAAGGCGACGATTCTCGGGCATACACTCCGAGGCGCTCCGCCTACCCCGGAAGATAAAATGATTGCCCAACATCTCGCCTATGAAACCGTGCGCCGTCTCGTCGAACAACCGGAGACCATCGTCGGCTGCATGGTGGCCTACCGCGACTCACACACCTTGGAGACAATTCCGCTGCATGCCCTGTCGCCCAAGCCGTTCGACTGGGAACTGTTCACCCGCATGCATGGCGCAGAGCTGACCATCGAGAAATCATGAGATGCGCGTGACATCAGCCCGACTCCCCAGGGCCTACGTTGACCCCTCCCATGCGACATGTTAGGGTCGTTGCCTGTGGAAGCGAGGGGCGTTATTCACTATGCCTGTTCGAGACTTCACCCGTATTGTCTTGTGGCTGTGCGCCACCGTCCTTGTTCACCTCGGCGCCGCGTTCGCTGGGGCACCGGGTTCGACGCTCCAGGACACCCCAGCCCCGATACTCACTCCTGCCCCCACCCACACGCCGCAGTCGCAGAACGGATCGGTACAGGCCGGACCTGACACGGATTCATCTGGTCTCCAGGAAGTCATTCCTCCGTCGGCTCGGGACACCTTGCAGGCGCTCGAAGCGCGACATGGCGACCCGCTGCCGGGGTACATCGGAGGGCGCACCTTTCAGAATCGCGAACGCATCCTCCCGCATGGCCGTTATCGGGAATACGACGTGCATCCGAAGAGGCCGGGGAAGAGTCGCGGCGCGGAACGAATCGTCATCGATCAACGCACTGGTAAGGCCTATTACACGGCGGATCACTACCGCTCATTTATTCCGATGAATTGAGGACACATGTCGATCATCGCGCTCCAATCGATCAAAAAGCCCTGGGCGCATCTCTTGGTGCATGCCGAAGGAGACGCGCTCGACAAGATCCTCACGGTGCCTGCGCACTTTGTGGTGAAGACCGTCTCGGGCAAGAAATGCAAAACAAAGGCAGGACTCCTGGACGAATTCAGCCGCGTCTTTTCCTTTCCGGAATACTTCGGCCACAACTGGGACGCCCTCGAAGAATGTCTGGCTGATCTCGAATGGCTGCCGGCCAAGGGCTATCTCGTGGTGGTGACCGATGCTGATCAAGTGCTGACGAAGCCCGACGAGGAGGACGATTTCGAAACCTTTGTCGAGATTTTAAGCGAAGCCGGTGAAGCCTGGAGTCTCAAGGAGTCCGACGAGCCAACGGGAGACGGTCTCCCGTTCCACGCCGTCTTGGCCGTCACGGATCGTCATAAGCATACGCGCCACAATTGGTTCGCACCGCCGTTGGCGATGGAACGCAAAGCCGGTACAGCTACGCCACTGAAGGGGTCGAAAAAGTCGGCTCGTAAGTGACGTCACCGTTCCACTACGAAGGAGGTCGGCATGGGACTCTTCGATCAACTCGGTCAGGCAGCCGCAGGTATGATGGGAAGCGGCAATCAAAATCCCTTGATGCAGGCCGCGATCGGCCTGCTAGGACAGACCAGCGCGGTGGGCGGACTTGCCGGTCTTATTCAGGCCTTTCAGAAGAACGGTATGGGAGAGATCGTGAATTCCTGGGTCGGCACGGGCAAAAACCTGCCGATCTCGCCCGCGCAAGTTCAGCAGGGCTTGGGTGGGGATCTTCTGAAGCAACTCGCATCCCAGGCAGGGCTGAGTTCGGAAGCCGCCAGCGGCCAACTGGCGAATCTTCTTCCCGGCTTGATCGATAAGCTGACACCGGACGGCAAGCTGCCGGACACGAACCTGATGGAACAGGGGTTAAACCTCTTGCGAGGAAAACTCGGGTAGGACGCGTCTAACAGAGAGAGAGCAGTCGGCCCATCAATCGCTGCCTCCACCGAGTGAGTCCCCAGCGGAAGTCGTTCATGCGCGAGAGCAACCACCGTCTTGAATCGACGACCTGCCCCACACTCGCACTGAGCGAGATGAAATGATCCCCACAAAGCCCATGGGTTTCGCTGGGATCATTCAGCGGTGACTTCTCGCGTAGGAACGCAGGTTTACCGTCTCGTACGCACCACGCACACAGCACTTTCACAGCCTGACTCCATTCCCCGTGTGTGTTCGACCGTCGACCCTACAGGGCGCAAGAGTCGCACCATGAATGCCAATATGAAATACCCGTAATACTTTCATGAGGATAACACATCTGCTCGCAACAGGTTTGCACACTTCAGCCTCGAATTGCGTGACATTACGGCAATCATTGACGCTTTTTGTCTCCACTAGGTGAATAGCCCAACGCCGCAATGTCCTGCTCATCATGCGTCGACGCGGCTATGACAACGTGCGATACTGTGGCGAAGTCGGACCGGTGCTCGGTGGAAAAGGTCATTCCTAGTAGGCGACAGCAGTGGATGGCATCCGACGAATGAGAATCGTTTCGTGGCGCGGCAGGAACGAATCGCCGTTGCAAGGAACCAGCGGGTCATGACCGACGCCCATCTGTTGGAGATGAAAGTCACAGATGCCGTGGGTTTCTCGCGCATCGGCTAGGGGAGCCTTTTCCCGCACGAACGCCGGCCGCCCCTCCTCCTTGCACCATGAACAGATGACTTTCATCGCATCCTCCTACGCAGTGATACCCGGTATTCAGCAAGAGCTACGCCAGTCGCTGCGCAGTTGATAAGTTGTGAAATTTCGAAGCAAAAGTGATCTTCTTCCCTCACGAACCGACTCTGCTGTATCTCATTAGATACCTGCTCGTATCGAATCCTCTACAAGCATGTGTGGCTCTGACTGTTCACTCTATAGGGCCCGGCTGTCGCGCGTCGTTCCAGCGCCCGCCGCAATTGACCGTTTTGAATTTCCCATGGTAGGTTGGCGCCCCAACTCACTGGCGTGATGAAAGAGGCCCATGAAAACACAACGATCGGAACAGCTTTTCGCGGAGGCGCAACAGATCATTCCCGGCGGGGTCAATAGCCCGGTTCGAGCCTTTCGCTCGGTGGGCGGACAACCTCGTTTCATCGCTCGTGCCAAGGGCTCGCATCTGTATGACGTCGACGGTAACAGCTACATCGACTACGTGCTGTCATGGGGACCGATGATCCTCGGCCATGCGCCCGCTACGGTGACCAAGGCCATTCAACAGGCTGCCGCGAACGGAACCAGTTATGGCGCGCCGACCGAGTTGGAAATTTTGCTGGCCACCATGATTCGCGAGGCCCTGCCCTCCATGGAGCAGGTACGCCTGGTCAGTTCAGGCACTGAAGCCGTCATGAGCGCCGTCCGTCTCGCCCGCGCCTATACGAAACGCGACGGCATCCTCAAGTTCGAAGGCTGTTATCACGGCCACAGCGATTACCTGCTGGCGAAAGCCGGATCCGGCCTTGCCACCTTAGGCATTCCCGACTGTCCCGGCGTGCCGGAAGATTTTACGAAGCACACATTGACCGCGCCCTATAACAATGTTCAGGCGCTGGAGCAACTCATCAAGAAACATGACCGGCAGCTGGCCTGTGTCATCGTCGAGCCGATCGCCGGAAACATGGGGGTGGTCCCGCCTTCGCCGGAATTCCTGCAGGCCCTGCGCAAACTGACCGATGCCCACGGCATGCTGTTGATCTTCGATGAAGTCATCTCGGGATTCCGCGTGCAATACGGCGGCGCGCAAACGCTCTACGGCATCAAGCCCGATCTCACGATCCTGGGGAAGATTATCGGCGGGGGCCTTCCGGTGGGAGCCTACGGTGGCGCGAAGGACATCATGAAAATGGTTGCTCCGTCCGGACCGGTCTATCAGGCAGGCACGTTGTCAGGCAATCCCCTGGCCGTCACGGCAGGCATTGAAACGTTGAAGCGCTTGAAGAAACCTGGTGTCTACGAGCAGCTGGAACAGCGGTCGGCTGCGCTGGCCGAGGGGCTCGGAAAGGCCGCGAAAAAAGCCGGGGTGCCGCTCACGCAAACTCGCGTCGGCTCGATGATGGGTGCCTTCTTTGCGCCGGGACCGGTGGTGGATTGGGGATCAGCCAAGAAATCAGATACGAAGGTCTATGCGAAGTTCTTTCACCAGATGCTGGATGCGGGCTTTTACTTTGCCCCGTCACAGTTTGAAGCCGCGTTCATGTCCCTGGCCCATACGCCGCGAGACATCGAACGCACCATCAAGGCTGCCGAGGCCGCGTTCAAAAACCTCTAGCGCCATCGCGCGTGCGCACGAAACCGCGTTTGGATGCTACCCGCTCGTATCGAAACCGATACGACAGGCGTCCATTCGGATACAGCCCAAAGGTCTGGGGATAGCTCCCGATCAGCACGGCAGGATACTCAAATCGGCCCCCGGCAAGGCCGCCACAAGCGAGTATCCCTGACGCAGACCAGATGGTAGCCTGAGAATCCAAGCGGTGCGAGCCCACTGTCGGAGGCCGTTTTCAGCATCCTGCTCTATTCGTCGTCGTCCTCATCCTCCGCATCCAACACTTCCTGCCGCTTCTGCTCTTCCATCGCATTGTGCAGGAGCATGCGGACAAACATTGAATAGAGCGAGCCCTTCTCCAAGGTCCCGCCTGGGGGAATCGCGATCTTGCCTTCCTTGATCATGCGATCCATCCAAGCCTTCTGATCCGGAGCGATCAAGATCGGCACCTCGACCAGCCCCACTTTGCCAAACATATCCATGAGCTAAACCTCCGTGAATCGTCGTTCATCGCTCGTATCTCGTGGGGAACGGCCAGCCGGGGGAATCTTCCGGCGACTACGCTTCACGAGGTACGAGACGCGTTCGGCATTTGAGCACGCGGTTTTTCGGCTTGTCAACCGCGGATACTTGCGTCGCGGCTATGGCATGGAGCGTGCTTCCCTCGTCAGCAGAGAAACGGAGGACCCGATCACATGTTGCCGATGGCCATATATAGCTCCCGCCTCCTGCACCGCTTGACCGTGCTACTCCTAGTCGCCTCGCCGGCTACACAAGCCGTCAGCGCAGTGGAAGAGAGCCGTTCCACCCTGCATACCTACACTCCTGCAGTCCCGAGCGATCCGAGTCCGTTCCACTGCAACGACTGTTGGGGGCTGAAGCCGGAAGAACGTCAACCGCTGCCCCAGCATCAGGCCCCACGGTATCGACGCGGGCACCATGAGCGAGGCCCCCGCCCGCACAAGAATCCTTTCGCAAAGAAATCACATTCAGGTGGCAGCCATTTCCGCCTGCTCCCCCACTATCATCTGGAGCAGGAGCAGCCGGGGCACAGCGTCGAGCGGCAACTGGTTCGCGCAATCGATGGAGACACGCTTCGCTACGGCGCCGATCGCATTCGCATCCGTGGCTACAACGCCCCGGAACGATCGGAACCGGGCGGCCTCGAAGCGACCCTGCGTCTCCAACAGCTTTTGCACGAGGGCGAG
>CAZBNV010000103.1:0-12915 GCA_964493335.1 uncultured Nitrospira sp.
CCGGGCGAGAGGATCGGACGACGGAGCAGGTATTTATGAATAGTCCGGGCTAGTATGGAACATGGCCGCCTGGCATCCAGGCTTGATTCTCCGCAAAGCCCTATGGGAAGTTTGGCTGTATGCTACTAGCCGGCGCGTTTGCCATCGTCTTGTTCGTGGGGATAGTTATCGGCGATTGGATGTACTTTGCCCGTCTTTCATCCGACGCCTCCCGTTATGGGTATGGGCTCGGGCAGGTGCAAGACCAGTTTGCCTCGTCGGGCGTTCAGAAACTGATGCGGCGCTTCGATACAAACGGCTTTCTTTCTTTGCCTCATGGGGTCGCGCGGGTTTTTCCGGAGGCGAATCGGCTGGTCATCCGCCCGACCTACCGGCTGTTCTCCATGCGGTTCCGCACGGCCTGGCCACTGAAGGGTTCTATCCAATGGTCGTCTGAAGCGGATGGACTCACACTGGTCTGCACGAAACGGATGCCCTGGTCGTCCTCCATCCTCACATTCTTATGGTTCAGTCTCGTAGGGTTCGGCACACTCGGATTTCTACTGACGTATCTGTTGCAGGGGGGATTTGAATCGTTGGGAGGGTTGCTGTTAGGAGTCGGGGTCACTGCGGTGGGATTGATCGTGGTCGCCTTCGGCCTCTTGACCGTGACCGTGGCCTATCGAATTGAGAACACCAGGTTGATGCAGGTGTATACGGAACTCCGAGCCATGGCCTTTGAGGAGACGAGCAACGCCTAGCGAGGGGAGATGTACAGATCGAGCAGGTGGTCGAATTCCGGTGGTAGATCGAGTGATTGTCTGGAGCGTGCCAAGCCGGCGATGATCCCGCGATGCTTCAAGCTCAGGCCGGATTCGATGAATGCCTGTCGAAAGTGCGCCCATCGTTGCTCTCCGTCCGTGGAGAGCATTGCAAGCTCCTCTGGGGACAGGGCGTTGAGCCTCATGACCAAGCTGCCCAACGCCTTTTCGACCGAGTCATAGGGGGCGGCCAGTTTGAGTCGGCCGTAAAACACCTCGAGATGTTCCCGGAACTCGTTCCGAAGTGATTCGACTGGACCAGTCCCGCGATTGTGCCCCATATGGCTGCCCATGCCGATGCTCCTCAGCCGTGTGATGATTGAACGGAAGCTTACGGCAGGAACGGCATGACACGCAACGCGATTTCGCTCGAACGAGGATTTTTTATCTTTTATGGAGGTCGAGATGAGCCGTCGGTATCTGATGCTTCTCAGTGGATTAGTTCTGGCACTGTTCACTGGTTGTTCGTCCCACCATCACGGGAATTATAGCCGCGCACAGGGCGACTATTGGAACAAGGCCGGCCAGGATGTGAGCGGGTTGGTCGAGAAGCACGTTCAAGATCCTGAAAAAGTGAAGCAGGTGAATGTGGTGATGGGGGAGATCATCACTGAGATCAAGTCGGCGCGAGAACAACATCGTCAGTACCATCGCGCGCTCTACGAATTAAATGCGAACTACGCGGCGTCGCCGGACGAGTTCACAAAGATTCTGGATGAGTTGAACAATAGCCGCATGCGTTCGTCTGCCAAGATTCTGGGCCTTCGCTTCAAGATGAAGGGGCTCGTGACGGCCCAAGAATGGGCGGGGCTATCCGGGGACCTGCAGAACTACGGAAGTCGCTATTACGGAAAGCAGACAGATTCGGCGGCCCCGGCAGTATCCCAACCCTAAGCGGCCTGTGCGGTTCTCATAGTAGTCGGTCAACACCTGGCCTATGGTTGAGGAACAGCAGTTGCGCGGAGTGGTCCGTCAGTTCCAGCCCGCTGACGGAGACATGATCGATGGTGGCATGGCGGATCATGGCCAAATCGAGGTGCAGAAAATGGGCGAGAATCGCCCGAATGACGTCGCCGTGGGACACGAAGACGAAGGGCCTGTCCTGGGAGGTGTCAATGACCCGTTCCACCGCCGCGACCGCACGACGTTGCACCTCCCGCAGCGTTTCCCCGCCGGAGGGGCGCGCCACGTCCGGTTGGGTGTACCAGTCCCGCTTCGCTGGATCATCCGCGAAGTCTCGCCAATACCGATTCAGCCAGGCACCGACTCCTATCTCACGTAGCTCTGAAATATGTTGCAGCGGCGTCTCGTGCCCCTGACGTAAAATCTCGGCCGTTTGCACGGCGCGCAAGACAGGGCTGGTGAAGATGCCGGTAATCGGAGTGCGGGACAAGAGCTCGGCGCAGGCCTGGGCCTGACGTTCGCCGGCCTGGTTCAAGGGAATCGATTGGTCGCCCATGACGCGACCGGATCGGTTCCAGTCTGTTTCTCCATGGCGAATGAGCAGCAGAATCGGCATTGGTGGTGTTCGTCAGGCTTACGGAGTGGCCACGAGGGGTCCGGTCAGCGGGATCGCCGTCCACTGCTCTCCGCCGTCGGTCGAGCGATACAGCCCGCTTCCATTCGTCCCGGCGTAGAGGAGCTGAGGATCGCTCGCGCTGATGGCGATCGTGCGCACATTCAAGGTGGCGAGCCCCTGATTGTGAGGCTGCCAGGTTTTGCCGCTATCGACCGTCTTGAGGACGCCGGCCGGTCCGCCGATGTAGAGAATGCCGGGATTCGTCGGATGCACCACCAAGCTACTGATGAATTGGTCCGACAGTCCCTGTCCGATCTGTTCCCAGTACTCCGCCTGGTTGGTGGTTCGAAAGAGTCCCTTCGTGGTAGCGGCGTACACGATACCGGAATTCAGCGGATCGACCGCCAACACATTTACCCCGAGCGCCATGGCGGCGTTCAGGACCTCGTCTGGAATGAGCCCGCTATTCTTTTTTTGCCAGCTTCCGCCACCATCCTCGCTGCGGTAGGTGCCGCCGGTCGTTCCGGCGTAGAGCACGCGCGGGTGCTTATGATCCATGGTGATGCAGGTGACGATGTGCACTTCCTTCATCCCCGCCATCCGTTCCTCCCACTCCCGGCCGCCGTTTTTGGTGATGAACGCGCCGACCGTGGTGGCGAGGTAGATGACTTCGGTATTGTCCGGATGGAAAATGATCTCATTGACGAATGAGACGTGTTCTTTCAGACCGACGTTGTGCGGCAACCAATGTTGGCCGCCATCGGGGCTTTTATAGATGGCATCCCCCATGGTGCCGGCGTAGACGGTGGCAGGGAGCTTGGGATCGATGGCCAAGGTGGTCACGCGACGGGCGGTGAAGCTGGGGAACTGCTCCCAGGTTGCACCCCCGTCTCTGGTCTTGTGCACCGCTTCGTTCGTGGCGACGTAGACGATGTTGGGATTGGAGGGATGGAGCGCGATCGAGACGACGGCTGCTTCCCGCGTTCCGCAGGCCAACAGGAACAGCCCGATCAGAAGAACGGATTGCCGGAAAATGGCACGAGTGGGATTTCCTGACGACATCACAATGGCCGGAGACCTAACCATAGCGGGGTGAGCGAGTCAAGGTCACGCATCCTGGAGTTGTGAGGAGCGGTTATAACCGTGGAGTGAATCGTTCGGCGTATCCTGTCAGTTCCACATAGCCGCGTCCTGTAACCGGGACGCCCCCCGCCTGACCGGTGGCGGACACGGCTCCTTCCCAGTATGTGACGCGGGTGCTGTGGGCTGTATTCAATTCTTGGTCCGGGAGCAACGACACGACATCCAGGTTCAGTCCTAGTGAAGGAGCGGAGAGTCGCCAACGTTGCGGGTAGCGAGCGTGGGATCGTGGACTCGTCCAATATGAGATCGGCTCAATGGCGAGGTCCTGCGCGTTGAGCGCCTGCGTACGTCCATCGGCGAGGACGAGTGTCCCGCTCGACACCGGATCAGCCGAACCATCGGCTCGTCGCAAGGAATACCACATCAGCTCCGTCGAGTCGCTGAGTTGCAGGCTGAACCAGTCCCATCCCACCACGTCCCGGCCGAGGTCGGCTGATCCGAATTCGTGATCCATCCAGCTCAGACCGGTGACGGTGAAGCTATCTTTGCCGATCCGAATCTTCCCATCGGTCGCGAGATGCGTGAGCGAGTAATAGTGCGAAGCCTGCTCCGGCGCGGCGCCTTTGTGACTGATGCCCCCTTGACCATGCAGCACGGGAGCCTTAAGCGGGAGCACCTGAAGGTCAATGGCGAATTGATCGGTCGCGGCTTGGAGTCTCTGCCGTTCAGGGGTGTGATCATCTATTGAGATCGACCAGCGATCGATCCACACATGCAATTGGTCCGTCTCGGCTCCGGCTTTGCCGAGTCCTGCACGACTGAGTTTGTCGGCATAGAGGAATTGGCCGCTTTCAAGGTCCGTGAGGGCGAAGTGGGCGAGATAGAGTTGGTGAATAGACCATTGAGACGGGTCCGTTTTGACCTGATCCGGCGGAATGCCGCGGCGAAAAAATGTGAGTTGAAAGCCGAACGACCGGCCATTGGCTGCCGTGAGATGCCCGGTGTAATACCACCATTCCGTGCGAAACCGTTCGTGAGCGCCGTGGTCCTCGGGGAACCGATAATGATAACCAGGCGTGGCGATGGAGAAAGGCTGGCTGCCGTCATCTGTGGCAACAGATTGGCTGCCGAGCGAGAGCAGCATGAGCGTGGTGACCCATGACGTGAACAGGAAACCGCGGATGATCGTCATCGCAAACTCGTTGATCGAGGCATGTGGTGAATCATGGGAGAACGCGTGAAGCGGTCTGTTGTTTTTCGATGAGCAAGTGAATGAACGTCAGTATTCATCATGGTTTTGAGGGCATGGGCGCAGTTGCGAGCCGACATGGCGGCGTTGACAATTTTGCAAAGCATCAGCTATCGTGAGCGATGTTTCTTGAACCGGAACGCGACCAGCCTAACCGTGAGCTGTCGGGAAAAGCTCAGCCATTTCCCGTTCCGGAACGCATTCCGGTGTTTCCTCTCCCGAACGTCGTCTTCTTTCCCAAGACCTATCTTCCGCTCCATATATTCGAGCCGCGTTACCGCCAGATGGTAGCGGATGCGGCGGCAGGAGGGCAATGCATCGGCATGGCGCTCCTGAAGGAAGGATGGGAAGAGCAATATGACGGGAATCCGCCGATCTTCTCGGTGGGTTGTGTCGGGCGTCTGGCCAGTGTCCAAGCATTACCTGATGGCCGCTCGAACATTCTGCTTCAAGGCCTTGAGCGGTATGAAGTGCATGAGGAATTCTACGAAAAAAATTATCGCGAAGCGCGCGTGAGTCTGAAGCCGCGGCACCGGGACTTTTCGATGGACCCGCCGTTACGTCGGTATTTGATGGATGTCCTCGACGAGTATCTTCAGGCGGACGAAGAGGCCTCGCCGCTGCATAGTCTCGTGCGTCCAGACGTCAGCGACGAGGTGTTCGTCAATTCCCTTTCGACCTACCTTGATTGTACTCCGCTTGAAAAACAGTTCTTGTTGGAGGCCGAACATCTGGGGCAGCAGGCCCGGAGACTCAGTGATTTGATCCAATTCAAGCTGGCGGAGCGGCGTGGCACCGGAGGGTGGGGGTAATGTCTCGGGCGGTCGCTATTGAGGTGTCGCATCTCGGGAAAGCCTACGACAAGATCCAGGCCGTCGATGATCTGTCGTTTCAAGTGTATGCCGGGGAGATATTCGGCCTGCTGGGACCGAACGGCGCAGGCAAAAGTACCACCCTTCGCATTCTGATCACCCTGCTCCATCCGACCTCCGGGTCCGCCAAGATTTTCGGGCTGGATTCGGTACAAGACGCAGACTTGGTGCGGCGGACGATCGGGTATGTGCCACAGGAGCGCGCCATCGATCGCTTTCTGACGGGGCGGGAACATCTCGAACTCCTCGCGGATCTGTATCACCTGTCGGCCGACGCAGCGGCCACTCGCATTCCCCAATTGCTGAAGCTGGTCGAACTGGAGCAACATGCCGATCGTCCCGCCAAGACCTATTCCGGCGGCATGAAGCGGAAGTTGGATATCGCCTGTGGGTTGTTGCCCGATCCCAAGATTCTCTTCCTGGATGAACCGACACTCGGCCTGGATGTACCAAGCCGACTCCGTATTTGGGCGCATGTGCGGGCGATGCGGGATCGAGGCATCACCGTGGTCATGACGACTAACTATCTGGATGAGGCCGATCAGCTCTGTGATCGAATTGCGATCATCGACGGCGGCCGGATCAAGGCTCTGGGATCACCGACGGAGTTGAAGGTTGGCCTGGGAGGCGATTTGGTGTCGCTGACGGTGCGCGAACACGACCGCGTCGACGCATTGGCGGCGGCAGTGAAAAATTTGCCGGCTATTCGCGCGGTGATGACCAAGCCGAACGGGTTGGATATTCGAGTCGACTCTCCCGAGAAAGCCTTGCCGGCCATCCTCGAGGCAGCCAATCGCCTGACCTGTCAGCTCGAATTCATCGACTATCACCGGCCACGGCTGGATGACGTGTTTATCGCTCATACCGGGCGATCGATCAAGGATGATCAGCCGAAGGAAGGCGATCAATAACAAGCGCCGGGAAGCCGACGGAAATGTCATGAAAGAATATTGGCAGGAAATTCGAGCGTTGACGATGCGATGGGTGCGGCGGCTGAGCCGTGAAAAGTTCAGCATGCTCTTTACCCTGGTGCAGCCGATGTTGTTCTGGCTGATCTTTTTCGGCAATTTGTTTCAACGCGCGGCTGACATGCAGGTGACGCAAGCGTCGAGCTATATCAGTTTCCTTACCGCCGGCGTGGTGGTGATGACTGTGCTCAATAATGGGCTCGCGGGAGGCGTCGATCTGCTCTTCGATAAGGAAAACGGTTTCCTCGAACGGCTCATGTCCACGCCGATTCACCGAAGTTCCGTCATTCTGAGCCGGTTTATTTTCGTGATGACCATCACGTCGATGCAGGTGTTAGTCATCCTGGGCGTGGCCTGGTTGTTCGGGGTGCAGCCGGTGACCGGATTGCTGGGAGTGGCGGCGATTCTGTTTATCGGTATGATGTTCGGCGTCGGGCTGACGGCGATTTCCATGGCGATGGCCTTTTCCGTGAAAAGTCACGGGGACTTTTTTTCCGTTCTCGGGTTCCTGTCCTTGCCGATGATTTTCTTGAGTTCGGCACTGGTGCCCCTAGCCGCCATGCCGGGCTGGATGGGATTTTTGGCGCAGTTTAATCCCATGACCTGGGCTATCGATGCGGTGCGTCCGTTGATTCTCCAGGGATGGACTGAAGCGTTGCCGCATGTCGGGATGGTGATCGTGGTGATGGTCCTGTTTGACGCGTTGTGCCTCTATGGAGGAGCGCGTGTATTCCGTCGGGCAATCGGGTGACCTTTCTTTCGCATCAAGGATCGTCCATGTTCGTGAATGAAAGCCAAATCCGCGCGTTGATTCGGCTCCTCGGCGATGAGGATGAACGGATCGTCAGAACCATCAGCGGCAAACTTATCGATTTCGGCGACTCGGCCGTGCCGTTGCTGCAAGAGGCTGAGATCGAACAGCCGGACATGGCTGATCGCATCGTCACCGTGTTGGAGGAAATCCGCGGGACGAAGCTGGAGGAAGAACTTCGCGACCTCATCGCCTTACCCGAAGATCAAGTCGATCTTGAAACGGGATCCTTTCTCCTGGCGCGCTACGCCTATCCCATGCTCGATGTGCCGGCCTACCGAAACCAGTTGGATCGCATGGCGCAGGATGTACGCGAGCAGATTGGGTCTCGGGTCTCGGGCGAAGAAACAGTGAAGGCGCTCAACCGCTACCTGTTCACGGAAGCCGGTTTCAAAGGGAACACCAAGAACTACTATGAGGTGGAGAACAGCTATCTTAATTGTGTGATCGACCGCCGGACAGGAATTCCTATCAGTCTGTCGACTGTGTACCTCCTCATCGGGCGGCGGTTGCAGCTGCCGGTTCAGGGGATCGGCATGCCGGGCCATTTCCTCGTCAAGTTTGACTCGGACAAGTACAAGATCTTTATCGACTGTTTCAACGGAGGCGCGCTCCTCACGGAAAAAAACTGCGCTCGTTTTCTTACCGAAGCCGGTTATGGATTCGAGGACCGATTCCTCCAGAAGAGCCCGACGCGCGCAATTTTGGCCCGTATGATCAAGAACCTGCTGGCCATCTACAACAAACTGGATGAGCCGTTGAAGAAAACGCGTCTGCCCCGGTTCCTTGAAATCTTGGGCTGCGAGCAGCGAGAAGAGGGGCTGTAGCTCAGCCACGCAGCTTGAGCAGGTCCCGCGCCATTCGAATCTTCCCCGCGAAGTAGTTCCCTGCCTGTGCGCGCACATCATACTGTTCAGCAATCGGATAAAAATGAGATAGCACGAGCTGGTCGACTCCCGCTTCCTGCGCCACCCGGCCGCAGAGTCCGGCATGCAGATGCCCGGCGCCCGGGCGGTTTTCTGGAAAGGAACAGTCCAGGATGGCCAGATCGGCTTCGCGACAGAGGCGAACCAGACTGTCGCAATAGAGTGAATCGCCGGAATAGCTGACGACGTGGTTCTGATATTCAATCCGGTAGCCTACACAGTGGAGGCGGGGCGCGTGCGTGACAGTCGCAGGCCGAATGCGGGTATCGCCCAGGCGGAAGCCGCGATCGGAGACTTCGCGAATCGTGACGCGAAACGGCGCCTTATCAAAACTCGGGAACGTGGTCAGCATGGCCCGCATCAGACGCGTCGTTCCACGCGGCCCGATGAGAGTCAGTGGCGGTCTGGTGCCGCCCTGATACTTGCAAAAAATGACGGCATCGAAAAAGAAGGGGATGAAGTCGGCGAAGTGGTCGGCATGGAAATGGGAAAAGAGAATGTGTGTAATGCGGTGGCGATCGACGCCGGTCTTCATCAAGTTGGAGAGGGTGCGCGGACCGAAGTCGAGGAGGAACGTGTGATCGGTTTCAATCAGATATCCGGCCGCGGCCCTGGTGGGATGCACATTTGTCCCCGAGCCGAGGACGGTGATTCGGATCATGACACGGGCGCCTCCTGGAAACTCTGCCGCAGGCGGATGAGCAGCCGGCGCAATTGGTCGGCTTCCGCCGGGCTGAGCGCGCGTTCGAAGAAAGGGCGAATGAAGGCGATATGTGCCGCGAAAGTCTTTCGAAACAACCGATTCCCTTTGTCGGTGAGACAGATGAGCGTGCTTCGTCGGTCGGCAGCCACTGGGATTCGGCGGATCAATCCCTTAGCCTCCAGGCGATCCAGCACTGCGGTCAAGGTTCCCTTCGTGACCAGCGTGGCAGACGACAGTTCGGCACAAGTCAGGCCTTCGGTATCGCCCAAGGTGGCAATCACGTCGAACTGTGAAGGGGTGAGCCGCAACGACCGGACATGCCGGCTGTCCGTGCGCCAAAAAGCGAGATAGGCCTCGACCAGCGGGCGTAAAACTTTGAGGTGGGGATCGTCTTTGAGATGGGGAATGTCCACAGCGCACGCAGCCTAGTCACCGTATCAGGTGCCTGTCAAGAGTTGGCGGGGAAGTTGCGTTGACGCCGTGAGGACCGGCCCCCTATCATGTCGCCTGCCATGCACCGTCATCCACAATCCGGCCAAGCCAATCTGACTGCCATTCTGTTTTTGTTGGGCCTCGTCGTCTCCGGCGTATGGATATGGAAGCGTCTGTCGCTAGAGGTGCAGGATCTCATCATCGATCAAGCTGTTCCTTTGGCCGTCCTATCCCTGATGGTGCTGACGGCGATGTGGATCATCATAGGAAAGATCAGAAAACGGCTCGCTCGGCGCAAGGAACGCGCACGATTGATCGCGTTGCTGGAGAAGCAGACCTCATCGCAGAAACGGCTTGAATTGGCGTTCGCGATGATCGAGGTGAATGAGTATCGCCGCGCCGGCCTGGAAGCCGTTGCGCCGCAGCTCCAGGAATTATTCGTGACGACCTTGCAGCGGGCGTTGGGAGAGAAGCAACATCGGGTGCGGGGGATGGCGGCCAGCCACTTGGGAGTGATCGGCGACGACCAGGCGGTGACTCATCTGCTGGCGGCGTTGGAGGACGATCATGCCTATGTGCGTTCCAGCGCAGCCCTCGGCCTTGGGCGATTGCGCGCCTCCGCTGCGAAAGATAAGTTGGCCTATGTCAGCAAGGAAGACTGGGACCAAACGGTGCGGAGCCGGGCTCGCGAGGCGTTGGAGCGCATCCGATGACGGTGGAGGACTGAGACGGGCGCAGCGACGGACTGGTCAGGCAGTCCAGTCGAGGACGACGATCTCAGGCGTGCAATTCAGACGAACGGGAATGACCGACCAGCCCAGGCCGCGGTTGACGTAGAGGCGGTGGTTGTCCTTGCTGTAGAGTCCGTTGGTTCGCCCGTGACAGCCTGGCGGTAGCCAGAATGTCGGGACATAGGGAATCCGCCACTGCCCGGCATGGCTATGCCCGCAGAGGGTGAGGTCGACATGGTGCTGAGGCGTCAGCTGATCCAGAATATTGGGTGCATGGGCCAAGACGAGCGTGAAACGCCCAGATTGCGGCGACGGAATACACCGGAGATCGGCGCGGTGAAGTGAAGGGTCGTCGAGCCCCACGATCGCAAGCTCGCCTGTCTTCATGGGAAGGAACGTGACTTGGTTGACCAGCAGCGTCACCTTGCGGCGGTCGAAGTGTTCGGCGAATTCATCGACGCGCACACCACTGTAATGATCGTGGTTCCCGAGAGTGACGAATACCGGAGCCAGACGTCGTAATTCGGTCAGGAAACGAAGGGTGTGCGGCAGGCCGTCCCGAACGTTCAGCAGATCGCCCGTAATGAAGATCCAATCGGGCGCCAACTCGGCCACGCGGCGAACGATGGCCCGATGTCTTGGCCGATAGCGGTCCAAATGCAAGTCGCTCAGGTGCAGGGCGCGACGACCGGCCAGCGGTGCATGGACGAGAGGAAGGTGCGTGATGCTCGGGGTGGACAGACCGACTTCGACGCCGGGCATCAGGTTGAACAGATGGTGGAAGGGGCGGCTCAGCCAGTGGCCGACCCAGACCCGTGTCAGTTCCTGCCACCGAATCAGCGTGGCGATCATTCCATGACCTGATTCAAGCGGGCCTTGTCTGCAGGGGTCACGCGATAGCCTTGATCGTAGAGCTTGCCCATGCCGGCCATCAGCGCTTCCATCCCGCGGGCATTGTGCAACGTATCGAACTTCGAGGTGAGGGCGAGGAGATGAGCAGCGGCTCCCAGCGAGGGCTCGGTCGACAGGTCCAGGGCGATGAGGATATCTCGAAGTTCGCGGCTGTTGTACGCCGAGTTGTCGTCGCCGTCACCCACCAGGGCGAATTCGTAAAAGGTCAGGCTCAGGGACAAGAGCGCTTGGGTGCGCTGAAAATCGGTTCGGACAGCATCTATTCCTTCGGGATAACGCGCGCGACAGTCGGCTGCCTCTTGCTCCGATGAGCCTGCCGCAGACCAAGGAGACTCGGTCTGCTCGGTCCAGGCAATGCGCTGTACGGCGGGGGGAGCAGGCCGTTGCCGCTGTTGTTTATAAAACCAGTTCATACATTGGCTCGCGGTGGCAAAAGCCTGTTTGTCAGTCTCGGCCTGTCGCTGGATATGTTGGATGAAGCGAAGAAAGATATCGATACCAACTGAATGGGGTGCGGCCAAGGGCGCCGCGACGGGGGGGACGATGATTGAACAAAGCAACATCGCGGTCGCAAGACATCTATGGGCGAATTTCATCTGCATTAGATTCGTTCTGGAATGATTGCTAAGGTGACAATGGACCTGTACCGAGTATAACACGGATGGTCGCCGTGCCTTTCCATTGTCGACAATTCTGACTCATCACGAACGATAAGGAATGCTCATGACAACCCTGTCCTGGCTCGATGAAACGTTGCCGTACGTGACTGCCGCAGTTCCCGCGCTCGGCGGCCGGATTCGCAGTTCCCCGGAAGATTTCCGTGTCGAGGAACGACCGCTCTACTTGCCTTGTGGCGAGGGCGAGCACCTGTATATTCGAGTGACCAAGCGAGGCCTGTCCACGCCGGATCTGCTCCTGCGACTCTCTTCGCAGCTCCATGTCAGAGCGCAATCTATCGGGGTGGCCGGGTTAAAGGATGCCCAGGCCGTCACGACGCAGATGATTTCATTACAGGGCGTGAAGGCAGAGGCGGTGTCAGCGTTGCCTACGGACGAGCGTCTACTCGCCTTGGACATATTGGGGCGTCACCGCAATCGACTCCGGAAAGGCCACCATGCAGGCAATCATTTCCGCCTGGTGATACGGGATATCAGAGAGGGTGCGGAGGATCACTTGCAACATGTGTTCGACGAGTTACTGCGCCGAGGTGTGCCGAACTACTTCGGGCCTCAGCGACAAGGGAGATCGGGAACGAATTTTCAAGTGGGCGCCGAGTTGCTGCAGGATGCCGCGCGTCGCAACAAGATGAGTCGTGCTAAGCGCATCTGGTTCATGAATGCCTACCAATCCCACGTGTTCAATCTGATCGTGGCCAAACGGATCGAGAGCCTTGATCGCGTGTTTCTCGGTGACTGGGCCATGAAGATGGAAAATGGGGCCTGTTTTCCTGTGGAACAGCCTGAGGTGGAGCAGCCGCGCGCCGACCGGTTTGAGATCAGCCCCACCGGGCCACTGTTTGGTTCCCGTGCGCCTTGGGCGACGGGCTTTCCTGGGGAGATTGAGCGAGCCGTGGTGACCGACCTTGGAAGCACCCAGGAATTATTGTCGAACGCGGGGGCCGAATGCGGATTTCGTGGTGAACGACGAACGCTTAGAATCCGTCTCAATGAGCTCACCTGGTCGCTTGAAGGCTCTGTGTTGACCATGGCCTTTTGGCTGCCCCCTGGGTCCTACGCTACCAGTGTGCTCCGGGAAGTAGTGAAGGCAAGCACTTAGGGCTCACGCATCATCTTTTCGTGCAGATGGTAGAATCTCTATACCCGCACGTATTCTCTTCAGTGCGTTGCTGTGCGGCTAGCACAATTTACGAGAGGCCGGTCATGACAGGATCGCAAGAAACGGTCTTTCT
>CAZBNV010000104.1:0-1413 GCA_964493335.1 uncultured Nitrospira sp.
GGCGGTATATTTTCAACGATCAATATGGTGTCGCGAATCTTCTGTTGTTCGGCGACCAGGTGGCTGCGTACATCCCGTGGCTGGCCTATCCGAGCGTCGCCTTCGGCATCATCGTCCTCGCCGATGTCTGGAAGACCTCCTGCTTTGCCGCCCTGCTCATTTTGGCCGGCCTGCAAGTCATTTCGGACGACCTCTATGACGCGGCCAAGGTGGATGGCGCCGCTGCCTGGCAGCGGTTTTGGCATATTACCCTGCCGCTGTTGAAACCGGCGCTGCTGCTGGCGCTGCTGTTTCGCACCATGGATGCCTTTCGTGTGTTCGATCTCGTCTTCGTCATGACACAGGGTGGTCCTGGCGACGCGACCCAGGTGCTGCAGTTCTATGGCTACCAAACCCTCTTCACCGAGGGCCGCCTTGGGTATGGCTCGGCCATTTCTGTCGCCGTGTTTCTCATGATCCTGGGGCTCTCGCTCATCTACCTACGCGCAATCGGCTCAAATCTGCTGGAGCGCAGACGCACATGAACCGACGCCTCCTCCTGGCGCTTGGCATTGCCAGCACGGTCGGTCTCAGTCTCTGGCCCTTCCTGTGGTTTCTGCTTACCTCATTGAAGTCACAGGACGAGATCGAAGCCGTGCCGCCGACCTGGTGGCCGTCGGGCAGCCTGAGTTTTTATCGCTCGGTGCTCTTCGATCACCATCTGTTCGACTATGTGGCCAATAGCGTCGTGGTGGCCGGCTCGACGACCGTGCTGGCCCTGCTGATTGCGATTCCGGCCGCCTATGCCCTGGCGCGGCTCACGATCCCCGGCAAGCAAGGCATTCTGGCGGTGCTGCTCTGCGTCTCGATGTTCCCTCAAATGGCCATTGCCGGACCGGTTTGGCGCCTGCTGGATGTCATCGGCGGACTCAACCATCGGTGGGGCATCGTCCTTCCCTATGTGGCCCTGACCCTGCCGCTCGCCATTTGGATTCTGGCCAGCTTCTTCAAAGAGCTGCCGCCAGAGTTGGAAGATGCCGCACGCGTGGACGGCTGCGGTCCCTGGGCCACGCTGCTACGCATTACGCTCCCGCTGGCCGCGCCCGGGATTTTCACCGCCGCGATTTTGATTCTAATTTATGCCTGGAATGAGTTTTTCTTCGCGCTGCTGATCCTGACACAACCGGAACAGCAGACACTTCCGGTCGGCATCGCGCTATTCCAGGGAGAGTTCACCATGCCCTGGGGGGAGTTGGCCGCAGCCTCGATCGTCGCGACGCTCCCGCTGATTGTGGTTGTGTTACTGTGCCAACGCTGGATTGTGAGCGGGCTGTCTGCCGGCGCGGTGAAAGGGTAAACGCGAGAGAATGGCTGAACTAGAACTGCGTGCCGTCTCAAAATCGTTTCGGAGCCAGATCGTCCTGCGCGATATCT
>CAZBNV010000104.1:1513-12666 GCA_964493335.1 uncultured Nitrospira sp.
GAACTGCGTGCCGTCTCAAAATCGTTTCGGAGCCAGATCGTCCTGCGCGATATCTCGCTGCAGGTTCCGGATGGCAGCTTCACGATTTTGCTGGGGCCCTCCGGCTGCGGCAAATCAACCTTGCTCCGCATCATTGCCGGTCTCGATGCTCAGACCTCCGGCCAGGTGCTCATCGATACCATAGTGGTCGATCATCTTCCGCCGGCGGAACGGGACATCGCGATGGTCTTTCAACAATATGCGCTGTATCCCCACCTATCGGTCCGTGAGAACTTGGCGTTTGCCTTGAAGATGCGGGGAACGCCGCGCAATGTGATCGAGGAGCGGATCGCCGAGGCCGCTCAATTATTGGACATCCATCCTCTGTTGGATCGCAAACCCAAAGACTTGTCCGGCGGCCAACGGCAGCGGGTGGCGATGGGGCGGGCGATCGTGCGCAAGCCCAAACTGTTTCTGTTCGATGAGCCGCTCTCGAACCTTGATGCCCAGCTTCGCACGTCGATGCGCATCGAGTTGAAGAAATTGCAGCAGCGGCTGCAGGCCACCATCATCTATGTGACCCACGATCAGGTCGAAGCGATGACCTTAGGCGATCGCATCGTCGTGCTGGAGGGTGGTCGCGTCAGACAGGTCGATCCTCCGCAGCGCCTCTATGCGGCTCCAGCCGACCCTTTCGTCGCCTCCTTCATCGGGACGCCGCCGATGAACCTCTGGCCGGGGACTGTGACACCACAGAACGATCAGCTGTTCTTTCGGAGTGATGCCATGGATCTGCCGCTACCGGCGTCTATGCCGGCACACCCAGCTATGGCGGAATCTCTCGTCACCCTCGGCATCCGTCCAGAAGACGTCCGACTTGAAGAAGAAGCCGGGACTATTCGAGTGCAGGCGATGGTAGAACTTATCGAGGACCTCGGGGCTGACCTGCTCTTCCATTGCCGAATCGGCCACCTTCCGCTCGTGGTGCGGGCGGCTCGAGGGACCGAGGGAAAGCCAGGCTCAGCGCTGCGGATTTTTCTCCCCATGGACAAGCTCCATCTCTTCATCGACAACCACCGGTTCGACATGGCGTCGCGCCCCGGCTCTTGACTGCTGCAGACTGTTCCTTATCTCTCTTGATAGCGTAGCGGCAGACAAGGAGAAAAACCGCGAGTTCGCTTGCAATGCATCGGGAGACCTCGTAAGCTCCTGAAACGATTGCGCTTTGCACATAATTTTTTGACCGGATCTACACTGATGGCTACAGCTCAACGCGGTTACTATGACATTCTCGGCATTCCCCGCAACTCGTCCGCAGACGACATTAAGAAGGCGTTTCGACGCCGAGCCCGCGAAATTCACCCCGATCTCCATACCGGGTCCAAAAAAACGGAGATGGAGAAGAAATTCAAGGAACTGAACGAAGCGCACGAGGTGCTGTCGGACCCCGACAAGCGCAAAAAGTACGATCAGTACGGCCAAAACTGGGAGCAGGCCGAAGCCTATGAGAAAGCTCGTCAGCAGGCCGGTTCTCAAGGTGGGCATGGTGGCGCAGGCGGAGGATTTAGCGGTGATTTCGGCGATATCTTTGACACCTTCTTCGGCGGTCGAGGCCGTGGCGGCGGCGCGCCCGGTTTTGCGGCCGATGGCGAAGACCTGGAGACGGATGTCGAACTCACCATCCGGGATGTGCTCAGCGGCGTCTCCCGGCGCATCGATCTCACCCAACGCATCCCATGCAAAGCCTGCGGCGGCAGTGCCATCGTTCGCGGCCGGCCTTGCGTGGTCTGCGGCGGCACCGGCACGCAAACCGAGAAACGCACGATTGAAGTACGCATTCCGGCCGGCGTGCAACATGACACTCGAGTTCGCATCGCAGGCAAGGGACAACCCGGGGTCAACGGGGGCAAGCCCGGCGATCTCTATCTCCGCGTGCATATTCAACCGAACGGCATCTTCCGCCAAAAAGGGTTCGACGTACAGGTCACGCTGCCGGTCTGGCCTTGGGAAGCCGCACTTGGCGCAGAGGTCATGGCCCCCACCTTGACGGAACCGGTCAAGGTGAAGATTCCGCCCGGCAGCAAGGCCGACAGCAAACTTCGCCTCAAGGGCAAGGGATTGCCGACCGCCACCGGTGATCAGGGGGATTTGTTTCTCAAGCTTAAGATCGTCATGCCCACCACGCTTTCCGACGAGGATCGAGCCCTGTATGAGCAGCTGAGCCGGGTTCGCCACAGCGATCCACGAGCCGAGATCCTCGTTGCGTCGCGCCGCAGTTCATCCTGACCAGCATTGTACCGGGGCCAACTTCACCCATGACTGTCGTCGAATACGCGCTGTTCGCGTTCAGCTCGCTCTTCGTGATCGTGGATCCCATTGCCGTCGTGCCGGCGTTTCTCGCCATGACCCCACGAGACTCGGTGATACAACGACTGCGAACGGCTCGCATGGCTTGTGTGGTCGCCATCGGGATTTTGACCGGCTTCGCGTTGTTCGGACAGACGATCTTTAAATTGCTCGGCATCACGCTGCCGGCGGTTCAGATTGCGGGCGGATTGATCTTACTGTTGGTCGCCCTCGATATGCTTCGCGCCCAACGGTCCACGGTGCAGGAAACTGCGGCGGAAACGGCCGCTGGAACCAGCAAAGACGATATCGCCATTACTCCACTCGCCATCCCTATGCTGGCGGGACCGGCCGCGATCTCGACCGTGATCCTGCTGGAAACCCACGCCACGACCTTCCTGCTCCACACCGTCTTGTTAGGATGCCTTGTACTCGTCGGGTTGGCGAGTTACAGTATATTAGCGATCGGCGCACGCAGCGCGAAGTGGCTGAATCCCATCGCGGAGAAAATCATCTCGCGTTTGATGGGCTTGTTGCTCGCCGCGCTGGCCGTTCAATTTATGGTGAATGCCCTCACCGGTGACCAAGGGCTGTTACGCGGGCTGACCGGACACTAATCGACCTAACCGAAGGAGGAATGAATGACGACGAAACTGTTCACATTTGCCACCGCATCGGCCCTCGCCTGCGCCCTGACGGTTTCTCCCACCTGGGCGAATCCTGAAGGCGGCTACGGCGGTCATGGCGGCGGCTATGAAAAGGGCAGCCACGGCATGGGCGCATCTATGATGGAAATGATGATGCATGGCGGCGCAGGCCACCTCATCCGTCACCTGCTGAAGCATGAAAAAGAAATCGGGTTGAGCGCCGAGCAAGTGACCAAACTCAAGGAGATGCAACTCAACCTCGACAAGGGCCGCATCAAGATGGAAGCCGATATTCAGGTGGCCGAGCGAGAGTTGAAGGCGCTGACGGATGAAGATAAGACCGACATGAGCGCCATCGAAAGCAAGCTCAAACAGAGCGAGGATGTTCAAATCGGGCTACGGCTGTTGTCCATCAAGACCAGACGTGATGCCATGGCACTCTTGACGCCGGAGCAGCGCGCGAAGCAACAGGCTGAGCACGAGAAGATGATGCAACAGCATAAGGGTGGCTCTGACGCTCCCCATGGAAAGAATCCGCATGGCGGCAAAGCTCCAGGCGCTAACCCGCATGGCCAAGCAAAGCCCCAATAACCGTTGCTCTGCACAGGATCGGAGGTCACGATGATCAAGCATATCGCAGTACCCGCGTTGATATTCGGTGCGCTCTGTTTCACGAGTGCTCCCGCCTGGAGCGACAAAGGGCACAAAGGCAAGGACGAAGAGGGTCACGTCGGCGAGTTGGTGAAAGACGCCAAAGTGACCATCGACCAGGCCATCAAGACTGCGCTGGACAAGGTCCCTGGCACGGCGGTCGAAGCCGAGCTCGAAAAGAAGCACGATAAGACGGTCTGGGAAGTCGAAGTCCTGGGAGCCGATGGCAAGGTGACGGAAGTGCATATCGATGCCGGCACGGGCGCCATCATCGATACCGAAGCCAAGCACGAGAAACACGAGAAAAAAGACAAAAAAGAGAAGCACTAAGCCTGTTCGGCAGGGTAGCATCTTCGGGTGCTGCCCTGCCTCATATCTGCATTGGTCCGCGTCACCCTACCCCTAACCACCGTGGCTCGTTCGCCTTCGAGTCCGCAACGATCGTAGCGCGGCAGATTGACCCTCCACGCCCATCTGTGCGAAAGTTTGCGACCCACCGGATACTGGTGCGTTGAACGGTAGACTGCAGTCCCGTAGATCAAGGAGTTTCCATGACCATCGACCCCCGACACAAAAGTCACAACTTACTCGACGGGCCAGGCCGCGCCCCAGCCCGCGCCATGCTGAAAGCGGTCGGCTTCACGGATGCCGACCTTGAGCGCCCCTTGATCGGCGTCGCCAACACCTGGATTGAAGTCATGCCGTGCAACTACCACCTCCGCCGGTTGTCCGAGCGGGTGAAGGCCGGGATCCGCGCGGCCGGCGGCACCCCGATCGAATACAACACCATCGCCGTGTCCGACGGCATTTCGATGGGCACCGAGGGCATGAAGGCGTCGCTGATCAGTCGAGAGGTCATTGCGGACTCCATCGAGCTGGTCGCTCGCGGGCATCTGTTCGACGGCGTCGTGGCCCTATCGGGCTGCGACAAAACCATTCCCGGCACCGTCATGGCACTCTGCCGTCTCAACATTCCCTCGCTCATGATCTACGGCGGATCCATCATGCCGGGACAGTTCCAAGGACACGACGTCACGATTCAGGACGTCTTCGAAGCAGTGGGTAAACATGCCGCCGGCACCATGACGAATGCGGAATTGAAAGATCTGGAGGATCACGCTTGCCCTGGCCCCGGTGCCTGCGGCGGCCAGTTTACCGCCAATACCATGGCCATCGCATTTGAATTCTTGGGGATCTCGGCGATGGGACGGAACGGCGTACCGGCCATGGACCAAAAGAAAGACGACGTGGCGTTCGAATGCGGCAAATTGGTCATGGACCTGCTCAAGAAAGACATTCGCCCCAAGCAGATCATCACGCGCCGTTCGATCGAAAATGCCATCGCAGCCGTGGCGACGACCGGCGGATCGACCAACGCCGTGCTCCACTTGCTGGCCGTCGCGCGAGAAATGGGCGTACGACTGACCATCGACGATTTCGACAAGATCAATCGGAAGGTGCCGTTGCTGGCGGATCTGAAGCCCGGTGGCCGATTCACCGCGGCGGACCTGTATGCGGCCGGCGGAACCACCTTGGTGGCGAAACGCTTGCTGGACGCGAAGATCCTGCATCCGGATCAGATCACGGTTACGGGACGCACGATCGGTGAGGAAGCCAAGGCTGCTCAAGAAAAACCGGGGCAACAAGTCTTGCGCCCTCTGTCACATCCGATCAAGCCGACGGGAGGCATGGTCATTCTCAAGGGCAACCTCGCGCCGGAAGGATGCGTGGTCAAAGTCGCCGGCCATTCCATCATGAATTTCACTGGGCCCGCCAAGGTGTTTGATCGCGAAGAAGACGCCTTCGTGGCCGTACAAGCCGGAAAGATCAAAGCCGGCGATGTAGTCGTCATTCGGTACGAAGGGCCGTCCGGTGGCCCGGGCATGCGAGAAATGCTGGGCGTGACCGCCGCCATCGTCGGGGCAGGACTCGGCGATTCTGTCGCACTTCTCACCGATGGTAGGTTTTCCGGAGCGACGCATGGTTTGATGGCAGGACATGTGGCGCCTGAAGCCGTCAAGGGCGGCCCGATCGGTGCCGTGAGGAACGGCGATATCATTACCTTCGACATCGCAAAGCGGCGACTGGATGTCACACTCACCCAGAAGGAACTTGCGGCGCGGCTCAAAAAAGTGAAGTATCCTAAGCCCCGGTATGTGTCTGGAGTGATGGGGAAATATGCCCGCCATGTCTCCTCCGCATCGGAAGGCGCGGTGACGACCTAGTCATGGCAATCGGGCTGCGATGCGGCCTCATAGCGGCAATGCTTATCGTCCTGTCGCTCGGCCAGGACAGTCCGTTGACAGCTGCTGCAGAACCGGCGGAAGCGGCCTGCACGGACTGGCAGAGCCGCCATCCGGAGTGGCTCTGGTGCGATGATTTTGAGGTCGATCGGCTCGACACCTATTTCGAATATGATCAACGCTATGGCCGGTTTGTCCGCGAATCCGGCGCGGGCGTCGGCCGGTCAATCGGCATGCGCGCGGAGTACCTCCCCGGTGATCCACATGGAGGGTCCCTGCACCTCGCGTTCGGCAAGACCCCCAACGCCTACATGAAACCAGTCGATGCGGGAACCGCGCGGTACCGCGATATCTATTGGCGTTTTGATCTACGGCTCCAACCGGGTTGGACCGGCGGCGGGGCAGACAAGCTCACCAGAGCCACCATCCTCTCCAGCGACCGATTTGCGCAGGCCGCCATCGGCCATTTGTGGAGCGGGGGCCTTCCCGGGTCAGATCCCGAACGGCTGTATCTCGACCCTGCCTCCGGAACCGACGAACGTGGCAACTTGCGCACGACCACGTACAACGACTTTCCACGCTTGCGATGGATCGGATCGGCCGGCGGCAGAACCCCATTGTTCAGCGCGGATAACGTCGGCAAGTGGTTTTGCATTGAGGTCCACATGAAACTCAATAGTCGTGAAGCCGCCGACGGCCTGTTCGAGTATTGGATCGACGACCAGCCGGAAGCGCAGCGAACTGGGCTGAATTGGATCGGTGATTACAATGACTACGGCATCAACGCCGTATATCTCGAACAGTATTGGACCTCCGTACCCTTCGCCCAGATCCAACAACGCTACCTGGATAACTTCGTAGTGTCCACCGGCCGCATCGGGTGCGCAGGGTGAACCATTCCGTCATTGCGTTCAACTTGCGGCACCACGTAGTAAATTTAACCGGTTCTTGATCCGTTGCCTCATGCGGCTGGGGTAAACTGCCGATTCTTTGCTTATGTCACTACGGAACTCAACTCACAACCATCAGGATCACACCGCACCTCCTGACGTGGCCGTGCCCCGGCCCACCACAAGCGATCTTTCTCGGCCCGAATGGTTCCTGAATCGTGAGTTGAGCCTCTTAGAATTCAACCGCCGGGTACTGGATCTAGCCAAGGACAAAAAGGTCCCGCTGCTGGAGCGATTGAAGTTCCTCTGCATCGTGAGTTCGAATCTCGATGAATTCTTTGAAGTCCGCGTTGCAGGATTGAAAGAGCAGGTCACCCATGGCGTGGAGCAACCGGGCCCTGATGGACTCAAGCCCTCCGAACTCCTCTCGCGCATTGCCACGCTCACACATCAGCTGGTGCAGGAACAATATACGGTCTTGAATCACGCGCTCATTCCGCAACTAGCCGACCAGCGGATTCGGTTTCTGAAGCGTGCGGAATGGATGCCGTCGCACATTCGCTGGATACGCCGATTCTTTTCACGCGAACTGCTTCCGCTCCTCAGCCCGGTCGGGCTGGATCCCGCGCATCCGTTTCCGAAGTTGCTCAACAAGAGTCTCAACTTCTTGGTCACATTGGAGGGCACCGATGCCTTCGGCCGCCCGAACGGCACCGCCATCGTGCAAGTCCCGCGCTCACTCCCGCGCGTGATTCGCCTACCCGCTCGAAGCAGCACCTGGCCGCATGATTTCGCCTTTCTGTCGTCGGTCATCCATGCCTTTGTCCATCAGCTATTTCCAGGCATGCACGTCACCGGCTGTTACCAGTTTCGTGTCACGAGGAACAGCAATCTCTTCGTGGACGAAGAAGACGTCGACGATCTCCGACGGGCCCTCGAAGGTCAACTGCCGGACCGGCGATTCGGGGACGCAGTCCGACTTGAGGTGGCGGACAACTGCCCTC
This sequence comes from uncultured Nitrospira sp., assembly GCA_964493335.1. Lineage (GTDB taxonomy): Bacteria > Nitrospirota > Nitrospiria > Nitrospirales > Nitrospiraceae > Nitrospira_A. The sequence goes on from CAZBNV010000104.1 coordinate 9,274, forward strand.
CGGACATGGTGTATTTCCTCCGCGAACAATTCCGCCTCGATTCACACGACGTGTATCAATGTCATGGACCGGTCAATCTGCATCGACTGATGACCGTGCCCGACCTCGTCGAACGCCCCGACCTCAAATTCCAGTCCTTTACCCCAAGCGTTCCTTCCACCCCCATACCGAGCGAAGACTGGTTCGATGCCATCCGGCAGGGCGACATCCTGCTGCATCATCCCTACCAGTCCTTCGCTCCAGTGACGGAATTCCTTCGCCAGGCCGCCACCGACCCGCACGTCCTCACCATCAAACAGACGTTGTATCGAACGGGCGCGGATTCAGCGATCGTGCAATCCTTGGTGGATGCGGCGCGTGGCGGGAAGGAAGTCACCGTCGTGATCGAGCTCCGGGCTCGCTTCGACGAAGAAGCCAATATCGAACTGGCTCACGATTTGGAGGACGCGGGCGCCCATGTCGTGTATGGCGTAGTTGGACATAAGACGCACGCCAAAATGAGTCTGGTGCTGCGCCGGGAAGGCCGGCTCCTTCGGCACTATACCCATCTTGGCACCGGCAATTATCACGCCCGCAATGCCCGACTCTATACCGATTTTGGCCTGCTCACCTGCGATGCGGCCATCGGACGCGACGTCCGGCGAGTCTTTCAACAATTGACCTCGCTGGGACGGCCGGGGAAGCTCAAACACCTGCTCCAATCGCCGTTCACCTTACATCCCACACTGCTCAAATGGATCGGCCGCGAGACCGACCGTGCCAAGCAGGGCCGGCCGGCACACATCATCGCCAAAATGAATGCGCTCCTCGAACCCCAGATTATTCGAGCGCTCTACAAGGCCTCGCAAGCCGGCGTGAAGATCGATCTGATCGTCCGCGGGCCCTGTGCCTTGAGGCCAGGCATCACGGGTCTCTCCGAACATATTCGTGTGCGTTCGATCATCGGACAGTTCCTCGAACACAGTCGGATCTTCTATTTTCTCAACGACGGCGACGACCGGGTGTTCCTCTCGAGTGCCGATTGGATGGATCGCAATTTTTTCCGACGCATCGAAGTGGCTTTTCCAGTGCTGGAGAAAACCTTACGGCAACGGGTCATCGATGAGGGCCTCCGTCCCTACCTCGACGACAACACCCACGCCTGGATTTTACATCGTGATGGTACGTACCGGCGGCAGACCCCCGGCCGCCGAACCGCTCGTTCGGCCCAGCAATGGTTGATGAACAAGCTCGTCCCGTAACCGATTGATCGAGACAGACCCGCTCTCCTCCCCTTCGGATCATTGTTAACCGCTCCTTGATCTACCCATGAGGTTCCTATTGCGTCAGCCCTGTACTGTTTGGGCCCAACGATTATTGCCGCCTTGATGAGGAGGGTCGTTATGAGTGTCGCGCAGGTCGTTCGGTCCCGTCCACGTCCCCAGGCCTTCACGTCCATCCGTCGGCAATTACTCCGCACCCGACGTATGCTGTTGCTGCAAATGGCATCCAGGACTTCGCACATCGTGCAGGAGACTCCCACCGACATTTTGGATCAGGCCTCTTGCGAGCGACTCTGCGTCGTTGAGGACCTCATTCAACAACGAATCTGTGCCAAGCTCCGGCAGGTCGAACATGCATTGGACCGGATGCTCGACGCCTCCTACGGCACCTGCCAACGATGCCGTACTGACATCCCCTTACCTCGCCTTCGCGCGCAACCGGCCGCGACACTGTGCGTCGCCTGCCAAGGAGAGCGCGAACAACGAACCCTCCTTCGAGGCGACTCGTGACCTGATGACGACATGGTCCCCGGCGTGAAGCGGCAGCGGGCACGTGCGAATTGGGAGTTGAGCTGCGCCACCTCTCCGCACCTCTCTCCCGGTCTGTTCCTCTCTCCTGAGCCGGAGAGGAACAGACTCCTTTTTTTTTGAGCCTGTGCCATAGGGCAGAAGCCATGCGCCCGCCCGAGACTCACGACAAGCTCGGACGGAATGGTTTTCGTGAGACACCGGGGTAAGGACCTGGCTGACGAGACGCCATGCGGCTACCGTCTAATCGGCAGCCCGACGCCACGTGAGACATCGAGGGAAGATTGGGATTAGACTCTGGCTGGACCTACGAGGCGCGCAGGCCCCTCGGATCAAAGCGCATCGGCAGACAGATGTTCGAGCCGGCCCTCGATACAACCTAGGCAGAGCACCGCCTGAGGCTGAAGCCTCAGCCGCGAGAACGGGATATCATCCCTGCATTCGCGACAGATGCCATAAGAGGCGTCGAGCATGTGATCCAAAGCGCGCTCGACATGCCGAAGTTTGGCGGAGGCTTGCTGTGCGATCAGCTCGTCGAGGTCGCATTGCTGAGAGAGGCAGGCCAGCTCTAGAACGTCCTCAGGCTGCTTATGCGTAGGCTGCGGAGAAGCCCAGTTCGAGGCTTGGAACAACAACTCACTGCGGGCGCTCAGCAACTCCCGGCGAAGAGAAGAGACCTCCGGACGGCGCGGACGGGAGCGAAAAATCGGATACCTTTCTTGTACGAGGCTCATGGTACCTCCTCCTGTTCATGGTGACTCTGTCGATACCAGAGTACCGGTCACACGTAACAAGAGACTTAGGAGAAGGTAAACTGTTGGTTAACAGACACGGACAAGCGTTACTTCGCGGCCGTTCGACGCCGTTCGATCACGGGTGTCCAAGCAGGCTCGAGATCATGCTTGGCAGTGGCAAGGAACCGGTCTTCGGCATTGGCATCCCGGCTCGATTTGGTCAAGGTGATGGCATGAACTGGGAAATACGCCGGCGTACCGATGAGCTGGAGATCGGCAATTACTTGGGGCAGCGGCTTGCCCCAGAACACTTCAAAGTAGTGCATTTGTACATCGTCGGTCGATTTCTCTTGGAGGACCATCGTGGAAGGTCCCATATCGTACGCCCCCATGAAACTGATGCCGCCCGCAGCCACGGTCGTTTCGGTCTGCTTCACCATCGCCTTGGGGAGTAGAAACAGCGTCACCTCACGGACTTTGCCGAAGCCCTTCTCAGATGCGGTAAAGGCAACTGCCGCATATCGCCCAGGTGGCACATTTTGCACATAGACCGTGCCGCCTCCGTCGCTGCCGGCAGGTGGAATCCAGATATTCGTGGGAATCAATTTGGTACCTTGAAACATGTCCCGCTCGTTCTCGATCTTCACCAGATAGACCCGGTCTTCTGTAAGGGGACTCCACTTGTCGGTGTTGATGGTGATACCGATGACCGCGCTCTGTTGATCGACCGGTTTCGTAATGTGGACGGGCGAGACAAATTCCCCTGCCAGACGCTGAAACTGTTTCTTCGGAGGCTTCCCAGTGCTTGCACCAGGACCCACCACGTGCAAGGATATAATCCCATAAACTATTAGTTTCTATATGGTCCC
>CAZBNV010000105.1:0-11928 GCA_964493335.1 uncultured Nitrospira sp.
GCATTCGTGCGGACGAGGAAGGCACGCGGGCGAAGGAGCGCTACTTCTCGCTCCGGGACAAGGATGGGGGATGGGATTTTCGCGACCAGCCGCCCGAACTCTGGGATCAGTACAAGACGACGTTTCCCGCCGATTCTCATCTCCGCGTGCATCCGCTACTGGATTGGACCGAACTCAATATTTGGGAGTACCTCGAACTGGAACGGATTCCCCTGCCGAATCTGTACTTCGACCGGGGCGACGGCACCCGCTATCGCAGCCTCGGCTGCGTGCCCTGCACAGGAATGGTGCCGTCGTGCGCCACCACCATTCCGCAGATCATCGCGGAGTTGCGGACCACGACGGTCGCCGAACGCGCCGGTCGGGCGCAGGACGAAGGGCGTGGCATGGAGACGCTTCGGAAACTGGGACATATGTAACCGCTCAGGTTTGGCGCGCGGTGCTCCCGCTCCATCTTCCTCGATCTCCCAATCTGTGGTCCCCCTACGCACAACGAAATGTGATGGCTGCTGCTACGTGCAAGCACGCACAAGCGTGTGTCTGCGCACTTGTGCTTGAGCGCGTGGATCTGCTCTTGCTGGTCGTTCGAGGACGCCAATAACGCGGTTTCTCCTTATTCACAAGGCGGTTACGCTCCTCCATTGAAGGGATACTCTGCCGCGGCCTTCTTCTTGCTGTGTAGAGGAGCACAAGGGAGGCGTGAACAGCATGACACAGGCGGAGAACAGGCTGGCACCCTATACCGACATACAGCGAATGGAGCTGCGCTCCTATGTCAACCTCGCAGGCGAGGTAGTGGCGCGCCTTTGGCCGATGCGAACGTTCATCTCCAGAAATCCACTGCAGGGGCTTGAGCAGTTCAGCTTCGAAGAGGCCGTAAGGCGGGGGGAACAGCTCTTCGGCGGGCGCGGGTATTTATCCTGTGACGCATATCGCGAAGCCTTTCAAAGCGGTCGTATCCAACCATGGCAGCTGAATGACGCCTTACGGCCGCTAGCCTCAGAAAAAGACATTATCTTTGGCGATCGCAGGTTTTCCCACCTGGCCATACTCCGTACGGTGATGGTGCATGGAGTGCAGCCATCGCCCCCAGGCCGATCCGCGTCAGCTGGAGTCGAACCGCCAAGCGAGAACACAGAATCCCTCACACGACTGACGCAGTGGCTTGCGTCGATTCCGGCCTCTGATACCTGGGGCGAGAACGATAGCCTGCGCTTGGATGAACCGGACGAGTGGCCCTACCGGGAAACGATGGCCTTCTGGTGTGATCGGACACTCGGGACCGACCTCGAGGACCGCATCAACCGCCAATTGATCACATGGTGCGCTGCCTTCTGCGATGAGGGGGAAGCTACCTGGTCGATGCCCGGTCGTGACGGCACTTTCTTTCGTGCCTGGAAAGCTGCTGCGCAGTATGACCTGGGACTGTCCCTGCTCGGGATCGAGCGGGCGTCGGAGAAAATCAGAGCCTTATCCGACCGTCCTGACGACGCCCTCCTGGAATCGCTCAATCATCTGAAGATCCCCGTACCGGCGTGGGAAGCATATCTCTCGCGCCATGTGGCGGCATTGCCTGGATGGGCAGGTTTTATCAAGTGGCGCGCCGAGCAAACGACGTATCCCTGGCAAGAGGCCTATCGTATCGACCTGGTGAAATATCTCGCCGTTCGCCTGTTTTATGAACGGGAATTGGTGGCCGTCTCCTGTCGGACCATCTTGAACTGTTCTGGGGATGTCCAGGCGATTCAGGATTATGCGCGACGGTTTCCCCACGCGGTCTGGTTCCGCCGCACGCTCCTGAGGGGACAGCTCCCAAAGAAAGCCTCGATGGATGCCGCGAGGCTGCAGAGGTGGTGGCGATCGTCGGATGCCCAGGCCTGGGAGGATCTCGGTCAACGATGGTACGGCGAGCGCCGGCTCGTGTGCCGGCAGGAGGCAATCACCGACAATGCCCGAATCTTGTTGCGGCTGGCTGAGGTCCTCGATGTCCGTCCAGGCCTGATCTCCTCGACGTCGCCACAGGATCTTGTCACATTGCTCATGTGGCTCCGTGCATTTCCAGAACGGCAGCATGGCCCCAAGTGGCTTGAGGCGTACGAACTTGCGCACCAACACACGATCCTGCGACAGCTCGAATCGCGCACTCACGACCACGGCAACCTGCAAAGCAATGAGCGGAGCCCTGTGCGCCCGCTGGCGCAGTTCGCCTTTTGTATCGATGTGCGGTCCGAGGTCTTTCGCCGGCATCTCGAGCAGCGCGGCGGCTATGAGACCTTCGGCTTTGCCGGATTCTTCGGCTTGCCCGTTGCCTATCGTGCATTAGGCGCAGACTTCTTGGCGGAGCTGTGCCCGGTGCTGCTCAAGCCGAAACATACGATTCGAGAGGTCCCGAGGACGTATCAGGGCGAGGCCGCGTTACGACACAAATCCAGTACGCAGCTGGTCAAGACTGGACATAAACTGCTCAATGACCTTAAGCACAATGTGGTAACGCCGTATGTCATGGTGGAAGCCATCGGATGGTTCTTCGCGTTGCCGTTGTTGGGAAAGACGTTGTGCCCTCGTTGGTACCATCGCCTGGCAACCTGGCTGAAGCAAGTATTCATGCCCACCGTGGCCACCACGTTGACCGTGGATAAGATCCCGACCAATGAAGCGGAGGAAATGGTTGCGGCCGAGCAACGGATGCAGATCGCCCGGTGGCTGCGCAACAGATTCGAAGTCCCGGGCAACAAGTTGACGGCTGACCGGCTCGAGGGCATCCGGGGGCAGGCGCTTGGATTAGACGACGAGTCGAAGATGGGGTTGGGCGATCTCGGTCATACCCTGGTTCTCTCGAAGACGGATGAAACGGTGTTGATCGAGGAGCTTCGCCGCGATTGCCGAATCACGCCGCGGGGCACGTCAGCGCGCCTTGACCGGATCACGCAGACAGGATTTACCCCCAATGAACAGGCGTATTACGTAGAGACCTCGCTTCGGCTCATGGGCTTGACCGAGACATGGTCGCGCCTCGTCATCCTGTGCGGACACGGCAGCAGCTCGCAAAACAACCCCTATGAGTCGGCACTGGATTGCGGCGCATGCGGAGGGAGTCACGGGCTTCCGAACGCACGCGCGTTCGCCATGATCGCCAATCGCCCGCACGTCCGTGATCTGCTGGCGAACCGAGGGCTGGTCATTCCGCCGGACACCCATTTCCTCGCGGCCCTCCACGACACGACGACGGATCAGGTCCGCATCGCGGATCTGGAAGATGTGCCGCCGACGCATCGCAAGGAACTGGCTCAGGTGCTGGAAGATGTGAACGACACCGGTTCCATGGCTGTAGCAGAGCGCGAGATTGCGCTGCAGGCAACGCCCACTCGACACGCCCGCCGCAATTCGATGCAGGACGTTCAACTCCGCAGCATGGATTGGGCGCAAGTGCGTCCCGAGTGGGGGTTGGCGAGAAACAGCCTGTTTATTATCGGGAGCCGACGGCTGACGCAGGGGGTCGATCTTGCGGGCCGTTCGTTTCTGCACTCCTACGATTATCGTCCCGACACGGACGGGAAGCTGCTCGAGATCATCATGACGGCACCACTGATCGTCGCCCAATGGATCAATCTGGAGTACTACTTCTCAACCGTGGATCCCGAGATCTACGGCAGCGGCAGCAAGGTGTATCACAACGTGACGGGTCGGATCGGCGTCATGACGGGAGCGCAGAGCGACCTCCGGATGGGTCTGCCCGTCCAGACGGTCATGAACGGCGCGCGCCTGTACCACGAGCCCATGCGTCTCATGGCCATCATCGAAGCTCCGAGGGAATTGATTTCGGCCATCATCAATCGCCAGCCGTTGCTGCAGGGGTTGTTCAACAATCGGTGGCTGAATCTGATCGCGTATGAACCGATGGAGCGACGGTATTACCGCTACGACGACGCAGGAGGCTGGGCGGCCGTCATGACAGAGACCGTCGACAACGTGGCGGGCGGCGGCGAGGCGGTCTAAGAGGCTGCGGTGTGCGTGAATGAGGTGTGTATGCTGGACAGGGAGTCGAAGAAGGTTCCCCCATACTGGGCCGTGCCCTTCTCCTCCTATAAGGAGGTCACAGACTTTCTGCGCGAACTCGAAACCGCCTGCATCATGCGAGGCCGGCCATCGGACCGCACCGTCAGTTTCGAAGCTCTCGCGCGATGCCTGCACGAACTCGGGCGTCCGGACCGGGCGTATCGAGCTGTTCACATCACCGGGACCAACGGTAAAACCAGCGTCAGCCGTATGACCGCCGCCCTCATCCAAGCCGGCGGCATGAAAGTGGGCCTCTACACCAGCCCTCATCTCGGACATTTCCGGGAACGGATCTGCGTCAACGGTGAGCCGATCGGTGAACAGGAGTTGGTGGATGCCTGTAACCACATCAAGTCGCTGATGGATTGGGCTGGAGCCGAACTGACCTCCTTCGAGTTTCTCACCGCCGCCGCCTTCTTCGCGTTCCGCGCGGCCAAAGTGGATTATGCCGTGGTCGAAGTCGGCATCGGCGGGAGACAAGACGCCACCAATGTGATTGCACCGGAAGTCTCGGTGATCACGAACGTGGACTACGATCATATGGATATCCTGGGCGACACGCTCGAGCAAATCGCGGCGGAGAAATCTGGAGTCATCAAGCCGCTTACCCCTGTTGTGTGCGGTCCGATGGCGGATGGTCCTCGCGCACTGATCCTGTCCCGCGCGGAGCAGTTGAGGGCCCCGGTCTTGTCGATCGGGCGCGACTACGAGGCAAAGGGTTTTGTGCGCACCGGCTACCGAGGCACCTGCTCGCTTCGGGTTGGGGACACAACCTGGGACGGGATTACCGTGAACTCCCCGGCTTCGTTCATGGCGACCAACGCCGCGCATGCGTTCGCAGCCTACGACGTCCTCCGGCGTCGCGGGCTGGTCGCCACATTGGATGGACCGGCCCTCCGCAACACATTCGAGCAAATTCACGTGCCGGCCTGCTGCGAAGTGTTCCCTGGGCATCCGACGATCGTCATCGATGGGGCCCACAACGCACCGGCTGCCGCCAGTCTCTCGTCGACCATCCGAAGCGTCTGTGAAGGCCGCCGAGCGGTCTTGCTCGTCTCGCTGTTGCGAGGGAAAGAGGTCGAAAAGATCGTCCGGCATCTGGCCAGCGCAGGAGCGGACCGGACCATCTTCACCCGGTATCCGAATGATCGAGCGGTCGCCCCTCAGGATCTTGCCGCCATCTGGCGATCCTATACGTCGATCGCGGCGGAGATCGTGACCGACCCCGATGCCGCGTTTCATCGGGCGGTTCAAGGAGCAGGGTCCGAGGGACTCGTCGTTGTGACCGGGTGCGGGGAGCTAGGAGGCTATTGTCGCTCACTTGCACATGCGGGCGCATCTCAAATGGTTGCATAAACGCATTAGGCATCGGCAGTCGTTCGAACAGGGAGGCATACGATGAAAACCATGACAACGCATCTACCCCTTGTCGTGAATCGGACCGTCTCGCCCAATCCCGCTTTCATTCAGAAATATTCCGATGAGGTGAGGGAACGGATCGCGAAGAACGCCTGCGAACTCTATGAGCAAGGGGGGCGGCAGGATGGACGTGAGTTGGGAGACTGGCTGAACGCGAAGGAACCGGCGATTCGTGTGTATCAGACCGTCTGGCGGAACGTCACACTGAATTGTCCGGCTGCCTTCATGGCGACGAATGCCGCCCATACGATGGCGGCCTTTCAAACGTTGTGCCAACGGAAACTTATTCCGGGGTTTGATGGAATACCAAATCCACCGGACGCTGGAGGCGGTCCGCCTCCCCGCCTGTTGCTAGGGCTTTCCCGGCCGGCCGACCATCGTCATCGACGGGTCGCACAATGTCATGGCGGCGGCCAGCCTGACGATTGTCATGCGCACCCCGTTCGAGGGCCGCGACAGGCTGCTGGTGGGGGGGTGCTGCGGGACAAAGACATACGGAAACCGATTGCCCACTTCGCCAAGGCGGGTGCCCGACACGCAATCTTTACGCGCTATCCAGGTACGCGCGCGACCGCGCCGGATGAATTAGTACCGCTCTGGCAACAATGGCGCGCGGCGCCGGCGAAGGTGATCGAAGAACCGGAGGAGGCTTTCACGAGCAGTGACAATCGCGGGAGGAGAGGGCGTGGTGATTGCAACAGGCTCGATTCACTTGGCAGGCTGCCTGAGTCCATTTGCGCGGGCACGACAGACGATGACGAATCTCACCAAGACGAGCTGAGGAATTTTGCATGACGGCACAGCGGCAGGTTGCCTCAGGCCACATGTGGAGGCGAACACAACGGGCTCTTCTTGTCGATGATGATCCGGACGATCGAGGGAGCCTCAAAGCCTTGTTCATAGAGTCGCAGTGGGACGTCCTGGACGCCTCGTCACGCCGGGAAGCGCTGAACATCCTAAATCATCACGCGGTCGACATCGTGCTCTTGGATGCCGCTCCACAGGGAGTGGATTGCGCCGAGATACTCGATGCCGTCCGGCAGCGAATCCGAGATCTGCCAGTCATCATCATGGGTGCACTGATGACGCCGGAGTTACGGCGTGCATTGCGCAGCCGGGAGGCGATGGAATGTCTGGCCAAGCCATTTGAGTCCCAGACTCTGCCTGCGCTGCTCCTTGCGTGAGGGCCGCCATCAGAGTTTGCCAATTGCTGAGCGTAGGAAAGGCAAACAGTAGTGTGTCGAGACAAGGAGGTTGAGATGGATGACTGCATGCAAGACCAGGTGGGGGCACCGGGGCGTCAACAAATTCGACCGCCCCAGAAGATTCAGAAGCTATGGAGCCTGGTGTTGGTATTCACCGCAATTGGGTTTGCTGGAGTCCCCCGGGGATTTGGCGCATCCGTTCGACCGGTCACGCTCCAGCCGGACCACGCGACTCCTGGCGCAACCCTCTCGCTCAGTGGAAAAGGATTTGGAAATTTCCAATCGGTCCACGTCAACAAAGTGACGGTCAACGGCGTGCCTGCGCTGGTGCAGCGATGGGAAGCGGATGTCATCGAAGTCAAGGTGCCATTTAAGGCGACGAGCGGTCCGGTCGAAGTGATGGTGGACAAGAAAAAGCTGCAGGCCGGCATCTTGACCGTCGTGAGGCCTCAGATTGAGAACATCACACCGACGGAAGCCGAGCGAGGCACGCTGCTCCAGATCACGGGTCAACATTTCGGCGTGACGGCGGGCGCGCGCGATCCGAATGCCATGTTTGGAGTGAATGATGTGGTAATCGGCGGCGGTGTGGTGCGCCCGCGTCAATGGAAAGACGACCTGATTGAAGTCGAGATCCCTGCGAACGCGGTATCTGGCGATGTCGTCGTTCGTTTGGCTTCTTCCGATCCGCTCCCGGATGGATCCTGCTGCAGGCCTGTGGAATATATCTTCAGCAATGCGATTCCACTCTCGTTGATCCCGACGATCCGCGTCGACCCGGTGAGCGGTCCTGCCGGCACCAAGGTCGTGCTGTTCGGACAGGGCTTTGGTGCGAGCAAGGGAGTGAACGACGGGGTGTTGATCAGCGGTCAGCCGACGACGACTGCACAATGGAAAGACGATGTGATTGTCGTCCATGTGCCTCTCGGTGCGGAGTCGGGCCCCATGGTGATCAAGAGCCAAGGACGCGAGCGGACGGTGGCCCACTTCACCGTCCATGTTCCCAAGGTCACGACGATCACTCCGGCCAGCGCACCGATCGGCACGTTGCTTCGCATCAACGGCGAGCACTTCGGGTTCTACTCCGAGAGCGGCGCGACTCCTTACAACTTCATGGACTTCAATACAGGCGAGAACAGGGTCGAGATCGGTGGCGTGCCGGCCGTGATCTACCGCTGGCACGACGACCGGATCGATGCCTGGGTCCCCTTCAGCGCGAAGAGCGGGAGGGTTGTGGTGTATCGGAGCGCGAACAAGCCGAATCCGGACGGGTCCTGTTGCGTCGAGCGGGGTGGCGTGGCGACCGAGGCGGGAGAGTTTGCGCTTGTGACGCCGGTCATCGAGTCGTATGAACCGACGTCGGCCGGCTTGGATGACGTGGTCACCATCAAAGGCCGGGGATTCGGTTCCTTCCTCAAGACCGCGGAACACGCGCATCTGGGGATCAATCAGAAGGTCTATAAGCGCGGGGACGTGGCCATCAATGAAGCGGAAGCCGGCGGTACGGTCGTGTCGAATGTGTCGCGCACGGAAGTGTTGTTTAACGGCACAGCCGCGCTGGTTGAGTCCTGGAGCGACACCGCGATCGTCGTGCGGGTACCACATCGCAATCTCTATGGCATCGGAAAGCGGGGCGAGTTTTTCGACAACCTCGCCACCGGACCGCTTGTGGTCCGGCGCGGCTCCTGGGACGTCCTCCCGAACGATACCTGCTGTACCCGGACAAGATGGCTGAGCGTCGAGGCCGGGCAGTTCACGATCGAGGCCAAGGGGCTGCCGGACACGGGTTATTGGGATCACAAGAGGCCTGATGGAAGGGAATAACAATGGGCTTGATGCGAGTACGAGTTAGAAGAGGAGGTCGAAAGCCGACAGGGCTGTTGTCTCTTTAGACGATCGGTATGTATGAAGTCCTCGTTCCAAGACAGGCCTTGAGGTTGTGAGCGAGTCATGGAGATTGCGAATCATGGCGGGTGCTTCGTGGGGCTGGCGCGACACCCACAAGCACATCGGCACCACCTCAGAGAACGAACGTTTCTTAACGAGACGACGATGATTCAAACAGGGAGGGTAGTCCCAGCAGCAAGTGAGCAGTCGATGAGGCTGGCCGGAGAGGTGATCCGAAACGGCGGCCTCGTCGCCTTCCCGACCGAAACGGTGTATGGGCTCGGCTGTGATGCGCTGAATCCCGAGGCGGTGGCGCGCGTCTTCGAGGCCAAGCAACGGCCGTCGTTTGATCCCCTCATCGTGCACATCGCGACCGAGGCGGCTCTCGATCGCCTGGTCCAGGCGATCAGCCCAGCGATCACCGATTGATGGAGCGATTTTGGCCCGGTCCGCTGACGCTGGTCCTGCCGAAGCGAGCGCAGGTTCCCGATCTCGTGACGGCAGGGCTTCCCACCATCGCCATCCGGATGCCGGCTCATCCGGTCGCGCAAGCGCTGATCCGGGAAGCAGGCGTCCCGATCGCCGCGCCGAGCGCCAACCCGTTCGGCTATGTGAGCCCGACGTGCGCGCAACATGTGGTGGATGGGCTCGGCGATCGCGTGGACCTGATTCTCGACGGAGGCCCCTGCCCGATCGGTGTGGAGTCCACCATTGTGTCGATGGTCGGAACCTGGTGGGAACTCCTGCGACCGGGCAGTGTCACGCTCGCAGAGATCCGGGAAGTCATTGGCCCGGTCGTGCGAGCAACTGCCAGCCGGACCGTGGTCGCGCCGGGCCAACTCCCTCGCCACTATGCGACTGGTACGCCGCTGACCATCCTGGCTGCACAAGGGGCAGCCCCAATGATTCAAGGACATGAGCGAGCAGGGCTGCTGGCCATGTCGGCACTGAGCCACGTGGACAAACGGTTCTGCGCGATCGAAGTGCTCTCGCCATCGGGCGATCTGCGGGAGGCTGCATGGAATTTGTTTGCGGCGCTGCGCCGGTTGGACGCGCGGGGGCTCGATCGCCTGTACGCCGAGCCCTGCGACGAACGGGGACTGGGTCTGGCCATCATGGATCGACTCCGGCGTTGTGCGGTGCCAGTTCAATTCGAAGTGAAGGCATCTGTGAACGAGGAAGGCTAAGGAGGGTGTCGTCATGGCGAGCAAACAGTGGAAACCTCGGCGGCGGATTCTGGTTGTCGACGATGATGCCGATATCCGTATGTTTCTCTGCGATTTGCTGGCGCACTGGCGGTACGAACCGGTGCAGGCCGCTTCCGGCTGGGAGACGTTAGAGGTTCTCCACCGTAGCCGGGTCGATGTGGTCCTGTTGGATCTTGTGATGCCCACGATGGATGGATTGGAAACGCTGCATGAGATCAAGCGCCACTACCGCGATCTGCCGGTGATCATGATGAGCGCCCTCATGACTCCTCAGCTCGGCCGGCAGCTGCTGAGTGCGGGGGCACAGGACTAGATGGAGAAGCCGGTGCAGCGGCATGCGCTCTCTGTGGCGCTCTTGTCGGTTCCCTCTCTCTCGAGATGTGCAGACAGCTAAGGCATGAAGAACCAACAGATCCGTGCGAAGTCCGAATGCGTCGGTAGACGGCAGGTGCTCATGGTGGAGCTGCTGACGGAGGCTTCATGTGGCATCCAGCCAGGCTGGTGCTATCGGTGACACACCCCGAGGAGAGGCTGAACGATGCACAGTGAGTCCTTACAGCAGCAGGGAGCCCTGGAAGCGGCGGTTCGCAGGGCGGTTTCTGCTCACACTACACCGCGAAGGCTGATTGGACGGAAAGGGAGGAGGTCGAACTGGCAACCAGCATGCGTTCCCAAAAGCCGTGCGTGAGTGGCAACGGCGTCTTTCAAAGTGGACTGCGTCCCCGCCCGGCAAGGGTTTCGTCCGTCGTCTTCTGCGATGGAACAACGCGACAAGAGATCGTGAAGCGCGCGCGCAAGCTGCTGGCCCAGCATCAGCCTCTCTGGTGCCTCGGGTTTCGCCCGAGGTCGCTCGCCCTGCGGCGATTAGATCGCCGCGCCGCGTATCACGAGTTGGCCAGAGCCGTCACGGTTCATGATCCAAAGCGAAAGCTGAGAGGTGATGTGGTGATGCCGGGGATGGATGGAGCGGACACCTTGCGCGCAATCAGGCAACGGGTGCCGGCTCTTACGGTCGTCATGATGGGCGCGATGATGACGCCAGGCCTGAGGCGGCATCTCTGTCACATCGGCGCGCAAAGCTGTGTGGCCAAGCCGATGGACCGGAAAGATCTCGCGCTGGCGCTCTTTCCATGGTGCTTTCCTTGAGCGCCGGAGGCGTGACGAGGCGGCGACGGCCACCCGCTGTTGCACACAACGTGATGGCTGGCATCGAGGGCGAGCGGTCTCGTTCGGCCATCGGCTCTGTTTCTATGGGATTGTTCGTCTAGTTGTCGATGACATCACAACCAGCGAAACAGCCTTCCTCCATTCCCTCACCACGGACATCTTTCTTGTCTGGCCAAGTAGTAGTGAATCTAGCATCCGAGCATCCGCGCACAGGTCAGGGTGCAGCCCGTGTGTCGATGCACGAGGGGTTAGCCACGTTGAGAAACGCGCGTCTTCGCCAGGATCTCCGAGTCGCAACTTTCCTTGAATTTGCTTGGACATTTCGATTGTCCGTGCGCAGCGTAGTCTTCAAATCGTCTGGAACCTGACTTGCAAATAGAGAGGGCGAGTTGAGGGAACGGATGGTCCGATCCCCCTTGCTGCTTAAGGGAGGTTGTTCACTATGGGTACACAACATGTCGTCACAATGCTGCCCGGGGAAGGCACCGGTCCGGAGATCTGCGAAGCGGTACGAATGGTCATCGATGCCAGCGGCGTCGATATCAAATGGGAGTACGAAGAGATCGGACTTGACTGCTTGGAGAAGCACGGCACGTTGCTGCCGGACAAGACGGTCCAAGCCATCGCCAGAAACAAGATCGCGCTAAAAGGACCCACGACCACGCCGGTCGGGACCGGTCACAAGAGCGCGAATGTGACACTGCGGAAGGTGTTCGATCTCTATGCGAATGTGCGGCCGGCGAAGTTGATTCCGGTGCTCAAGCGGCCCTGGGACAAGATCGATATCCTGAACTTTCGGGAGAACACGGAAGACTGCTATGCCGCCATCGAGCACATGGTGTCCGACGAAGTGGCGCAATGTTTGAAAGTCATCACCTGGCCAGGCTCCTATCGCATTGCTGACTTTGCCTTCAAATGGGCAAAGGCCAATGGGCGCAAGAAGATCTACTGCGTCCACAAGGCCAACATCATGAAGATGACCGACG
>CAZBNV010000106.1:0-11787 GCA_964493335.1 uncultured Nitrospira sp.
TCTTTTCTTCTCGTCCGTAGGTTGGGAGAATCTCTATAATCACACGTGCCCGTTTCAGCCCTGGTTGCTTTCAGGCGCGGGCCTTTATGAGAGGTCGGTTATGACAGGAGCGCAAGAAACTGTCTTTCTGCAGGGCCACATCATTGATTCGTTGATCCTGGCGAAAGTGCTGGACACGATTTTGATGATGGGCGGAACCTTTGACCTGCAGGATGTGAAAATCGGCGCGACCAGGGAGGCAGCATCTCAGGCGCGGATCGTCGTGCAGGCGCCGTCCAGCCGTGTGCTGGGGGAGATTCTTCGAGCTATCCAGCCCCATGGCGCCGCCATCGAACGTGAAGGGGATTGCCGGTTTGAACCCGCTCCGGCGCCGGGGGTGTTTCCCGAAGAGTTCTACGCCACGACGCATCTCCCGACCCAGATTCGTCTCGATGGCGAGTGGGTGGATGTCGAGGGCATGGAAATGGATCTCGGCATCTGTGTCGATCCGGCCAAAGCGCGCGCTCGAACCGTTCCTATGGGCGCCGTGACCGCGGGAGAATTGATCGTGACCGGTCGAGACGGTATCAGGGTGACGCCACTCGCTCGTCCGGCCGAGCGCGATGTGTTTGGGTTCATGGAATCCGTGGTGTCGTCGGAGCGCCCGCATCAGCCGGTCATCGCCGATATCGCCCGGCGGATGCAGAAGTTACGCGAGTGGCACCGGGAGGGCCGCGCCGGCGCAAAGGTGTTGTTGGCGGGAGGGCCGGCCATCGTGCACGCGGGCGGCCGAGACGCGTTGGCCTGGCTGATCGAGGCTGGTTACATTCAATTATTGTTCTGCGGCAATGCCCTCGCCGCTCACGATATGGAGGCGGGGTTCTATGGCACGTCTCTCGGTTATGGGTTGGCCGCCGGGCGTTCGGTGCCGCATGGCCATGAACACCATCTCAGGACCATCAACCGGATTCGCGCCATCGGGAGCATTCAAGAGGCCGTGCGGTCGGGAGTCGTAACCGATGGCATCATGGCGGCATGTGTGCGCCGTGAGGTGACGATGGTCATGGCGGGAACCATTCGCGACGATGGCCCGCTGCCCGGTGTGGTGACGGATTCGATGGAGGCCCAGCAGGCCATGCGCGCGGAAATTCACGGGGTCGGCCTCGCGCTGTTGGTGGCGTCCACGCTCCATGCGATTGCCACCGGCAATTTACTGCCGGCCACCATCCCCACCGTCTGTGTCGATGTGAATCCGGCCGTTCCGACGAAATTGGCCGACCGTGGCAGCTTTCAAGCGGTCGGTCTTGTGATGGATGCCGCCTCATTTCTCACTGAACTCGCGCGTGCATTGGGGTGGCGTCCATGAGCCGATTGTTGGTCTGTCCCCCCGACTATTTTCAGATCGATTACGAAATCAATCCCTGGATGCGGCGCGCGAACGCGGTCGATTCGACACGCGCGATCAGCCAGTGGCACGCGCTGATGGACGTCTTGTCCCATGATGTCGGAGCGGGCATCGAACAGATGCCGCCTGTCAAAGGCCTTCCGGATATGGTCTTCACGGCCAATGCGGGCGTGGTGGTCGGGCGTCGCGTCCTGTTGAGCCGGTTTCGTCACCCGGAGCGACAACGAGAAGAAGTCCACTTCGAACGGTGGTTTCGCGAACAGGGGTATGAAGTGCTGACGCTCGACAAGACCCTCTACTTCGAAGGGGCCGGTGACCTATTGGGATTTCCGGATACGTGGTTCGGGGGATATCGTCAGCGGTCGGATATTCGGGCTTTCCCTAAGCTGGGTGACATATTCCAGCGGGAAATTATTCCGCTCGAATTGATCGATGCCCGGTTCTATCATCTCGACACCTGCTTCTGCCCCCTGAGTGGTGGGGAACTGCTCTACTTTCCCTCGGCATTCGATTCGTACGGTCAAGCGGCCATTGCGCAACGGATTCCGGACGCTCGTCGGTTGGTCGTACCCGAGGAAGAAGCATTGCGATTCGCCTGCAATGCGGTGTGCCTCGGCAAACAGATCGTGATTCCAGCCGGTTGCCCTCGCACGGCGCAGCTGCTGGAAGCGCGCGGCTATCGCACGTACGCCGTTCAACTGGACGAATTTATGAAGTCCGGCGGCTCAGCCAAATGTCTTACCCTGGCTCTTGATTGATCCTGCCAGCGCCTTTTTCCTACCGTGTACGAAAAAGAAACGACAGATAGAGACCCGCGATGGCCGTGGTGGTGAGCTCAATTGTGAGCAGCAGGCGACTGACGATTGCGTCTGGTTGTGGGGGCGAGAGAATGAAATGGAAGCCAAGGAATGCCGCCGGCTGTGAGGGGGGCGATTCCCATGGTGGCATGAGGAGGGAGACCACCAGCACCGTCACCATGCCGTACAGAATGTTCAGGTTCAGTTGCTCCGTCGCCGACGTATTTTTTTTCAGCGCGGTGGCCGCTGGGAGAGGCGATTCGAGCGCGGCGCCGCAATCGGTGCAGTACCGGTTAATCTCAGGAAGGGCACGTCCGCAGGAAGGGCAGGGTTTCATGTCAGAGATTCCCAATGGAGCCTGCAGCCTAACGCGAGCGCGGGAAGAATTCCAGCGTCAAGATCGAGGGGCGTGATGAGTCGACGAAGCTGACACTCCGCGGATCGATTCGTTGACAGGTTTCAAACCCCCTTCCTATAATCCGCGTCCATGACGAGTTCATCCATTCAACGTGTGGCAGTCATCGGCGCGGGAGCCTGGGGAACGGCGTTGGCTCGGCACCTGGCCGAGAAGCAACTCCCCGTCAGACTCTGGGCCCACGAGCCCGACGTCGTCCGGGGGATCGAAAGCCGGCGCGAAAACCAGCTGTTTTTACCCGGAATCTCGCTTCCAGCAACATTGTCTGCGACGAACAGTTTGGCGGAAGCAATAGCGGGAGCCGATTGCCTGATCTTTGCCGTGCCCTCGCATGTCGCGAGGTCTGTTTTAGGACAGATCGCATTGGTCCTTCCGCATCCGATTCCGTTGGTCAGCGCCACAAAAGGAATTGAAGAAGATACCCTCCACCTCATTACGCGGGTCATGGAAGATATGCTCCCGGCGCATATGCAGGGGTCATTACTGGTGTTGTCGGGGCCGAGCTTTGCGGTTGAAGTCAGTCGGGGGCAACCGACCGCGCTCTGTCTCGCCGGGCAGGATGCCCAAATCGTGAAGACGATGCAGAGTCTCTTCATGACGCCGAATTTCCGCGTCTATGGAGATGATGACTTGGTCGGCGTGCAACTCGGCGGCGCGTTGAAAAACGTGATGGCACTGGCCGCCGGGGTGGTTGACGGACTCGAACTCGGACATAACGCCCGTGCCGCACTCATTACGAGAGGATTGACCGAGATGGTTCGATTAGGTGTGGCGATGGGCGCGGATCCGCGCACGTTCTACGGGCTGTCCGGGGTCGGCGATCTTATCCTCACCTGCACCGGCCCGCTGAGTCGCAATCACTCGGTCGGAGTACGTTTAGGAAAGGGCGAGCGCCTCCAGACCATTCTTGCCAGCATGCAGGCGGTGGCGGAAGGCGTGCGGACGGCGAAAGCGGCTCTGGGACTCGCCCTGCGGTGCGGCGTGAACATGCCGATTGTGCGTGAAGTGAATGCGGTGCTCTTTGCCGATAAATCGTGCCGTCAAGCGGTCGGCGATCTCATGGAACGCGAAGCCAAAGAGGAGAAAAGCTTGTCGTGAATCAGGACCAACTACAGGCGTTACTCACCCAGGTTCAGCGTGGCGTCCTCGATGTGCCGGATGCGCTGCATCAGTTGCGGACCATGCCGTACGAAAATTTGGGGTTTGCCTCGCTCGATCACCATCGTGCACTGCGGCAGGGGTTCCCGGAAGTAATTTTTTGCGAAGGGAAAACGGAACATCAGGTCGTGACCATTGCCAAGACGCTGCTCCGGAAGACGAACTCGTTATTGGCGACTCGAGTGGAGCGGACCGTCGCCCGGGCACTGCTCCGCATCAGCAAGCGCGCGGTCTATCATGAGGCGGCGCGGGTGGTGGCGATTGCGCCGCCCAAGTTAGTGCGGCGTGGGTCGGTGCTGATCGTGACCGCCGGTACCGCCGATATTCCGGTAGCGGAAGAGGCGCGCGTGACGGCAGATATTATGGGGAGCCGAACGGACACCCTGTATGACGTGGGGGTGGCCGGTTTACATCGTTTGCTCGGCCAGCAGGATCGTTTACATGAGGCTCGAGCCTTGGTGGTGGTGGCTGGGATGGATGGTGTGCTGCCGAGCGTTGTGGGCGGGCTCGTGCGACAACCGGTGATTGCCGTGCCGACGAGTCGCGGCTATGGGGCGCACTTCGGCGGCTTGGCCGCATTGTTGACCATGCTGAATTCCTGCGCAGCGGGGGTCGGGGTGATGAATATCGACAACGGCTTCGGGGCCGGCTGCATGGCCCATCGGATCAATATGGTGGGGGAAGTAGAAGGTGCGGCTCCAACAGGCAAGAAAGATTGAGGCTGCGACGTTTCCTCGGCCGACTAGCAGGCCGCTTGAAAAGCTATTTCGCTGCCCCCGAAAAAGTGTGATGCGTGAGTGTTGGGAGATATACAGAACGCCCGCAGGATGGTCAAAAAGGTCGTCCAGCGCGGCCGCAGCGATGCGAGGGGGCGAGGCCATAGCTTTCTTACCCACCCTCCCAGAGCCTGCCGGGACAGGCTCTTTTCCCCTGTGCGGTACGTTGAGCCTCGGAGCGACGCGAGAACAAGGCTGGCGGACTTTTTCAACATCCTGCTATTCCTTGACCACAAATTTGCCGCGTTTGGGCCACGACAACATTTGAGTGCGCTGGCCTTTCTCTCCGTTACTGAGCAATTTCACTCGCACTTCATATTCGTATGATCCGATCGGGACTTGGAGTTTGTTGTGGTCGAGCCCGTCCCAGGCGAGGTCGATATGCACGCGCTTTTGTGCAGGGTCCCCACTGCCATTCGTGTCCGACACAACGTGCTCATTCACCGGTTGACGGATGGAGAGGAAGCGCAAGGACGTCATCGAGGAGGACATGACCAGGGCGGAGACCTCCAGCATCAATTGCTCGTCGATGTCTTTGGGCAGTTGCACCGTGGCGATGAAATGAAACGGTCCATCTTGTGGGCGATAGGGCATCGGCGCAGCGTGCAATGTGAGGATTTTCAATTCCGGTTCAGGGCGGGGGACCAACCCTTTGCCCTTGGTCTTGGCCAGCGCATCCATGCTCTGCCCTGCCAGCATGAAGACAATGCTCAACAGGATGAGTGGGCCGAACCGTCTTTTCTGTGACGTGCGCAGGTCGGTGGTATTGCTGAGCCGGCTGGAATTGATCATCGGTTGTCGACGTCGCACGAAGTGAGTTGGCGAACTGGTCGATATGTGTCTTGCTTGGGGATAACACAGCCTCGCAGGGCTGTCAACGAACGAGCGGAATGATTGCTGTCTGGATGCGGCTCCGGTAAGATGCCGCTCGATCGCGCACGATAGAGCATGGTAGGAGCGACGTGGTGAAGCAACTTCATTTCGACTGTTTCTCGGGCGTCAGCGGCGACATGATTTTGGGTGCATTGGTGGATGCGGGTTTGCCTTTCAAGGACCTGGTCCGCGGTCTTGCCCGGTTGCAGATCGAGGGGTTTCGTCTCACGCAGAAGCCGGTGGAACGCGGGGCTCTTTCGGCGACGAAAGTCGATGTGTTGATCGACAAAGGCTTTCGGGCTCCGCTGACGCTGGCGCAAATCAAACGGATTCTTCTCAAAAGCGGATTGCCTGCCGTCGTCAAAGAACAGAGCCAGGCGGTATTCGATCGATTGGCCGATGCCGAGGGCAAGGCCCATGGCGTCGAACCGTCGCACGTGCATTTTCATGAGGTGGGCGTCATCGATTCATTCGTCGATGTCGTCGGCGGAGTCCTGGGTCTGCATCTGATGGGGATTCAGCGCGTGACGGCCTCCGCAATCAATGTGGGATCCGGTACCCTCATGTCAGCTCACGGTTCCTTGCCTGTGCCGGGACCGGCGGTAGCCGCGCTGGCCGTCGGATTACCCATTTATGCTCAAGGCCCAGCACGTGAGCTCGCGACGCCGACCGGCGTCGCATTGGTGCGTACCTTGGCTACAGAATTCGGCCTCTTGCCTCGCATGCAGGTGCACCACGTCGGGTATGGGGCAGGCACGGCCGATCCGGCCCAGTGGCCGAATGTGTTACGGGTCTTTGTCGGCGACGGAGCGGACAGGGCTGTCGGCTCAGTGGAGACGATCGTGGAACTTCAGACGAATATCGACGACCTCAATCCGCAAGTCTACGAGACGGTGTTCGAGCGGGTGTTTGCGGCCGGTGCCGTCGATGCCACGCTGGCCCCCGTGATGATGAAAAAGGGTCGGCCTGGCAATGTGCTTTCCGTGCTGGCGCCTCGCGAGAAGGCAGAGGCTGTGTTAGCGGTGTTGTTCGCCGATACGACGGCATTGGGCATTCGGACCCAGGAGGTGCAGCGACGGGTCTTGCCGCGTCGGTTCGCATCGGTTCGAGTCGAGGGGCACGATGTCCGCATCAAATTGGCGGACCACGAGCCGGGGCGCACCAAGGCGTCACCTGAATACGACGATTGCAGGCGTGTTGCCGAACAAAGCGGGCGTCCGGTGAAAGATATTCTCGAGACGGCGATGCGGATGTACCGTCAGTCGCAAGACAAACGGCGACGGGTCAAAGTGCCCAAGTGAAAGTCGCGACCGTTGTCGTCTCTCTCTGCCTCTGCCCCTCTCTATCACGAGGCCTCTCGTGACGATCCTCCTCTATGCGGGATTGTTTCTGGCCTCGGTCATCATCACCCTGGCGGGGTGCCATCTCTTCACGAATGGGATCGAGTGGCTGGGGAAGCGCCTGAATATTTCAGAGGGCGCAGTGGGGAGTGTGTTTGCGGCAGTCGGGACGACCCTGCCGGAGACGTCGATTCCGATCATCGCGATTTTTTTCGGGGCCGGTCGCGAGCAGGCGGAAGTCGGTTTGGGGGCGATACTTGGGGCGCCCTTTATGCTCAGCACGCTGGTCTTGCCGATTCTGGCGTTCTTGCTGTTGCTGTATGCCAGGATCGGGAAACGGACTGCAACTTTCAAGCTCAATTATGGTGACGTGCGGGTCGATATCATATTTTTTCTCATCGCGTATGTCCTGGCGTTAACCTGTGCCGTCATTCCCTCGCGCCTGTTCCATGCAGCCGTCGCGATCGTCCTGATCGGGCTCTACGTCTACTACATGAAAATAAAATTTTCGGCGGAGGATGAGGCGTCCGAGGAGGGCGGTGCGCTCGAGCCGTTGCTGTTTGCGCGTCGGTCGCCTCACCCGTCCTATGTCGTGATCGCGGTGCAAGGTATCGTCGGACTGTTGGGCCTGGTCGGAGGCGCCCACCTGTTCGTGACGGCGGCGAATTCCATTTCAGCAGAAATGCATGTCTCGCCGCTTATTCTCTCCCTGCTAATCGCGCCATTGGCGACCGAGCTGCCGGAGATGTCCAATAGTTTTCTCTGGCTCTACCGCAAGAAGGATCGCTTGGCTGTCGGGAATGTCACCGGTGCCATGGTATTTCAGGGCATGATTCCCGTGTCGGTTGGCTTGCTGGGTACGGAATGGGTGCTGGGAACGACGGCGCTGGCGACGATGGTGCTGGCCGTATTCGCTATGGGCATGAGTTTGCTGCAAGTGCTGTGGTCGGGTCAGTGGCGCCCCTGGTTGCTGAGCGGCAGCGCCTTACTGTACCTTGGGTATACATTGTTCCTCTACACACATGGTTCATAAACGCACGACGAGTCCAGAGCGCCCGGTCTTGGGCCTCACCATGGGAGATCCCGCCGGGATCGGACCAGAGGTCATTGCCAAGGCGCTGGCCGACAGAGCGTTGGCGCGCATGTGCCGCCCGGTGGTCGTGGGCTCCCGTGCCGTTATGGAACGGACGATCGCATCGCTGAAGTTGCCGCTGCAGGTGGTGGAGTTCGATCCGACGACCAGGGTCCGACTGAAAGCCGGGCAGGTCGCGGTGGTGGATGCTCTGAAGAGCCCGCTCCCGAGATTTCGCATGGGTGTGGCGGCTGATGTAACGGGAGCCGCCTCCATTGACTTAATCAAGGTCGCGGTCCAGCTTGCGCAGGCGGGCAGTCTGGCAGGAATCGTGACGGCACCCATCAATAAAGAAGCGATGAACATGGCCGGGTATCATTACCCTGGGCATACGGAGTTGCTGGCCGATCTGACCCAGACCAAGGAATTCGGGATGATGATTGTCGGCGGGCCGCTGAAAATCATGTTCACCACTACGCACGTGGCGATCAATTCGCTGTCCTCGATGTTGACCACGGAGCGGATTGCGAAGGCTATTCGTCTCGCTCATCTGGGGCTGACGCGGTACTTCGGCATTGCGCGACCGAAGATTGGTGTGGCGGCACTGAATCCACATGCGGGCGAACATGGGTTATTCGGCAACGAAGAGGCGACTCGCATCCTCCCGGCCGTGCAACAAGCCCGTGCCGCCGGAATCAAGGCCAGTGATCCATTGCCGGCTGATACCCTATTTGGGAAGGCGGCCAGAGGCGCGTATGACGGCGTCGTGGCCAATTATAATGAGCAGGGGCTGATCCCGTTGAAGCTGCGCGCCTTCGGGACCTGTGTGAATCTGTAGGTGGGCCTTGCGAGCACCCGAACCTCGGAGGAGCAGGGGACGGCCTACGATATTGCCGGCAAAGGGGTGGCCGAACATGGCAGCCTGCTGGAAGCCGTGAAGGTGGCGGCGCGGCTGGCCCAATCCTGGTCACCGGCCGCAAGACAGTTGCGTTAACAGAGAGGAGTGCCCACTGCCATGTCAGAAACGGCCGCATCGGTCATCGATCAACAGGTGAAGGAATTGGACGCGATTGCGAAACGGACGGTGCAGGATTTTAATACCGTCTTGGGCGCTGAACGCATGGGGCAGTGGAAGGTCCGCACAGTGACGTTGCTCCAGCAACACACGGGAAAGAAAGAGGCGGATGAGCTGGCGAGTAAGGATCCCGGACCGGTCTTCACCAACGATCTGATCCTGGAATTCACCGACGAGGTGGAGTGTTATCGTTCCTACCTGGTGGCACTCGCAAAACGGCTCCGGGCGGCGGTTCCTCCCCAGTCTTGATAGGTGGGCGCGAGACCATGGCTCCCCCTTTCCCCCCAGCACTGAAGCGACTCGGCCAGAATTTCCTCATCGACCCGAACATCATCCGCAAAATCGTGGCCCTGGCGGCGCTTGGTCCCGATGACCAGGTGCTGGAAATCGGACCGGGCCGAGGGGCTCTGACGGTGGGCCTCTGTGCCGAAGCAGGACGGGTCATTGCCGTCGAGATCGATCCGCAGTTGCAGCCCCACCTTCAGGAAAGTCTCGGACATTGTCGGAACCTGGAGCTTCGGATCGAGGACGCGTTGGAGTTTCCCTTCGAAAGCTTACCGCCTCGCACGGTGGTGGTGGCGAATCTGCCCTATTATGCCTCCACGCCGCTCCTGTTCGCTCTGCTCGATGCCCGCGCTCAGTTGGACCGGATGGTTCTCATGCTGCAGACGGAAGTGGCCCTTCGTTTGGCGGCCAAGCCAAACAGCAAAGACTACGGAATTCTCTCGGTGCTGACGCAAGAGGCGGCAGACGTGGAATTGGCCTTTCGTGTCTCCGCGAATTGTTTCCGGCCGCGCCCGACCGTGGGATCTGCCGTGGTGCGTCTGACCATCAAATCCCATGACGGGTTTGATCCGATTCGTCACGAGCGATTTCGTCGCTTAGTCCGAGCCTCGTTCGCCCATCGTCGGAAGACATTGGTCAACTCGTTGCGAGATGAAGGGTATCCCGCCGGCCACATCGCTCGCGCGATGGAGGCGGCTGAGATCCCGTTACAGGCGAGAGCCGAAATGTTGAGCCTCGACACCTACCGAACGCTCGCGCGCGCATTCGAGCCGGATCCCTCGTGAGTCCTGACTCCTGAGCCTTGACGGGTGCGGCCTCAACGGTCTGTGCAACATGTCTACTTTGTTTGAAAAGCCTTTTTCCCTGTGCTACGATCCGCCGCATGGGTGTATCCACCACGGCAAAGCGCGGTGACGCCCGCTCAGCCCCCTCCCGTTCCTCACATGTGAAGCGTGAAGTGATCGGGGTTCTCCTGATCGCTGCCGGCCTCTTGATCCTGCTCAGTCTGGTGTCGTTCTTTCCCGGCGATGCCAAATCGATTGCGGCATCCGGATCAGCCGGCCATCAGCCCAAGAACATGATCGGGTCGGTGGGGGCACTGGTAGCGGCGGCGTCTTTTTATACGATCGGCGGAGCCGCCTATCTCTTTCCCATTCTGCTCGGGCTGCTCGGCGCCCGCTGTTTCGTGCCCATTCCACTCACCGTCCGACTCAGAAACGCCGGCAGCGGTGTGGCGGCGATGGTCTGTTTGAGCGCATTCCTCCATTTAGAAGTGACGGCGGTTCCGACTATTTCGAGCGGATGGGTGAACCGCGGCATGGCCGGCGGGATAATCGGCCAAGTATTAGCCGACGGCGTACGGAGCTATTTCGCCAATACTGGCGCACATATTGTGATCCTCACCGGCTTGATGGTCGCGTTGCTGTTCACGGTCCCCATTTCTCTGACCTTGCTGGTTCAGCGACTTCCCGACTGGTGGGCCACCGCTCGTGAGCACCTGTCGGGTTGGTTGCCTGAGTGGCCGACCAGTCAAGAGAGTCTGCCGAAACGGTCGCGTGTGAAGGCGCCCCGTGTGCCACGCGAGGCTGAAGATCACGCGTTCGACCGCGAAGTGGAGGTCGTGGCCGAGGCGGTGGACCAGATTGCAGTCCCCATGATTCCTCCCAGGATTCAGCCTCCGATCAAAGTGGAAAAACGCGTCGCGACTGCCGAAGAACCGGCGGCGGCTGTGGCGATGAGCCCCTCCGTGGCGGACGGATATGTGTTGCCGGATCCGCAGGAATTATTGAGCGACCCATCCGGACCCCTCGCCCGCCTCAGCGATGAAGAGATCACCCAGCAATCTGAGATTTTGACCAAGGCCCTGAAAAGCTTCATGATTGAGGGACGGGTGACGGAAGTGCGACCGGGACCCGTCGTGACGATGTATGAATTCGAACCGGCGCCCGGCACCAAGGTCGCCCGTATCGTCAACCTCGCTGATGATTTGGCCTTAGCGTTGAAAGCCATCAGCCTGCGCATCGTGGCGCCGCTTCCCGGGAAGTCGGTCGTGGGAATCGAAGTGCCCAATCCGCACCGCGAGACGGTCTCGCTCAAGGAAGTCGTCACGAGCGATTCATTCTCTCGATCGCGTTCCAAGCTGAGCTTGGCTCTTGGAAAAGATATTTTCGGCGGCGCCGTCAGCGCGGATCTCCAGAAGATGCCCCACCTTCTGGTCGCCGGAGCCACGGGAGCCGGTAAGAGCGTGAGTTTGAACACGATGCTGCTGAGCATTTTGTTCAGCGCCAGGCCGAATGAGGTGAAACTCCTCCTCATCGACCCGAAAATGTTGGAGTTCCAAAGTTATGACGGTATTCCGCATCTGCTCCGTCCCGTGATCACCGATCCCAAATCGGCTGCCCGTGGATTGGGATGGGTAGTACAGGAAATGGAACGTCGGTACAAACTCTTGGCCGAGGCGGGGGTGCGCAGCATCGAGGCCTACAATCTGAGGATCTCCCAGGTTCAAGGGGCCGTCTCGGATGTGTGGCAATCCGGCAAAGCGGAGCAGGTGGAACTCACGTTCCTTCCTGAAGAAGAGCGGCTTTCACAGGGAGAAAATGCGGAACCAG
>CAZBNV010000107.1:0-11511 GCA_964493335.1 uncultured Nitrospira sp.
TTACTTGCGAGAAACCCCGGCGCGCTTCAGTCTCGAACGCCTCACGACGGCATTCATGAATAATCCGGGTTAACCTCGACCCAGAACCCCGGGATTGCGCCACTCCGCCCATCGCCACGTCCAAGCCCCCAGTATGGCGCCTGCCGTATCAGCGACCAGGTCCAGTAGATCTCCCTGCCGAAACGGCACGAACAGTTGATGCACCTCATCGCTCAAACCGTAGAGTCCACAGCCGGCCGCCGCCGCGATCACGGCATGGCGTGCCACCCAGGGTCCTGCCGCATGGCGGCACGCACGATAGGCCAAGGCTCCCAAAATACTGTACTCACAGAGATGCAGCGCTTTATCTGAAATTTCCTTCAGGACCGAGGCGATGGCTTCAGGCGGATTCGAAATGGAAGACCCTCCGAAAATCAGCGCGGCATAGAGCCCCACCGGTCCCCAATAACGCAAGGTCGAGCCGACGGCAGAGAGAGACTCGATGCGCACGCTCGACGAGATGGTCGGTTCCACTGCCATTGTTCTCGACTCCTCATTCCAGAGACGACGTACCCGTCGTTCGATCATGACACAAGAGACGCTGACTCACGCGCAAACCCGTCCAATCGTTGCAACCCTCATACCCCTATGACATACTGCCCCCGAGTCTGCAAGAAACTTCCCGATGAAAACCATTCAGCTCTGCTTCCTCTGGCACATGCACCAGCCGTACTACACGGACCCGATGACGGGATCCGCGAGTATGCCCTGGGTCCGTTTGCACGCCACGAAGGCCTATTACGATATGGCCTTCGTGCTCGACAAGTTTCCGCAGGCGCGCTCCACCTTTAACTTCACCCCGTCACTCCTGCTCCAGCTCGAAGAATTTTCGACCGGCCGGGTCCGCGACCTCTTTCTCGAATATGCCCAACGTCCGGCTGTGGACCTCACGCCCGAAGAAAAGGCCTTTCTGATCCGTCATTTTTTCTCGGCGAATTGGGCCACCATGGTGCGGCCCTTTCCTCGCTACCAGGAACTGCTGGTGAAGCGTGGCCTCGACGTGCACGGCCAGGACTTGAATCGTCTGGCGAAACAGTTTTCATCTCAGGAATTCCTCGACCTCCAGGTGTGGCATAACCTCGCTTGGTTCGGCTATGGTAGTCTGCAACAGTTCCCACGCTTGACAGAATTACGGAAAAAGAATCGTGGGTTCTCGGAAGAGGACAAGCAGGAAGTGCTGGCCCTGCAACAGACCGTGATTCGACAGATTGTCCCGATGTACAAGGCGCTCCAGGACCGC
Source organism: uncultured Nitrospira sp. (assembly GCA_964493335.1). GTDB lineage: Bacteria > Nitrospirota > Nitrospiria > Nitrospirales > Nitrospiraceae > Nitrospira_A. The sequence goes on from CAZBNV010000107.1 coordinate 1,280, forward strand.
GGCCAAGTCGAACTGACCACCACACCGTTCTTCCACCCGATTCTCCCCTTGGTGATCGACTCGGAATTCACGCGACGCGCCAGGCCGGATCTCCCCCTTCCGGCTCGCTTTCATGCCCCGGCCGATGCCGAGGCGCAGATCCGGCTGGCCGTCGACTACCACACCAAGACATTTGGCCGACCGCCTGTCGGGCTGTGGCCGTCAGAAGGGTCGGTCTGTCCGGAGATGTTGCCGATGCTGGCGAAAGCCGGGATCCGTTGGTTGGCAACGGACGAGGGCAATCTCTATCGATCGCTGCAAATCGGACATCACGCCTGGAACCGGCACTATCATCTGTATCAACCCTACACCGTCGGGGCCACTGATCATCCGCTCATGATGGTGTTTCGCGACCGTGACATCTCCGACGCCTTCGGCTTCGTCTACCATAAGACCACGCCGGAATCAGCCGCCGACGACGTTCTTCGGCGGGTCCGCGGCCTCGCCTATGATATTCCGCTGGAGCATGGCATCGTCGCGGTGATCCTCGATGGGGAAAATCCCTGGGAGCATTATCACGACGGCGGCGAACGGTTCCTCTCCCTGCTGTTTCGCGCTTTCGAACAGGATGGACTCCACATCGGCCACGGTATCCGCGTCCAGATGGAAACCGTCAGCCGGGCGCTGGCAACCATTCCGCCGACTCACCACCTCGACCACCTGCATTCCGGTTCCTGGATCAACCAGGACTTCAAAATCTGGATCGGACACCAGGAAGACAATCGCGGGTGGGATCTCCTACAGCACACGCGGGCGCGGCTCGTCGAATTGACGCCGTCGCTCACCCCGGAACAGTCCCGCGCGGCCTGGGGTGAACTGTATGCTGCGGAAGGGAGTGACTGGTTTTGGTGGTACGGGGACGACTTCGACACCGACTACAAACAAGAATTCGACCGCCTGTTCCGAACGCACCTCCGCAATGTCTGGACCTATGCCGGAACCACACCGCCCGAAATCTTGAATCAACCTTTGGTAGAGGCACGCACGCCGCACGGGCTGGAGGTCGTGCATCTTCCGCTGGCCTTCATTGCCCCCACCCTCGACGGCATCACGTCGAACTTTTTTGAGTGGCGCGGCGCCGGCACTATCAACCCCACCCCGCCGTTGGGAGCGATGTGGAAGTCCGAAGGGCTCTTTACGGCGATCTTCTTCGGGTTCGACCACGAGCGCCTCTATCTCCGGCTGGATTTCGACGAACGGTCCCAGACGCGACAAGAAGACTGCGCCGCCGACCTCCACATCGGATCGGGGATTCAGCAATACAAGCTGTCCTTCGCCCTCGCGCCGACCGGCACTGACACGTTCCTACTGGCCCGGGCGGACGAGGCCGGCGTCTATCGTGACGTGGGGTCCTACAGCACGGTCTGCCGGCGGAAGATTCTCGAACTAGCGGTGCCGTTCAAAGATCTCGACATCGAGGTCGGCAACGAACTGCGGCTGACGTTGACGGTGTCGGAGCACCGGATGGAAATTGCCCGATATCCCCATCACAATCCGGTGACCTTCAACCGGCCTGGCGACGAGTTCGAAGCCACGATGTGGAGAGTCTGAGTATCGTTCGCAACTACAGGAGTCGAGATGCCTGAACTGAGAAGAGATCCGATCGTCGGCCGCTGGGTAATCGTTTCGACCGAACGGAGCGGACGCCCCCACGACCTTCATATACCTGCCGCGGCACTGCCCTCTGCCGCTATGTGCCCTTTTTGTCCGGGTCAGGAACGGCTGACACCGAAGGAAATCCTGGCGTACCGGCCGCACGCCTCGGAGCCCGACAGTCCGAATTGGACGGTTCGAGTAATTCCCAACAAATTTCCCGCGCTCCATGTGGAGGGCGATATGGGCCGTGAAGGACTCGGCCTCTATGACCGGATGAATGGTATCGGCGCCCATGAGGTCATCATCGAAACCACCAACCACAAGGACAGCCTGGCCGACCTCCCGGCGAAACGGGTGGAAGATATCCTCTGGGCCTATCGCGACCGCATCCTGGATCTCAAGAAAGACCTTCGATTGCGGTATATTCTGATTTTCAAAAATCACGGCGCTGCTGCAGGCGCCACGTTGGAGCACAGCCATTCCCAACTCATCGCCTTGCCGGTCGTCCCCACGAGAGTGCTCGAAGAGATGGACGGCTGCCGACAACATTTCCAGCAGAAGGAACGCTGTATCTACTGCGATATCCTTCGCCAGGAATCAGCTGAAGGTACGAGGGTAGTCTTGGAGAATCCGGAGTTTCTCTGTCTCACCCCTTATGCGCCACGTTTTCCGTTCGAAATGTGGATTCTCCCCAAACGCCATGCGGGCTACTTCGAAGAAAGCCAACGCTCCCAGTTCGAGTTCCTGGCGCCGATACTCGGAGAGGCCTTGCGGCGGATGAATGCGGTGCTGGCTCGTCCGGCGTACAACTTCATTTTACACAGCTCGCCGCTGCATGAAAAAACCGGAGATTTTTATCACTGGCACATCGAGATCATCCCCAAACTCACCCAAGTCGCCGGCTTTGAATGGGGCACCGGTTTCTATATCAATCCGGTCTCCCCAGAAGAAGCTGCCAAATCCTTGCGGGACGTCGTCCTGTAAAGAGGCTGGCGGAACACACCAGAGATTTCCCGCACCTGAGTCCTCGCGTGACGCCCCTGGATCTACGCCCGATTTCCGCTGATGCAGCGCCGCATGAGACAAGCCGGTTTGTCACTGATCAGCCTCTGTATCGGTCTCGTGCTGACCTTGTTCGGCCTGGAATTGCTGGTGAGATTCCTGCCGGTCAACGAAGGGGCACGTCCGCAGGCCGTCGATCACGATCATCCGGTTCGCTATCTGGAGCCCCAGAGAATCTTTGTTTGGTCGAGTGGTTGGAACTTTCCTCTAATCAACCACGTCCGCACAAACAATTATGGATTCGTCAACGACCGGGCCTACGAACCGGCCTCCACCTCCCCGCTGCTGGCACTCATCGGGGACAGTTATGTTGAAGCGTTGATGATCCCCTCTGCCGAGAGCGTGGCAGGACGATTGGCCAAGACGGTGGCCCCCACTGAGCGAGTCTATTCCTTTGGAACCTCCAGCTCGGCACTGAGCAGCTATTTTGCCTATGCCCCTTATGCCTTCCAGGTATTTCATCCCCAAGCGATGGCGTTCATGATCATCGGAAACGATTTCGATGAGAGCTTGCTCAAGTATAAGAACGAACCGGGACACCATTATTTCGCCGAAGATGCCATGGGCAACCTTGAACTCATACGACTCGATTATCGCCCCAGCCTCTGGCGCACCATCGCGAGGACATCCGCCCTTGTCCGTTATCTCACGCTCAACACCGATCTGTTGAACTTTGTTCTCAAGTGGCAACACCTGCCGTTCGGGCGACCCTCACATGACGCCGGTTTTGTAGGAAATACGAGTGCGAGCGTGAGCCCGCTTCGCATGATGGACTCGCAACGTGCGGTCGATGCATTCCTCGCGTCAGTCAGAGATGTCGGGCTTGCAGCCTGACCGCATGTTGTTCGTGGTGGACGGGATGCGACCGCAGCTGTACGAGCCATCCACGCTTCCCCTCGCCACAGGGTCCTATTTCGGTCAGATGCGCCGATATTTCATGGAGCAGGCGAGAGAGAAAGGATTCGAGGTCATCGACCTGCAAACTCATTTTTCCGAGCATTACCAGCAACACCGGCAACGGGTGGATTTCTCGCCTGATAGCCACTGGAACTCGCCGGGCCATGAAATTTGTTCCGAGGCCATCATTCACTCAGCTTGGTATGCGACGTTTCGCACACTCGCCAACGTCGAGCCGTCCACATCAACACCTGCGCCTCTCGCCGTTCATCCTTTTTAAACAGACCCTGCTCAGCAGTGGCAGTATTTCTTCGCTTCACGTTTGCAATCCCGCACGAGTCAGCCGTATCATCGCGGCATGATCGTCCAGCTAAGCCATCCCCAACGCCAAGTGGAAATCAAAGGCCCCAAGCGCACCAAAGACGTGCTGCGCGAACTCAATCTCGTGATCGAGGCGCATCTGGTGATTCGGGGTGATGACCTGGTTACGGAAGATGAAATGCTCGCCGATGCCGACCAGATCGAAATCCGGCCGGTCATTTCCGGCGGCTGATCGCTGCAGAATCTCCTCCCCAACCTCTCACGCCGTACGGATAATCATGAATTGCGGAAAGTGTAAGACCAAAGCCGTGATCAGCCTCCCGCGGCACAATGCCGCCTTCTGCAAAGACTGCTTCACGACCTTTGTGCACGAACAGGTCGCGCGCGCCATTAAGTCGTTCAAAATGTTCACGCCCGATGATCGCATCCTCGTCGCAGTCTCCGGCGGGAAGGACAGCCTCGCCTTGTGGCATATCCTCCTCAAGCTGGGGTATCGCGCCGACGCGCTCTACGTGAACCTCGGCATCGGCAGCTACTCCGAAGAGTCGCATCGAAAAGTGCAGCACTATGCCGAGACGGTGGCTGCCTCCCATGGCGCCGCGCTGCTGGTCCATGTCGTCGAGCAAGAGGCGGGCGCCGGCATTCGTGAACTGGCCAACATCCTTCACCGGCCGACCTGCTCGACCTGCGGCACGATCAAGCGGTATCAGTTCAATCGCGCGGCCGTGGAGCAGAACTATGACGTCATGGCCACCGGCCACAACCTCGATGATGAAGCTGCGCGCCTGTTAGGCAATGTGTTGCACTGGCAGGAAGAGTACCTGGACAAACAAAGTCCGACGCTTCCCGCATCCGTGGAAGGGTTCGCCAAGAAGGTGAAGCCGCTCTGCCGGTTGTCCGAACGCGAGATCGCCGCCTATGCGGTGGTCAATCGCATTGATTACATCGTGGAAGAATGTCCGATGGCCAAGGGTTCGAAGATGCTGCTTTATAAGGAGGTCCTCAATCGGCTCGAAACGGAATCGCCCGGTACCAAACAGCGTTTCTACTGGGGTTTTCTCGACAAGCAAACCAAGCCGGAGTCAGCGCCTGAAACCATGGCGGAAAAAGATCAACGCACCCTCGCTCCTTGCCAGTCCTGCGGACAACCGACTACCGCTGAGACCTGCTCCTACTGCAAGATGATGGCAAAGGCCAAAAATACTCCCGCACATCCTCGGGCCTGACCACTTCGACATTCGAACACACTTCCCCAGCTCTTACCTGAACATTTTAATGCAACATGGTTCGTTTGGCTCATGACGCCCCTGCCTTTGGATCGCGAGCGAACAGGGCTAGGCGGTCAACTCCAAGAATGGGCCTGAAAAGTCAGCTACGCCTCATTCAAGGATGAGGTCCTGCTTCGAGAACTGACAGACAATGGCTGGACTGCTGCTGCACCTCGGTCGAATGGGCATCACACCAGCGGTGCGCCCCGCCGACAGCAAATGAATTGTACCGGTTTAATGTGCTGAAAACGCCCGATTGTTGCGCGAGGACATTGCGCGATCTTTTGTGAATACTCGGGGTTTGATCCCCGTCAGGGTCACGTCCGAAAACGGCCAGAATTTCTCCGTCGAATATGGCAGAGTACGACCTATGCAATCGCTCGACCCCGATATCTGCTACCGCGCCCTGCAGACGCGCGATCCGCGCTTCGATGGACGCCTCTTCGTCGGCGTCGTCTCCACCGGAATCTATTGCCGGCCGATCTGTCCTGCCAGGACGCCCAAACGGGAGAACTGCCAATTTTTCTCCAGCAGCGCGGCCGCCCAGGCGTCTGGACTCCGCGCTTGCCTCCGCTGCCGGCCCGAGATCTCTCCCGAACTGGCCTGCTGGCGCGGCACGTCGAATACCGTCTCCCGCACCCTCACGCTGATCGCGGACGGTTTTCTCGATCATGAAGGCGGAACGGTCGAGGCACTGGCGACGCATGTCGGCATGGGCGCACGCCAGTTACGCCGGCTCTTCGGCCAACACCTCGGTGTGTCGCCGGTCGGGGTCGCACAGACCAGGCGCCTGCTGTTCGCAAAACAGTTGCTCCATGACACGGGGCTATCGATGGTCGAAGTGGCCATGGCCGGTGGATTCGGCAGTGTGCGCCGCTTCAATGATGCCTTCCGCACCCTCTATCACAGACCGCCGAGGGAATTGCGTCGCGACACCATGCGCAGCAGTACGCTTGTCACTGCCGATGCTCCTGTCGGACTGCAGATTCCCTATCGACCTCCGTATGACTGGGAGGCCATGCTGGACTATTTACGAGCACGCGCCATCGAGAGACTGGAAGTGGTCGAAGATGGCGTCTATCGACGTAGCGTCACGCACGAGGGACTGCATGGCACCGTCGCGGTCGCGCATATGCCCGGCCAACATACCCTGCTGGCCAGCGTTCAGTTTCCATCCGTCCATGCACTTCAAGCGATTGTCACCCGCGTCCGGCATCAGTTCGACGTGGGAGCTGACGTCGACACCATTACGACTCATTTGTCCAAGGACCAGACCCTCGCTTCCTTGATCGTCTCACGGCCGGGACTGCGCACTCCAGGCTGTTGGGATGGATTTGAGCTCGCGGTTCGAGCCGTGCTGGGACAACAGGTGACCGTCGAGGCCGCACGCCGGTTAGGCAGTAAGCTGGTCGATCTGTACGGAGATCCATTGCTCCATGCAGGCGATGCACGCCTGGCCCAAACGTTTCCCTCTGCTGGCTGTCTCGCCACCGCCGACCTGAGCCGAATCGGCATGCCTGCGGCACGCCGGGCTACGGTGAAAGCGCTGGCCCAAGCGGCAGCGGCCAATCCAGGATTGTTCATGCCACGGGGGTCGATCGAGGAGAGCCTCGCGCAACTCCGTGCCATCCGTGGCCTCGGTGAATGGACCGCTCAATATATCGCCCTTCGCGCGCTGCGTGAACCAGATGCTTTCCCCGCCACGGATCTCGGTATTTTGCGAGGCGCCGCACAACTCGAAGGAAGAACACTTACTGCCTCTCAACTTCTCCAGCGCGCGGAGGCCTGGCGACCTTGGCGTGGCTATGCCGCCCAGCATTTATGGACCGTCGGCAACCGCAGCATTCACACCGGCATGGAGGTTCGTCATGGCTCGTACGCTTCGGCTTCTGACAGAGACGCTCTCGACACCAATCGGAAAACTGGTCGTGATCTCCGACGAAAACGGACAATTGCGAGCGACTGATTGGATCGACTACGACGATCGCATGCATCGCCTGCTGGCGCGCCACTATGGAAAAGACAACATCACGCTGATACCGTCGCCACGTTCCTTCGGTCCGGCCTCAGCCATCGCCGCATACTTCGATGGAGATCTCCGCGCGATCGATTCCCTCCCAACCGCCACGGAAGGCACCCCGTTCCAAAAATGCGTCTGGCAGGCATTGCGCGAGATCCCGGCGGGGCAGACGCTGAGTTATGGCGAACTCGCGAAGCGCATCGGCAAACCGGCGGCGGTGCGCGCCGTCGGCTTGGCGAACGGCGCGAATCCAATCGGCATCGTCGTGCCCTGTCACCGCGTCATCGGGGCCGACGGTTCACTGACCGGCTATGGCGGAGGCCTGGAGCGCAAGCGCTGGTTGCTGCATCACGAGAAGCGGGCAGTGGAGGGGTCCTCACTTCCCCCTGCGTTACACCAATCGGGCCGGCAGAATGATACGGTGCGCATTTCTTTCTAATTGGGAGGTCATGATCATGAAGGTTCCATTCACCCTCGGCGCAGTGTGGCATTTCGGTCTCGCTGTTCGCGATCCGCGCGCAAGCGTCAAATGGTTCATGAAGATCCTCGGACTCAGCAAACAATTCGAATACGAAGGCGGAGTCGGGATCGGCAACGACAATGTCCTGATCGTATTGTCCAAGGGCAAACCGTCACCAAAGACCATCGGCCACATCTCGTTTCATTTGCCCAACATGGCCGCCCTCAAAAGGGCCTTGGCCCATCTCAAGAAGCATAAGGTCAAGATGGAAGATCCGGGTGACGAGATCGGACCGGTGGCTCCCGGCTCCAAGAGCATGGGGGTTTGGTTTTCCGATCCCGACGGCTACCGCTGGGAACTGGCCGTTCGAAGCAAGAAATAGCAGGACGTCAAGCGACCTCCCGAGCGGCCGGGCTGTCGTTGCCACGCCCGATCGAGTTGAGAGGGTTCAGGTTCACAGTTGCCTCCGCGTGGCAGAAGAACGAACCTCAGGTCAGGAGACTAGCAGGCCAAGGTGGGTCGGAGGCTGCTTGTGGACGGGCGTGACGTTTTCATCGGCAGCCGGCAGGACAGCCTCAATCGGTTGAGCGATGAGCAAAGCTTGTCCAAGGCCCAGTCTCGCGATCTTGCCGCGGCCTCACGTGAGCGCTCTCTATGCCCTTTGACCAGCGCGTGCCATGCATTCAACTAGACGCTGCCCTCAGCAGGTTCTCTAACTTTTCGGCCTACCGCTTCGGCAACTCTATGTCGCGCCCCTTTGCGTCATGTCTCCTGCCCTGTGTATAAGAAGACGATGCAGGGATATTTTTGCGGTGAAGTGTGCGGGCCTCGGACCGATCTGTGCACCGCCGCTGGGCGGCGGTCGAGTCTGACTGGCCATGTCCCTCACCCATCGACCACAGCCATCTGCCTGCTGCTGATCCTGTTGAGTCTCTGCTGGTTGGCATCAGCTACAGCGGCTCAACCGCCGACTGATCGCGCAGCGACAGCGTCTTCTGATTCCGTTACCTTGCGCTTCGTCTCCTGGAAACCCGATCACCAACGCGTGTGGGACGACGCCATCGCTCAATTCACGAAGGCCCATCCCCACATCTCAATCGTGCGCGAACTCGCGCCGCATTCCTCGACGGCCTATCACGATCTGCTGACGCAGAAGTTGAAGAATCGTGATGCGACGGTCGACGTGTTCTTCATGGATGTCATCTGGGTGCCGGAGTTTTCCGCCGCCGGCTGGGCCCGTTCGCTCGATGACCGCTTTTCACCGGCCATGCGTGCTGAGTTCCTTCCGGCCACCGTGGCAGTTGGTCGATATGGGGAACACTTCTACGGTGTCCCGAGTCGCATCGATGCGGGCCTGCTCTACTATCGCCAGGACCTTCTCAAGAAATACGGATTCGCTGCGCCGGTCACGTGGGAAGAACTCGCCCGGCAGGCCGACCACATTGTCGCCGGCGAACAACAGGCCAACCCCACTCTGCGCGGATATTCGGCGCCGTTCAAACAATATGAAGGCTTGGTCTGTCACATGTTGGAATTCATCGAAGGGAATGGCGGCGCACTCCTGACCGCCGATGCCAGCAAGTCGACGTTGGCCGCGCCACAAGCCCTCGCGGCCGTGCAGTTCGTCCGTGACCGGATCATCGGCCGGCTCGCCTCACGCGCGGCCCTGACCTATCAAGAACCAGAATCCCTCTCCGTCTTTCTTCAAGGCCATGCGGTGTTTCACCGGAATTGGCCCTATGCCTGGGAACTCGCGAACAACCCCACTCGTTCGACGATTGCCGGGAAGGTCGGGGTCGCGGCGCTGCCCGGTTTTGCAACCGGGGACCATGCGGCGACGCTCGGCGGCTGGCTCTATGGCATCAGCGCCTATTCGCAACATCCGGACGAAGCCTGGGCGCTCATCGAGTTTCTCTCCAGCCACGCCATACAAAAGAAGTTCGCGCAAGAGGCCGGCATTGCGCCGTCGCGGCAGGCGTTGTTTGCCGATCTTGATCTGCTGAGTACGATGCCACAGCTGCGCAACCATTTCGCCGTCCTACAGTCGGCGATTGCACGCCCGCGCTCACCGGTCTACCCCGCTCTCTCCCATCTGCTGCAACGTTATTTCAGCCGCGCGCTGGCCATCGACGACATCGACCTCGCGCAAGAAGCAGCCATTACCGACGCCCGCATCGATGCCCTGCTCGCGCTGACGAGGACAGCACCATGAGTCTTCCTGAACCGATCGCTCGTCATCGCGAAAGCCTCGCGGCCTGGACGATGGTGGCACCGGCGCTGCTCGTCACGCTCGTCTTTGCGCTCTATCCCGTGTTGGATTCGTTCTGGCTCAGTCTGCACCACATCTTCGTGGGCATTCCGTCGCTCGGCCGATCGTTTATTGGTCTCGAAAACTACGTCAACCTCCTACGCGATCCGGTCGCCCATCAAGCATTGTTCGTCACGCTCGCTTTCGTGGTGCTCTCAACCGTGCTGGAATTGGCCTGCGGTCTCGTGATAGCGCTGGTGATTCATGAGCGATTTCGCGGCCGAGGTCTCGTGCGCGCCGCCATTCTGATCCCCTGGGCGA
>CAZBNV010000108.1:0-11502 GCA_964493335.1 uncultured Nitrospira sp.
CGGCCGAGGCTAAGTCGCCCAACTCCTGGACAAGGCCCAAGCGAATTTGCTTGAGTGACGCGCCCGCGGATGGGTGCACCCTCTCACATTGTGCTGAAGGGTGCCGCGCGTGAGCATGTGATGCCCCCCTCTCAGGATCCTTTATATGCGGGGCTCGGACAGGCTGTCCGGATTGGGACGGAACTGCTTGCTGCGTTGATTGTCGGGGGAGGCTTGGGCTGGGTCGTCGACACCTATCTGCTCGATTCCAATCCATGGGGAATGGTGATGGGACTGGGGTTGGGGGCTGCAGCCGGTGTTCGGAGTGCCTATCGGTCGGCACAACGATGGCAGAGTTAACCAGAATCGAGTGAGCGAAAAAGGATCATCGTGGAAGAAAGTCCCCTACATGCCTTTGAATTGCACGAACTGATTCCGCTGGTTCCGGCTGGGATCGATATTTCCATCAACAAAGCCGTCATCTTGATGTGGGTGGTGGTAGGGTTGGTGGCGTTTCTCATGATCTCGGCCGCAGCGTCTCGCAAATTAGTCCCCGGCAAGTTGCAGAACATGGCCGAACTGATCGTCGAGTTCATTCGTGGGATTATTTTGGATACGATGGGCGAGGCGGGCATGAAATATTTCCCGCTGATCGCCACGTTGTTCCTCTTTATTCTCTTTGCCAATCTCATTGGTTTGATTCCCGGGTCGTATACCGTCACCAGTCAAATCATTGTGACCGCCGTGTTTGCGGTCGGCGTGTATGGGTTGAGTCTAGTGTTGGGGTTTTCCCTGCACGGGATGAAGTTTCTCGGCATTCTTGTGCCGCCTGGCACACCGGGGTGGCTCTTGCCGTTGATGATCCCCATCGAATTGATCAGCCAGCTGGCACGGCCTATCTCGCTGGCCGTGCGTTTGTTTGCGAACATGACCGCGGGCCATGTCATCCTCGGCGTGTTGTTCGGGTTGGCGATCAGCGGCGGGTTACTCATCGGATGGTTGCCGTTCGCCTTTACGATTGCGATGAATGGACTCGAAGTCGGTATTGCGTTTATTCAAGCCTATATCTTTACCGTGCTGAGCTGTGTGTACCTCGGGGATGCGGTTACCCTGCACGGTCATAGCGAGCACGCACACTAAGTCGCATTGTCTACATAAGGGAGGAAAGACACACAATGGATGCAGCAGCAGCAGCGTTGGTCGGCATGGGGTTGGCGGCGGCGGGATTCGCCGGAGCCGGTGTGGGAATCGGGTACATTTTCGGGAAAATGATCGAGGCCGTGGCACGGCAACCAGAAGCGGAAGGTCGCGTCGGCAAGTACATGTGGATCGGATTCGCGCTGGTCGAGGCGATCGCTCTGTACGGGCTGGTCATTGCGTTCATCATCATGGGCTTGCGCAAGTAGCGTATTGACCGCGAGCCTTGGCGTGGGGACCTATTCCCGGTTCAGAACCCTCAACTCATTTGGGTACATAGACTATGCCTCAATTTGAATCACATTTCTTTTCGTCGCTGATCTTCTGGGAGCTGCTCTCCTTCGGGATCTTATTCTTTCTGCTTTACAAGTATGCCTTCCCAAGCTTGTTGGGTATGCTGGAAGAGCGCGAGAAAAAGATTAAAGACAGTCTCGATCAGGCCGAACGGCACCGCTCCGAGGCCGAACGCAAGCTGAGGGAATATGAAGCCAAGCTGGCGACAGCCGCTAAGGACTCCGAGGCGTTACTGGCACAGGCGAAAGAGCGGGCTCAGCGCTTGATGGAAGAAAACGAGCAGCGCATGACGGTGGATGCCGAGCGGATCAAGGGCGATGCGACTCGTGAGATCGAGCACGAACGCCGTAAGGCGATTCAGGACATCCGTTCGCAGACAACCGATCTGGCGTTGATGGTGGCGGAGAAAGTCGTGGGACGGGCCCTGACGGAAGCGGATCATCGGCGCCTGGCAGACGAAGCCCTGGACGCCCTCTCCAAGACCTACCAAAGCCGAAATTAGCCGATTATGCCGGGGGGGTGAGACTGACGCCTCCCTGGCGGTATCCTTCCAGATCCAGCGTGACGAATCGATAGCCCACTTGTTTCAGGGCTGCGGCCAATCGTTCACGCCGACCGGGACGCAGCAAGTCCGGCAGCTCTTCCAGTGCAAGTTCAATCCTAGCAATGTCTCCATGATCCCGTACGCGATATTGGCGAAAGCCTTCTTGCGCCAAGACTGCTTCGGCGCGCTCAACGCGGGACAAGATGCCCCTCGTGATGGTGATCCCACGCGGCACACGCGATGAGAGGCAGGCTGCCGCCGGCTTCTCCCAATTGGACAGACCTAACTCCCTCGCTACCTCACGGATATCGGCCTTCGAGAATTCGGCCTCAAGTAATGGGCTGCGGACACCCCATTCCCGAGCGGCCTTCAGGCCAGGACGGTCGTCTCCCAAATCGTCTAGGTTCGTTCCGTCCACAATGCTGCTCGCCGGATATTCGCTGCGGAGCTTGCCCAAAAGCGAATACAAATCGGTCTTGCAGTGGTAACAGCGGGTGGCGTCATTGCGGACGAATTCTGGAATCTCCAATTGGTCGGTTTCAACGATGCGGTGACAGGCGCCGATCTCCCCGGCGATCAGCTGTGTCGCCTCGAGTTCGGCAGCCGGAAACGTGGGAGAAACGGCGGTGACTCCGACGGCTCGCGCGCCCAATTCATCGTGAGCCAATTTAAGGACAAGCGAACTGTCGATGCCGCCGGAGAAGGCGACGACGACCGACCCCATCTCTCGAAGGACGTGTCGCGCCCGGGAAAGTTTATCGATCAGTGGAGTCGTGGAAACCATGAGGATTCGGCCTGGTATGGGTCGGCTGTCGGTCTGTGGGCGTTACTGTTTGACTTTGGCCTTCGCAATCGATCCGACGACCACTAAAGCGTAATGCTGCGGGTCGAGGTACTGTTTGGCGACGCGCAGGACATCGTCTTTGGTCACCTTCTCGATGGCTTTGGGATACTGCGTAAAATAATCCAAGCCGAGGTTATAGAACTCCACTTGAGCCAAGACGTTCGCCAGCTTCGCGCTGGAATCGACGCGCAGGGGAAAGCTGCCGATGATAAACGACTTGGCTTCGCTGAGTTCTTGATCTGTGACCGGTGCGTCACGAATCCCCTTTACTTCGGTCAGTACGCCGGTAATGGCCTGATTGGTGACGTCGGTTCTTGTCTGCAGATTGATGAAAAACGCGCCTGGCATCAATCGGGTATCGAAGTGACTCGTGATGCCGTAGGCAAGTCCCTGCTTGTCCCGAATGGAATCCATGAGGCGCGATGAGAACCCCCCGGCGCCTAGGATATAGTTCATCACGGTGACGGCATAGAAGTCTGGATTGGTCCGACTGATGCCCGTGTGGCCTAAGACGATTGTCGATTGCGTCAAATCCTTCTCGATGAGCTGGACCATCTTGCGTTCAATCGGGGCCGGCTTCTTGAGCACGTACGGGGAAGAAGGCCCCTTTTTCCATGATCCAAAATGGGTCTGAACGAGGGTCGTTGCCTGTTCCTGCGTCAGGTCCCCGACAATGACGAGGATCGTTTGATTGGGCAAGTACTCTCGGGCATGAAATTGCTGAATGTCGGCCACCGTGATTTTGTTCAGCGTGTCTTCGGAGCCATGGGCCGGCCAGCTATAGGGATGCCCGTGAAAAATCAATTGATGGAAGGCCTTCATGGCCACGTTGCCGGGATCGTCGTCATCGCTGACGATCTCGCCGAGAATCTGCGTGCGGACCCGCTCAACCTCTTGTTTGTGGAATGCCGGGTGCTGAAGCATGTCGGCCAAGAGCGCAAAGCCGAGGTCGGCATCCTTCTTCAAGACGCGGGCGGAGGCGGTGGTGAAATCCTCGGCTGCGTGGGCTTCGAGCGAGCCACCTACAAAATCAATCTGTTCGGCGAATTGTCGGGAGGTCCTGGTGACGGTGCCCTCGTCCAACAGACTGGCAGTGAGATTCGCCAGGCCGGCTTTATCCGGCGGGTCTTGAGCGGACCCCACCTTTACGAGCGCATGAATTTCCACCGTAGGAATAAAATGCTGTTCCAGGAACAAGACCGTGATGCCGTTTGTCGTGATGGAACGGGTAGGGACGATTTCGGCACCCAGCGCGGATGCCACGGGAATGCAGAGCGTGGTGCAGACAACTCCCAACAGGAGGACGCTTAAGGAAGGGAACCCTTTGAGTCGCTGTCGCAGAGACGTGTGCAGTGCTCGTGTCATCTTGACCTACTCACTAGTGGGACTGAATCGGTGAAGTCGCCTGTGCTTGCGGAGGTTGGGGGATCAGGGTTCCCGTCGTGCGCACATCTGCGGTCAGATATTGGGCCGCGACACGCTGGACATCCTGTGCCGTGACGGCGCGGGTGCGCTCCACAAATTGACTGACTTTGCGCCATCCTGCGCCGATGGTCTCCGCTTCTCCCAGCAGCATCGCCTGGCGGAAATTCGAGTCTTGCTCAAAAACGTGGGACGCTTCGATCTGATTTTTGGCGCGCTGAAGCTCGAACTCGCTCGGTGGCTCGATTTGGAGTCGGTGGATTTCTTTGATGACCGCCTCTTCGACGGCCTCGACCTTCTCCCCGGGTTTTACTACCGCATAAAAGTAAAATAGTCCCGGGTCGGCCTGCATCAGTCCGTAATCCGCCCCCACTGCCAGGGCGGTTTTTTGCTCGTAGACGAGGCTCTGGTAGAGCCGAGCACTCTTGCCGTGAGACAAAATAGATTCGAGTACGTTCAAGGCATAGGAATCATCGCTGAAATAGTTAGGCACGCGGTACCCCATCATCACGAAGGGCACTTGCGCTTCGCGCTTCAACAGAAAGCGGCGTTCGCCGCGCTGCTGGGCCTCTGTGACCGCCAGTGGCTTGGGCGACGGACCTTTGGGAATCGGCTCGAAGAGTTTGGCGATAGTCGGGAGCAAGCTGTCCGCTTTGATGTCGCCGACCACGAGCAAGGTGGCATTGTTGGGCGAATAGTACGTGTCGTAGTGGCGCTGGAGGTCGTCAAGGTTCATCGCGTCGAGGTCGGAGAACCATCCGATCACCGGCCAGTGGTACGGGTGACTCATAAAGGCCTGCGCGAACAAGGCTTCGACCAACGCGCCTTGCGGATCATCTTCGTTGCGAAGCCGCCGCTCTTCCTTGACGACTTCCCGCTCGGTCTTGAATTCGTTGGCGTCGAGGATCAATCCCTGCATCCGGTCGGCTTCGAGTTCGAGCGCCAAGGTGACGCGATCGGCGGCCAGGTTTTCAAAGTAGGCGGTAAAGTCTTGACTGGTGAAGGCATTGTCCATGCCGCCGTTCTTACGAACGAGGCGGGAGAAGGTGCCCTTGGGATACTTTGCCGTGCCTTTGAACATCATATGTTCCAGCATGTGCGACAATCCGGCCCGCCCCATAACCTCATTTCGTGAACCGACTTTGTACCAGACCTGTACGGTGGCGACAGGAGCCTTCGGAACTTCGACCAAGATCACTTTCATGTCGTTTGAAAGTGTGAATTCTTTGGGCTCAATGGCGGCGGCTGAAGGGGCCTGGTAAATAGAAATGACGGGAATGAGGAGTACAAAGGCTACAGCGGACCAGGCGGTGCGCAACGAATTGAGGGCTGTGCTCTGTCTAGGCATGTAAGAAGAACATGCTAACAACGGGTTTGAATCTGTGTCAAGGCAACTGAAGCCGTTGCTCCGTCAATGCGACCGAGTTGTCCGCAGGCACCCAACACATCGCGGCCACGACTGCGGCGGAGGTACACGTCCACGTGGCCTTTGCGAAGGGTGCTCTGGAAGGTTTCGATCGCCGCGTCCGAGGGGCGTCGGTAAAGACTACCTGGAAAGGGGTTGAAGGCAATGAGGTTCACTTTGCACCGAAGCCCGCGGAGCAACTTAACCAGTCGCGTGGCATCGTCGGCATGATCGTTGACATCCGCAAGAAGAACATATTCAAAGGTCAGGCGATCACGCTCTGCCAGTGGATACGCACGACAGGCGGCAAGCAAGGCCTGGAGCGAATGGAGCCGGTTCGCGGCAGGCATGATTTGGTGGCGGAGTTCATCGGTTGTTGCATTCAGGGAGATGGCCAGGTTCACTTTGAGGGGGGCCACGTCTTGAATCCGTGAGGCGAGTCCTGCCGTGGAGATGGTGATACGGCGCGCCGAAAACCCTAGGCCCCAGGTTTGATTGGTGAGGCGTACGACCGCATCGGCCACCGCGTCGAGATTGGCCAGTGGTTCGCCCATGCCCATAAACACTAGATTGGTCAATCGTTCGCCTTTGCCCAGGTGGTCTTGAGCGAGGAGGACTTGATCGACGATCTCATGGGGGCGCAGGTTACGTTGAAGTCCGAGCGTGCCGGTCAGGCAAAACCCGCAATCGAGGGTACAGCCGACCTGTGTCGAGAGGCATAGGGTCAGCCGGTGGGCGTCGGGGATCAGCACGCATTCGACTTGATTGCCGTCGGCCAGTGTCAAGACGAATTTCCTGGTGCCATCCTGTGAGGTAAAGATTTGGACGTCAGCAGTTCGCCCAATGGTGCAGCAGGCGGTTAGATGCGCACGCTCCCGCTGAGAAAGATTCGTCATCTCGGCGAAGGTGTGGACGCGTTCCTGGTAGAGCCAGCGCAAGATTTGTTGCGCGCGGAAGGCCGGCCAGCCGAGGGGAGCGACGAACGCGGCCATCGCGCTTTCGGTCAAAGCGAGGAAATTCGTCCGAGTGTCGGCAGGCAGGCTCATGACCGGAGCCTAGCACAGGGAAAAAACTTATGACAAGCAACGCGAACCTGGTCGCGTTTGCGACGCGTTAGGATATAATAGTGTCGGTTCACCCTCTGCTCAGGACGAGATCGTGACCGCACTGTCTTCGCGGACCATTTTCGCGGCTCTCACAGCCTGCTTCCTATTGTCGTGGTTGCTGGTAGCCACGGCAGAATCACCGCGTGCACTACCTCTTACCCCTGCTCCCTGTGTTTCTGCTGAAGATTGTTTCCGTTCGGCCGTCGCGATCAACGAGCGCTCAGGCGCTCCGGTACAACGCGATCAGGCGATGCTACTGAAAATCGAGCAGTTACGGTCAGTGATGGATCTGTATTCCTCGACCATCTGGGCGAAACGGGCCGGAGTGGTCCTGGGAGTCCTGTTGATCGAGCGGGAGCCCTCGGAAGCCCTAAGACTCCTTCGCGCTGCCCAGCCGGATATTCCAGTTTTGGGCGATTACTTTCGGCTCTGGATCGGAGAATCGCTCCTCAAGCTGAACGAGCCCATCCAGGCTGCTGAACTGTTCGAGACGATCCCCAAGCTGGTGCCCGATTCGAACCTGATCACTAAGGCAGCGTACCGCACGGGCGAGGCCTGGTATCAGGCGAATGTCTGTTTTCGCGCCGTGGAATGGCTGGAGCGTGCGGTGACACTGGGGGATAAAGATCCGGCCGCACCGCTCGCATTATCGCATCAAGCTGAGTGCCATATTCGAGAGAATCGACTTCCGGACGCGCGCGCGGCCCTGAAGCATGTGTGGCTGCGGTATCCGCAAGCGCCAGAAGCGCGCGAGGCGAAACTGCGATTGGATACGGGCCTTGGAGGGGAAGCGTGGACTCCGACAGCTGAAGACCACGCGCTCCGTGCGCAGGCGTTCCTGGCGTTGGCCATGCAAGGCGAGGCAGTCGAAGAACTGCGACGTTTCCTCGCGTTGAGCCCGGCGCATCCTCGACGATTTGATGCCCGGCTCAAGTTGGGTGTGGCCTATGTCCGGCTGAAGCAATATGACCAGGCACGGGAGGTGTTTCGCGGCCTGGTTGCTGATCGTGCGCAAGAATCCTCAGAAGCCACTGTCTGGTTGGCCCGAGTCTATCTGCGACAGAATCAGGGCGACAGACTCATTGAGCTGGCGCGATCGGCAGCCCAGAGTTCCCTGGGGGGTGATCAACGGGCGATGGTGCATCTCTTTGCCGGGGTGTGGCTTGAGGATCAGGGGCGGTTCGATGACGCGATCGGCATGTTTCGGCAGGTCGCGAAACTCGGCGAGTCGGCGAGCCAGCGTGCGGAAGGTCTGTGGCGTGCCGGATGGGTACAGTATCGAATTGCCCGGTACCGGGAGGCAGGGGAGACGTTTCGTGTCGTGGTTGACATGCATGTGAACGGATTCGAGCCCCAGGCGATGTATTGGGCAGCGCGCGCTGATGAACGCGAAAAACACGCGGCGGCGGCCGAGCAATATGCGCGAGTCTGTCAGCGCTACGCCTATAGTTATTATTGCCAGCTGGCCGCGCGCCGTTCCGTTTTGCCACCGGCCACTTCCATGGTTGCGGCAGTGGAATCTCCGGCGGGTGAGGACAGTGAGCGCCTGCCTGAAAATCGGCGTCCCGAAATCGAACGGCACGTGGTCTATCAACGGGGGATCGAACTCAAGACGTTGGGGTTTGCTCAGGATGCGGCCCGTGAACTGGGGTTCTTGACGGAACAATACAGCCGCGATCAGGACGTCCTGCTGGCCTTCTCCACGTTGCTCAGTGAAGTGGGGGCCTATCATCCCGCACTACGTGTGGCGAAGGTGCATTTTAGAGAGAAGTTGGAACGAAGCGGATTGCCGACGACGCCAGCCCTGTGGACTGTGGCCTATCCGACAGGACTAGTTCCCACCATTGCGGCTCAGGGTGTGGTTGCAGTCGATCCTTACCTGGCCGCAGCGATCATCCGTGAGGAAAGCCAATATGACGAGAAGGCCCTCTCGGTGGTGGGCGCGGTGGGGCTGATGCAACTGATGCCGGTCACGGCGAATGCGGTGGCTCAGCGTCATGGATTTCCGGCGGTGGGACGGGAAGAATTGTTTGATCGGGAAATCAATATTCGGCTTGGCGTGCGGTACCTTGGCCAGTTGCTCGATCAATATGACGGCAATCTTGCGTATGCGGTGGCGGCGTACAACGCCGGACCGATTGCGGTCAACAATTGGATTGCGGTGCACCAGGGGCGGGATCAAGACGAGTTCGTTGAGCTCATCCCCTATCAAGAAACGCGGCTATACGTGAAGCGAGTCTTGCGCAGTTATGGGGAATATCGGCGGCTTCATAACGGCACGTCATAGTGGGCGTCGTTTTCTTGACAAGCCGGAGCGAACTTCCTATATTTCGCCTCCATCGCTATGTGTGTTGAACCACCCACTTTGACATGAGGAAATACCATGACTTTAGATCGTCTCGACGCCCTTGAAATTCGGATTCGCGATTTGGTGAAGCTCGTTCAGGACCTGAAGCGAAAGAATGTGTCGTTGGAAGATGAGTTGCGACTGGCGCGGGAACGGGTTGCGGTTCGTGACGACGAGAATCGACGATGGGAGCAGGAGCGGGTGGATATCCGCTCGCGCATCGAAAAGGTGCTCGGCGAAATCGATCTGTTGGAATGCCTGGATGAACCCAAGGAGGTGGCTTTTGACTAAGACCATTGACGTGGAGATCTACGGCCAACGTTACAGCATCACCGGCGAAGCGGATGAGTCCTACGTGAAGAAGCTTGCCGACCTCGTCGATACGCAAATGAAACATGTGGCGGCTGGGCTGCGGTCCGCTACCCCGGCCAAACTCGCTGTCCTCGCGGCCATCAATATCGCCCACGAATTGATGGAGTCAGAGCGCAAGAGTCGTCAGGGCGAGGCCGATGCGGATCGCCGAATGGCCTCCCTGATGGACTCAATCGATCAACAAATGCCGTCCTCCATGTTGTCCCGGTGAGTTTCACCTTGCTTTCACATCACTCCTTTGTTATCGTTTCTCTGTTGTATTGACCTGAGGGTCAACAAGAGCAGGAGAGGAAAGGAAGCTTTGAATAAGGACGGAAAATCTGAAGACAGTCTTTGAGCGCTAAACATATGGAATCGCTGAACTTCGTCGTGCTATTTAGTGTGGTTATGGTGGCATGGGCTGGCCGGCTGGCCCATGTGTGTGCGTCTGTGCGACAGGTGAATGAAAGCTCGGTGTTGATAGGCAGAGAGCTGATGCTCGCCCGTATCCCGTTGGGCACTCTCTGTTCGGTACCTGTTCCTGTCCCAACCAAGCGGTCAGGTTATCTCCGCTTGCGAGGTGAGAGGCGAATTGATTCGGGTCGAGGGCGACCACCCCTCCACTTGAATTAGCGACAGCGATTCCTCGACTCAGTCTCCACTGGCTCAAGAGGTCAGGGTTTTTTCCCTTCTCGTTTACGCGGTCCTTTCCCACGCTCCGTGCTCCCTAAAACACTGGCTGCGATCATTTGCAGGGTGACAGCGTGCTGTCCCACTGCCGTAAGGGAGGTGGTTCCCATTTCTCTCAGCGTCGTTGCGTACATCATTATAGGGTTAGTGGGAGCGGTGTTAGGCGCCGGTGCCTATGAGTTCTTGCGTCGCCGGTCAGCATTGGCGCGCCGAGCCGACGCGGAGAATCAGTCGGCGCAGGTTGTACAGTCGGCCCAGCGCGAAGCAGAGAACTTGGTGAAAGAAGCCAAGCTGGAAGCGAAGGATTTGGTCTTCCAAGCAAAAATCGAACTGGAGAAGGAGCAGAAAGCCAAGCTCGCAGAGGTTTCAAATACGGAACGGCGGGTCTCACAACGAGAAGAAAGTCTCGACAAGAAGATGACGGTTCTCGAAAAGCGAGATCAGGAAACCCTCAGGCGCGAACAGGAACTTCTCAAGCGAGAAGAGGGTTTGGCTCAAAAGGAAGCGGCCTGTGCCCAGGCTGCGAAGCAGCATCGCGAGGCACTCGAGCGGGTGGCGAGCTTAACCGCTGAGGAAGCCAAACGGCAACTGATTCAGGAAATGGACAGCCAGGCGCGTTTGGAAGCGGCTGGTCTTGCGAAACGCATGCTGGAAGAGGCGAAAGAAAGTGCCGATCGGGAAGCGCGAGAGATCATCGCGTGTTCTATTCAGCGCGTGACCCGCGATTATGTGAATGAAGCGACGATTTCAGTCGTGCCGATTGCGAATGATGCGATGAAGGGCCGGATTATCGGTCGCGAGGGACGAAACATTCGCGCCATCGAAGCGGCGACGGGAATCGATCTCATTATCGATGAAACGCCTGAGGCGGTCATTATTTCAGGGTTCGATCCGCTTCGTCGCGAAATCGCCAAGGTATCTCTCGAGCGACTCATGCACGATGGCCGAATCCACCCGACCCGCATTGAAGAGATTGTCGAAAAGGTGAAGATAGATATTGAGAAGCTGATGATCGAAGAGGCCGAGAAGGTCATCTTCGAAGTCGGTTTGTCCGATTTCCATCCCGAGTTAGTCAAGGTGCTGGGCCGGCTCAAGTATCGAACCAGCTATGGACAGAATAATTTGTACCATGCTCGAGAGGCAGCCTACATCTGCGGCATCATGGCATCTGAGCTGAAACTCGACGTGAAGCTCGCCAAGCGAGGCGCCTTGTTACATGACATTGGAAAGGCAGTCAGCCACGAGGAAGAGGGGCCGCACGCCATGCTGGGTGCGGAGATCGCCAAGAAGTACGGCGAAAGTCCGAAGATTGTGAATGCCATT
>CAZBNV010000109.1:0-11321 GCA_964493335.1 uncultured Nitrospira sp.
TGGCCGCCGGTGAAGGGTACGCCACTGCGACCGATCTGGCCGACTGGCTGGTGCGGACGCTGAAAATGCCGTTCCGCGAGGCGCATCACGTCACCGGGCGGATCGTCGGCAAGGCCTCGGAGACAGGTGTTGCGCTCGACCAGTTGCCGCTGGCGGCGATGCAGACGATCGAGCCGCGGATTACTGCAGATGCCATCGCGGTGCTGTCGGTCAACAGTTCGGTCGCGAGCCGAACGAGCTTTGGCGGCACAGCGCCGAAAAATGTTCGTGAGCAGGCCGAAAGCTGGCTCAAGCGCCTGCAAAATGACGCTATTTCCGGCTGAAGGTGAACCGTTGGAGCCGTCAAGGCCTCGCCATGGCCGGGCGAGCTTTGTATGGTGGAGTCGACAAAGTGAGCATGATCTTGTCGGAAAACCGGGGTCCACTTCCGGATCATGCCCGACTGGGGACATTTGGCGTGAATCTGATTCGGGAGTCGGGAAGGCGCGGGTCCGGGAAGCTTGCGCTGATCGCAGCCGCTTTGCTGGCGCTTTCGCTCGGCGGATGCGGTCGCAAGAGCGGGCTCGATGCGCCGCCGCAGGCCTCCGTGCAACCCGGGCCGGGCGATCCTGCACAGGCTCAGTCGCAGCCGCGCGGACCGCTTGGCCTGTTTGACGCCGTCGAGGAAGACCGGCCGGTTGCGGCGCAGGGAAAGAAACGGCGTATCATTCTCGACCCTATCCTCGACTGACGCCTTCAAAATCCGAAAACAGCCATGCATCACTTCGACTACCGCGACGGCGAACTGCACGCCGAAGGGGTCAATCTCACCAATCTCGCGCGCACGGTCGGCACGCCGTTCTACTGCTATTCGACCGCGACGCTTGAGCGCCACTACCGCGTGTTCGCCGAAGCCTTCGCCGACACCAGGGCGATCATCTGCTATGCGATGAAGGCGAATTCCAACCAGTCGGTGCTGAAGACGTTCGCCCGGCTCGGCGCGGGCGCCGATGTGGTGTCCGGCGGCGAACTGAAGCGCGCGCTGGCTGCCGGCATCTCCCCGGACAAGATCCTGTTTTCCGGCGTCGGCAAGACGGCGTCGGAACTGCGGATGGCGCTGGAAGCCGGCATCCTGTCGATCAACGTTGAATCCGAGAGCGAACTCGAGCTGCTGTCGCAACTGGCGGCAATCGAGGGACGCACCGCGCGGATCTCGGTGCGCGTCAATCCTGATGTCGATGCCAGGACGCATGCGAAGATTTCCACCGGCAAGTCCGAGAACAAGTTCGGCGTGCCGCTGGCGCGCGCGCGCGAGGTCTATGCCCGCGCGGCGAAACTACCCAACAACCGGGTCACCGGCGTCGACAGGCTTTTCGGCAGCCGGATCACCGATCTCGGCCCGCGCGCCGCGGCCTTCCAGGTGCTGGTCGATTTCGTCGGCGTGTTGCGGACCGACGGTCACACGATCTCGCATATCGATTTCGGCGGCGGCCTCGGCATTCCCTACCGCGCCGGTGAGGAAGCCCCTCCCGAGCCGAAGGCCTATGCCGAGGTGGTCAAGCGTGCGGTGAAGGGGCTCGACTGCATGTTGCTGTTCGAGCCGGGCCGGATGCTGGTCGGCAATCCCGGCATTCTCGTCACGCGTGTGCTGTACATGAAGCCGGGCGGGGCGAAGAATTTCGTCGTGATCGATGCGGCGATGAACGATCTGGTGCGGCCGACATTGTACGAGGCGCATCACGAGATTTTGCCGGTGAAGCAGCCGCCGGCCGCGGCGCCGCTGTTCGTCGCCGATATCGTCGGGCCGATCTGCGAGAGCGGCGACTACATGGCGAAGGATCGCGCGCTGCCCGAGCCGAAGGAAGGCGATCTGCTGGCGATCATGAGCGCCGGCGCCTATGGCGCCGTGCAATCCGGCACCTACAACACGCGCGCGCTGGCGCCCGAGGTGCTGGTGCGGGACGACCGTTACGCGGTGGTGCGGCCGCGTGTTGAGGTCGAGGACATCATCGCGCTCGACCGCGACGCGCCGTGGCTGGCGAACTGACGCGTCTTTTCGCGGTTGTCATTTCGGGACGCGCCTCTTGGCGCGGGCCCGGAATCCATGCGCCCGGTCGTCGTTGATTTGATGAGGCTATGCTCTTTCTGATCGCAGAGAAACAGAGGTGCTGTGCGATCCACGAACACAGGGGCTATGGACTCCGGGCTCGGCCAGGCGGGCCGCCCCGGAGTGACGCCGCTTTTGCGGTGCTCGCCAGCCGATAGCGCGATTTGAGTTCCTGGCCGAGCTTTGCCTCCGGAATGCATTTCGTCGATCCGAGCCACACCTCGGCGACCTTGCCGCGCTTGCGGACGCGCCGGACCGGCTCGCCAAAACTTCCAAAACCTTCGGCGCGGCTGATCTGTGCGAGGTCGCGCTTGCCGACCCGCAGTTCGCCGGCGTTGGCGAACGGAAACAGCGTGGAGGGTGCGGCCAGCATGACTTTGCTGCCCATCGGTACCAGATCGATCGCCCGCCACACACTCGTCCAGCGGCCGGTCCAGTCGCGCACCTGGCGTTCGGGTGCGCCGTTCCGCTCGAACGACCGCAGGATGCTGAACACGCTGTCCATCCAGAAGCCGGCCCAGCCATCGATCGCGTTCGTCAGGATCGAAACCGTGACGTCCGGTTCAACCAGTGTCGCCGTGCGGGTGATGGTGCCCGGCATCGCGCCGGAGTGGCCGAACCAGCTCCAGCCGTCGACGCTGCCGTTGATCGTGCCGAGGCCGTAATAGCCTTCCAGCGTCGTATCGGGATTGCGCCAGTGCCGCCGCGTCATCTCGCGCCGGCTTTCCGCCGACAGCACGCTGCGCTTCGCGGACGGCGACAGCTGATTGAAGAAGCGGGCGAGATCGGCGGCCGTGCTGACGAAGCCGGTCGCCGGCGCCATGGCGTGCGCGAGCATCCTGCCCGGGATCACCGCGCGCCGGCCGAGCGGGTATTCGCCGGTGTGGCCGCTCGCGAACGGCGCCCGCCGGTCGATCGGCATGTCGGGTGCGGTTTCCGCAAGGCCGACCGCATCGATGATCTCGCGTTTGATCCAGGCGTTGTACGGCTCGCCTTCGATCGACGCGATCACCTGTCCAAGCAGGGCATAACCGTGGTTCGAATATTTGAAGCGTGTCCCGGGTTCAATCGACGGCGGCAGGTCGCGCAGGTCGGCCAGCAATTCGCGCTCGTTGAAAAACGGCCGCCGGTCGAGGAAATAGCCGCTGTCCAGGCCGTCGCGCACGAAGCCTGCGCTGTGCGACAGCAACTGGCCGATCCGTGCCCGCGCGCTCTTTGCATGCAGGCCCTTGACGTAGTCGCCGACGCGCGCATCGAGATGAACCTTGCCTTGCTCGCGCAGCTTCATCACGCCGGCAGCCGTGAAACTCTTCGAATGCGAGGCGATGCGGAAACGATGCCGCGGTGTCAGCGCCTCGCCGGTTGCGAGGTTGGCGAAGCCAAGCGCGTGCTCGCTGATCACCTTGCCGCGCTGGGCGACAGCGATGACGCATCCGGGATGATGCTGCATGCGGACCTGGTAATTGAGATACGAGGGAATGTAGTCGAGCGCCGCCTGCAGCCAACGATCCATCACCGGTCTCCCGTCCTGTCATTGAAAAAGGCGCTCGAATGTGAGCGCCTTCATCAGCAACAGACTAAGGGTGATGGAGTTGACCGTCTAGCGCTGCATCCCGCCGTCGATCGGGATGACCGTGCCGGTCACATAGTCCGACAGGTCGGTACACAGGAATTCCACGACCTTCGCGCAATCCTCCACCGTGCCCTGCCGGCGGAGCGCGATGCGTCGCGCCGGATCGCGGTTTGCGCCGGCGCCGCCGGGAATGACAACCGCCATGATTCGTCCCGTCGCGATCGAGCCCGGGGCGATGCAGTTCGCGGTGATGCCGAACGGTCCGAGCTCCTGCGCAAGGTAGCGCGTGTAGTGGGCGATTGCCGCCTTCGCGGCACCATAGTGCGCATAGCCGCCGTCATTCGAAGCGCTCAAGCCCGCGGTCGAACTGACGGTGACGATCCGGCCGGACTTCTGCTCCTTCATGTGCGGCGCCACCGCGTTGACGAAGTAGACGGTGCCGTAAAGGTTCATGCTGACGACCAGATGCAGGAGCGGCGACTCGAGCGTGGAAGCCTTGGTGTCAACCGGCTTGCCGCGACCGCCGCCGGCGTTGCAGACAAGGATGTCGATGCGACCCCACTTCTTCTTGACGTCGGCGACCATGGCGTCGACTGCCGCGCGATCGGTGACGTCCAATTCGTAACCGAGCGCGCTGCCGCCGCCGGCCTCGATCTCGGCGACAGTGCTGTCGCCGGTCATGTCCTTCTTCTCGATCTCGAACTCTTCGTAGGATTTCAGGTTGAGATCGCACAGAGCGATCTTGGCGCCGAGCGATGCCAGCCTTCGCGCATAGGCGCGGCCCAATCCACGCGCGCCTCCGGTGACGATGGCAACCTTTCCGTCGAGCTTGCCCATGTGTTTTTCCCTCCCGTCTTTTGTGTCTGGCGCTAGCTGTAGCAGGTCTGTCTCACTCCAGCCTTGCGGAATTGGAGAGAGCGGTTGCGCGGCGAACAGAGCCTAATCGTTGGGCTCGACATCCAGCTTCGCCACCCAGCCCTGCAAGGCGGCGTTCGGAGACGGATAGCGCTCCAGCACTTTTGGATCATGGCCCGGGATGATGTGCTTCAGCGAGGGCGCTAGTTTGCGCAGCTTGGCATAGCCCTTGACCGCGTCCTCGGCGCTGTAGGTGATCGGAAACACCTTGTCCTGCTCGAGGTGCTCGTAGAGGTGGACGGCGTCGGAGGCGAGCACGACGTTGCCGCGCGCGGTCTTCACGCGGACCGCCTGCAACCCCTTCGAATGTCCGCCGATGTGATGCACGGTGATGCCCGGCGCGACCTGGTCTTCGCCGTCATGGTACGTCACGCGGCCGGCATAGACCTTCCGCACCAGCGCGGTCACGTCGTCCGCCTCGAACGCGACGCGCATCTTGTCGTCGCACATGCAGCGTCCGGTGGCGAAATCCATCTCGCAGTCCTGCAGGTGATAGCGCGCGTTGGGAAATATGTCGTAGTTTCCCGAATGGTCGTAGTGCAGATGGGTGATGATCACGTCGCTGACCTTGTCCGGCGCGACCCCGGCCGCTTTCAGCGCCTCGGCCACCGGCTTCATGATCTGCCGCTCGCGCTTCTTTGCCATCGTCTCGTCGAAGCCGGTATCGACGATCACGGCGCGGTCCTGGTTGACGACCGCCCAGACGTAAAAGTCCAGCGGCTGCGAAGCCTGATGCGGATCGCCGTCGATGAAATTCATCGCCGCCGTGCGCGGGCTGTGATGCGCGTATTTCACGGCGTAGATTTCGTAGGTATCGCTCATCGCTCGCCCCTCACTTCGTCATGCGCCTAGTACCCGGTTTTCGAAGTTCGTCCTGCAGCGCGGCAACTTCTGAGACGAACTTCGAAAACCAAGAGGGTACTAGCAAAAATATGATTCTAGTGCCGCTTTTCGATCTGAAATTCCTGGGACGGACTCGCGGCAAATGGTGCAGGAATTTCAGATCGGCGGCACTAATGGCGGTTTGCCGCCCACTTCCACGCCCGCGGCCTTCTCGATCGGTTTGATGGCGGAGGTGAAATCGGACTCCGGGCCCATCTCCTTGATCACCGTCTCCCACAGTCGCCCGACCGCCTCGGCGACTTCCATCGACAGCCCCATGCCCTTCATCTCCTCCAGGCACAGCCGCACGTCCTTGACCATCAATCCGGTGGCGAAGCCGAAATCGAACGTGCGCGGCAGCACCGATTTCGGAAACTTGTCGCGGCTGGCCGTGTTCATGCCCGAGCCCGAATTGATGACGTCGATCATCACCGCGGGATCGAGGCCGGCCTTGACGCCCATCACCACGGCTTCGGATGTGGCGACGAGCGCGGTCGCCGACAGGTAGTTGTTGGCGAGCTTCATCGTCTGGCCCGCGCCCGGCTTGTCCGAGATGAAGAACACCTTGCCGATCACCTCCAGCGCCGGCTTCAGCAGCTCGAACTCGCTGCGTGGTCCCGAGACCATCACCGCAAGCGTGCCTTTCTCCGCCCCGCCGACGCCGCCGCTGACCGGGCTGTCGATCTGCACGATATTCTTTTCCGCCAGCGCCGCGTGAATGCGGATCGCCATTTGCGAACCGGTGGTCGACAGGTCGACGAGCCGCTTGACGCGCTTGCCTTCGATGACCCCGTCCTTGCCGGTCGCGACCTGCAGCGAAATATCCAGCGACGGCAGGCTCGCCATCACCGTCTCGGTGCGGTCGGCGACATCCTTCGGCGAGGTGGCCGCCTCGGCGCCGAGCGCGACCAGTTTCTCCATCGCCTCGGGCCGGGCGTCATGGACGACGAGGTGATGCTTCGCTTCGATCAGGCGGCGGGCCATCGGGAAACCCATCTTCCCGAGCCCGATGAATCCGATGTCCATCGTGCGTCTCTTTCAGTGCTTGCTCAGATTGCCTGTTGTTATGCCTTGTCGAGTTCGGCGAACGCTTCGCGCGCGAGACGGAAGCTGTCGACCGCCGCCGGAACGCCCGCATAGATCGCGACCTGCATCAGGATTTCGCGGATCTCATCCTTGCTGACGCCGTTGGTCAGCGCACCCTTGATATGCAGCTTCAATTCGTGCGGCCGGTTCAGCACCGCGATCATGGCGATGTTCAGCATGCTGCGGGTCTTGCGTGGCAGTTCGTCGCGGCCCCAGACGGCACCCCAGCAGTATTCGGTGACGAGTTCCTGGAACGGGCGGTTGAAGTCGTCGACGTTCTTCAGGGCGTTCTCGACATACTGCTTGCCGAGCACGGCGGTGCGAACCTCCACGCCCTTGTCGAATGTTTTCTTGTCCATAACGCTTCCTCTGGTTTGAGCCGGCGACAAGCTACGTAATCCTGGCGCTGCCGTCACGCGTTCGTGAAGCTAAGACCTTGATCGGCGCATGAAAAACGTTCCGGCAGCCGGAATTAACGGTACGATTGTTGCAGGCTTGAGCATGCAGACCCGGAACATCGAGGTCGCGTTCGTCTCGGATGTGGGTTGCGTTGCGGAAACCGTGCCTCACTGCCGCCGCCATGCTAGGTTCTGATTTGTAAGAGCTAAGGAGACGATGTTGGACAGCCGCAGTCCCGGACCTCTCAAGACGCACGCGACGGCCGATCCGCTGGTCCGGCTTCAGCTCGAGCAGGCGCTGCAGCGCGCGAAATATGCGCTCGCCTGGGAGCGCATCTGGCCAACCCTGGCGCGGCTTTTGACCGTCGGCGGCTTGTTTCTTGTGGCCTCATGGGCCGGGCTCTGGCTTTTCCTGCCGACCGCCGGTCGCGCCGTCGGCCTGGCGCTGTTCGCCCTGCTGGCCCTCGCTTCGCTCGCGCCGCTGATCTCCTTTCGCTGGCCCAACCGCAACGAGGCGCTGGCGCGGCTCGATCGCTTCACCGGCATTCGCCATCGCCCCGCCACCGCCCTGACCGATACGCTGATGTCGCAGGATCCGGTGGCGCTGACGCTTTGGCGCGTGCAGCGTGAGCGCACGCTCGCCTCGATCAAGAACATCAAGGCCGGTCTGCCGTCGCCCCGGCTGGCGATCCACGATCCATGGGCGCTGCGTGCACTGGTCGTCGTGCTGTTGGCAGCGACCGCCATCGCCGCTGGCGAGGATCGCCGCGCGCGGGTCGCGGCTGCATTTGACTGGAAGGGCGTGCTGGCCACGGCCAATGTGCGGCTCGACGCCTGGGTGGCGCCGCCGCCCTATACCAACCGGCCGCCGATCATCCTGTCCGCCGCCGCCAACAATCCGAACGCTCCGGCAGCAGACACTAACGCACTGCAGGTGCCCGCGGGCAGCACGCTGGTCATTCGCGCCAGCGGCGGACGGCTGGATATCGTCACCAGTGGCGGGATTTCCGAAGCCGCCGCGAATGACAAGCCGCCGCCGGCCGGCACCGAAGAGCACCGCTATACGATTGCGACCGATGGCACGGCGCAGGTGCGCAGCCCCTCCGGGCTGCCGCAATGGCGGTTTGCCGCCATGCCCGACAAAGGGCCGTCGATCTCGCTGGCGAAGGACCCGGAGCGGCAGGCGCGCGGCTCGCTGTTGATGTCCTACAAGCTCGAAGACGACTATGGCGTCACCGAAGCGCATGCGACCTTTACCGCGCGCGGGGGCGGCGGTGCGACGCAAGCGGCGCGGCCCCTGTTCACGCCGCCGGATTTCCCGCTGGTGCTGCCAAATGCACGCACGCGCAACGGCGTCGGCCAGACGGTGAAGGACCTGACCGAGCATCCGTTCGCCGGCGCCGACGTGACGCTGACGCTGACGGCGAAGGACGAGGCCGGCAACGAAGGCCGCAGCGAGCCGTTTGACATGCGCATGCCGGAGCGGCTGTTCGTCAAGCCGCTGGCGCGCGCGCTGGTCGAGCAGCGCCGTATCCTTGCGCTCGATGCAAACAAGCAGGACGACGTGCGGGAAGCGTTCGACGCCTTCATGATCGAGCCCGACCTGTTCACGCCCGAACTCGGGCACTATCTCGGCCTGCGCACGATCTACGAACAGATCGGGCGCGCGCGATCCGACGACGAGTTGAAGGAAACCGTCGACAATATCTGGGCGCTCGCCGTCACCATCGAGGCCGGCAACATCAGCGATGTGGAGCGCGCGCTGCGTGCGGCACAGGAGGCGCTGCGCCAGGCGCTCGAGCGCGGCGCATCCGACGAGGAAATCAAGAAGCTCACTGAACAGCTGCGCGCGGCGCTCGACAACTTCATGCGCCAGCTGGCCGAGCAGATGAAGAACAATCCGCAGCAGCTGGCCCGCCCGCTCGATCCGAATACGCGGGTGATGCGGCAGGACGATCTACGCAACATGATCGACCGCATGGAGCGGCTGTCGCGCTCCGGCGACAAGGACGCCGCCAAGCAGTTGCTCGACCAGTTGCAGCAGATGCTCGAGAACCTGCAGATGGCGCAGCCGGGTCAGGGCGGCGACGACGAGATGGAGCAGTCGCTGAACGAACTCGGCGACGTTATCCGCAAGCAGCAGCAGTTGCGCGACCGCACCTTCAAGGAAGGTCAGGATTCGCGGCGGCAGCGCGGCCAGCGCGGTGATCCGAACCAGAATCAGAACGGCATGGGCGACCTGCAGCAGGACCAGCAGGGATTGCGCGATCGTTTGCAGAAGCTGCTCGATCAACTGGCCAAGCAGGGCATGGGTCAGCAGCGCCAGCGCGGCGAAAAAGGGCAGCCGGGCGAAAAGGGCCAGCCCGGACAGGGCCAGCCGGGTCAACCGGGCGGCGACGACGCCGATCCGCTCGGTGATGCGGATTCCGCGATGGGTGACGCCGGCGATCAACTTGGCGACGGCAACTCCGACGGCGCCGTCGGATCGCAAGGCAAGGCTCTGGAGGCCTTGCGACGTGGTGCGCAGAACCTCGCGCAGCAAATGCAGCAGGGCCAGGGTGACGGCAATCCAAACGACAACGGGCCGTCCAATCGCGCAGGGCGGCAGCAGAGCAACGGCGCCAACACCGACCCGCTCGGGCGTCCGTTGCGCGGACGTGAATTCAACGAGGATTACTCGAACTCGGTCAAGATTCCCGGCGAGATCGACGTACAGCGTGTGCGCCGGATTCTCGAGGAGCTTCGCCGCCGTTTCTCCGACCCGCAACGGCCGCAGCTTGAGCTGGACTACCTTGAGCGGCTCTTGAAGGATTATTGATTGCGGTCCGTCATTTGGGGGGCGCGCGAAGCGCGAGCCCGGAATGACGGCGACCGATTCCGAGCCTTTCAAGCCTCGATATTCTTGCAGCTACCGCTCCGGCCGCGAAGCCAGGGCGTCGGCGACGGCCGTGCGGATGTCGGCAAGCGCGAACGGCTTGGTGACCACGTCATGGACGATGGCGTCGAGGCCCGAGGCGCGTTCGCGCTGGTCGGCAAAGCCTGTCATCAGCAAAATGGTCAGCTTCGGGAAATCGCGCGCTGCGGCGAGCGCGAGCGCGATGCCGTCCATCACCGGCATCTTGATATCGGTCAGCAACAGGTCGAAGGCGCCGTTGTTGCGGACGAGGATGTCGAGCGCCTCGGCACCGTCCTCCGCCGTCATGGTCTCATGACCGTCCATCGCAACCGCCCGCGACACCAGCTGGCGCATCGACTCTTCGTCGTCGGCGATCAGGATGCGCGCCATTACGAGACGCTTCCGGATGTCAGGTCGCGCCGGTGGAAGAAGCGGACCACGATCTGTTGCGCACCGGCCGGCGGCGAGGCGAGGCGGGATTTGAAGGCGACCTTTTCGCCGGGCTGGATCACGGCCTGATCGACGACTGCGTTCCACGCATAGATATCCGCGCCGTGCGCGTCCTGCACGACGAAGCGAAGCCGGGGGACCTCCGTGGCCTTGCGCGATGTCGCGGTCACGGCGCCTTCGATGATGAACACCCGATTGCCATTCACCGTCTCGGTGGACACCCGGACATCCTCGAAAGTCAGGTTGCGAAGGTTCACCCCGAGCCCGATGAACTGAAAGAACGACGCTGTCTGCGGCATCAGCCGCACGACGTCGGTGCGCCAGACGATCAGCGCGGCCACGAGTGCAGCCATGGCGGCGATCGCCATCGGCGGGCTGAAACCGAGACTTTTCCCCGGGCGGCCGGAGCCGAATGCGAACTTGCGCATCCCGGCCTGGCGGGCGCGCGTGGGACGGGACGCCGGCGCATCGGCTTGCGGCTTTACGGTCCAGTCCTGATTGGCGTCCGGATGGGCGTCATGGGCAAGCGGCGGGCTTTCGACCCGGGGAACCTCGTGTTCGAGGGTTTCCGCCGGTGCTGCTTCTGTCGTGGCGGCCTCTTGCAGCGCCTGGTCCCAGCCAATGTCATCGGCGGCCTGGACGAGGGCATCCGCCCGCGTCATGTCGTCGGCGTGCACATGCCAGGTTTCACGGCAACGCACGCAACGCACGGACCGTCCGGCAGCGCCCAGCGCCGACGCATCGATGTCGTAGGAAGTTTCACAATTCGGGCAAACGATATGCATGGCCGACTCGCCTCATTGATGGCGCAAAGCTAACAGCGGTCTGTTAACGAACCGGAAACCATAACGGCCCCAAAACCTGAGTGGGGATGGGCCGATATCGGCCAGAGTGGGCAGCTGCGGGAGCGCCTGGATTGTCGCATGCGGCATCGCCGTGCAAACGTTCCGCGCCCGCGTGATATCGAACGGAGCTGACCATGGTCCGGTTCGAAAATGTCGGTTTGCGCTACGGGCTCGGCCCGGAGATTCTGCG
>CAZBNV010000110.1:0-10920 GCA_964493335.1 uncultured Nitrospira sp.
GCTGGATTGGCGGAAGTGGCTATGAGGGGGCAAGTGCTTTGCGTAGAGCCGCTAAGGTCACCAGATCAATGCCTGCCGACCGCAGCTCTTCATCGGTCGCCGCGGCAATTCGATCGAGGCTGCCGAATTGTCTGAGGAGTCGCTTCCGGCGGATCTCGCCGATGCCTGAAATCTGGTCCAGTTCAGATGACAGCAAGGCCTTGCCTCTCAGCTTCCGGTGATAGGTCACCGCAAATCGATGGGCTTCGTCTCGAATTCGTTGGACGAGGTGGGTAGCGGGCGAGGTCGGCCGCAAGATGATCGGATTCTTTCGTCCCGGCAGAAAAATGCGCTCCTCTTTCTCTCCACGCGCTTTGGCCAGGCCGATGATCGGAATCTGTGCCTGTCCGACCTGTTTGAGGCCTTCGAGGGCGGCGCTCAATTGGCCCAACCCGCCGTCGATAAGAATCAGATCCGGGCGCGCGAGGTCTTCGGTCGCGCCGTAGCGTCGCATGACGGCTTCTTGCATGCTGGCAAAATCGTTGGCGCCCTCGACCGTCTTAATCCGGAATTTGCGGTAATCGGATTTCTTCGCCTGCCCATCCTCCCAGACGACCAATGAAGCGACCGACTGATTGCCCATGATGTTTGAGATGTCGAATCCTTCAATGCGGTGCGGGGCTTTGTCGAGGCGCAGCAGGCGTTTCAACTCCGCCGTGGCCTGACGGTCTAACGCTTCATTGCGCAGATGGTCGGCAATCGCGGCACCGGCATTTTCCTCGGCGAGTCGCACTAATTGATGCTTGGTGCCACGCTCAGGAGCTATGAGCCGCACGGTTTCGCCTCTTTTGTCGGTCAGCCATTGTTCGATCAGCGGAGCGTCGTCGAGTGCGGTCGGCACCAGAATTTCTTTCGGGGGTTGCCCTTCTTTGTTGTAGAACTGCTCAATCGCGGAGCGGACCAACTCTTCATCGCTCGCATCGCCCGATTGGGGCCAGAAGAAATCTTTGCGTCCGATCAGTAACCCGCCACGCACAAACAGCAGTTGGAGGTCTGCCGCGGTCCCCTGCCTGGCCAAACCGACCACATCTTGGTCGGCGGCGCTGATCTGGGTGATGCGTTGTTTCTCAAGAGTGCGTTCGACGTTGAAGAGTCGGTCCCGCAGCCGTGCGGCTTCTTCGAACTGCTCCTGTTCCGCCGCTCGCTCCATTTCCTCCCGAAGGCTGTCCAGCAATTCGCTGTCTCGTCCTTCCAGGAACTGGCGGACCTGCTTCACGATCAGGTGATAGTCGTTGCGAGATTGATTGCCGATGCAGGGGGCCATGCATCGCTTGATCTCGAATTCGATACAGGCGCGCTCGGCCTTGCCGTTGATGTCGATTTCGCATGTGGCCAGCGGAAAGACCTTCCGGATGACTTTCAGCGTATCGCGCAGAGCTCCGGCCGGCGTGTAGGGTCCATAGTAGAGCGCGCCGTCTTTCTGCACGCGCCGGACGATCGAGAGGCGAGGAAAATCTTCTTTAATGGG
Organism: uncultured Nitrospira sp.; assembly: GCA_964493335.1. GTDB lineage: Bacteria > Nitrospirota > Nitrospiria > Nitrospirales > Nitrospiraceae > Nitrospira_A. The sequence goes on from CAZBNV010000110.1 coordinate 1,508, forward strand.
CAAGCGTAGATAGGGGTACTGTTTGTCGTCACGGAGGACGATATTGAATCGCGGGCGGTGACGCTTGATCAGGTTGCTTTCGAGGATCAGCGCTTCCAGAACGGACCGGGTGACGATGGTTTCGAGATCGGCGATCTCGTTGACGAGCAGGCTGGTTTTTGGTGTCTGGTCGCTGCTCTTTTGGAAATAGGAGCGGACCCGGTCAGCCAGAACAGCGGCCTTGCCGACATACAGAATCTCCTTCTTCTCATTCTTAAAGAGATAGCAGCCGGGTTGTTCCGGCAAGTGGGCTAGTTTGGACTGCAGAAGTTCTGTCGTCATGCATAGACCATCCTCAGCCAGGATACCAAGAAAACAGGATGGTGAAAAAGTCCGTCAGCTTGTGGGTGTTCAGTAACTTCCTATCGAAGGGTGCGCACAAACGACGGACTCAGGGAGCCTCGGGCCACTTCTGCGACCGGACCCTTCATCGTGAGGCTAAAATCCTGAGCGACTTGGATATTGAGGCTCCCCCCTGGCATGTTCACCGTGACCGGGCCTTTGACCAGTCCGAGCCGGACGGCCGCGCTGGCGGCGGCGCAAGACGAGGAACCGGAGGCCTGGGTTTCGCCGGCGCCTCGCTCCCAAATGAGAATGAAGATTTCCTTTGGGCCGGTCGGTACCGCCAGTTGCACGTTGGTGCGATTGGGAAACACAGCGTGATTTTCAAGCGCAGGCCCGAGCAGCAACAAATCTTCGCGGGTCCAGGTCTCGCCGGCCTTCTTGAAGAGCACGCAGTGAGGGTTGCCGACGCTGACACCTGTGAATTGGAGTGATTGTCCTGCGGCTTCGATAGGAGCTTGGATCAATTCGTCCATAGGCAGCGTGCAGGGGAGCGCGGCCGGGTGAAAGGAGGCCCGTCCCATCTCGACGGTGGCCGCTGCAGCATCGCCGTGCCGATCAAGGTGGAGCGAGATGGATACCAGGCCGCCCTTGGTCTCGACGGTAAACTGTTTCTTCTTCGTCTTGCCGGTGGCATGGAGATAGCGAGCGAAGATGCGCAATCCATTGCCGGATTTCTCTGCTTCACTCCCATCGGGGTTGAAGATACGCAGACCGAAGTCGGCTTTCTTGGAGGGGACCAGTGCGAGGATGCCGTCACTGCCCAGGCCCCAGTGACGATCGCAGATGCCGCGGATCTTACCGACGGTGAGCTTGAACGTCAGCTCTGTGGGATCCATCACCAGATAGTCATTGCCGAGTCCATGTCCGCGAAAAAACCCGTTCTTCATGCCTGGTCTCCTTGAAAAAATCGGAAGAGGTGCGTCGTCGTTCGTTGCGAAGCAGGAAAAGGTACTGCGGCGCTTCTTGTTTCGTCAATGGGTGGAGGCACACGGATGAGGAGTGTTACACGAGCGCTGTCCCAGGCGGGCGTTCGATGAGTTCCACCTCGTAGCCGTCCGGCGCGTCGATGAAAATGAATCGGCTACCCGAGGAGGTACGGGTTGGGCCGTCGGTAATGTTCACCTGCTGGGATTCTAATGTCCGGATCGTGTCGTCCAAGTTTTCAACCTCAAAGGCGAGGTGCACCAGATCTTCTTGCACGGTGACCGGTCCGCTGGCAGGAAAACTACATAATTCGATCAGCTCGTCGCTGTTGGGCACTTTCAGAAAGGCCAGATGCGATCCGCGCGGGGACACTTTGCGTTCCATGACCTCCAGACCCAGCACATCCTGGTAGAACTGGATGGTTTGATCGATGTCACTGACCCGCATGCGGGTGTGGAGCAACTTGCGAACTTTCATGGTTGTTCCCTTTGTCAACCGCTGAAAACATCCTCCAGCTGCGTTCTCAGTCGCTCGAACCCCTCAACGTACCCTGCCCGCGTACGCCTCGGGGTCCTCGTTCCTTGCGGCCTGGCTGGAAAATGTTTTGAGAAGCCTGTGAAATGATCCCAATAAAGCCTCGAAAGAGAGATTCAGAAAAAATCTGACCATAGCGGCATCTCACTTTACTTCGGTCTCGCTGGTCCGGCCGTCTTGCGGAGAAGAATCTCAGCATAGCCTGGAATAAGAAAATTTGGCATGGGACCGATTTCTTTATAACCTTGTCTGCGGTAGAAGGCACGTGCGCCCTGATTAAAATCCGACACGCAGGCGAATAGGTTCTTGGCCCGGGCGAAGGTGAGCGATTCGATATGAGACAGTAGCCGGCTCCCGAGGCCTGTGCCTGTTGCGGAAGGGGCGATGCCGAGCAATTCCAGGTAGTCGCCGAAAAGGAATTTCCGTCGCACAATGGCGATTCCCACCACGGTGCCGTCGCCTTCCATCACAAACGTGTCACGTCCTTGCGGCATCGGTGAGAAGATCTTGCCCCAATCTTCGGCGGTAAACCCGAGCCGCTTCCAGGGATCGGAGTCGGTGAGGATTTGGATCACGGCATCCCGATCCTCCGGCCGCATATCGCGGATTATGGCTGGAGGGGGGCTGTGGCTTGGTTGCATCGTAAGAGATCCGATACCGTCATGGGGGTCAGGCCCTTGTCAGGCAGGAACGTGGCGGCTAGGGTTTCGGTCACTTCGCGGGTATGTTTACCCTTCCCGTTGGCATGCAAGACGATCACACTGCCCGGCTTCATTCGTTTCCGCACGCGAGCCAGGATCGCGTCCGCACTGAGGGCCGGGTCGGGGTCTCCGGATTCGATATTCCACAAGATAAACCGCAGGCCCAGGTCTTTCACCGCTTCCACCGTCTGATCGTTATATTCCCCATAGGGCGGGCGAAACAGAGTCGTCGAACGGCCGTATTTCGTCTTGAGGATTCGCACCGGCCCCAGGATTTCACGCTGTTGTTCCTCCGGCTCATGCATCGGGAGATGCGCATGCACCTCGCCATGCGTCCCGACTTCGAAAAATGGAACGGCCAGCAGCTCTTTCACCTCGGCATCGTGTTTGGCCATCCATCGGCCGGACATGAAAAAGGTGGCTGGAACTTTGTTCGTAATGAGGAAATCGATCAACTCGCGGTCGAATCCCGAGGCGGTGCGCACCGGACAGAGATCATAGGTCAGCGCCACCGCCGGGCAGGAGGGTGAACCGGCCTTGATGACCTGTGCTTCCGCTAGATGGCCATGCGCGACCAGCGCCAACGCGCAGATCGCCGATAGAGTCATTCGCCACTGCTTCCATCGCATGGAGGGGAGTATACCCGATGACAAGAAGCGGCGATAGTTGACGGTCTGTCAGGGTGACTGCTACGGTGACAGCATGCAGGGACCTGCTTGGCAAATCGGTCGAGTGTTCGGAATCCCTATATACGTGCATGCCTCATGGCTCTTCGTGTTCTTCTTCGTGACCTGGTCGCTGGCCACGGGTTATCTGCCCGACATGTTACCCGGTCTCTCAGAACCGCGCTATTGGGGGATGGGAAGTGTGGCGGCGCTTCTGCTGTTCGCGTCGGTCCTGCTCCATGAACTCGGTCATTCCGTCGTTGCCCTTCGTTATCACATTCCCATCGGCCAGATTACATTGTTCATCTTCGGCGGTGTGGCACAAATGCGAAAGGAACCGCCTCATCCGAGGGCGGAATTCCTGATCGCCATTGCAGGCCCAATTGTCAGCTTCCTTTTGGCGGCGTTGTGTATGGGCTTGGTCTTGCTGCTGGAGTGGCTCCCGGCCGGGACGTCTCTGCAAGGATTAACGGCGCTCGGCGCACTGCTCGGGATGGTTAATACGCAGTTGGGCCTCTTCAACCTGCTGCCGGGATTTCCGCTGGATGGCGGCCGAGCCTTGCGGGCGGGTCTCTGGGCCTGGAACAAGGATTTCTATCGTGCCACGAGCCAGGCGGCGTTGGTCGGATTGCTGTTTGGAATCGGTTTTGGTCTGTTCGGGGCCGTACTGCTGGTCGGCGCACTCTCCGGGACCCTGTCGAGCGCCCTGGCAAGTAGCGGGGGGTGGATCGTGCTGCTGGGCGCCTTTCTCTTCACGGCGGCGCGCGGGAGTCGTAAGCAGGCGGTCATCCGTGCGTCGTTGGCGTCGGTGCCTGTCCGTGAGCTCATGGTCAAGAACGTGGTGTCGCTGTCCCCGGACATCACGCTGGAAGAAGCCGTGAACCAATATTTCCTGCCCTACGGCTACGGGGGATTTCCCGTGGTGCAGGATGGGCGGCTTCTGGGTATCGTGGCCGTGCGTGATGTGCAGACCGTCAACAATACCCAGTGGGCGTTTCGCCGGGTTGCCGATGTGATGCAGACCTCCAATGACGAGATGGTCGTCTCACCGGAGGTGTCGGTGATACAGGCATTGGAGAAAATGATGTCGTGTGGAGCGGAGCGTTTGATCGTGGTGCAAGACGGGGAACTGCTCGGGTTGCTGACGCGCGCCTCTATCGGCAACTTCATCGAGCAGCGACATCCTTCCAAGTAGGTCATCCCGCACCGCCTATGCTTTGCCACAGGGTGCTCAAAATGGCCGTCCAGCAAGGCCGCAGCGAGGTCCGCGACGCGAAGGATAATGAGCGTCACGCTTGCGGACGCCGGCGAGACGGTGAGCCGGCCGTGTCTCGGAGGTGAAGCCATATCATTCTTACCCACCCACCCCGAGCCTGCCAAGACAGGCTCATTTCCCGTGGGCGGTACGTTGAGGGCCTGAACGATGCGAGAACGCCGTTGGCGGACATTTTGAGCATCCTGTCATTCTTCGGCCCTGGCGACGGAGAGGTTTTGGACGATGGCCACGCGGACGAGGTGCACGACGAGCAGAAAACCGTACACCACGCAGAAGAAGTTGAAGGCCACGCGATAAAAATCCACCAACAGGATCGGCAGGCAGAGCGCAAAGATAAGGCTGGCCATGAGCGTGACCAAGGTGAGTCGTCGGCAGAACTCATAGGACGGCTCCCGCCCAATCAGTTTCAGCGCTTTGGCATAGCGACTTGCTCGCTGGAGGCGGGAGGTGTGAAGATCGGAGGGTCCCATTCCCCAACGATGCAGCGCGAGATATCCTGCCGCGATCACCAGCCAGGGTGCCGTCCAGAGTGGCCAGTAGGACGAACCGGCGTAGGGTTCGGACAGAACGAGGGTGCCGAAAGACGGTGCATACAGAAGCCCCAGCACTAACGGTAAGAGGCGCTCATCACCGGGCCGCTCGTTGTCTGGGCCGCCATGGATGAGTTCGCGTTCGAAGAGCGGATACCCATATTTGAGCACGACGAGTGCAATCGCGGCGCTGAACGTCTTATCTGGAATATATCGAATACAGTTCTGAAACCCATTCACGATGGTCCAGCCTAGACTGTCTCCCCACGTCAGCCCCATCACGGACTCGAGATAATGCCGTACCATATTTTCCCAGAGGCTGACTGTCAGCTTCAGAGTGGTGGCCACATCAGGGGTCAGTGCAAAGACGGAGTCCTCGCCCAGCGCCGCCTGCACGAAGGTGCCGGGTATGCTCATCACCATCGCGCCCAGGACTCCAAACGACAGCAGAAACCACACATGCGTCAGCAGTGAGTTGCGGCCGCTGCGAAGATAGGTCCGAAAGCCGGATTGTCTCGCCATGAGGCCCCAAAAGAATCCGCCGGTCATGTTGACCAGCGACCAGGGAAAGATGACCACATCGGCTGCGGCTTCGGGATAGAGGAGCCAGTTGACGACGGAGTTCGATAGGAGGGCGGCGATAGCGCCCCACCAGGGACCCAGAAGGAAGGCTGTCAGGGCGGTACCCGTCATGTCGAGAAAGAGAATGCTGTGCAAATGTCGGCTGAGGGTCAGCCCGAGGTAGTTCAGCAAGACACCGGCCGCCACGATGACACCCGTTTCATACAGAAACAGCGAGGAGGATTTCTGCAACACCTTGGCATCGAGGAGATCGGCCGACCTCGGCCTGGCGCTGGGAGCAGCGTCGAGGGACAAGACTGGCTTCTTGTCTTTTGGCGTTCCAAGGCGCTCCTGAAGGTGCAGCACCTTCTCTAGGATGGAGAGCACTGCAGCCAAGAAGCCTGCCACTGTGCCCCCTAACATGAGGAGGTCTTTGTCAAAGCCGTTGAACATCGTGAAAATTCGTGTGGGCCGCCGGCTAATCCCAGTGTCTCTTGATTTTATCAGGCCCCGGCGCGGGCGCTAGAAAAAGCCGCGAATGACACAGGGAGCACAGGTTGTGACCAGAGCCTACTGGGGAAGAAGATCGGGCGTAGAGGCTAAGAGGGAAGGACGCCGACACTGATAGGTGTGGGTTACGACTGCACCCAGGAGGACGAGCGCCGAAGAGTAGTAGACCCAGAGGAGTAACAACACCACTTCGAGCAATGACCCATACATCTGTGTGTAGACCGCGGCATCTTCCAAATAGGTTACGAACACAACCTTGGCGGAGACCCACAGCAGGCTGAACACCGCGCCTCCGATGGTCGCCTCTCTCCATGTGGGCCGCTGGTGCGGAAGGAATCGGTAGAGACAGGTGACGGAGGCGAAGGCGAGCAGAAACGGCAGTGAATAGGTGAGGAGAAAATCGTGCGCGGTGATCGCGACCAAATCGAGTCCCCACAGGCGCGGCGCATAGGCAGTCAGCAATTCGATGGCCTGTGTGGCAACAAACGAGATGAGCGCCAGGAAGCCGAGCATCCAGATCATGGCGACGGCCACGAGCGTCGAAATCAGCGGATGCCGCTTGGCCGCCGTGCCGAACACCGTATTCATGGCGTAGTCCAGTTCATAAAATACCAGCGCGCTGAACCAGCCGAATGCGAGAAAGACCGCCCATCGCACTTGCTCCTGCTCCGCCACGCGCCGAATGTCTTTGGCCAGACGTTCTCCCATGCTGGGGAGAAATCCCTTCAGGAATCCCAGTAAGAATTGATAGCCGATGACATCCTGGCTGACGATGAAGCTGATGCCGTAGAGCAACAGGAACACCATGGGAAACAGAGAGAGCAGGGAGAAGAAGGCCAGCGAGGCGGCCAGACTGAGACAGCCCCGCCGCCGGAAGGTGTCGAATACGTTGGAGAGAAACGATAATCCGATCATGCAAGCCCGTCTTGAGCAACGCCGATGCGGTTAGATGACCTGGGCTGGGTACGGCCAGCCCTGTGGTGAGGAATGTCGTCGCGCCACGATAACAGGAAACGCGGAGGGTTGTATGGGGACGCGCCAGACGCCCATCCGCTATTTCAGTAACGGCGCGGCATGGGTGGCCAGCGACCACAGGCCGTTGGGGAACAGCCCCAGGAGCACGACGCCGGCGAGGGCGCAGGCGAGGACGAACGACAGAGCCGGAGATGTTTCGAGTTGCGATTGAGATTGTGGCGAGCCTTCAGGCTCCCGCATATACATCACCATCACAATTCGCAGGTAGTAGAAGGCGGAGATTGCGGCGAAGATGACGGCGACGACGGCCAGCCATGCCATTCCGCCGTTCACGGCGGCCATGAAGATATAAAATTTGCCGATGAAGCCTGCCGTCGGGGGAATGCCGGCCAGCGACACCAGAAACACCAGCATGAAAAAGGCCCCTAAGGGTTCACGTTTCGCCAGCCCCGCATAATCTTCGATGTTGTCGCTCTCCTGCCCGTCCTTGCGCAGCATCCCCACCAGCGCAAATGCGCCGAGCGTCATGAACGAATAGATGGCGATGTAGAGCAACACGCTCGCGAGTCCGGTTGAGCCTGCCATTCCCCCTTGTCGGCCCGCCACGACAACCCCGATGAGGGCGTAGCCGGCATGGGCGATGCTGGAATAGGCCAGCATGCGCTTGATGTTGGTTTGCACGATCGCGACGAGGTTGCCCAGCGCCAGCGTCGCCAGGCAGATGACGGTGAACAGGATCGACCAATCCGCGCTCACCCCTCCCAGGCCCTCCACGAACACCCGGAGAAAGGCACCGAAGCTGGCCGCTTTCGAGGCAACGGCCATGAAGGCCGTGACGGACGTCGGCGCTCCCTGATAGACGTCCGGGGTCCACATGTGAAACGGTACGACGGCCAATTTGAATCCGAACCCGACCGCCAGTAACACCAGGGCCAGGGACAAGAGTGGATTGCCCGTTCCCTGCGCGGCGATCGCCTCCGCGATCACGGAGAGGCGGGTGCTCCCGGCCAGCCCGAACAACAGCGAAATGCCATACAACAAAATGCCGGATGAAAAGGCTCCTAGCACGAAATACTTGGCCGATGCTTCCAGCGAACGCGCTTCAGTTCGCTTGAGTCCGGCCATCACGTAGAGCGAGAGGGACATCAATTCGGTGCCGAGGTAGATCGTGAGGAGGTCCGCGCCGGAGACCATGACCATCATGCCGGCCAGTGCCAGCAGGATGAAGCCGTAGTATTCGCCGATGTTCAATCGCTCCGCCTTGAGGTACGCGAGGGACAGCAGGACCGTCAGCCCCGTCACGATATACAGCAGCAGTTTCCAGAATGCCCCATATGAATCGATCACAACCAGATTGCTGAAGGCATACTGGCGACCCGTCAATTGAGAGGAGGTGAGGCCTAGGCAAATGGCCAGCGCTGCCAAGGTCAGCCAGGCCAGGAGGTCTTTCTTTGAAGCCGTAAGGATGGGGTCCAACACCAGGATGAGGCAGGCCGTGCCGATCACCACGAGTTCAGGAAGGATCGCGAGCAGGTCTTGTATCGGAATCGTCATCGTGCGGTGGCCTGTTCAGAAGATGGGATGGTGAGCGACGCGGCGATCGCGGCAGTGGGCACTGGTTCTGTGCTGGGCACGGGCCTGGGTTGGATCGCAAACGCCGGTGTTTTTGGTGCGGCAAGCAACTGTGCCACGCTGGCATGCATACGGGTCAGCAGAGGATTCGGGAAAATGCCGATCACGAAGACCAGCACGACCAGCGGGAGCAGAGTAGCCGTTTCTCGGGCATTCAGGTCCAACAGATGCGCGCGATGCGTGGGCGACGGGGTCCCGAAGACCATTCGTTGCATGAGCCAGAGGATATAGGCCGCTGCCAAGATGACTCCCAAGGCGGCCAAGGCCGTGGCGACTTTGCTCCAGAGGAATGTGCCGGCCAGCACCAGAAATTCGCCGACAAAACTGTTAGTGCCGGGAAGGCCTAAAGACGACAGCGCAAAAATCATCAGGAAGAGGGCGTAACGAGGCATTGGCCCGGCCAGTCCCGTATTGTCGACAATTTGGCGGCTGTGGGTCCGCTCGTAGATGATCCCCACGCAGAGGAAGAGTCCGCCGGTGGTGATGCCGTGGTTAATCATCTGAAGGATCGCACCCTCGATGCCGCGTTGGTTCAGCACGAAGATGCCCAGGGTCACGAAGCCCATGTGGCCCACCGAGGAGTAGGCGATAAGCTTCTTCATGTCCTGCTGGGCCAGGGCCGTGAACCCGCCGTAGAGGATGCCCGCCACGGAGAGCCACTGTACGTAGGGCAGCACCACATGGGTGGCCTCGGGTGTGATGGGCAGGCAGAAGCGCAGGA
>CAZBNV010000111.1:0-10901 GCA_964493335.1 uncultured Nitrospira sp.
AGATGGAAGTGGTCGGCGGATCATTCGAACTCGGAGACTGGCCGGAATTTGCCAAACGGTTCGGCCATTTGTTGTTGAAGAACTTTGCGCGCATGCGTCTGGCCGCGCTGCTGGAGGCCGTGAATGAAATCCGGTATCGAACGACAACCGGAGAACCCTACTTCTACGTGATGGCGCTCTATGACCATCAGGAATTTTCGCATCTCATCGGGAGCATGAGCGAGCTGGAAGGCTGGAAGGAGGATCCGGCACAGCTGGAAGAAGTCGTGCGCTCGACGAAACTTCGCCGCTTTGTCCAACGGCACAAGGAGGGTGGTTCGGGTGGATTTCCGACGGCGAGAGTGACCGTGACCGCGACACAATTGTTTCTCGAATGTGACTCGCGGGAACGACTCGATGCGATCAAACATAGCCTGGCGGCGACCTTCGGATTCTCATTACACTTCCGGGGCGAATCAACCCAGCCTCCGACTCGTCAGGTGACTCAGCAGGAACTGTCCACCGAGGAGCCGCTCACCTTGCTGGTGACAAATGAAGAGGACCGAGCATTGGTCGGCACGTTTCTCGAAACCGTCTATCTCGAATGGGCGGACCGGGAGGCCCCGACGATGGGCGGCGAAACTCCTCACCACGTAATGACGACCCCGGCGGGACGCACCCAAGTTGCGGCGCTCATCGATGAAATGGAACGAACCGATCTGGGCCTCCTTCGGACCGGAGTGGCTGCCTTCGACTATAACAAGCTGCGTGCGCATGTGGGGCTCAGCTGACCTGGGTACGTGAAGTCTGAAGCGCTCAGGGATTGTGACGAGATGCAAGATACGAACGACGAGAGAGGAAAGCGAGGAAGGTTCGCTCCGGTGCATGCGCAGGTGCAGGAGATTCTCGAGCACGATCGGAAGGAGCCGCCCAACATTCTCAAGGCGCTGCTGATCCTGCAGGAGAAACTCGGCCATGTGCCGTTGGAAGCGGTTCCTGACATCGCCCGCATCCTGGAGGTGACGACCGCACAGGTCGCCGGGGTCCTGTCCTATTATCCCGATCTGCGGGTGACTGCTCCGGGTCGGCATCTGATCCGTGTCTGCATCGGCGAATCCTGCTTTGCCAACGGGTGCGGTCGTTTGTTGCGAGCGCTGCAAGATAGCCTACGCATTGATGTGGGGGAGACGGCGGCAGGCGGACGGTTTACGTTGGACACCATGTCATGCGCGGGGAACTGCGCTCTGTCTCCCACCATGATCGTCGACCGCGACCTGTACGGCCGTTTGTTGCCGTCACAGCTCGATGCCTTGTTAGGGCGTTACCGGTGACATGAGCATGGCCCTACGACTCTATCTTTCCAACGACACATCGGCCAGAGCCGCCGGGGCTGGTCTCTTGGCGGAGACCTGGTCGGAGCGTCCGGATGTGCAGCTCATCCGCACCTCATCCCGCGGTGCCTTTTTTCTCGAACCGATGGTGGAGCGTGACAGCCCTGATGGGCGGCTGGCCTGGTTCAACGTCACGCCGGACGATCTGCGGTCGATCCTTGCCGGGATTGGCGGCACCTCCGTGCGATCGATTCCCTTTCTGACCCAACAAACGCGCTTCACCTTTGCAAACTTCGGTGAGACGGAGCCGTTGGCATTGGACGAATACCAGGCACATGGCGGCTTGCAGGGGCTGGAGATGGCCTTGCGCACCACCCCGGATGCGATCATCGAGGAACTCAGGGTGTCGCAGTTACGAGGACGGGGCGGTGCGGCCTTTCCAGTATGGAACAAGTGGAAGGTGGCGCAACAGGCGAAGGCCGACGAGAAGTATGTCGTGGCGAATGCCGACGAGGGTGATGCCGGTACCTATTGTGATCGCATGATCCTCGAGGGTGATCCGTTCAGATTGCTGGAAGGCATGTTGATCTGTGCCCGAGCCATCGGCGCCAATCGCGGCTATGTCTATTGCCGGCAGGAGTACCCCGCAGCGGCCGCGACGTTGCGGGCCGCCATCCACAAAGCGGATGAAGCGGAGTTGTTGGAATTGGACGGGGAGTTCTTCCCGATCGAGGTCGTGGAGGGAGCCGGCTCCTATGTCTGTGGCGAAGAGACGGCCCTGCTGGAATCCATCGAAGGCCGCCGCGGAGTCGTACGAGCCAAGCCACCCTATCCGGCCCAGTCCGGCTTGTATGGAAGACCGACGATCGTCAGTAATGTGCTGACCTTCGCGACGATCCCCGGCATTCTCTCCCGCGGCGGAGCCTGGCACGCATCGCTGGGGACCGAACAGTCACGCGGCACGATGGTCTTGCAACTCGGCGGGCGGGTGAAGCAGCCGGGGTTGGTAGAGGTGCCGTTCGGGCTGACTTTGCGCGAAGTGTTGGATCAATTCGGCGGAGGCATGGCCCCGGGAGCGCGGTTCAAGGCCGTGCAGGTCGGCGGGCCGCTCGGGAGTCTGTTCCCCGTGTCACAACTGGACATTCCCATTTCGTATGAGGCCTTCGCGCAGGCCGGTGCAGTCCTGGGGCATGGCGGTATCGTCGTGTACGACCACCAGACGGAGATGGTGGATCTGGCGCGCCACTTCATGGCCTTTACCGCCCATGAGTCTTGTGGGAAATGCACGCCTTGCCGCATTGGGTCCGTGAGGGGCGTCGAGATTCTCGAGCGGATTCAGGCCGGGAGCGGTACCGCCGATGACCTTCTTCTACTGGAGGATTTGGGGGAGACGATGAAGGTGGCCAGCCTTTGTGCACTCGGGGGTCGGGCGCCTTACCCGGTGTTGACGGCAATCGAACATTTCCCGGCCGAGTTTCGAAGCAAGCTCAGAACCTGAATGGCCGGCTTACTGACGACACCATTGAGGTGCGCATTCGATGAAATTCTCGCTCAATAATCAGGTTCTGTCGGCCACGCCTGGTGATACGATTTACGAGGCGGCGAAGAGGGCCGGCATTACGATTCCCGGGCTCTGTGCGTCGGACCACTTATATCCCTTCGGGTCCTGTCGGCTTTGCCTCTGCGAGGTTGAGGGCCAGGGCGGGATGCCTGCTTCCTGCACCACGCCCATTCGTGAGGGAATGGTGGTCCATACAGAAAGCGAACAACTGCTTCGGCTCAGGCGGAATATCGTCGAACTGTATTTATCAGAACAACCTCATGCGGACCGAGCGCCGGAAGTATTGCAGCGGTTGGCCAAGACGCTGGGGCTCAGGCAGGTGCGGTATCCGCAGCCCTCCCAGAGACTGGATGTCGTCGATCGCTCCAACCCGTTTTTTACCTTCGACAATGCGGTCTGTATTTCCTGCGCGCGTTGCGTCCGGGCCTGTGATGAAATCCAAGGCACCCATGCATTGACGATGCTCAATAGGGGATTTTCGGCGCGACCGGTGGCGGGCGCTGCGGCGTTGTTCGGCGATGCGGCCGGGTTTGCCTCTTCCAACTGTGTGTCCTGCGGAGCCTGCGTGAAGGAATGTCCGACTGGCGGTCTGATGGAAAAGACCGTCATCGAGCAGGGGCCCCCTGAGCAGACTGTTCGCACGACCTGCGCCTATTGCGGCGTCGGGTGCACCTTTGAGGCTGGGGTGCGCGACGGCAAGGTCGTGAAGATGGTCCCTGCGGATGATGGGCCATCGAATCAAGGCCATGCCTGCATGAAGGGACGGTTCGGCTGGACCTACAACGATGCGCCGGACCGGTTGCGTGCGCCCTTGCTCCGCCAGGGGAACGACTGGGTCGAAATTTCCTGGACTGCCGCGTTGGACCGGATTGCACAAGAGTGGTCGCGGATCAAGCAGGCTCACGGGCCGGACGCGTTGGCGACGATTTCATCGAGCCGCGGAACAAACGAAGAAAACTACCTGTTCGGCAAGTTCATGCGCTGCGTCATCGGCAGCAACCATATCGACAACTGCGCGCGTGTCTGTCACAGCGCGACGGTGACAGGGATGATGGAAACACTAGGGGCGTCGGCTGCGACCAATTCCATTCATGACCTGGACCTGGCGAAGTTGATCCTGGTGGTCGGGGCGAACCCCACTGAATCACACCCGGTGGTCGGCGCGCGTATCAAGCAGGCGGTGCGGCGTGGCGTCCCACTCATCGTAATCGACCCCCGGCGCACCGAGCTGGCCCACTTGGCGGATCTGCACCTCCAACTGCATGCTGGCACCAATGTGGCGCTGTTAAACGGGCTGGGCCATGTGATTGCGAAGGAAGGGCTGGTCGATCAGGATTTTGTGCGTGCACGGACCGAGGGGTTCGAGGATTGGTTGAAAACGGTGGGGGACTGCACGCCGGACCAGACGTCGCGACTCACAGGCGTGCCGGCCCATCTGATCACCGAGGCCGCGCGATTGTATGCCAGGAGCGGCGGGTCGATGGCTCTGCATGGCCTGGGGGTGACCGAACATCGGTGGGGAAGCCATGGGGTGATGGCGCTGGTGAATCTCGCGTTGGCCACGGGCAATATCGGAAAGCCGGGCACCGGGATCAATCCGTTGCGCGGCCAGAATAATGTGCAGGGGGCGTCCGATGTCGGATGCCTACCAACATTTTTTGCCGGCTATCAATCCTTCGATAACCCTGAGCTCGCTGCCGCGCACCTGGCCATGACCGGTCGTCCGCTGCCCACGGCGCGCGGGATGAAGACGCCGGACATGTGGGATGCCGCGTTGGCCGGGACGCTGAAGAGCCTCTGGATCATCGGGTATGACGTGGCCCAGACGGATCCCAATCTGAACAAGGTCCATGCGGCGCTGAAGAATCTGGAGTTTCTCATCGTGCAGGATTTGTTTCTCAGTGAGACGGCCAAGATGGCGCATCTGGTCATTCCAGGCGCGTCGTTTGTGGAAAAAGACGGGACCTTTACCAATTTGGAGCGACGCATCCAGCGCATCCGGAAAGCCGTCGAGCCGCCGAACGGGGTGCTGCCGGATTGGCAAGTGGTCTGTGAAGTGTCCGCGCGGATGGGCTATCCCATGTGGTACGGGCACCCCTCTGCCATTATGGATGAGATCGCGCAGCTGGCGCCGATGTTTGCCGGAGTGTCCTTCGATCGGCTGGAGGCGCCGGAGGGGTTGCAATGGCCGGCTCCCTCGAAGGAGCATCCGGGCACCTCGTTGATGCATGAGCATTCGTTTCCGAAAGGCAAGGCGCACTTTGTGCCGGTTGACCATCTGCCGCCTGGCGAGTCGCCGAGCGAGGCCTATCCCCTGGTGCTCATCACCGGGCGTATTCTGCAGCACTACAACTGCGGCGCGCAGACGAGGCGGACGGGGATCATGCAGGTGGTCGATACCGATGTGCTCGAAATGCATGCCGTCGATGCGGCACGGTTGGGGGTCCATGACGGCGAGATAGTCCGGCTCGTCAGTGCGCGCGGGGAAGCCAGATTGCCCGTCATAGTCAGCGAGCGGGTGCAGCCAGGTGAACTGTTCACGAGTTTTCATTTCCCCGACACGGACCTGAACCAGTTGCTGTCCTCCAGTGCCGACGAGAGTTCCAAATGTCCTGAATACAAAGTCTCGACCGTACGGGTGGAAAAACTTGCGGCGGCGCCTGCCGTTCCCATGCACGTGATGCTGATCACATGACAGCAGAGCCCTCCACCCCTGCAACCACTGCTGTGTCCGATGCGTACCCGCCGCCTGAGATCGCGGCGCGTGTCTGCAACGTAGCGCTGGCGAAGGTGACCACGCCTGTGTCCACGATGATCGCCCTCGCCGTCCTGGCAGGCGCGTTCATTTCGCTGGGCGCGCTCTTTTACATCGTCACCATGACGACGGGGAAGAACGGACCGCCGCTCCCGTTCGGATTGCTACGCGTGGCCGGTGGTATGACGTTCAGTCTGGGGCTGGTGCTGGTGGTCGTCGGGGGTGCTGAACTCTTTACCGGGAATAACCTCATCGCGATGGCCTGGGCCGTCGGCTGTGTCCAGACCCGCCAAGTGGTCAGGAATTGGATCTGGGTTTATCTCGGCAACCTGCTGGGGGCAGCCGGAACGGCCGTACTCGTACTGTTGGCGGGCGTGCACACACTCGGAGACGGGGCCGTCGGGGAGACGATGGTCCAGATCGCGCGCAGCAAGATCGCGCTGGATCCGGTTTCGGCGTTTGCCCGCGGCATCTTGTGCAATGTGCTGGTCTGTCTCGCGGTGTGGTTGTGTATGGGGGCGCGGAGCGTGGCGGACAAAATTCTCGCCATTCTCTTCCCGATCACAGCGTTCGTCGCCTGTGGCTTCGAGCATTCCGTGGCCAACATGTTTTTTCTGCCGCTGGGGATTGTATTGGCGGGCGGTGGACCAGATCCGCTTTCGATCGTGGGAGCGGTGAGCAACCTCCTGTTGGTGACCATCGGCAACATCATCGGCGGGACGCTGCTGGTGGCGTGGGTCTATTGGTTCGTATATCTCCGGACGGATCCTGCCTCCTAATTTGCCGGTCACCTGATTCACGATTCTGATGCGCAGGGGAGCCGCGGCAGTGGTATGCTGCACCTCGTGATCCCCCAGCCTCTGTCAATCTGATGAATAAAGCTACCTTGCGCGCCGTCCTGACTCCGCGACTCGGCATCATGCTGCCCTTGGGGTTTGCCTCCGGGTTGCCGCTGGCTCTCACGGGCGGAACTCTGCAAGCGTGGCTGACGGAAGCGGGCCTCGATCTCACGACCATCGGGCTCTTCGCCTATGTCGGGCTTCCCTATACCTTGAAATTTCTCTGGGCGCCGGTGATGGACCGGATCGTCCCGCCCTGGCTCGGTCACCGTCGTGGGTGGATGATCGTCACGCAGACCGGTCTCGCGCTGGCCCTCACCTTGATGGCGTTCATCGGTCCCAGCGCGGGAGCCCAGATCTTTGCGGCGTTGGCGTTGGGTGTGGCCTTTCTCTCCGCCTCGCAGGATATCGTCTTCGACGCGTATCGGACCGATTTGCTGAAACCGGACGAGCGGGGATTGGGGGCTGCCACCTGGGTGATGGGTTATCGCATCGCCATGATTGCCTCCGGTTCGCTGGCGTTGATCGTGGCCGCGCGCCTGGGGTGGTCCTCGGCCTATCTCTGCATGGCCGGGTTGATGCTGTTAGGGGTCGTCACCATCTTGGTGATTCCCGAACCGGAGGCAGCGCGGGCCGCACCGCAATCGATGAAGGAAGCGGTGTGGGGGCCTCTGTCGGAATTTCTGTCGCGCCCGATGGCTGGGGCGCTGCTTGGATTGATCGTCCTCTACAAACTGGGTGATGCCTTTGCCGGCGCGCTGACGACCTCGTTTCTCCTCCGCGGGATGGAGTTTTCTTCAGAAGACATCGGAGTCGTCCGGGCGTTCGGGATCGGGGCGACCATTCTCGGCGCCTTTATCGGCGGCGGTCTGATGCCGCAACTGGGTCTTTTCCGTTCGCTGTTCGTATTCGGGGTGTTACAGGCGCTCTCGAACCTGTCGTTCTTATGGTTGGCTTGGGCGGGGAAGAGTTACGCCGTTATGGCGTTCGCGGTTGGCTTCGAAAATCTCACGGGCGGCATGGGCACGGCAGCCTTCGTGGCGTTGGTCATGTCACTCTGCAATCATCGCTATACCGCGACTCAGTTTGCCTTGCTCTCTTCGGTTGAAGCCCTCGGGCGTGTCTTCCTGGGCTGGCCTGCCGCCAAGCTCGTGGGACTGGCGGGGTGGGGGCCGTTCTTCTTCGTCACCTTCCTCACCGCGCTGCCGGGACTTTGGGTCTTGTGGACACTTCGCAAACCAGTGACGCAGCATGCGGAGATGAGCCAGGGCCGGAGCGAAGCGAGTCTGTCTTGTTAAGGTTTCTGGAGAGCGTCGAACAACTATTGCACTCACAGCTGGCTAGGCACGACGCCCCTGCGAGTCGTTTGCTGAAGCAAGCCGAGGAAGATCACCTTAGGCGGCGGCCTTCTTCACTCGGACTTCTGGGCGATAGCCTGTGGCGGCAAGGACCCTGATGAGCACATCGGTCGAGACACCGTAGGTGTTCCCATTCGCAATCGCGGTCACTCGTGTTCTCGACGTGCCGGCGCCTTTCGCAATTTCGACATGGGTAAGCCGTCCTGCTTGAATAATTTTCGCCAGTGCGACGGTGAGCTCCGAACGAAATTCCATTTCGGCAGTATCAGCCGCGGACAAACCCAACGCCCGTCCTAGGTGTTCGGCGGTCCGAACGGTCACACTCCTATGAGTTTTAGACATGGCCATGCACCACCTCCTCTAGTCGCTGTTGGCTGACGCGATCTCATGTGTAGGCGTCTTCTGGGTCTTCTTCTGAAATCCGTGAAACATCACGATCGTGTCAGCTAATTTTACAAAGTAAAGCACCCGTATGGCTGCCGTTGTACCCCGTACCCATCCAGCAGGTGGGGTGAATCTTCAAGCCGCTTCACAGCGCCCTGCTCTCACGTGTGTAAGTTGTTTGACATGGTTCGTAAGTTAGTCTAGTGTATGACCATGATTAAGCTCAATGTACATGAGGCCAAAACACACCTCTCCAAGTACTTGGCTAAGCTCAAGGCTGGAGAGCGGATTTTGTTGTGCAAGCGGAATCAGCCCATTGCTGAGATCACGGCATTGCCGGAACCCTCGACTCACGCTCGGCCCATCGGCCTGGCGAAAGGCCGCTTCTCCGTCCCGCCTAGTTTTTTTGAGCCTCTTCCGGATGCTCTTCTTGAGGCGTTTGAGGGAACACACGAGTGAGGTGTCTGCTCGATACCTGTACATTTTTGTGGATCATCGTGGGGGCCACCGAGCTGTCGCCGGCCGCGAAAGAGCGGTTTACCAACCCGGGCAACGAGATGTTGCTCAGCGTGGTGTCTATCTGGGAACTCTCGATCAAACACGCGTTGGGAAAGTTGCCTCTGCCGAGTCCAATGGACCGGTTTCTCGTGGAACAGCGAGAGCGCCATGGCATCTCCGTGCTTCCGCTTGACGAGGGTGCAGTCCTGCACCTTCACAAGCTCCCGCGATTGCACCGGGACCCATTTGATCGTATGCTCATCTGCCAAGCCATTGAACATGATTGTCTTCTGCTCACGCCGGATCCCTTGATTACTCAATATCCAGTTCGAGCCCAGTGGTAGAGCGCGTCATTACTCTTCCGACCGTGAATTCTGCTAGCACCGCTCACGTTCATTCCGCGTTACGACGCCCCCTACAGATCAAGCCTCTTCTGATTCAACGCGCAGAGGAATCTCCTACGGTAGGGCATCGACAGGGCAGGATGCTGGAAACCTCTATTGATGCTGAAACGTAGGGAAAGGTCCCCCTACGGAGCTCAGACCAGCACAATTTCAGGATGCTCAAACAGGCTGTCCAGCAAGGCCGCAGCGAATGAAGGGCCGAGGCGTACCCTTGGGGTACGTTGAGGGTCTGAATGAGGAGAGAACGCCGCTGGCAGGCTGTTTCAGCATCCTGCTATGACTTCACCTTCTTCTGCAGAAACAGAATGAACAGCATGAGAGTGGGTAGTGGAGCCAGCACAAAGGGTGCCAGCCAGGGCAGCACGTTTTTTCCCCGCACGCGGGCCTGATCGAACATCCAAATAAAGATCCATATGAGCAGGCCGATGTAGTTCACGGCCATCCAACGGGTGGTGTGAATTTTTAAGCCACTGATTGTTTCCGGCTCGCCCTGGATGAAAAAGATTCCGATGAGGAGCACGAAGGCTCCCAGGAGTCCGGCAACCAGGCGTTTACTCCACACGAACATAGGATCTCCTTCCGCTGAGCGGAGAACCGCTCAGGCTCAACAACCGGGGTTTTATTTCGACGAAATCGGGCGTAAGCTAAACAGGCTGAGGGCATTTGTCAAACCGCTGGAGGTGCGTCTTCGCATCGATCCTGAGCGGAGTTCTCCCGGTCCGGGTGAGAAATGAGCACGCTGAAGTTGGCTGGTTTGGTGGCTGGGTTGGTGATGGCCGTGGGATTGGCCGCAACTAATCCCACGATGGACGGCTACGTTCGCTTCGTCGAGGCGCGACTGACGGCTGAGATCGATAAGATGGACCAATCTGCTCCGCGAGCCGATCGAGAACTCATTCGGAAGATTTTTCGCGCCCAGGGTAGCAAGTTGGTCGAAGGCTTGGTGCGTCCGAAGACGACTAGGAGCAATTGGGGCTTGCTGAGTCTGTTTGAAACGAATGTGCTGGAGGAATCAGTCCTGGTGCTGGGGGTGGCTGGGCAATTCATTCCCGTGCGGGGGGTCGAGGAGGCGACGTTAAAGGTCGGTCGGCTGGCTTTTTAGGCTGTGTTAAAAAGTTTCTCGCGCCCCTGTGAAAAATACCCCCGGTTGAGACCTGTGGCACTGTGGATAACCTGCTTAAAACCGGGCCCAAACTGGCTCCAAATCTGGGTCTGCGGCTATCACCAGCTTATCCCCATTACTCACAGGCGTGCCACAACATTTTGTTTGACAAAAAAACTCGATCACTATATCTAGTGGGTATGTGCCGTCGTGAGAGAAATTGGTAAGGATTGAGATCGCCATAGAGTGCTCCCTTTTCCACTCAGATTCAGCTCGTCACGGCCGCCCGTCATTTGCATCATTTGTTAGCTACCTGTTCGAAGGAGGAAACCAGTGAGGATTGAACGAAGATTCACCAAGCGTGGGCAGAGCCCCTATGAGGGTCTTACGTTCGTAGAACGTTCCTCGGAGATCCGGAATCCCGACGGATCGACGGTTTTCAAATTAGATCATATCGCCGTGCCGGAGCATTGGACCCAACTGGCGATCGACATCCTGGCCCAAAAATACTTCCGAAAAGCCGGGGTTCCACAGGTGCATGAGGACGGAACGCCGGTGGTGGATGTCGCGGGCAAGCCGGTGCTGGGATCTGAGCGCGACGCCCGGCAGGTGTTTGATCGGTTGGCCGGCTGTTGGACGTTCTGGGGAAAAAATCACGGCTATTTCAAGACGGCGGAAGATGCGACCGCC
>CAZBNV010000112.1:0-10416 GCA_964493335.1 uncultured Nitrospira sp.
TGGTCCGCGCCGTGCGCTCGGTCTTCAGCGAGGAGAAGAAGCTTTCCATCGCCGCGTTGTCCCAGCAGTTGCCGGAGCGGCTCATGCTACAAGTCAGGCCCTGGTCTGCCAGCAATCGTTGGAAGGGCTCACTGGTATACTGGGCGGATTCAAGTGGTCGTCGCAACATCTTCTTTGTTGGCCTATCGGGGCAACTGGTCAAGCGCCTCTGCAGGCGTTTTCCAATCAAGCGTTTTCCGGGGCCTGGCGTTGAGGGCGGCCGCCACGGCCGCCACCTCCTCGGCGCTGTGCACGCTGAGATCGGTGCCTTTCGGGAAGTACTGGCGCAGCAACCCATTGGTGTTTTCGTTGGTGCCGCGTTGCCATGGGCTGTGAGGATCGCAGAAGTAGACCTGCACGCCTGCATCGATCTTCAGGCGTGCGTGCTGAGCCATCTCAGCCCCTTGATCCCAAGTCAGCGACCGGCGAAGCTGCTCAGGCAAGGTGATGATCGTGCGCGTGATGGCGTCACGCACGGCCTCGGCACCGTGTCCGGCAAGCGCGGGTCCGTTCTTCACGCGAGCCGCATGGCCATGGCCCGTCATGCGAGGCAGGTGCAGCAGTAGGGTGAAGCGCGTCGTGCGCTCCACCAAGGTGCCGATCGCGGAGCTGCCAAGACCCAGAATGAGGTCCCCTTCCCAGTGGCCCGGCATGGCGCGATCGGCTGCCTCTGCCGGACGTTGACTGATCATGATCTCGGGCGAGATGAAGGCCTTGCCTCGCCTGTGCGTGCGCGCCCTCGGCCTCCGCAACGTTCGCCCGGTGCGCAAACAGGCTGCCAGCTCGCGGCGCAGCGCACCTCGAGCTTGAACGAACAGCGCGTGATAGATGGCTTCATGGCTGATGCGCATGGTCTCATCTTCCGGGAAGTCGACCGACAGGCGACGGGCGATCTGCTCCGGGCTCCAGGCTTGTGCCCACCGCCTATCCTGCCGCGGTCCATGCCGACGGCCTTTCCAGGACACGGCCGGGCCGGGCACAGGAGCACCGTTTGGAGCGACGACGCCGCCAGCCAGTCGTTGCTCCACATACGCCCGCAATATCGCGTTTTGCGCACGCTTCGCCTGCTTTGGACGGCGAGCGGCTCGCTCGGCGTGCCATTGCGCTGTGGTCGCGCGATATTCCAGCCCGCCGCTTCGGGTGGCGGCGTTGCGCCGTACCTCCCGGGAGATCGTCGATGCCGCCCGCCCGAGTCGGCGAGCCACCTCCTGCCTAGAGTAGCCTTGCACGCGAAGGAGCGCGATCTCCTCTCGCTCTGCAAACGAGAGATACCGGCCGGAGAGCGGCCTCGCCGAGAGTCCACACATCGCTGGTGGCATGCCGCCTGCTTTCCGGAACCATCTTGTTCCGACCGGCTGCGACACACCAGCCTCGACTGCGGCATCCTCACTCGCCATGCCTGCCGCAATCGCCGCCCAGAACCGTCGCCGCTCCTCTCCTCCTGCCACCGGCGGTCGACCTGGTGACAGCAAGGGTGGCCGCCCAGACCGATCCGAACGCCGCTTTCGAATGTTCATCGCAACCTCCTGCGTCAAGATGTTGCGACGACCACCTGAATCCGCCCTGACTGCCTCTATCCGTGTGGTGCAGCAGCCCCGCCGTTGGTTTCCGGTGCGTCAGTGCCATGGTGAGGGCACGCTTGGCGAGATCCTCAGTCAGCCGATGGCCATCGCCCAGCCGATCACGGTGCGCGAGTACAGATTGAGCACCACGGCGAGATAGAGCCAGCCCTCCGTGGTCCAGACGTACGTGAGGTCCCCGGCCCACACCCGATTGGGTTGCTCGACCTGGAACTGCCGGTTGAGGATGTTGGTGGCCACCGGCCGCGTGTGGTCCGAGTCGGTCGTGGCGCGCCACTTCTTCACGGTCTTGGCCCGGATCCCTTCGACGCGCATGAGTCGCGCGATGTGATGCTCGCCGACACCGTGCCCCCGCTTCATCAGGGCGTCCCAGATGCTGGGACTGCCGTAGGTCTCGCGGGACTCTCGGTGGATCATCCGGATTTCCGAGAGCAGGATGCGGTGGTGCACCACACGGCGGCTCTCGGGCCGCATGCGCCAGGCGTCATAGCCCGCAGCCGACACCGCGAGCGCACGGCACATCAGTCGGATGGGATAGCGGCGGCTGTGCTCGCGAATGACCCGGTACTTCATCGGGGCTCCTTCGCGAAGAACGCCGCCGCACGTTTTAAACAATCCCGCTCCTTCCTGAGCGTCTCATTTTCCCGTTTGAGCCGTGTCAGCTCTTCCTGTGCGGCGCGCACCGACTGGCGAGTGCTGCCCTGGGATTCAACGTACCGCTGCTCGTTCATCCCGCGGTACAGCACCTTGTCCGTAATCCCGAGTTCCCGAGCCACCTGGGCCACCGGCCGCCCCGATTCCCGCGTGAGCCGGACCGCCTCGGACTTGAATGCGTCGGTAAACTGACGTCGCGTTGTTTCTGGCATGAGGACCTCCGATTTCATGATTCTCCCAATTAGGGGGGTGTCTATGAAATCAGGGGAGGGTCAGAGTTTCTCCTGTTCGCCACCTGCCAAGGCCCCACTTAAGTCGCACAATCTCCCAGCTGTTCCGAGAAGGCTATGTCCCATTCCATGTAGATGGCGAAGCCATTATTTGCAGTTCTTGACAGTCTTCGCTGCGAAAGCTATACTCTCTTTAATTGATAACGTTTATCAGTATCGAGGAATTGCTTACTCCAGACGCCCAATAAATTCCATAGATCATCAGTGGGAGATGCCACTCATGTATATCTGCTTATGTAAAGGATTGACTGAATCAGACGTGCGTGAAGCCGGTCGGCAGGGTTGCCTGACCACTCGACAAATCGTTGCTGAGTTTGGTTTGCGTGAAAATGGGTGCTGTGGTCGTTGTGCTAAAAATATCCACGAACTCGTAACCTTGGCACAAAGCCAGCTTGAAAGCGCCTATCCGAAACCCGTTTCTTCCTAGATCCCACGTGCCGGCAAACCATGACCGGCACTCTTTCTAGAACGATCATTGTCCGCTCGAAGCAGACGGCCTTCCCCGCAGTTCAAAACCACGCTTCACGGCAACGGTTACCTCTGCGACCCGCTGGCCCAGGTCCCGAGCCCCCGCCAGCTCTTGTTCGTCAATACCCGGGCTATTACCTTCTGTCGTCGCGGAGGCGCCAAACGCACCGCCACCGCTGACCACGATCATATAGTTTCCAAGCATCGCCGCCAGTATCGAGAGCATCGTCAGCTCCTTTCCACTGGAAATCTGCCCCCCGGTGGCAAATGCAGCCCCAACCTTGTTTCTGAGTTTGAATTCTGGGAAAACCCCGAACTTGAATTGCCAATCATCAATAAAAGTCTTCACTTCCCCGGCCATATTAGACCAATAAACGGGAGAGCCAAGGATGATGGCGTCTGCAGCAATCAACTCCTCAGCCGTCACATGTTGCACTCGCTTCATGATCACATGCGTCGGGGAAACCGTTCGAGCTCCCTCAGCCACCGCCTTGGCCATTTGCTCGGTGTGCCCCGAAAGAGAATGATAGGCTACCAATACAGTGATGACTGGCAATTCATCAGCCGACTGGCCATTGGCCGAAACCAGCACGAAGCCGGTTGTGCACAGCAATAACACGCGCAACAGCTGAATCATGACGCATCCATTTGAGGCGAAAGAAGAAGAACTGAGATCGGTAGGGCCACGCTCTCAACGGCCTGACATTCGCTGGCGTCTTCCTATCGGAAGACAAGGAGGAGGGTCTGCGCAGCTCGCCAGGGAAAACCGGTTTCTTTACCGACGCACCGTTTCCTCATCCATGTGCTCTTCAACGGACACTTGAGTCAAGGTCCCGCGATAGTCACACTTATGGCAGCGGATCCGGAACTCCTCGATCCATTTCTCTTGCACATACGATTGACGACACTTCGGACAGACAAATACACCTCGCATATAGACCACGCGCCGCGTTTCCTTCATATAGGTCCTCCTCGCAAATCAAATAATGAGTTGAGGATGGCATAGGGGCTGGAGGAATTGCAAGACAGGCAGGAAAAGCATTCGAACCTCACCCAGTGCCTTGACGGCCCATGAGGAGCCCGTTAGGATGCGGCCATGGCAAGCGACCTTCCACGGCATCCGCGTAGAAGCTCCAATCCGGTGACTTTGGGTCCCGTGGCGCTCCGCATCTTGGCCATCGTATTTTGTGCCGTCACTGGACCAACCCTGGCCGCCGATCCTTCACCCGAAACCCTCATTACGGTCAAGACGCCGCAAGGCACGCTGATTCAAGCTGAATTGGCAGATACGTCACTGAAACGCGCCCAAGGGTTGATGTTTCGTGAACATCTCGCCAACGACCGCGGCATGCTGTTCATCTTCGGTGACGCTCAACCTTGGACGTTCTGGATGAAAAACACCAAAATCCCACTGGACATCATCTGGATGGACGGGAAAAAAACGATTATCCATATTGAGCGCAACGTCCCCATCTGCACGAGACAAGACGATGGCTGCCCGCAATATCATTCGGCGGAAGGCGCCCTGTATGTGCTGGAGCTAGGTGGGGGTCGCGCCGAGGTGCTTCAATTGCAACGCGGAATGCGGCTAAGTTTTAAGCAGCCTTGACCGACCATCATCTTGGGGGTTGCGTCTTGCGCCCTCCCCAGAAAAAATTCTGAATGCGCTCAACCAACGAACGTGTATGAGTGACTGTCGAGAGGGCCGCTGCATCCCGAGACAGCTGCGCTTTCGCCGCGGCCGTTGCCGACTGACGCTTGGCCACAACTTCGCCGATCCGTTCGAGTAGCCGCCGGTCGTCCTGCACAACCTGCATCAGGGCGTCTTTCCCCACGGCAATGAGCAAAAGGTCGGTCGCCGCCAATACCGTAGCGGACCGTGGTTCACCTGTCAGCAAAGACATCTCCCCAAAAAACTGTCCGCTCCCGAGCGTCGTCACGGTGGAACTCAGGCCCCCCTGCTCCAATCGCACGTCGGCATTCCCGGAGACGATCACATAAAGCACCTCCCCGGGCTCACCCTGGCGGACGACCCGCTCCCCGATCAGATAGGACTCCCATCGTGCTGCCTGGGCAAGCACCTCGATTTGCTTCGCATCCAGTGTCGCAAGGAAATCGACCTCGGCCAGCTTCGCGATGATCCGCTCGACAGGTTGCGCCATCTGCACACTATCCGTATTCCCGCTCTGGTGAACCACTCGCTGCGGAAACGGAATCTCGAGGCCCTTTCGCGCAAAAGCGTGCCAGATGTAGGTCCGCATCGTGCTTTCGATGACGTCGCGCTGCGCATAATCTCCAATCGGAAATTTGATCCGATACTGGATAGCTGATTCATTAAACGCCGTCACCAGCGCAGTGGCCTTAGGTTCCTGTAATACTCCCGTCACAGCGGCGGCCGTCTCCAACAGCGTCGCGCAGACCTGCTCCGGGGGAGTCCGATACGCCGCCTCGACAGACACATTACAGAAATGAGTCGTCGTCGGCCGGGTGAAATTTGTTACGACGCTTTGAATCACCAAATCATTGGCCAACGATACGTAATCATGTGTACGCGTCAGGATAGTGATATGTTCCATTCCGATATGCGTCGCAATGCCTTCCCGCTCGAGCACCGTGATCCAATCTCCTACTTTCACGATCTTTCCCAGCTCAATGCCGGAAAAAAATCGTGTGAGCGTATCCTTCAACGCGACCCCGACCATGGCCGCCGCGACGGTGGGCAACGCCACTAACGCCACGAGGTTGACTCCCATGACCAGCCAGAGGATTAAGACTCCCGCAGCGACGACCTCGGCGCCGATCAGCAACTGCCGAACCACATCGGGGATATATCGCTGCCCCCGCTCAATCAACCACTCGCCGATGACCAGGGCATCGAGAATCGTAAAGAGAAAAAACGAGGCGCCGAGCCAGGCTAGGACATCAAGTCCGGACTGAACCACGTGTGGAATATGGCTCACCATCCCGCTACGCGCTATCAGCCCCGCGATGACGAGCAATAGGCCAACACCACCGGCATAGAACAGAAGTGCTGGCGCCACCCGACCGCGCCGAGAGAAGAGGAGGGTCATGCCGATCAATACTGCGGTCACGATTACTATCACGACCACTATACCGGTCAGCATCACGAAGCTCATGCGAATATCACCTGACGTAGGGAGGAGGACATAGAAAGGCTTCTCTGACTAGGGTCGTTCTTGCCAGGAACGGACTCGCCGCACCGTAATCACGCCGTCGACCTTTTCAATCGCTTTGAGGACTCGCCCCACGTGCGCGGTATCCAGAACTTCGACGATGAAATCCAGCATTGCCTTTCGATCCTCGCGGGTCGTAATTTCAGCGCGACTGATGTTGGCTTGGCATTCCGAAATGGCCGTGGAGACATGCGCCAGAACCCCGGTCTTGTCCACAGCGATGACCGAGATCTTCACTGCATGGGTACTGGGCATGGAATGGTCCCACTCCACTTCAACCAGCCGGTTCTTGTCGTAGTCCAACGCTTCCAAATTCGGGCAATCGACGGTGTGGATCGTGAGCCCTCGCCCCCGCGTGATGTAGCCCAGAATACGGTCGCCCGGGACAGGATTGCAGCAACGCGATAACTGCATCAGCAAGTCTCGCGCGCCCTTCACCTGCACCCCTGTGTCATCCGCTCGACCAGTGACTGCCTTCGGCGCCGCTGGCGCTTCAGGCGCAACCGCGTGACTCGCTGCAGGCACTGGCGGAATGAGTTTGCTCATCACCTGTGATGTCGGCAGATGCCCGAAACCGACGGCAGCGGACAGTTCATCAGGCGTCTCATACCCGACTTGCTTGGCCACGGCGAGGAGTTGATCCGAGCGCATCATCTGAGCCGGTGCCAGACCATGCCGACGAAACTCGGCTTCCAGCAAGCGCTTGCCAATTTCAACGCTGCGAGACTGCTCCTCTGCCTTGATCCAATGTTTGATCTTCGTTTTCGCCCGTGATGTTCGCACGAACTTCAGCCAGTCACGGTGAGGCGTTTGGTTGGCGGCGGTCAGAATTTCCACCATATCCCCGCTCTCCATCATATGTTTCAGCGGGACGATTTTGCCGTTCACCTTGGCCCCGACGCAGTGGTCTCCGATCTCGGTGTGCACGGAATACGCAAAATCCACCGGCGTGGAGCCTTTGGGGAGCTCCTTCACCATACCTTGCGGAGTAAACACGTATACCACGTCGTGAAAAAGGTCCAGCTTGACCGAATCCATAAATTGGCGATTGTCCGGAAGATCTTGATTCCATTCTACGAACTGCCGCAACCAACTAAAGACCTTCCCGTCTTTCTCCTCGATGCGCCCATGTTCCTTGTACTTCCAATGCGCGGCAATGCCCTGCTCCGACACTCGATGCATCTCCTCCGTGCGGATCTGAAACTCGACATGTTCCCCTTTGGGACCCACCACGGTGGTATGCAGCGACTGATAGAGATTGGATTTGGGAATGGCGATGTAATCCTTGAACCGGCCGGGCAAGGGCCGCCAGAGGGAATGGATCACACCTAGAAGTGCATAGCAGTTCATTTTGATGTCGGTGATGATGCGGAGCGCCGCCAGATCGTACACTTCCTCAAACGAAATCGACTGCTTCTCCATCTTCTGGTAAATGCCATACAAGTGCTTCGGCCGTCCGGACACCTCACCTTGTAAGCCTGCCTCCACCATGGCCGCCTTTACCACGTCGATGACTTCCAGAATGTATTGCTGCCGATCATCGTCCCGCTTCGCGACAAGGACCCGCAACGATTCGTACACATCCGGCTTCAGATGTTTCAGGCACAGGTCTTCGAGTTCGTTCTTAATCCAGCCGATCCCGAGGCGGTTAGCGAGCGGAGCATAAATTTCCAGCGTCTCCTGGGCGATTTCCTGCCGCTTAGACTCACTGAGATATTCCAGCGTCCGCATATTGTGCAGCCGGTCTGCAAGCTTGATCAGCACGACACGGATATCGTCCGCCATCGAGAGCAGCATCTTGCGAAAATTCTCAGCCTGTTTTTCCTCATAGTTGCGGAACGTAATTTTGCCGATCTTGGTGACGCCGTCCACAAGATGCACCACGTCCTTCCCGAACCGCTGCTCCAACTCCAGCGGCGTGGCCAGGGTATCTTCCAACGTGTCGTGCAGGAGGCCGGCGACAATGGCCGTGACATCGGTCTTGAGATGGGTCAGCAGACCGGCCACCGCGAGGGGATGCCGCAGGTAGGGTTCGCCGGATCGCCGCGTTTGACCTTCGTGTGCCTTCGCAGAGAAATCATAAGCTCGGCGCACGAGGTCCACATCGGCCTCGACGTTGTAGCTTTTCACCCGCTCGATCAACTGATCGAGTTCTGTCACCGTCTCGTGCAACATACTTACGATACCTCACCGCTCATACGAAGAGCCTTAATGCGCAACTGCACACGGTCTTGGCCATTCCAGTGATTGCGTTCAGGGCTAAAGGCCAAATCGAGCGGCCGACCGGCCCTCAGACCCAGATCTTCCAGCGATCCCATACGAAAACCAATGCTATCAAAAATATACGATCGGCCTTGCCGCACACGCAGCTTGAGATGCTTCTCGCCGACCACTCGCGCATCCACCACATCGAGGCCACGGACGGCCAACGTGGGTTCTGGATTCCCTGCGCCAAAGGGATGCAGGGATTCCAGTTCCTGTATCAAGCCGAAATTGACCTCCGTGAGATTCACCTCAGCATCGACGTGCAGCGTTGGCACGGTGCGGACGGCGCTGGCCCACTGAGCAGCGACCTCAGAGAATCGTCGGCGAAACTCCTCCAATCGCGATTCCTTGATGGTCAGCCCCGCGGCGCTTGGATGTCCGCCGAAGGCCTCCAGCAGATCTCGACACTCAGATAACCCCTGGTACAAATCAAACCCCTCTACCGTCCGAGCCGACCCCTTGCCGATCCCTTGCCCATCCACCGCGATGACGATGCTCGGCCGGTGGAACCGATCCACCAACCGGGCCGCGACAATTCCGACGACGCCCAGGTGCCAGTCGCGGGAACCCAGCACGATCGCGGCGGCCAGCTCATCCTCTTGCAAAGAGGCGACCGCCTCACTGGTGATTCCCGCTTCGATTTGCTGGCGTTGTCGATTGAGCTGCTCCAGCTGTTCAGCAATGTGCATGGCCTCCTGCTCGGAGGCCGTCGTCAAGAGCCTCACACAGGTCATTGCATGGTCTAAGCGGCCCGCCGCATTTAACCGTGGTCCAAGGCGAAAGCCGATGGTTTCACTCGTACAAGGTTTCGTGATGCCGGCCACGTGCTTCAACGCACGAATCCCACAGCGAGCGCCCTGCGTGATCTGCGCCAGTCCTTCCCGAACGAGGATGCGGTTCTCATCCTGAAGCGGCACGATGTCGGCCACCGTCGCCAAGGCCACGAGATCCAGACAGGATTCTGGATCCACGTCACCGGACCCATATCGCTGCTGGTAGGCCGACACCACTTTATAGGCGAGTCCCGCCGAACAGAGCCCCTTGAACGGATAGATCGCGTCACGCCGGTGCGGGTTGAGCACAGCGAGGGCCGGAGGCATCGTGGCATCGGTTTGGTGATGGTCCGTCACCAGCACATCCATGCCGAGCTGCTTGGCGATCCCAATTTCATGATGGGATGTCGTGCCGCAATCGGACGTCACCAAGAGCGTAATCCCTTCCTGGGCCAACTGTCGGATCGCCGCCTCGTTCAAGCCATACCCTTCTCGAATGCGGTGCGGAATATACCCCCGGCCGTTCCCCCCAAGGCCCTGGTAGAACGACAGATAGAGACTCGTGGCCGAGACCCCATCGACATCATAATCCCCGTAGAAACAGACCTGCTCCTGACGTGTTAAGGCCAGGTGCAAGCGCTCAACAGCCTGCTCCATGTCGGGGATCAGGAAAGGGTCGTGGAGACGGTCTTGAGCGCTGGACATCCACCGGCCAGCCTCATCGGC
This sequence comes from uncultured Nitrospira sp., assembly GCA_964493335.1. Lineage (GTDB taxonomy): Bacteria > Nitrospirota > Nitrospiria > Nitrospirales > Nitrospiraceae > Nitrospira_A. The sequence continues at coordinate 9,990 of CAZBNV010000112.1, forward strand.
AGTGGTCACTCCGCGAGCCAGTAATACGGATGCCGTCACGGGTGAGATCGACAGGAGACGCGACAGATTGTACTGCAATGCGATATCCGACGGTCGGAACACCCACAGTCTTTCCTGCATGGATCCTCGGTTTCTATCGGAAATATTCAGAAGTTACTGAGAAGTAAGGGGAATGGTATCGACTCACCCCATCTTTGTCAAACGAGACTCCGCCTCGTCTGGAGTGAGACACCGGACGCGAGCAGCCCTGTGGAGACGGACAAATACTCGGGCCTCGCAATGGAGGGATCAACACGAACTGCGCAATAAAAAAAGGGAGGGGACTATTCCCCTCCCTTTTGCACATAGTTCTTCACGAACTCTTCGGCATTTTTTTCGAGCACGTCATCGATTTCATCGACCAGCTTGTCGATGTCTTCTTTCATCT
>CAZBNV010000113.1:0-10247 GCA_964493335.1 uncultured Nitrospira sp.
CGAAATTCGCACGGATAAGCGGGACTACAGCCTGGAGTTTCAGGTCCTGGCGGACACCAAGGTGGGACGGTCCCGCAAGCCAGCCGATGGGCACGACCTCGAGGAGGCCATGTATCGGGTGATCTTCCGCCATCCGATCCCCCTCCCGACCCCACAGACCGTCATGGCCCTCACCGCCAGTCTGGACCACACCCAGCAAGCGCGTGACAATCAACAAATCGTGGCCGATCGGCTCGCCGCCTTTACGCCGGAGCCACAGAACTGGGCCTATTCGATGGAAATCCTGGCCGGCGCGGATGAAATCGCTCCCGCGCTGGTGTTCGACGATGGACGGTTTACCTACTTCTCCTTCCCATCCAACCGTGACATTCCCGCTATTTTCTACCTCTCTTCAGCCGGTGAGGAAACCCGCCTCAATTTTCACATGGAGAAGGAACTGGCCGTGGTCCAGCGAACGGGTCGGCGCTTTGTCTTGCGGCTGGGAGAGGCGGTCGTGGGCGTGTGGAATGACGCGTACGATATGACCGGCGTCCCTCCCACCAATGGAGTGACTGTGTCGGGTGTCAGTCGCGTGGTGCGTTGAGAAAGGCATGATGGAACAGAAGGTGGCGACAGACGGGAGCGACGAGCTAGGGATTGTCTCCGTTAATCATCGAGCGGGTGCGCTCGGCAATAGGGCTGGAAAACTCGGATTCCTCGTGGTGGTCGGGTTGGTGATTATGATCGGCCTCCTCATGGCTCTGAACAAATGGAACGCCCATCGAACCGCCGAAGCCGCACAGGAGGAGCAAGCGGCGAAGGTCGAGAATAAACCCGCCCAGGTTGGGCCGAAACGTGTCTTCGACTCGGATCGCGTGTATCACCCTCATAAAGGTTCCTCCGCAATGGGCAAGGGCCAGGCCCACCCAGCGTCCCTCACATCTCGGATGGTCGTTTCAGGGGTGGAGAATGGCCAGATCGAAAGTGGGCAGCCGATGCCGTTCGGAACCGGAAGGGATGGGGGAAGGCAACCGGGCACACGCAGGCAGAGTCGATTTGGGGGGGAGGCGATCCTGGCCAGCACCCATGGCCCGACTGGACCAGCCACACAGCACCTCCAAGCCACAGGACCAGAAGCCGCAATTTCATTAGTGAGAGATCTTCTCGGCAATCCCCGTGGAGGTGGGTCGCTGGATCAAGGTGGGTCCCTACTCGGCGGGGCGCAAGCGATCCCTGTTGGCATGAACCTTCCGGTCGCGGACCTATCTAGTTCGACGTCTGATCCTGGACAGGCGGGATCAGGAGGTAACGCTGGGACGCCTCTCATGGGTCCGAGGACAGTGGGAATGCCCCTCCCACCGAGCCCGGCGCCAAGTGGGGCCGGGGCCATCGGTGGATTACTCACTCCCTCCTCCACGCCGATGGTTCAAGCGGGCATGGTAGGAGACCGAAACATGCTGCTTCCAAAAGGAAGGAGCATTGATTGCGCGTTAACCATCCGTCTCGTCAATGAAGTGGCTGGCATGGCGACCTGCGTGCTCAGTTCCGATGTCTATAGCGATAACGGCCGGGTGGTGCTCCTTGACCGTGGCTCCGAAGCGGTGGGCGAATATTCCGCGACGATGGCACAGGGACAACGGCGGTTGTTCCTCTTATGGACGCGGGTGAAGACACCGAATGGAGTGGTCATCAATCTCAACTCACCGGCCGCCGATGAACTGGGCACCTCCGGGCTTGCAGGATACGTCGACAATCACTGGTGGGACCGGTTAGGGGCCGGATTTCTTCTCTCGGTCGTGCAGGATGCCATCGGGTTTGCGACCGCGCAAGCAGCCGGCGGCGGCGGACAAGGGCAACTCTCGATCTATCAAAATTCTGCCACGACCGGCAACCGGATGGCAGAGCTCGTGTTGCAATCGACCATCAACATGAAGCCGACACTCTACAAACACCAGGGCGATCGGGCGACGATCTTCGTGGCCCGTGACTTGGACTTTGGAACGGTCTATGCACTCCGTGCCGAGTGATGTCCTGGCGCACGATACGATGGTGCGCGAACTGTTGCGGCCATTGCTCAGATTTCTGTCGCGGCCGGAGGCCACAGAAATTGTGATCAATCGTCCCGGAGAGGTCTATGTCGAGGAGGGCGCGGCCTGGGCCAGGTGTGATGCACCGGACTTAACGTTGGGCCAACTCATGGCCCTCGCGACGGCCATTGCCACCTACTCCGAACAAGAGATCGGACCGCACAAACCGATACTCTCGGCCATGCTTCCCGATGGAGAACGCGTTCAGATTGTGCTCCCGCCGGCCGTCGAATTGGGAACGGTCTCCTTCTCGATACGTCGACCCAGCGCCAGAATCAAGTCCCTGGACGAGTACGAGGAGGAACAGGCGTTCCAGCGCTATGTCTGGGCGCGATCCAGCGAACTCGACATACGGAGAGGTGATCTGGATGTGGTGGAACGGAGCTTGGTGGACTGTCTGGACTCCAAACGCCTGGGGGCATTCCTTCACCAGGCTGTGAGGGCAAAAAAGAACATTGCCGTGGTGGGGGAGACCGGCTCAGGTAAAACCACGCTGATGAAATCCCTCTGTCAGTCCATTCCCACCGATGAACGCCTGATGACGATTGAGGACGTGCGGGAACTGTTTTTGCCGAATCATGGGAATCGAGTCCATCTCCTGTACTCGAAAGGGGGGCAAGGCGTGGCGAAAGTGACCCCGTCGGATCTCATCGCCTCGAATATGCGGATGAAGCCGGATCGAGTCTTGTTGGCTGAGTTGCGAGGAGGGGAGGCCTTCGATTTCTTGAAGTTGTTGACCACGGGACACAGCGGCTCGATCACGTCCTATCATGCAGAGTCCTGCGCATTGGCGGCAGAGCGCTATGTCTTTATGTGCAAGGAACATGAGCAAGCCGCCATCTATGATGCAGCGACCCTCAAGCGCCTCGTATCCTTGACGATCGATGTGATCGTCCACGTCGTCGCGCACAACCACTATGACATCCACGGCCACCCGACACACAAAGAACGCTACGTCGCGGAAGTCCATTACGACCCCATCGCGAAACTCATGGCTCGGTTCGGAGCCGCCACCGTGGTACGAGCATGAGGCTCCAATGCCACTGAGGCTGATGGCCATAGTGCTCGCGGGGCTTCTGTACATCCCGGTGGGCCTCCTGGGTGCTGATTGCCTCGCCGGGGCGATATTTGAGGTGACGAACAAACGTGTTCCGGCAGGGGTGTCTTTAGAGAAGTGGCCGGATGCCTGGCGGGCCTATCGCGATGATGCCACCCAACGCAAGCGCCTGCAATTCTCAGCCGGGGTCAGCCTGTTCATGGTGTTCGGTATTCCCGGCGTGCTGGTGTTGACCCTGACGAATCACGCCACGCCGTTACACGGTGCCGCGCGATTTGCCCGTCCGGCGGAAATTGCCAGCGCGGGATTGTACGGAGACCGCGGAGTGATTATCGGGAAATACGGCGGTCGGTACTTGATCTATGGCGGTCAAGAATTCGTTCTGCTGGCTGCGCCAACCCGGTCGGGGAAAGGCGTCAGTGTCGTCCTACCGAACTTGCTCAACTATAACGATTCGGTGGTAGTGCTCGATATCAAAATGGAGAACTTCGCATACACATCGAAGTTCCGACAGAGGCATGGCCACGAGGTGTTTCTCTTTAACCCGTTTGGGATGGACAATCGAAGTCATCGCTGGAATCCCCTCGACGCGGTGCCTCGCCAGTCACACCTCCGCGTGGGGGAAATCCAGGCGATCGGGCATGTGCTGTATCCCACCGAGCAAGTGAAAGATGCGTTTTGGAATGAGTCCGCGAGAAATCTGTTCCTGGGTCTCTGTCTGTACCTCATCGAAACGCCGACGCTGCCTTGCAGCTTAGGGGAATTACTCCGACAAGCGTCCGGAAAAGGCCAACCCATCAAGGACTATGTGAATGGCCTGATGAACAAGCGTGGCCTGGGTGATCCGCCCTTGAGCGATGAGTGTACCGGCGCCTTGCAACGCTTCTGTACGACGAGCGACAACACGATGGCCGGCATCCTGGCAACCTTTACGGCTCCCCTCACCATATTCAGCAATCCCATTGTGGATGCGGCGACCAGCGCGACAGACATTGATCTGAGCGCGGTACGGAAGCGCCGCATGGCGATCTATGTAGGCATTCCGGCCAATCGGCTGAGCGATGCGGCCTTGTTGGTCAATCTCTTTTTCTCCCAACTCATTCATTACAACACGGTCGATCTCCCCGCGACAGATCCTGCCTTGAAGTATCAATGTCTGCTGTTCCTGGATGAGTTTCCGGCCATCGGGCGCGTGGATATTCTGGCAAAAAGTGTGGGGTTTATCGCGGGCTATAACATCCGGCTTTTTCCGATCATTCAAAGCGTGTCCCAATTGGAATCGATCTATGGAGAGAAAGACGCGCGCACCTTGGTCACGAACCACGCCTGCCAAGTGATGTTTGCGCCCCGTGAGCAACAAGACGCACAGGAGTATTCGCACATGCTGGGCACCTACACCGCCAAAGCCGTGTCTAGGGGCATGAGCGCCCCGAGAGCCTGGGGCAGTACAGGCCACGCCTCCACAAGCTCTAATGTCTCCGATCACGCGCGGCCACTCATGTTGCCACAGGAATTGAAGGAGTTGGGGCAGACGCGGCAAATTATCCACCTCACCAACACGAAACCCATCCTCTGCAACAAAGCCTTCTTCTACCTCGATCCGATCTTCGTGAATCGCTTGAAAGCGGTGAGCCCGTTTCTCGCCGCGTTGGGCCACAAGTGGCCGACGCAGAGCGAACTCGAGACCGCCGCATTTGTGCACAAGGACCTCTCAGCGGAGATTCCGTTCCTCGATGTGGATCTCCACATGGCCAAGGTGGAACGCCGTGTTCGTCCACTGACTACGAATGAACCGCTGGACCTCGCCAAATTGACGATCGATACGGGGTTATTGCCGCCTGTGGTTCAGCGTGATCCACCGAATGTCGAAGACGTCACCCAACTGGTCGATGCATTCTTTGCGCAGTTAGAGTGGACAGAGCCGACGGCTTCCACCGTCCCCGGCGATCTGAAGATCGCGAAGGGGCGCCAACTCGGCCCGGCAGAACTGGATGACTCTCCCATCGAGAAGGAAGCGTCTCCGAACGCCTGTGATTCATTTGAACTGGAACGAGAAGGCTCAGGGAGGACCCTATGACGTCGCGGCGTGTTCAAAGTCTGGTCCTCTACCTCGCGAGTGCATTGTGCGTCGCCTGTGCGCCGAAGCCGGTTGTTCCATCTGGCCAGTCTCGAATTCCGGTCAATTCAGAAGAAGTGATCAGCCAATACCGCGAACGGGTTAAGGTCGATCAGCGGGACCGAATGGAGCGAAATGGCCTGGCGCGTCAAGTCGACGCGCTCACGAAACAGGTTCAGGAATTGAAAACGTATGTGACCCTCTTACAACTTCAACAGCAGGAGTCGGATAAAGGCCGTGTCCGCCAGGTGCAGCCTGTGGGTGTGAGCAGCCCACCGTTTCTCAGTCCAACCGCTGATAAGCAGCCGACGAAGGACAAAGAGGCGACGGTCTCCCTACCCGTATGTCCAATCTCGACGGCCCCAATCACTGCGTCTGTGGTGCCCATGGTCGCGCTTGAAGCGGGACCCACCGATCCATGCGGACCGCGATCGGGGTCCGCGAATGCCGAGGGATGGATTGATCTCACGTCCGATTACCTGAGTCGTAGCGCTAATATCCGGGCCGACCCTGGACCCTGCCGGTCTGTCTCACGCGGTAGTGCTCCGAGCTTTGGAAGAGGAGTGTGGTGTTCCGGTACCTGTCAAGCTCAATGAGGGGCAGACGTTGACCATTCACAACAGCAGGGTTCTTTGCCGAGACTCCGAGGGTTACGACGTTTTCGAATACTGAAGGCCAGATGTTCCCGATCGGCGAACGCATCGCCATCCATGCGCCGGCGGCGGGCCGGGGAATGCCTCGTTGTGTTGACGGTGAGTTATGGCCATTGAACTCGCAGTGTATAGCCCAAAAGAGCATCAGGAGAACTTCCGATGAATGAATTGCTTGAGCGAAAAAGTCGAGAGAGGGACAGCGCGAATGGAATTGCTCTACCTCGGAATGGCCCACGAGAAACGGTACCGCCTGAACCGTTGATGAATCCGAGCGTGGCCGCCGCGGAATCGTTGCGGCGACGCTTCCTCGAAGCCGACAACAGCTTTTACTTTCGTCCTGGCCCTGGTGAAGCTGCGAAAGTGGCCTTTTCCGATCATGGCCAACGCCTGACCACGGATCAGGATGATCCCACCGTGATTCACGGCATGGTGCTCCGGGCTCAAGCAAAAGGGTGGACCTCCCTCCGGGTGAAAGGGTCGGACGGATTCAAGGTGGAGGTCTGGATTCAAGCCACCATGGCTGGCCTTAAGGTTGAGGGATACAACCCGCGTGAGATCGATCGAGCGCGGCTCGACGAGCGCAAGGGAGAAACCCTCACGAAACAACCAAAGAATCGGTTGGGACAGATGGGACCTCGCGACCGTTCGAGCAGTCATACTGAGAAAGAGCCGGATTCAATGACTGCGTCACAGAATATAGCACTCACCACTCTTCAGGCGATTTTGCGCGACCGAGGTGACTCGGCCGCCATGATCGCGGCCGCAGTGGAGGAAGCGACCGCGCGACTGCACGGCGAACGACTCGTGGTCGGCACACTCGTAAAACATGGCCGTGCTCAGTACGGTCATGATGAACAGGCCCAGAACAGCTATTTCGTCACAGTGGAGACGGCAAAAGGAGAACAAACAGTGTGGGGTGTGGCTCTGGCGCGAGCGATTGAGCGAAGCGACGCCAAAACAGGCAGTGCCGTCGCACTCATCCAACGAGCGAACCAGGGAGTGTCAGTTCAGTCGGCGATCAGGAACGACGCCGGAGAGGTAGCGGGCACGGGGCCCCAACCCGCAAAGCGCAAAGTGTGGGAAGTCCTCAATCTCCACACCATAGGCCTCGAAGCGCGCGAAACAATCGCCTCCGCCGCGAGGGTGGCGAGCCATGAACCAGTGGTACAGGTATTTGATCGAACGGCGGCCCGCACCGATCACGTCCCCGATGTGGCGCGAATCCGTGAACAGGAGCGCACAAGAGCAGGACGGTAATCGCGTATGCATGTCTGGACGTTGCCCCGTGTGGAGTTGTCGGACGGTGCGGTAGAAGCCATGAAGTGGCTCGGGCTCGTCCTGATGACGGCGGACCATGCGCAAAAATACGGCATGATGCCGGTCGTGGGTGGAGTGTACGAGGCAGGACGATTGGCCATGCCGCTTTTTGGAATCGTGCTGGCTTACAACCTTGCTCGTGTTCGAAGCCACGATCCTGCCGTGTACGTCCGAGTGCTGACTCGTCTTCTTTTCTGTGGGGCAATCGCCTCGGTCCCCTTCATCGCCTTAGGGGGACTCGGGTTTGGGTGGTGGCCGCTCAATTGCATGGGGACGCTCGCCGTCGCCGTCTGCATCATGTCCGTAATCGAGTCACGCCGGCCGTTCTGGAAGACCAGAGCGGCGGCGGTGTTTCTTCTGGGTGGGGCCATGGTTGAATTTTGGTGGCCGGGAGTCGCGCTCTGTGTCGGCGCATGGATGTACTGGAAGCATCCGACATGGGGGGCGCTCCTATTGTGGCTAGCGGGCACAGCCAGCCTCACGCTGATTAATGGCAATTGGTGGGCCTGCGGGTCGTTTGTGGTCCTCGCCGGAATGGCCTATGGCGTCACGTTCGAGATTCCGAGAGCATCACAGTTGTTCTATATCTATTATCCCGCCCACCTTGCGGTCCTCCTATTGCTAGGGTTCAGAATTCAGAACCAGTCATGAACCATTCTCACAAGAGATCCAGAGATCCTCTCGATCTACGTGGTGCTGGAGCGAGGCACGAGCGCCATGCTGTGATCTCTCCGGTTTCATCGTGCACCGGGTTCGAACGGGATTCATCGAGTCCAGGACCGGCGGACCCTGCCATGACAACTCTGGCGGATTCGCTCGAGGCGCCTTCACTTGGACCCACTAGTTGTGGGATTGCCTCGGGCTTTCAGGTGACGGTCATGCTCGTATCTCCCGCTGAGAGATAGACTACCGATCTGATTTCCGGCGGGGACGAACATGTGTGTATAGACGACTTGAGCACAGTCCCGCGGTGCGCGTGAACCATGGAGCAGCGTCATGACGTGCGATGGCGGCGAGGGAGACCGATCCCTAGCGAGTCAGGGAAAGCCTATAGATCACTCAAGAACGTGCAAGATGGGAAAAGCCACGATACAGGGCATCGGCAATCCCCCAGGCGAATACGATCGTGGTGAGCAAAAAGCACAAGCCAATGACGAAGAGTGGGATCGTGATAAACACGAATCTAAGCCACCTAATCGAGACATCGTGGACAAGGCGAATACACCTCACAGCGCCGATGCAGATCCGGGCGATGATGTGGCACACCCGAGCGACCACGAACACCGTCATGAGACCGGATCGCACCAAACCATGCCCCACGCAGATCAGTCCCTGTGCCATAGATGGTCGCGCACGAACCCAGGTCGAGTGTCGTGGGCTGGCGATGTGTTTCACCACATAAGTAGCCTCATAGATGTGAATCGTAAACGGGCTGGCGGGTCTCTTCATAAAACCTCCAAATATATGGCCGTTGCTCTCTCGCCACCCGTGGAGAGCGAAGGCCACTATGATTGGAGGGTATGCGCCCATGGCCGACGAGTCGAGCGCTCACCGTGACGAGCCCGAGCACGTGCCGGGCTATGCCGGCACAGCGGCGGCCACGGCGTGGTGCTCGAACGCGAGGCCATGGCCCAGAGACACCGGCCAACCCGGATACCTATGTCGTCCTAGGGGTCAGACAAGCCAGCAGGCCTCACATCGTGTGTCGGAGGATGGGGAGAACCGCTCACTGAGCGGGGTCCTCTTGTGGGGCGAGACCGTCGGTACAAACCGGCACAGCAGGAGAGAAGCAGGGGGCAGAAAGGAAAAAGGGTGAGGACATGACAATGAAAACCGCGACAATCATGTTGTTCGCATTGGCACTGATGGTGTTGGCGCAAATAGCAATGACACCGCGAGCCCAGGCGCAAGTCCTGACAGGCGATCAGCGCCTCGCATGCGAAGCGCTGCTGTGCCTCGCGGCGGGTGCGAATGCCCCCCGGGAGTGTTCCAACGCCCTAGCAAAGTATGCCGCATTGCAGGCACAGACGGCGGTGCAAACGCTCGCCTTGCGAAAAAACTTCCTGCAATTGTGCCCCAAGCGGAACGCTCTCGGAGCATGGGAAGGAGAACGACGCTGACGTGCCAACGTGGTGGTGGCGGGAGAGCGTCAAGTCTGTGCCATCTCTTGAAGTTCGCGTTCAAGCGATCTAGTTAATAGGGTTCATACGTGTGAATGCCAACGTGAGCCACATTCCGATGCCCGGGGCCTGGGACTATGGCCATGGCATTGAGCTAGGCAGGGGACTTCCGCAGCTCGGAGGCCGGACCGTGAACCTGTCCGAGGGACTGCATGACCGGCGCCAGTACCGAGGAAATATTGCATGAGGCAACATTTATGTGTGGGCGGGGCATTACGTCCGCTCCGCTCAGCATTCTATGATGTTTTGTTGACGCTCTCACACTTGGCTAATCTGCCTCTGCGATATTGGGGTGAATCTCCGATTTGATTCCATGGGTCGCGGGTTGTTCTAAGTAGCGTAGGGTCAAACGCACGACAATAGCGTCCACTTGCCTAATACTAAGACTATCCGTTACCCTTTCGCGGCAAGCTAACCGCATTACGGGTTCGACACCTCCAGCAGTCTTGCTCCTTTTAGGCAAGCCCTATGTCCGGCGACTGGAGAGTTCGATCAGTGGGCATTGCTATCGCGGCTCGGTGTCTGCAGGCCGCCCGATGACGGATTATACGGCACGAATCATTCCGCATCAGGCCGGTGTGGCGGTTCCGCTGGAAGCCTCATTCATCCTGTGGCGGCGGTGACTCAATCCTGAAAAAATCGGTGCAATCGACTGCCGCCCATGGGTAGATCACTCGCGAAACGGTCACCAAAGGAATGAATCAATGAGTGTTGCCGCGCAACCCGTGTCTGAAGATGACGGCCCGCTGTCGCCATGGTGGATACGCGCCGTACTCATGGTGATGGTGCTCGGCTTGTCCGGCCTGATCACGATCACCATGCTCGCCTATCGCAATGCCCCGCCGATTCCCGAACGGA
>CAZBNV010000114.1:0-10181 GCA_964493335.1 uncultured Nitrospira sp.
CGACCTGCAGGACGGCGTGGCCTACGACCTGCGCCTGCGCGCCGTGAACGGCATGGGTGCCACCTCCTCGTGGGTCACGGTCTCGGCGCACACCGTGGTCGGCAAGACGGCGGCGCCGTCGGACGTGAGCGGCTTCTCGGCGGCGCAGAACGGCGCGCTGGTGAACTTCCGGGCGAACCAGATCCAGGACTCGGACCTGGACGCGATCGAGATTCGGCGCATCGCGCAAGGCGGAACGGGCCAGAGGCTGGCGCTGCCGAGGGAGGAGTTCCGGGAACGGCGTTTCAAGGAAATCGGCATTGAGATCGACGGCATGGTGGTCGAGCTCGAAACGCTCTACACCCACTGGCGCAAGGGTGCGAAGGACGAGATGAACGCCAACATTACGTCCAACAATATAGCCTATGTCACCTCGGACCCGCTGTACGCGATTGTCCGGTTCTTCCACTCGGGCCAGGCAGCGCCAGTCGGCGTAAACTGGGGCTTCTATGCCAATCCGAAGGTCGACGGGCTGATCGATGCCGCGAAGCAGAACTTCGACCCGGGCAAGCAGGATGAATTGCTCGCGCAGGCGCATCAGCAGATCGTCGACGATGCGGTGCTGGTGTGGGTGGTGCACGACACCAATCCGCATGCGCTGTCGCCCAAGGTCAAGAAGTTCGTCCAGGCGCAGCACTGGTTTCAGGATTTGACGACGATCGGGCTGGAGTGATCTAGAAGAGGGCATGGCGTTGTGTGCCCTCACGCATTCCGGACCGGTTCAAACTCGATGCTGAATACCCCTCGTTCCCGCCGCGGCATGGTGACATCGCCGCACCATCTTGCCAGCGAAGCCGGCGTGCGCGTGCTGCGCGAGGGCGGCAACGCCATCGAGGCCGCAGTCGCGATGGCGGCAAGCCTGGCCGTCGTCTATCCGCATATGACGTCGATCGGCGGCGACGGGTTTTGGCTGGTCTCGGCGAAGGGGCGCCGGCCGGTGGCCGTGGATGCCTGCGGCGGCGCGGCCAAGGCTGCGACCGCGCAGATGTACAAATCGCTCGGCCATGCGACGATTCCCCAGCGCGGACCGCTTGCGGCCAACACGGTCGCCGGCACCCTGTCGGGCTGGGCGGAGGTGCTTGCGATCAGCGCCGAACTCGGCGGCAAGCTGCCACTCTCGCGCTTGGTGGAGGACGCGGTCTGGTCTGGCGAAAATGGATTCGCCGTGACTGCGAGTCAGCAGGAGCTCACCGAAACGAAGCTGCCGGAGCTGAAGGCGGCCCCGAATTTTGTTGCGACGTTCCTTCTCGACGGAAAACTGCCGCGCGAAGGCGAGGTGATGAAGCTGCCTGCGCTCGCGCGCACGCTAAAACTGATCGGCGGGAAAGGGCCGATGGATTTCTACACCGGCGAGCTGTCGCGCCAGATTGCTGACGATCTCGCGCGCTGCAAGTCACCCGTCTCGGGGGGCGACCTTGCTGCCCATCGCGCGCAGCGGCGGGAGCCGCTGTCGGTTGGCATCAACGGTGTGGCGCTGTTTAATTTTCCGCCGCCAACGCAGGGACTGTCGTCGCTGATGATCCTGGCCCTGTTCGAACGGCTTGGCGTCACCCAGGCCGAGGGCTTCGATTATGTGCACGGCCTGATCGAAGCCACCAAGCAGGCTTTTATTGTGCGCGACCGCGTTATCGGCGATCCGGCGTCGATGACCGAGCGCGCAGAGGATTTCCTGACGCCTGCGCTGCTCGACAAGCTGGCCGGGCGGATCGACAGGAAACGCGCGCTGCCGTGGCCACATGTGGCGCAACCGGGCGACACGATCTGGCTCGGCGCGATCGACGCAAGCGGGCTGGCGGTCAGCTTCATCCAGAGCATCTACTTCGAGTTTGGCTCGGGCTGCGTGCTGGAGAACTCCGGCATCGTCTGGCAGAACCGCGGCGCCAGCTTCGCGCTCGAAGGCACAGGGCCCCGTGTCATCGGTGCGGGCCGCAAGCCGTTTCATACCCTCAATCCGGCGATGGCCCTGTTCGATGACGGTCGGCGTATGGTCTATGGCACCATGGGCGGCGAGGGACAGCCGCAGACCCAGTCGGCGCTCTTCTCGCGCTATGCGATGTTCGGACAAAGGTTGCAGGCGGCAGTGACGGCGCCGCGCTGGCTGCTCGGCAAGACCTGGGGCGAAGAGACCATGACGCTGAAACTGGAAAACCGTTTTGAACCCAAGCTGATCGCGCAGTTGCGCGATGCCGGACACAACGTCGAACTGCTGGGCCTGTTCACATCGACCATGGGTCACGCCGGTGCGATCGTACTGCACGCCGACGGGACGTTCGAAGGCGCAACCGATCCGCGCAGCGATGGCGCAGTGAGCGGGTTTTAGCGTTATTTCGCAGCAGGATGGCCGAACGTGCGGATCCTTCTCATCAATCCGAACACCACCCAATCGATCACCGAGCGCATGGCGGTCTATGCCGGCGGGATCGTCGAAGGTGCCGCCACCTTCGTGCCGGTGACGGGAAAATTCGGCGCGAGGTATATTTCCAGTCGCGCCGCGGTTGTGATCGCAGCTCATGCTGCGCTCGATGCGCTGGCGGAACATGTCGACGGCTGCGACGCGGTCTATCTCGCCTGCTTCGGCGACCCTGGACTCGCCGCGCTGAAAGAGGTGTCGCCGGTTCCGGTGATCGGCATGGCCGAGGCCGCGTGCCTTGAGGCCGCGCGCGGCGGGCGATGCTTTGCGATCGTCACCGGTGGCGTGTTGTGGAAGCCGATGCTCGAGGAATTCGTCGCGACACTCGGCCTGTCGCATCAACTCGCTGCGATCCGAACCGTCGCGCCGACCGGCGATCAGATTGCCAACGATCCGGACGCCGCACTACCGCTGCTTGCCGATGCCTGCGCAGCGTGTGCGAAGGATGATGGCGCGAACGTCGTCATTCTCGGGGGCGCCGCGCTTGCGGGGCTTGCGCGGCGTATTCAGCCGCTAGTACAGGTGTCGCTGATGTGCTCGACCGAAGTCGGAGCGAAGGCTGCGGTCGCCGCTGCCGCCGGGCGACCGCTCAGCGAAAGGTCCGCGCCCGCACTCGCCAGTGTTGGTCTCAGCGCCTCACTCGCAAAGTTGATCGGCGAGTGAGCTCTCCGGTTCAAGCCAGTTCGAACAGGATGTCCTGGGCGCCTTTCCAGAGCGTCGTCTTGCCCAGCGCCAGCAGGTTCTCGCGGCCCTTGGTGATGGTCAGGAAGTGGTTGCCGGCCAGTTGTCCGACCTTGCTCGCGAAGCGCACGCCGCCATAGGCCAGCAGGAACTCGGTTTCGCTGATGCCGCCGGGATAGACGATGATGTCGCCCGGCGCCGGAAAGCTCGTATGGTTCTCGTAGCTTAGGCCGAGATCGAGATCGCCGAGCGGGATCCAGCAGCCTTCGCCGCTCCAGCGCACATGGATGATCTTGCTCTTGTACGGGAGCATGGTCTTGAACTTGGCGCAGGTGTTCGGCGCCAGGTCTTCCTCGAACTTCGCTTCGAACTCGTAAGGCCCAGCCTTGATGCGGAGGTTTGTCATGATCTTCCGTTGGTGCTGCAGGATGGCGTCGAGGTCAAGAGGCTCGCTGAACAAAGGGAGTTGCAATTCGGCACATGAGTTGCTTGGCTTTGTGCGGCGCGTGAAGGTTGCGCGAAAGACAAGAGTCCTGAACGATGAGCGCTGGCAAGGTGCAGCTTGATGACCTGAACTCCATGTCGGCCGGGGCGTTCACCGCGGCGTTGGCCAATGTCTTCGAGTATTCGCCATGGATTGCCGAGACGGCCGCAGCCAGCCGTCCTTTCGCATCTCTGGCCGGGTTGCGCGATGCGCTGCTCGGCGTCATTGCGCGGGCTCCAGAGGAGCGCCACCTTGCCTTGATCCGCGCCCATCCCGACCTTGCCAACAAAACCCAGCGCGCGGCCGGGCTGACCGATGATTCCGTCTCCGAGCAGGATGGGGCGGGTCTCGATCGCTTGTCTGAGGCCGAGTTCGCTGCGTTCGAAAGTGCGAACAACGCCTACAAGGAAAAATTCGGCTTTCCGTTCATCCTTTGCGTCCGGCGGCATTCGAAGGACTCGATCCTTGATGTGTTCCGCCGTCGTCTGGGGAACAGTCAGGCTTCCGAAGCGGGGGAGGCGCTCGCAGAGATTTCCCGGATTGCAACGCTGCGGCTTGACCAGCTTGTCCAGGGTCCCGACACCCTTCCGGTCCATGGTCGACTTTCGACCCATGTGCTGGACACGCACGGCGGGCGCCCGGCCAATGGCGTTGCGATCGAGCTGATCGAGATTTCGCGGCTCGGCGCAAGCCGCCTGATCGCGAAGGCGCTCACCAATGCCGATGGTCGCACCGACACGCCGTTGATCTGCGACCGGCCCCTGCCGATCGGCACCTATGAACTGCGGTTTGCCGTCGGCGATTACTTTGCCCGTCGGGATGTCGTGGTCGATGCGCAGCCCTTCCTCGACATCATCCCGGTTCGCTTCGGGATCGCCGCGCCGGAAAGTCATCTGCACGTTCCGCTGCTCGTGACGCCATGGAGCTACGCCACTTATCGCGGTAGCTAGCGGTCCCATCACTAGGCACGGTCTGCGGCAGAAGCGATGGAGGCCGCTTCGGCCTCGGCCGTCTCCGTGCTGCCGACCCCATTAAAGAAGGCATTTAGCGCAACCGCGACGATCGCGGACAGCAGAATTCCCGATTCCAGCAGCGGGTGCAGGTCATGCGGGAGCGCCTTGAAGAAATTCGGTGAGACCAGCGGGATCATGCCGAAGCCGACGGAGATCGCGACGACGAACAGGTTGAAGCGGTTGGTCCGGAAGTTCACAGCCGTCAGGATGCGCGCTCCGGTGGCCGCGACCATGCCGAACATGACGAGACCGGCGCCGCCAAGCACCACCAGCGGCACGGACTCCACCAGGGCAGCCATTTTAGGCAGCAATCCCAGTATAAGCATGATCGCGCCGCCGGCCGCGGTGACCCAGCGGGAGCGAACGCCGGTAATGCCGACCAGCCCGACATTCTGCGAGAAGGACGTGTAGGGGAAGGTATTGAAGACGCCACCGAGGAAGGTGCCGACGCCATCGGCCCGCAGGCCCTTCGACAGTTCCTCGCGGTCGATTTTCTTTCCTGTAATGTCGCTCAGCGCGAGAAACATGCCGAGCGACTCGATCATCACCACGATCATGACGATGCACATGGTGAGCACGGGTACGAGGTAGAATTTCGGCATGCCGAAGTGAAACGGCAGGACAATATCGACCCAGTTTGCAGCCGCGACCTTGCTGAACTGCATGACGCCGAGGATCGTTGCGAGAATTGAACCGGCCACGATGCCGAGCAGCACCGCGACGTTCGCAACGAAGCCGGTGCCCCATCTGATCAGGGCCAGAATCGTCACGAGCACGAACAGCGCGAGGCCCAATCCCTGTAACTGGCCGTAGGCTGGATTTGGAAACGAGCCGGCGACGCCGTCGACGACCCGGGTGAGCGTCGGCAAGCCGCCGCCGGCCCAGTTGATGCCGACCCGCATCAGCGATATGCCGATCACAAGGATAATCGTACCGGTGACAACCGGCGGGAACAGTGGCAGCAGCCTGCTGATGAAAGGTGCAGCAATGATGCCGAAGATTCCGGCAGCGATCACCGAGCCGTATATTCCGAGCAGTCCGATTTCAGGCGAAGCCGCCATCGACAACATCGGCCCGACCGACGCGAACGTTACGCCCATCATCACCGGCAGACGGATGCCGACGCCCGGAAAGCCAACGCATTGAATGAGCGTCGCAATTCCACAGGCAAACAGGTCGGCGCTGATCAGGAACGCGATGTCCTCGGGCGGAAGTTTCAAGGCGCGGCCGATGATCAGCGGCACTGCGACCGCCCCGGCGTACATGACCAGGACGTGCTGCAAGCCAAGCGTCAGCAACTTCGGGTAGGGAAGTACCTCATCGACCGGATCGACGGCATGTGTCGGCACGGATGGGCTCCGATCGTGGTTGCTGCGGGTGCGCCATCAACGCAATTCAAGCCGCGTGCCAACGCCAGTGGCGGGCGAACTCGGCCGGCGATGGCATGCCGGTTGCTCCATGACCCAAGAGATACCGATCAGTTTCCAACCCGGGAGTATCGCTATGCCGCTGACCATGAACCGCTATGGCAAGGGCAGGGTTCGCGTCATGCGTATTCACCGCGATGGTGAGAAGCACGAAGTTCGCGAACTGACGGTCAAGGCTATCGTCGAGGGCGATTTCGCGCGCGCCTACACGCATGCGGACAACTCGACCTGTCTTTCGACGGACACGGTCAAGAATGTCGTTAATGTCGTCGCGCGGGAGAATCTCGCGCTGGACAACGAGCTGTTCTGCAATGCGGTTGCCGACAAACTGCTGTCGAACTATCCGCAGGTCGACAATGCCTTCGTCTCGGGTCATCAGACAAAATGGACGAGGTTGGCAATTGGCGGGGTGCCGCATCCGCACAGTTTCGTTCTCGACGCCAACGGCAAGCCGTTCTGCGAGGTGCGCGCGACACGATCGGAGGTTTCGATTGTCTCCGGCGTCTCGGACTACACCTTCATGAAGTCGACGGAGTCGGGCTGGGACAACTATGCGCGCGATCCCTACACGACCATCGTCGAGACGCGCGACCGTATGTGTGCGACGGCCATGGATGCGCGCTGGCGGTGGAGCAGCAACCCGCGGGACTTCACCGCTGCCAACGAGAGAATCCTGTCGACTATGATTGAAGTCTTTGCCACCACCTACAGCGCGAGCGTTCAGGACAGCCTTTACCGCATGGGAGAGGCCGCGCTTGCGGCGGTTCCGGAAATCTCGGAGGTCAGCATGGCCTGTCCGAACAAGCACTATCTGCTGATCAACCTCTCGCCATTCAATCTCGACAACGCCAACCAGGTGTTCCTGCCGACCGACGAGCCGCACGGCCAGATCGAATGCACTGTCGGTCGCTGACGGGTGAAAACAGCCGGCTTGCGATGGCCAGGACGGCCGAAACCGCGTAGCCTGAAAAAATTGAAAGGTGTGGCTCGCCTGACGGGACGGCCGCAACCGGACATGGCACAATGCTTGCTGATTTTGTTCGTCGCATCGAAGCGAAATCTTGTTGGGAGGAGATATGTTTCAAAGGCTTAAGTTGACCGTTGTTGCCGCGGCGATGCTCGTCGCGATCACGCTGCCGGCAGCTGCACAATCCGACCTCAAATTCGCGCTTGATTGGAAGTTCGAGGGGCCGTCAGCTCCTTATTTTGTCGCGATCGACAAGGGATACTACAAGGCCGAAGGTCTGAACGTTTCGATCGACAGCGGGCCGGGCTCGGTCGCCGGCATTGCCCGCGTTGCTGCCGGCACCTATCCGATAGGCTTCTTCGACATCAACTCGCTCGCCCGCTTCCGCGACCAGAATCCCGGCATGGATGTGAAGGCTGTGCTGATGGTCTATGACAAGCCGCCGTTCGCGATCGTGAGCCTGGCAAAGTCGGGCATCGGCAAGCCGAAGGACCTTGAAGGCAAGACGCTCGGCGCGCCGGCCCCCGATGGGGCCTTCGCGCAGTGGAAGGCGTTTGTGAAGGAAAACGGCGTCGATGATGCTAAAGTGAAAATCGAGAACGTCGGCTTCCCCGTCCGCGAGCCGATGCTCGCAGACGGCAAGGTCGATGCGATCACGGGCTTTTCTTTCTCGTCCTATTTCAACCTGCTCACGAAGGGAATCCCGGAAGGCAATATCAAGGTGATGCTGATGTCGGATCACGGCATCGTCCTTTACGGCAACGCCATCATGGTCAATCCGGACTTTGCGAAGGCAAATCCGAAAGTGGTCGCGGGGTTTGTGCGCGCGACCATCAAGGGCATCATCGATACGATCAAGGATCCCGAGGCCGCGATCAAATCGGTGATGAAGCGCAATGAAACCGCCGAAGAGAAGATCGAGCTGGCGCGGCTGAAGATGTCCTTGAACGATAACTTCGTCACGCCCTGGGTGAAGGCGAACGGTGTCGGCGGAATCGACGAGCAGCGGATGGCTAAGGCGATCGAGCAAATCGCCGTCACCTACGAGTTCAAGAACGCGAAGCCGAAGCCGGCCGACATCTTCACGTCCGAATACCTGCCGCCGCAGTCCGAGCGAAAGTTCTGATCGAGGTCCGGCGGGCCGGGAGCAGCCGCTTGGACGCGTTCGTCGATATTGACGGTGTGACGCTGAATTACAGCGGCGCCTCGGGCGATGTCCTCGCGCTGAAGGACATCACGATGAAAGTCCGGCGCGGCGAGTTTGCCGCCGTCGTCGGCCCTTCAGGCTGCGGTAAATCGACATTGATGCGGCTCGTTACCGGTCTGCATCAGCCGACCATGGGGAGGGTGGCAATCTCCGGGGCAAAGGTGAAGGGTCCGGTGAAGCTCGCTGGAATGGCGTTCCAGAACGCGAATTTGTTGCCCTGGCGCAAGGTCGTCGACAACGTGTTGCTACCGCTGGAGATCGTGCAGCCATACCGCTCGCAGTTTCGGGCCCGAAAGGCCGAATTTCGCGCGCAGGCCGAGCATCTGCTTGCGACGGTCGGCCTGCAGGGATTTGGCAACCGCTATCCTTGGGAACTGTCAGGTGGCATGCAGCAGCGCGTTTCGCTGTGCCGGTCGCTGATTCACCAGCCCGCGCTGTTGATGCTGGACGAACCGTTCGCTGCCCTCGATGCATTTACCCGTGAGGAGTTGTGGTGCGTGCTCCGCGACCTGTGGGAGAAGCTTCGCTTCACGGTCATCCTGGTGACGCATGATCTGCGCGAAGCGGCCTTTTTGGCCGACAGCATTCATGTGATGAGCGCCCGGCCGGGGCGCATCGTTCAGGTGAAGAACGTGGATTTTCCGCGAACGCGCGATCTTCAGCTGACTTACGAGAGGGGCTTTGCCGATATCGTACACGAGCTGAGGTCGAAGATCGCCGAGGCGCGCCAGGCATGAACTCCAGAATCGTAGAAAAACTGGCGCCCTGGATCTTCACGATCGCGATCTTCGTGATCTGGGAAGCGTCATGCCGCGTCTTTCGGATCAACGCGTCGGTGCTGCAGCCGCCATCGGCGGCCTTTGCCGCGATGGCGCGGCACTGGAGTGTCTTTCTCTACCACTCGTACGTGACACTGTGGGTGACCATGGTGGGTTTCGCTCTGGCCGTCGCTTTCGGCATCGGGCTCGGACTGGTCGTTGGCTGGTCCCGCACCATCTATCGCGGCCTTTATCCGGTGATGGTTGGCTTCAACACCATTCCCAAAGTCGCGATCGTACCGCTGCTGATCCTCTGGTTCGGAATTGGCGAGGTCCCGGCCATCATTACGGCCTTTCTGATCTCGTTCTTTCCAATCGTCGTGAACGTTGCAACGGGCCTCGCCACCACGGAGCCGGAGCTTGAGGACGTCCTGCGCGCCCTGGGAGCAGGCAAGCTCGACATCATGCGCAAAGTGGGAATTCCCCGCGCGCTGCCGTATTTGTTCGGCTCGCTGAAAATAGCGATCACGCTCGCCTTCGTCGGCACCGTCGTCTCCGAGACGCTGGGAGCGAATGCGGGTCTCGGCTACATGATAGCCCTCGAGGGCGCGAGCTTCAGGATGGCGAATGTCTATGCCGCCTTGCTGCTGCTCGCGTTCGAAGGTGTCTTGATGTACGCGCTGTTTGCCTGGGTCGAACAGTATTTTACGCGTTGGGCGTTTCGGTCGCAGATGAGCGCGGCCGGCTGAGGCCGCGTCACACCTTCGTTACATCAAGCCTTCGTACATCAAGCCTTGGCAAACTGCCGGTAGTCCGGCTCGCGGTGAAACCAGAACTCGTAGCCGCTGATGTTCTTTTGCATTGCGACGTCGTGGATCGGCTGGTTCAGCGGGATCACCGGGACGTCCTGCATGCACAGCGTGATGAACTTCCTGACCGTTGCTTCATACTCGGCCGCATCGGTGGTGAAGCGCGCCTTGTCGATCAGTGCGTCCATCTCCTTGTTCTGATAGGAGGAGATGTTGAAGATTGAATTGTTGCCGTGGAAATTCCAGTAGAAGTAGTATTCGGGATAGTCGAGCCAGCCGCTGAAACGGTTGAGCGCAAGCGGCAGCTCCTTCTTGTTCAGCGTCGTGCGCCAGTTCGCGCCCGGAATTTTTTCGATTGATGCCTTGATGCCGATCTTGGCGAGGCT
>CAZBNV010000115.1:0-10010 GCA_964493335.1 uncultured Nitrospira sp.
GGTTTTGCGGCGATGCGCTCGCTCGCCCGCAGCGTGATGGATGCGGGCGCCGCCGGGGTCATGATCGCATCGCCGCCGCATTTGCGCACCGATGACCAGATCACGACCTATTTCAAGCAGGCCGCCGAGGCGATCGGCACTGATGTTCCCTGGGTGCTGCAGGACTGTCCCTTGACGCTCACCGTGGTGATGACGCCGCAGGTGATCCGCCGCATCGTCATGGACAATCCGTCCTGCGTGATGCTGAAGCATGAGGACTGGCCGGGGCTGGAGAAGATCACCGCGCTGCGCGGCTTCCAGAAGGATGGCTCGCTGCGGCCGCTGTCGATCCTCACCGGCAACGGCGGCCTGTTCCTCGACTTCGAGATGGAACGCGGCGTCGACGGGGCGATGACCGGCTACGCCTTCCCGGACATGCTGGTCGATGTGGTGCGGCTGTCGAAGGCCGGCCAGCGCGAGGCCGCGCACGATCTGTTCGATGCGCATCTGCCGCTGATCCGCTACGAGCAGCAGCAGGGCGTGGGTCTTGCCGTGCGCAAATACGTGATGCAGCGGCGCGGCATGATCGCGAGCGACGCGCAGCGCAAGCCCGCGTCGTCACTCAGCGCGATCGCGCGTGCCGAGGTCGACTACCTGCTGTCGCGGCTGGCGCGCAAGGACAAGCGCGCGGATCTGGCGACACGATTGAACGTCGCATGAGGATGACATGAGCAACGAAAAACCCGTCGCCGCCGTTCGACCTGCCTCCACCATGCTGCTGCTGCGTGACGGCGCGGAGGGCATGGAGGTGTTCATGGTTGTGCGCCACCACCAGATCGATTTCGCCTCGGGCGCGCTGGTCTTTCCCGGCGGCAGCGTCGATGCGGACGACCATGTCGTTGCGGGAGATGCGGCCCTTTCCGGTCCGCACGAAGGCCTGGATGCGGCCGCGCTCGCATTTCGCGTCGGCGCGGTGCGAGAAACGTTCGAGGAATGCGGCATTCTGCTGGCGCGCGATGTGGCCTCGAAACAACTCGTTACGGCTGCGCGCGCCGGCGAGATCGAGACCGCCCATCGCGTTGCACTCAACAAGGGCGAGCGAAACTTCTCCGAGATCCTGAAGTCGGAGCGGGTCGTGCCGGCACTCGACCTGCTGGTGCCGTTCGCGCACTGGATCACGCCGGTCGGCATGCCGAAGCGGTTCGACACGCACTTCTACCTCGCGGTTGCGCCGGCCGAACAGGTCGGCGCGCATGACGGGCACGAGTCGGTCGATTCGATCTGGGTGGGGCCGAATGCGGCAGTGGAGGGCGCCAGGACCGGCAAGTTCAAGCTGGTGTTT
This sequence comes from uncultured Nitrospira sp., assembly GCA_964493335.1. Lineage (GTDB taxonomy): Bacteria > Nitrospirota > Nitrospiria > Nitrospirales > Nitrospiraceae > Nitrospira_A. The sequence continues at coordinate 1,322 of CAZBNV010000115.1, forward strand.
GCCACCGAGCGCAATCTGATCAAACTGGGCAAGCAGAACTCGGCCGCGACCTCACTGGCTGCCGCGAAGCGGGAGGGCGTCGTCACGGTGTGCCCCGAAGTCATCCGCGGCGAAAAGAGCCGCCAGCTGCGCATTCCGGCCGAAGCCGGCTATGACGGCAGCTTGTTCGAGATGGGCGCGAGCTGACGTACTTGCGTCATTGCGAGCGAAGCTATCCCGTGAGGAATCTACCGCAGATTCAGACTGGATTGCTTCGCTTCGCTTGCCATAACGGCTAAAGCCCGACCTCTGCGCGTGTCGCCTCGTTGAGCACTTTTTCGCCGGCGAGATAGCGCTTCAGGTTCGTCAGAAACAAATCGTCGCCGCGGCCGACCGTGCCCGATCCGTTCGGCGAGGTGTGGGCGCTGACGCGCACCTTCGGATGGCTCCACATCCAGTCGCTCACCGGCAGCGGCTCCTGCTCGAACACGTCGAGCACCGCGTGACGCGGCTGATCGCGGTCGAGGCCGCGCTTCAGCGCCTCGGAATCGATCAGCGCGCCGCGGCCGATGTTGATGATGATCGCGCCCTTCTTCAGCTTATCGAAGAAGGCGTCGTTGGCGAGATGCCGCGTCTCGTCATTCAGCGCGCAGGCGAGGACGACCACGTCGGTCTCGGGCAGCACCTTGCCGATGTCGCCAAGCGGCACGACCGCGTCCGCAAGCCCGCGATCGTCGGACTGACGCCGCACGACGGTGAGATGCACGCCATAGGCCTTGACGCGCTTGGCGATCTCCGGGCCGATCGCGCCGAAACCGACGACGGTCCAGCGCGTCTGGCCGATCTCGCGAAACGGCGTGCGCGTCCATTCTTTTTTGCCTTGCGCTGCGCGCTGTTGCTCGATCGGCACCAGCAGGCTGAACGCGTGCGCGGTGACATATTCGGAGATCGAGACCGCCTGCGCGCTGCTCTTCGACAGGCTGATGCCCTTGGCGATGATCTGCTTGAAGGCGGGATTGTCGAGGCCGGCCAGGAACGACTGCACCCACTTCGTCTTCGTCGCTTTTACGAGGCAGCCGATGACCTGCGGCATATAGTTGTCGCGCATCGCGTCGAGGCTCACCCAGGCGATATCCGGATCGACCTGGTCGGCGGCGATCTCCTTGCCGTTGCGCTCGAAGGTGCCGGCCGGTGTGACGAGCGTCAGTTCGAGATCGGGCGCGAGCGCCTTCAGACGCGGTTCGATCCGCGCAAGCGCGGTTTTTGCCAGGAGGAGCTGCACGGACATACTCGTTCGATGGTTGTTGTTTGTTGGACGAAGAGCTGAAGTCACGATTGGTTTGGCGGAAGGTTACAGCAGCCGCCGCTCGGGCACCAGCCGGGCGGGCCGCGCCTACGTTCCGCTGGTCGGATCAACCGTGATCGGCTCGTCCTTGGCCGCGCGGTCCGGCGAGTCGTCCTTCCAGCGCACCGATCCGAACGGACGCTCCAGCATCCGTCTGATGCGCACCGGCTCCGGACCCATGTGAAACTCCTGGGCGCTCAGGGTCAGGGTGCGTTCGGATTGCGTCGGCCGGTTGCGCTGGCGCAGATAGTCGAGCCAGGTCGGGCAGTGGTAGCGCTCGGTCCACAATTCCGGATCGGCGATGTCGCGCGCGATCGACCAGCCATACGCGCCGTTGCGCTGGCGGGACAACTGCACCTGCTGCATCAGCCCGTGAAATTCGCGCGCGCGCTGCTGCTCGACCCGGTACTCGATCTCGATCACGACGGGGCCGCTGCGCGGGGTGAGCGACAGGTGCACCTCCGGATCGGCGAGCGCTTCCATGGCGTCGCTGCTCGGGTCGCCGACGGCGGGCATCGTCAGCCACAAGCCGATCAACGGCGAGGCGAGCATGACGCCGCCGGAAATCAGCAAGGTATCGCTGACGCCTACGCTGTTGGCCACATGGCCCCAGGCCCAGCTTCCCATTGCGACCCCGCCGGCGATGGAGGCCTGAAAGGCGGCAAGCGCGCGGCCCGCGACCCAGCGCGGGGCGGACAGCTGCACGCCGATGTTGAACAGCGCGACCGCCAGCATCCAGGCTGCGCCCGCAATTACCAGGGCCGCGGCGCTCAGCACCGGCCAGCGGCTCAGCGCGAGCACGACCACGGCCGCGCCCATGATGAAGGAGCAGACACGCACCGCCACCTCGCCGCGGAATTTTCGCCGCACGGCCGCGACGTTCAATGCGCCGATCACGGCGCCGAGGCCGAACGCCCCCAGCATGATGCCGTAAAGCCGCGCGCCGCCGCCGAGCAGATCGCGCGCGAGCAGCGGCATCAGCGCCGGCGTTGCACTGCCGATCACGCCGAACAGCAGCGTTCGCGTTAGCACGGTTCGCAGGTTGGGGGAATGAATGACGTAGCGCACGCCGGAGACGATGGCGCGGGTGAGTCGCTCCGGCGGCAGCCGCGCAGGTTCGATCTTCCGCTTCCACGCCAGCAGCACGATGATCAGCGGGATATAGAGCAGGGTGTTGGCGACGAACGATGCCACCGCGCCGGCGGACGCCACGATCACGCCGCCGATGGCGGGGCCGAAGCTGCGCGCGATGTTGAAGCTGATGCCGTTCAGCGCGACCGCCTGCGGCAACGTCTCAGGCGGCACCTGCTCATTGACCGAGGCCTGCCACGCCGGCTGGAACAGCGCCATGCCGGTGCCGATCAGGAAACTGAAACCAAGCAGGACATAGGGTGTCAGATGGCCGAGATACGCCAGCAGGGAAAGCGTTGCCGCGGTCGTCAGCGAGATCGACAGGCCGACCAACGCGACGATCCGCCGGTCGTGCATGTCGGCGATGGCGCCCGCGGCGATCGAGATCAGCAGTGTCGGCATCAGCGCCGCGGTCTGCACCAGCGCCACCATGTCGGCTGACGTCGTCATCAACGTCATCTGCCACGCCGCGCCGACGCCCTGAATAAGGAGCCCGAGGTTCGACAGCAGGCCGGCCAGCCAGATGCGCCGGAACACCTTATAGCGCAGCGGTGCGACGATACTGTCGGGTGCGACCGTGCTGAAGCCGGGAATCCTGTTCATGCGCGGCGACCGTGAACGCTGGCGGCAACGGCGTCAACGAGGACGCCGCCGGCAATCTCATGGTCCGAGCAATTGTTCCGCATTGACGGTCGCGAAATAGATCGATCCGGCGAGGGTCAGGTGGCCATGATCCCAGGTGACGGGTTGCGGCGGACTGCCGGGAGACAGCAGCCGGCAGCCTGCCGCGCTGCAGAGTGTCGTACGCGGCGAGATGAAGATGACCTTCGACGCCGGCCAGTATTGCCGGAGGCTGTCCTCGACCGCGAACGATTGCGAGTCGAGATAGTCGGTGCTGTACTCGGCAAGCTGTGCAGACTGGTTTGGCGCGCGCGACCGCATTCCGAACTGGTGGTTGCGGATCAGGATACGCGCGGGCGCCAGCGACCAGGCTGGAAACTGACCGACCACGACGATGCGGGCGACACCGCTGGCGGTAAGTTTTGCGATTGTCGCATGGATCGCGGCCTGATCCATCGTGCCCCAGCCGCCGCGCCCGTCGTAGAGATTCCAGCGGCCGGCGAGGATCACGGTTTGCGGCTTCAGCGCTTCGATCCTGCTCATCACGAAACGGTTGATCGCATCGCAGTTCGTGCGTTGCGTGCTGACGAATCCCATGATCGGCGGACAGCCCGATGCGGTGTATTCGGCGAGGTTGAACTTCAGCTTCGGCAGACCCGGATAAAGGTGCGCCGCGTAGGAATCGCCCCAAAGCAGCACCAGCCGGTTTTCCGCGCCCAGGGTGCTGACGCAATCCGGGACGAAGGCCGTAGCCGCTTGCGTATCGCCGAGCAGGCAGGTGCCGTTGCGATAGGCGCGGTTGGCCTCGGTCTGAAAATCCTTCACCAGATACTGGATGTCGCCGGTGAAGCGGGTCGGAATGCCGGCATTGCTCCAGACCAGCAGCGCCAGGCAGGCGGCCATCGCGAGCCCCGCAGTTGCACCGATCGGCTTCCAGGCCGTGAGCCGGCCGAACCGGAACGGCCGTTCGATCCAACGCCAGGTCAGATAGGCGAGCGCGAACGATGCGCCGATCAGGGCGAGCTTCATGAGGATCGGCGGCTCGGCGCCGAAGCGCGCAATGCGCGCGAACACCAGCATCGGCCAGTGCCACAGATAGAGCGGATAGCTGATCAGGCCGATGGCGACGAGCGTGCGATGGCTCAGCACCAGCCGATTGAGCGTGGCGGCAGGGCCAGCCAAGATCAGCAGCGCGGTCGCTATCACAGGCATCAGCGCCCACCAGCCCGGGAACAGGCGGTTGCGATCGATCAGCAAGACGGCGGCTGCAAGAAGAGCGAGCCCCGACCACGCGGCGGTGTTGTACACGACCGCGCCTTGCGCGCGCGCGGGCCGGAGGGCCAGCATCGCACCGGCGGCAAGCTCCCACACGCGTGAGATCGGCAGAAAGAACGCGGCCGTTCGGTCGTTTGCCGTGAACACAATGTTGCACGCAAACGATGCGATCAGGACGACGAGGGCTGCCTGCCACATCCATCGTCGTCGCGCGGTCAGCATCAACAGCAGCGGCCAGAAGAAATAGAACTGTTCCTCGATGCCGAGCGACCACAGATGCAGCAGCGGCTTCGTGTCCGCGGCGGCATCAAAATAGCCGGCCTGAAAGTAGAATGCGAAGTTGGCGGCGAAGGCCGCGGACCACGAAGCGTCCGCGCCCAGATTGCGATAGTCGGCCGGCAGCAGCAGCCACCAACCAGCCGCGAGGCATGCGATCAGCACCACGAACAGCGCCGGGAAAATGCGCCGCGCGCGCCGGCCATAAAACGTGAGCAGGCTGAACCGGCCGGCGGCGAGCTCGGCTGCGATCAGGCCCGAGATCAGGTAGCCGGAGATCACGAAGAACACATCAACGCCGATGAAGCCGCCTGGCACGGCCTTCGGAAAGGCATGAAAGCCGACCACCAGCAGCACGGCGATGGCGCGCAGTCCGTCGATGTCGGGACGATATCCAACTGGGCGCGGCGCGCCGTCAGGCGTCATCGGTCAGGCGGCGCGCTGGTGCGCCACAAGCGCCTCGCCGAATGCCTGAAACAGGGCGCGATTGATCGGGTTCTGCTGTGGATCGTATTCCGCGTGCCACTGCACGCCGAGCGCGAACCCTTGCGCTTCCGCGATTCGAATGGCTTCGATCGTGCCGTCTTCGGCGATGCCCTCGATGACGACGCGCTTGCCCGGCTCGAGGATGCCCTGGCCGTGCAGGGAATTGACGCGGATCGTCTCGCAGCAGAGCAGCCGCGCAAAGGTGCCGCCGGGCGTCAGGCTGACGTCGTGGCGATCGGCGAAGATGACGAGGGGATCGGGATGAATTTCGCCGTTCTCCAGCCGCGGCATGCGGTGGTTCATGCGTCCGGGAATTTCACGGATCTCCGGATGCAGCGAGCCGCCGAAGGCGACATTCATCTCCTGCAGGCCCCGGCAGATGCCGAACACCGGTACCCCGCGGGCGACGCAGGCTTTTGCCAGCTCCAGCGAGACACTGTCGCGCCGCTCGTCATAGGGCTCGTGCTTGGGATCGGGATCGGTGTTGAAATGCGAGGGGTGCACGTTGGCGCGGGCCCCGGTCAAAAGCACGCCGTCGACCACATCCAGCAGTGCGCCGATATCGGTGAGGTCGGAGCAACCCGCGAACATGAGCGGCAGAGCGCCGGCAACCTCGGCGATGGCGCGCATATTGCGCTCGCCAACCACCTGGGTGGCGAACCGGTTCTCCACCTTCTGGGCGTTGCCGATCACACCGACCACCGGTCTTCTCATCGCGGGCTTGGTCCTTCAGTCTGAAGTGCAAATCAATGCAACAATCATGCCCGGCCCGGGCCGCCGTTTCAATATCTGGAAGGGCGCTTCAGGGGGACCTCTCGTATGCGTGAGGCGGCCTCCCGGCCAACTTGAACAATCCTGCCGGCCGGACTTAACTGGCGCACAACACCGAAATGGAGCTGGGGGAAGCATGTTTGAAGGTAACCGTGTCGTTGGCCATACGCGCTCCCGCTACCCGATCTTCCAGTCGCCGATGACCTGGATTGCCCGTTCGCCGCTGGTTTCGGCGGTCTCGGCGGCCGGCGCCATGGGGTTGCTGGAAAACTCCATTGCCGACCTGGCGGTCACCACCCGCGAATTCGAAGCCATCCGCACCGCGACCAACCAGCCGTTCGGCGTCAACCTGCCGGTGCGTTACCTGCAGGCCAACCAGGAGATGGAGAAGAAGATCATCGACTGGCTGCTTGGCCAGGGCATTCATTTCGTCACCACCTCGGCGGGCGATCCGACACGTTACGCGAAGATGCTGAAGGACGCCGGCGTGATCGTCTATCACGCGACCGCGACCTTGCGCGGCGCGCAGAAGGCGGTGGATGCCGGCGTCGACGGGTTGATCGTCGAGGGCGCGGAGAGCGCTGGCCTTCGCAACCCGGACGAGGTGCACTCATTCGCGCTGCTGCAGGCGGTGCGCGAGGCGGTCGATGTGCCGATCGTCGCCGCCGGCGGCATCGTCGACGGTCGCGGCATGGCCGCAGCCTTTGCGCTCGGCGCCGAGGGCGTGACCATGGGGACGCGCTTCGTTGCCTCGCTCGAAAGCCCGGTGCATCAAAACTACAAGCAGGCGATCATCGACGCGCCGATCACTGGCACGATGCTGACCGACAATCCGCCGCGCGCCCGCTCACGCGGTCTGGCCACACCGTATGCGATGGCCGTCAAGGAAGGCACGCGCGAACGCCATCAGGGCCGGGGCACGCTCGACCTGCTCTACGTCAACGGCGATGTGGCGAACACCTCGGGCTCGGCCGGCGAAAGCGCGGGGCTCATTCACGAGATCAAATCAGTGCGGCAGATCGTCGACGACACGATCGCCGGCTTCTGGCGCGAGATCGATCGGCTGGCGGCGTTGCGGCCGCAGGCGGGCGGGCAGCAGCGAAAGTCAGTGTAAGCGTCGGCGCGCCTGACGCACTCTTTCGATGGAGCCGGACGCAGTGGCGGGGACGTCCGTCGACTGGCACAAAACGCCGAAACTTTTATGGATTTCCTCACAGCGGCACATTCATGCCGGATAACAAAATCGTAACCCCTCGGCCCTATCGCGCTTCGGTGCCGGAAGAGGGGGAAGACGATGGAGTGTCCGGTTTGTTCTGCGCGCGCGAGGTACATCCACTCGCCCGGCTTTGACGGCAAGAGCATCCGTTGCCCGAACTGCCGCGAATATGATGTGAGCAGAGCGGTTCTCGAACGGGGACTGCTCGCGAAACTGGACCCCGAGCAACGGCGCGATGTGCTCGAGCGAGCGCGCAGGGCGGTGCCGCGCAGCGCACGGCCGGTTATCACCAGCTACATTTTATGAAGCGAATGCAAGCGTGCACCGCTTTCATGCGCGGTGGCGTTGATTGCAACCATCATTGCATCCGCAAGTCATGGCCCATCCTGTGCGATGAGGGGTGCCGGCGCCGATCGTCGTGCAGATCGGGCAGGGCCGCGCGCGGATAGGCAATCCGTCGTTCTCTCGCTATTTTGGGACGATACATTGTGGATTGCAGGAGGTTGAAATGCCGAACGTTGAAACCTCGACGCCGCCTGGTACCCCGAAGCCGATCGGTCCTTACAGCCACATTGCCAAAGTTGGTTCGTTCATCACTATCGGCGGTGTGGCGGGATTTGATCCAGCCACCGGCGAACTGGCCGGCGCCGACATCGCCGCGCAGGCGAGGCAAATTCTCGCCTCGTTCAGGACGATGCTTGCCTCCGTCAATTCCGATCTCGCCCACGTCGTGCACATCAACATTTTCCTGCGCGAGATGTCGGATTTTGACGCGTTGAATGACGCCTATGTGGAGGTGATGGGATCCCATCGTCCCGCCCGAACCGTGATTGGCGTGCGCGAATTGCCGAAGTCCGGCATACGGGTCACGATGAACCTGACCGCGGTGACGCGGGATTGAGCGAGGGAAGAGATGGCTTCAAACGCTTCTGCAGGGTCATTTCGTACGGCTCATAGTTTGCCTTTTGGTACGCATGCAGCGCTGCGCTGTTTTTCGCCAAAGTATTGATCCGGACGATGCTCACGTCCGGGAACCTGGCGAGATGTTTTTCCGCGTGTTCGTTCAGCAGGGCAAACACGCCGCGCCCCCGCATATCTGCGGCAAACCAAGCTTCGGAAAGGTAGCCATAAGTCGTGGAGTCCCGGCGTTTTCGGCGACGTTGTCGTCTTGTTCGATCCAGCAGGCGATAAATCCGGCCATGGTGCCGTCGATGCGGGCGAGAAACATCGCACCGCGCTTCCGGGCTATCGATGCTTCCAGTTGGGCGAGGTATTGCTCGCAGATTTCCTGGCCCGGTCGCCGGGTGCTCGAAATGTCCCGCTCGACATCCTGCAAGTCGGCAATGCCCGCCACAATCGCGTTTCGGTCAGCCTCCGTCGCTGGCGCGATGAGAATTGCCTGAGATCGATCGGCGCTCAATCGCGACATCGGGGCACGGCGAACCCTCTCGAGCAGTTCCGGTGCGGTGGGCCAATTCGCACGCGCAGGAAGTGGCTGATTTGTTGATCTGTTGGCGCACTCGGAGAGATTCGAACTCCCGACCCTCGGAATCGAAATCCGATGCTCTATCCAGCTGAGCTACGAGTGC
>CAZBNV010000116.1:0-9879 GCA_964493335.1 uncultured Nitrospira sp.
CCGGTGAGCGCCTTGGTGCTGCTGATGGCCGGCTGCAGCCCGGCCTCGGTGAACAGCCTCCTCAGGGCGCGCGCCTCGGAGAGGTCGCCGATGGGCGTCGAGGTGGCGTGGGCATTGACATAGGAGATCTCGGAAGCCTGCACGCCGGAGTGCCGCAGGGCATTCTGCATCGCCGCCTGCAGGCCCGCGCCCTCCGGATGCGAGCTGGCGACATTGTGCCCGTCGGAGGCCTGCCCCCACCCGGCCATTTCACAATAAACCTTGGCTCCGCGCCGCGCCACCTCCTCTTCGCTTTCCAGGACGAGCACCGTGGCTCCGCCGGTGCCCACGAAGCCGTCGCGCGCCGCGTCAAAGGGACGGGATGCCTGGTCCGGGTCGGTCTGAAGGGAGAGGGCGCGCATGCTGGCGAAGGGCAGGATGCTCTCCCGGTTGCAGTCCTCGGCCCCGACCACCAGCATGCGTGGACGGCATTCTTCGGCAATCTTCCGGACCGCCGCATAGTCGATGGTTTCGGTCTGGCGATCGACGCCATACGAAAAAGCGCGAAAGATCATGCCGGAGAAATTCACCTTACTACCGTGGGTGAGGTGTCCCCCTTGGGCCAAATCCAAACCGAGAATCGTATCTCCAGGTTTGAGCACTGCCAGATATGCGGCCATGTTGGCTTGCGAACCAGAATGCGGTTGCACATTGACGTGCTCCGCCCCGAAGATCTGCTTGGCACGTTCGATGGCGAGGGTTTCGACCGTATCGACATGCTGGCAGCCGCCGTAATAGCGCTTGCCCGGATATCCCTCGGCGTACTTATTGGTCATGACGCTCCCTTGAGCGGCCAAGACGGCTGGACTGGCGAAATTTTCCGACGCGATCAACAGCAGCTTGTCTCGCTGCCGCTGTCCTTCGGCTTGAATGGCCTCGTACGTCTCAGGGTCGGTCGATTTCAGCGCATCCAACGAACCGATCACATCCTGCATGGTTCCTCCGAGCGTGGCATCTGGTCTGGGTTGCCACGCATGATTGCTCGACGGGCTAGGCCGTTGCGGCGGTTTCCGGCTCTTCTTGTTTCTTCACCACATGGACGGCGATGGTGGCCGTGACTTCGCGCGGCAGCTTGATGGCGATGGCAAAGGTCCCGAGCTCCTTAATGGGCTGGGCCAGCTGAATCTTGCGGCGATCCACGGTGAACCCCTGCTCGGTCAGCCCTTCCGCGATGTCTTTCGCTGTCACCGATCCGAACATCTTGTCGTCTTTTCCGACTTGGGCGGAGATGGTCAGCGAAACCGCTGAGATTTTTTTGCCATGCGCCTCGATGTCCTGCTTTTCTTTCTTGGCCTTCTCAGCAGCGGCCCGCTTGGCATGTTCGAATTCTTTGATATTCCGGCCGTTGGCTTCCACGGCCTTCTTGCGAGGCAAGAGATAGTTCCTGGCAAACCCGTTGGAGACGTCCAAAAGGTCGCCGAGGTCGCCCACGCCTTCGAGTGTTTCTTGGAGAATCACCTTCATACTGCAACTCCTTCTGTTGGAAAGGGAAAAAGCATACTGGCGGGCTGTGCAAAAGTCAATTGATCTGGAGCGACCGGAAGGGTTTTCTTCGTCCGCCTTCGAAGCGAGGAATGTTGGTCTCTGGGGCCCGTTTCGCTCCGAAATGTTCGTGAGGAGGGCCGGATGCTGGACAGGTTCTTTCTTGAATCATTAAGATACGCTTCCTATCGTGTGCATCAACTTTCAAGCTGTCGCGCAGGAGTACGGTGGCATGGTGCGCTAGGACAGAATTCAGGAGAACAACTTGTTATGACCGCAATGCCCGGCACCTTGCAGGATCTTCTGGATCAGCTAGCGGCAAAATTGGAGCGTGAGGCCACGCAGAGCTCGGAGCAGCGGCTTGATCAGCCGATTTCCCTCATGCGCGGTCGGCTGCTTCAGACGGTGGGGAACTTGCATCTGTATGAATTTTTCCTGTCCTCTGACGTGATGATTGGCGCCGACCTTTCGGTGACATTGCTTCTGGGGGAGGAGGCCGAGCCGACCGAAGGCATCGTGCTGTTCCAAGACGGGGAGCGCCTTATCCTCCAGACCTTCGATGCCATCGGCGAGGTCGTGCCTAGCGCGACGCTGGTGCCGGACGTCAGCGGACTGGCCTCGACGACCAGTCGTCGGTTGGTGGAGATGAGCAAGGCTGGGGGATCCTACACGCTGGGCCCGGCAGAACGGCTCTTGCCCGTGCTCGAAGCGGGACAGTCAGGACATCGCGCTGTATTGGAGTCCCTGACGCCGACTTCTGTGTTGACCCCCCTGTGGCATGATGATCTCACGGTTCGCCGGCAGAAATTAGCCACGCTCGTCATTGAGTTACTTCGAGGCAACAAACGTATTCTCCTGGTCACGCCGGATCACCAGAGCGCTGACGCGATCACCGTTCTCATTGCGCGCGCTATGAAAGCGGCTGGACTGACCTATAAGAGCTGGTTGAGCCGCTACGAACTGGCAATCGAGAAGGGGAGCGGCGGCATTCCTCTGTCCGAGTTAGGGTTCGAAGCGCAAATGCATCAGTTTTACGCCAAGTCCAGGTCCGACAAGGCGGTGCTCCGCAAGAAGTATGAACGGTTCCGTGAACTGACGCCGCTCCTCGCCTATAAAGCTCAGAAGCAGAAAGACTTAGACGAAGTGCGGTTGCTGGAATGGCGGCTGCTGACCCAACTGAGCGAATTCCAGGCCAAGATCAAGGAAATTGAGACGACCCTGGCCGAGTACGAGCAGCTTCCAATTTGGAAGCGTCTCTCCATGCAGGCGATGGGAAAGAATGTCGAGTCTTTGCGCGAGTATCTGCTCATCTATGAACGGCAGAGTGCCGGGCTCCGCAAGGAGATCGATATCGCGAAGGAACGGATCAACGAGCTCATTCCGGAAGCCACGGTACCGAAGGAGCTCAAGCCGGAGTTTGCCGAACTCAAAGAGGACGTCATCAGGTTGGGGGGGACGAAAAAGATTCGAGAACTGCTGGCGGCCCAGGAAGATACCAATCGGCAGGCCTTCGTGCAAAACCGGCGAGTGATTGTCACCACTGCCGCTCGGGTAGCGGCGGACCCCTTATTTCGTCGAGTGCGGTTCGATGTGCTGATTGCCGACGAAGCCCCCCGTATCCGGACTCCCTTCTTGTTGGCGGCCGCAGGATTGGTACGCGAGCGTATCGTGCTGAGCGGCGACCTGCGCGAGGTGACGTCGGGCGGCGCCTGGAATCTCGATGGAGACAGGTTGATTGCGGGCTGAAGAGCCATCGGACCGGTGCAGATTTTCGTCTGGCTCACCTTGACGCGTCGGAACCGATCAGCGATAATCTTCCTCCATTCCTTAGGCCGAAGTGGCGGAACTGGCAGACGCACTGGTTTCAGGTACCAGCGCCCGTAAGGGTATCCGGGTTCAACTCCCGGCTTCGGCACCACCCTTTCTATACTGTAGCGATTTCGAGAGCTTGCAAAGAGGCAGGGGAGCGGCGTGTTATTAGCGTGTTCAAACGGCTCATCGCGTCGTCGAGTTTCTCCGCCTTGATTGTGTGATAGCGCAGGAACATTTCCACCGATGGATGCCTAACGATCTTCATGATCGTTTCGGTATCCACCCCAGCATCTGCCAGATTGTTGACTGCACAGTGCCGGAGATCGTGGAAGATGAAATTCCCGATTTCCTGATTCTAAAATGAAAAGAAGGTAATCGATGCCATTCTATCTGACGCGGTTCAGCTACACGCCAGAAACGTGGGCGAAGCTCATCAAGAATCCGGAGGACCGCCGAGCTGCAGCTCGACAGTACATCGAATCGGTCGGCGGAAAGTTGCACGGTTTCTGGTATGCCTTCGGCGATCACGACGCATACAACTTGTGGGAGGCACCCGATAATGTGTCGATGGCAGCCACTGCGATCGCAATCAGCGCGGGAGGAGCTCTAAGCTCCCTACATACAACCCCGTTACTGACGGTGGAGGAGACACTTGCGGCTCTACAAAAGGCTTTGCCGATCAACTATCGGCCACCGGGAGACAACGGATAGGAATATCCAGTCGCCCGGGGCATGGCGATTTGAGCAGACCACAGCATGAAGCAAAGGTCGAGCCTGCCGTTACTTCCCGAAAGACGTACGAATAGGCATCTTCAATGACCTGATTCCTGGAATCCTTCGGGTGTCCCTCCCCCGTAACGATACCCTAGCCACTCCTAGGAACTCCAAAGAGACTCTGCCCGGCAACATCCGCCGCAGCAAATCGCGAGCCTGCAGAGCGTGCATCGCGCTACAGGAAAAGCCGATTCGTCTTTTCGCTTCGCGATGCGCCTTCTAATGACAGGGGAGTAGACGTTCAATGGGGGGCGTGGGGCTGCGCTCCGGCTTGAGGCAGTGACACAATGAACCGGCTCCCGCGGCCCGGCTCGCTTTCGAGTGAGATGGTGCCGCCTTGGAGTTCGAGCAGCTTCCGGGTAATCGCGAGGCCGAGGCCAGATCCTTCTTGAACCGGCGAGGGGGCGCGATGAAATTTCTCGAAGACTTTTTCGTGATACTCGCGTGGAATCCCACAGCCGGTATCCTCGACCGTGATCGTGAGACGGTGGTCGGTCGTCACATTTGATCGAACGATGAGGTGCCCGCGCTCTGGGGTGAATTTGAGTGCGTTATGAACCAGGTTACAGACGATCTGCTCTAATTTATGCCGGTCGGCTCTCACGGGTACGTCTACCAGATCCTCCGCTTGCACCGTAATGCCCTTTTTTTCCGCGAGCGCCTTTAAATCTTGGAGCACGTTGGTGATGACCTCTTTCGTACAGACCGTGCCGAGTTGCACAGGCATCTGACCCAACTCAATCCGAGAGAGATCCAACAACATGTTCGTCATGCGGATCACGCGATCGACGTTGTGATCGATGCGCGTCAAATAGTACAGGACCCGGTCGGGCAACGGCCCGGCGACCCCTTCGATGAGGTTCTCCACATATCCTTTGATCGACGTTAAGGGGGAACGCAGCTCGTGCGAGGCGACGGAGATGGTGAGCGATTTGGCCTCGTCGAGCTCGCGCAGCCGCTGATTCGCCGTTTCCAACCGTTGCAGGGTCTCGTGGGGTTCGGTCATATTGCGGGTGATCGTCGCATAGCCCTGCACGGTGGCAGTCTCGTCATAGAACGCGCTGATCACCACAAAGGCCCAGAAGCGAGATCCGTCTTTTCGCACTCGCCAGCCTTCATCGGATACCCGGCCGTCTCGTGCCGCGACCTCTAGAATCTTACTGGGCTTTTGGGCCTGCAGATCGGCCTCGGTATAAAAGCACGAGAACGACTGGCCGATGATGTCCTGAGCCCGGTACCCTTTCATGGCCTGGGCGCCTGCGTTCCAGGTCAAGATCCGTCCTTCGGGACTGAGCATGAGGATGGCATAATCTCGCATGCCCTCTAGCACGCGAACAAAATACTCCTCCCCTTCTTTTAGTTTGCTGGGCAGGTCCGGGGCAGGCAGGTGCTGGTCATTATCAGGCATACCGCCTTTTACTCCAAGCGTTGGTGTTCAATGTTAGATCGCCTCCGGTCGCGGGCCGAAGGACTTCACCAAGGCTTGTTTGAGTTCGCGACTGTTGTAGGGCTTGAGGATATAGGCACACCCGGGGGGCCCTGCGTCCTTCAGCGTGCGAATCCCACCCAGCGAGGCGGACATGATGAGGACGGGTAGATCGGGACAGGCATGCCGGGCCTGGTCCAGCACACGGTGTCCTTGCATGGTGGGAAGGTTCAGGTCGAGCAGGAGACCGTGATAGGAATCAGTCTGCAGCATCTCCAAGGCTGCCGGGCCGTCGTTCGCACAACCGACGGCATAGCCGTACAGCTTCAGACGGTCACAGAGCATCCGGGATTGATCCGGATCATCTTCGACGACTAAGAGTCGCGGCATGGTATGTGGAGCGGCAGACGCCTCGGTGCGACTTGGACCGCTCCTCCTTCAGGGTTGGCGTGGCGAATCGCAGGAGAACCGGTTGGCCTGGAATCGTATCGAACGGTCTCAGGACCTCCAGACGCTCATGATGGCGAGCCCACTGACTAGGAACGTCACGAGTGAAAAGGTGACCATGGCATGCATTTCATTCTTCCTTTCGTATGACTCACGCAGCTGGTACGAAGCAAATCCTGTACCGTGCGGCACGCTCAAATCGGAAGCTGCGCTCAGCATGGACGATGTCGCGCCTTCTATGCCACGAGGGGCTCTTGCTGGCGTCCTCATCGAGAGATTGGTATCTGATGGGATACGCACGAGTATCCTTTTGGATTCAGGCAAGCCCGTGCAGTATTTTCCATACACGGGGACAAGTTCCTCAACATTCCCATGCTTTTCTACGTGATCGCCCTGCAGGGTTCACTCCAGGTCCTGAATTTGCAAGTACCGGGATCATCGTGCTGTAGCCTACAGCAAAGGGAAGTGACTCTACGTATGCTGCTCGTTTCCTTCGGTTTACTATTCGGACTGGGCATGCTTCTGTGGTGCACGGCGGTATCGATCACGACTCGCTGAGAGGAGACGTCACTCATGCATGCGATCCAGTCACACGACACGTTGGGAAGTCGACCATGGTGCTGAGCCGGCTCATCAGGGGCAGCATCCGGACTACAGGCCGCTTTCATTCACGGCCAATGTGCGAGTACGAAGGATTCTAGTGCCTCCGTGATAGTGTTGATCGAGTAAAGCAAACCGCCACTGCGGACGGGCGTCAGGGCGGAATTTCCCCTTCGTATCCCTCTTCCTCACAGCCGGGCTCAAATAATCGATCATCGGCCATGCCGATGCCGTATTGTTTCCAAACCCCGATGAACGCACTCCGTCTCATATCGGCATTCTCGGAGGTCATGATGAGTACCTTTCAACGACATCATCCTTCGCTCTCCATAAAACTGTTTTTCATCCTTAGCGTGATACTAGTATTGGATGCTCCATCTGCATTTTCTGCAGGGAATCCTTGCGAAGGGTTCACTCCCACGAACTTTGAAAAACTGTCCTTGGAAAAAAAGATATAGGTGAGTGAAGTCATTCGCGAGTGTGAGCGGAAGCTTGTGCAGAAATCCAAGGATTCCAGCACAAAAGGGGTGAGATCGCCCCAAAAAGACACGAGAACATTGGCATATATCGATGCACTCCCAAAACCGACCGCCATACTGAAATGAGGGCATCAGTGCCCCGCAGGAAACTCGGTGACAACAGTCAGGGAAGCTACCCACCGACATCTATGATGTCCGGGAAACAGTATGGAATTAAGGCACCGTCGGCATATTTCTGGTTACGGACATGTAGGAGACAAGCATTATTGCTATGGAATCAACGGGCGCCTTGTGAGGGAGCTATCGGATGGAAGCCGCGACTGTGATGATCGTAGACGACAATCCCAGTATCCGGAATATCGTTCGCGTCATGCTGACGAAGGCCGGGTACCTCGTAGTGGAAGCTCCGGACGGTGAGACCGCTATTGCCCGGTTGAAAAACTCCGACTCCGGCCAGGCGGAGGAGATCGCGACGATCATCTGTGACCTTCAAATGCCCAAAATTAACGGAGCAGAGGTGATCGCGCACCTCCGAACCCACCACCACCATCCCCTTCGTAATCCTGACGGCCGACCCGGATTTTCTCCTCAATGAAATCCTCGCCAAGCAGGGCGTCTGCGACTATCTCATCAAGCCGGTGTCAAAGGAGAAGTTGCTTAATGCCGTGCGCCTCGGCGTGCAGCTCCATAGGCTCCGAGAAAAGCAGTCCCTCAGGGGGGCGATGAGCGTCAGGGGAGTTCGTTTCACGCGGATGGGTTCGGTGACCGTCTTGCATGCCGACGCGGCGACTAAAGGAGGACGCTATGCTCGGTATGGCACATGGTGCCAAGCTGGTGCCATAATGGCCTGACACACCATGACCCATGATGAGCTGAGTCATTACGAATCTTCCCCTTTTGCTGCCGGTTCGTCGTGCTGAGCGTTCTTAGATAGGTCTTCGGCAGGACTCTTAATCAGGGGCCAGGCTACCCCCCCCCATTTTGTGAAATTGTTAATTATTCGAGCGAGCCCCCGGCGGTTGCGCACCTCAATGACTTCTGTGAACCGGCCTCGCCCGAGCAATTTTGCGCGTAATGGTCAAGCGCCTCGTCGTCGCCAATAACGGCGTGTTAAATAGGTGTTGGAAAACGAGACAAAGCTGGAACGAAAGCAATGAACAGAGACAAAGAGGGGCAGGGACATGGGCTCCGATCGCCAGTAAAGAAAAGGGGATTACCCAAATCATCAATGACTTGAGCAACCTCCTCTGATACAATCCCGGTTTCGGCACCATCCTTTATCACCAAACATCGGCTACATCTGGCTCGCTCAGTGCCGGAGATCGATGAAGATACCGTATCAATTCAATGCTCTCGAAGTTGTCGGATCTCCCGCACGCGTGGCTTGCTCTTGGAGACACTCTCCCCTTGGCTTGCAATGGTGCTTTCTGCTTGAGGGTTCTGATAGTTGCCGGGCTGAAAATGTTTCTTCATGCAGGATGGTTGTTGCGTAGCGACCGTGGGCAATAGTTGCCAAAGGAGAGATGCTCTAGCCGAGAAGGCTGCATCACAGAATTATGATACGAGCCAAGATACCCATTCAACGTACTCCCGACGGATTCTGGAAGGCAGGGCTGTGCTCCATTCACATTGACTCAGCGCGACAGATCCCGCTCTCAGCCGTACCGCAAGAGGAGACACTCGACGAGCTTGTCGAAACCGTGATGGGTCAGGCTCTTCTCTCTCTCGATAAGAATGGCCGACGGGGCACCTCGGAACCGATTCAATGGGAGATCATCGTGGATCGCGTGCCTCACTGTTATCGTTGCGTCCAACCCATGCTGGAGACACCGCAGTCGCCAGATGGTTCGACCGTTTCGGATCGCCCCGAGTGGAAATGTGCACAGTGCGGAGCAGTGATTCAGTTAGGTTAGCACTCCACGAAATCGGCAGTGGTAAGGAATGGGGTGCCGGGACGCTTCTCGCTCACCGTGGAATTGCTTGTTTTGCCCTTCCAAGATCGCACACAGCAGCGCCCCTCTCTCGCGGAGCAGGCCGCTCCCATTGCCGTCCAGGGAGCGCTCACTATTCAAATGATGTAGCACTGATGGTCCGGTTGAACCGCAAGCATTTCCTCATTCGTGGGGCAGGAGAGAGGGAGGCTTGGTTGCGAGCGCTTGCAGGCACCCCACCCACGCCAGTAAGGTGAGAAAATATGGAGCGCCGAATTGTCTCTGTAGCGTGGACGTTCTGTTCCTTGGGTGTACCGGCAGCGCACGAAAGGAAACTATGAGTTCCATATCGCCGATTCAAATCTATACGGACGGTAGCTGCCTCGGGAATCCTGGCCCTGGAGGCTGGGCGTACATCATTGTTCAGGAGGACGAGGAACGAAGGGAAGGATCAGGTCACTGTTCGAACACCACCAACAATCGCATGGAAATGATGGCCGCCATTGAAGCGCTGAAGAACCTTGCCCCTGCTCAGTCCGTCGTACTCCATTCGGACTCTCAGCTGCTGATCAAGACCATGACGCTGGGCTGGAAACGTAACAAGAACCAAGATTTGTGGGCTGAACTGGATCAGCTTGCCGTGGTGCATCGCATCACCTGGCAATGGGTGCGCGGTCATAACGGGCATCCGGAAAACGAAGCGTGCGACACCCTTGCGCAACGGGCCGCCTACGTCGCTAGATCCTCGCGTTGAAGGCAGGCTCAGAAAGGACGGTATGCACCTCCTGAAGGTCGGCCGTTTCCACATTAACCTCGCTTATATTCAGTTCATCCACGAAGAACGGGAAGATTTCATCCTCCATTTCAGCGAAGGCGCCAATATTCGAAC
>CAZBNV010000117.1:0-9728 GCA_964493335.1 uncultured Nitrospira sp.
AACGTGAGGCTCGTTATTCCTCGCCTCGCGCACCTCGCAGACCGCGCACGATCAGTATGTGCTCGGCCCATGCGCGCAGTGAAGGCCGACGCGGCTACTCCCTTGAGGGAGAGATGGTAAGTGTGGAAGGACCATTAGAATTCGACGTGCGCCCTCAGAAGGACCTCGTTCGGCGTGCGCAGTTGGGGACCAATCCAGGCCGCCCCTTGGGGGAGAGAGATGGTAAGTGGAAGGACCATTGGCATTTGGAACGTCTCGCTGGCCTGCGCAGTTGGGGACCGCACCAGGCCACCCCTTGAGGGAAATGAGGTAAGCATGGTGGAATCATCAGATTCCGGCGCAGATGGTAATGATCAGAATACAGAGGAGGGTAAGGCGATGGCATGGGGACCGGATGCGAATACAGAAGATGAACTGAAAAAACTGGCGGCGGCGCGTGGATATTTTCAGCAAGAGTTCCCTGGCGCCTCGATTCGAGATTCGTACGACGCCGACAGAATGGCGCAGGTGTTTCGAATCGAAACCGACGACGTCGGCGGGCTACGGGATGCGGTAGTCTCGACCGAACTTCTTGACGAGCATGCTCCTGAAGACATGGGAACGGCGTTGATCGGCTTGCGGGTCGCCGAACATCTCCGCTCAGCGAAGGGGCGGGAGGTGCTGGTCACGAGTTGGGGCGTGGAAGAAAAGGAGGAGTGAGAGATGAAGCAAGGCCGAACAGCAAGACGTGCTTCGGCGCTTCATCCCTTCTGGATTGTATTGGATCGCAAGACTTGACCTGACTATCTCATTCAGAAGTGTAGAAGAGTTCGAGGGGCGGCCTGGTGGTCGAGAACCACGGCCGGCTCACCATCTCGCCGGCGTGCGCAAACGTGACACTCCTTATTCGTCGCGTCGCGCACCTCACGGAACGCGCGCCCTGAGAAGGGCCTCGTTCGACGTGCGCAGTTGGGGACGGGGTCACGCTACCCCTTGGGGGACTGGGAGGTGGAAGGGAGCATGAGAGTCAGCACATGCACCGTTGAGAGAAAGAAAGTAAGTGAGCAGCCGAACCGGCCTTCTTGCTCACAGAAGGCGCACGATAAAACTGTGCTCGTCTCCTGAAGGCCGATGCGGCAACTAGACTTGTTCATTGGATTGGGTGCAGGAGAAGCAGGCTCTAAGCCAGAGATATCTGTTCGAGCTAAGTATCAACCAGTCGATTGCGTGCTATTAACAATGGTACCTCATTGGTTTATATTACAGCCCTCTCGGAGGGTAGATGAAACCTACACAGAACAAAAGCAATTCGATCCCAATCCAAGACCCTGAAGAGGAGTTTGGCTCCGGTGTTGAGCTTGAAGATACGGGTGGCGATGAATTAATCACTAAGCCTTTTGACCCCACCCTTATAAGGGTTGAGTCAAAGCAAATGACGATTGATCTGCTACTAACAAGGATACAGGAAGGTGAGTTAGACCTTACGCCTGATTTTCAAAGGAAAGCAGGTATCTGGAAGGAAGGTGCGCAAAGTCGTTTGATCGAATCGGTCCTTATCCGCATACCACTTCCTGCGTTGTATATGGATGCAACTAATGAAGATCGGTGGTTGGTTGTAGACGGACTTCAGCGCTTGACGACATTAAAAAGGTTTGTTCTAGATCAGGATTTAAGACTTAAAGGCCTAGAATTTCTGACTCCATATAATGGCAAAGCGTTTGATGAACTTCCTCGACATCTGAAAAGGAGAATCAAGGAAACACAGGTAACCGTCTTTTTAATCGAAAAGGGAACACCTGAATCCGTAAAGTTCAATATTTTTAAACGAATTAATACTGGCGGCTTGCCGCTCTCTGGACAGGAAATACGTCATGCTCTCAACCAGGGTCAGGTTACTAGGTTTCTTTCGCGATTGGCTATATCGAAGGAGTTTTTGATAGCAACCGATTATGGCATCCGCGATGATCGAATGGCGGATAGAGAATGTGTTCTTCGGTTTCTAGCCTTTAGCCTAACTTCATATAATGATTATAGACACAACGACTTAGATACGTTTCTTCACGAAACGATGGCTGCGATTAATCATTTGTCTCCCACTAAGCTGTCCAATCTGGAATCAAAATTTTACCGCTGTATGTCGGTTGCGCATAAATGTTTTGGCAAGGACGCCTTCAGAAAGATTCACGCTAGTCAAAGAGGCAGGTCGCCCATTAACAAAGCATTGTTCGAAACTTGGTCAGTAAACTTTGAATCGCTAGACGATACAGAAGTCGAAAAACTATTAGAGCGGAAGTCTCGTTTGGAAAATGAATTTCGCCTACTTCTGCAAGACAGGAATTTCGATAATGCCATTTCCCAAGGGACCGGTGGCGCAATTAAGGTTAGGACAAGATTTCACCTTGTGGAAAGATTAATCAGATCGGTACTAAATGATTAGCAGGATTGGGATACATAACTTTAAGTGTTTCGAAAAGCAGACGTTGCGTTTTGCTCCACTTACCTTGTTGTCCGGGCTTAACGGTATGGGCAAATCTACGGTGCTTCAGGCACTGTTGTTATTGCGGCAATCACACCAGCAACATCTACTTCCTTCAATTGGTCTCGCGTTAAATGGTGAATTCGTAAATATTGGGACCGCTGCTGATGCACTGTGTGAAGGAGCCGGGGACGACAGGATCGGTTTTGATCTTCAGCTTGCAGACGGCTCGTTCGGTAGCTGGCGCTTTAAATACGACAAAGAGGCAGACGTAATAGAAGTAGACGAGGTGAAATCACCATCAGCTATTTTTGACTCGAGTCTATTCGCTGACTCATTTCACTACTTGAATGCTGAAAGAATCGGCCCTAGGACATCTTTTCCCATTTCAGATTACCAGGTTCGACATCATAAGCAGCTTGGGACAAAAGGTGAATTCACGTCCCACTACTTATCGCTTTTTGGTCGAAATGAGATAGATTTGCCGAGCTTAGGTCATAAGCATTCCGCATCGCTCCAGCTCCGGGACCAAGTCGAGGCGTGGATTGGCGAAATGAGTCCAGGGGTTCGGGTGCACTGTGTCTCCCATGAAGGGATGGACCTGGTCAATCTGCAGTACTCGTTCTTGCAGGGCGATCAGGTTAGTAACCAATATAGATCCACAAATGTCGGATTTGGTATCACCTATACTCTCCCTACCATTGTGGCGATACTTTCTGCAAAAGCAGGAACGCTCCTACTTCTTGAGAATCCGGAAGCGCATATACATCCAAGAGGTCAGTCTAAGTTAGGAGAACTTCTGGCACGTGCTGCTGCTGCTGGCGTACAGATAGTCGTGGAATCGCACAGTGATCACGTGCTTAACGGTATTCGCTTGGCCGTTAAGCATGAAGTAGTAAGTCCCAGAGATGTGCAGCTGCACTTTTTTACTCAGGTGCTGGAGGGTGACAAGTTGCAGAAACAAGTTGTTTCGCCTGACATAACAAAAGAGGGTCGAATCACCGAATGGCCTGGAGGATTCTTTGACGAATGGGATAAAAGTCTGGAGGCGTTATTGGACTGAAAGTTAACCATGGAGCTAGAGTTAGTACTCAACGAATTATCCCTGCATCCTCCTGGCCAAGACATAGCGGCTGCGAGGGTGATGATGGTTGATTTGGTTGATACTATACGGGCATCTGTGAAATCCGGTTGTGCTCGAGTTTTGCGGTCTCATGTTGATATTAATGGGATAACTCTAGCTCCTAGCTACTTAGTTGCCCAATGGCGCAATGATAGAGTTGTAGACATTGAGGCCAGACGCTACATCACGTCGCTCGCAGCAAAATCCCCTTTGCTAAAAGACATTACGGACAAGGGATTGTTAGATGCAATTTCTTTGTCGGATTGTATCTGTGATGGTAAACGGGCGGCAGGGTTGGGGCTTGCGTGGCAAGCGAATAACTTGGGGGTAAGCTTCAACTCTAATGAACGCTGGCGGAAAAGTCTGCTTAATGTGCGGGTCGAATGGTTAAGCGAAAAAGGTGAAATTGAAACCTGTGATGAGACAGTGCGTCATGCAAGTCTTCAGGCGCATATCACCGAGAACGATCAGTGGATAAGGCAGCGACTCGCAAAAAATATCAGAAACGGAGTGGATCTCTGGGAGCATAAGGCGACGGCTTTCATGCGCCTATTATTTTGCGCCACCCTCAGATCACAAATTGAAGGTCTCGAACACACGATGATAATTCCAACTATTAAGCGTCTTATGGAATTGGATGCGTATGCTAAAAGTTGGAATGATGGCTTTTTTGATCCCAGTAAGATTCCCACAAAGGTAACGCCAGAAAGTGATGTGACACTGAGAACGTACAGCAGAGAAAGAACATTCTTATGCCCGGACGGGAAGATGCGAATTTTTAGCTGGCACGTAAGACTCACCCCTGGAGCATGGCGGATTCACTTTCTTCCATTGCCAGAGACTCGGCAAATTCTTGTTGGTTATATAGGGACCAAACTGCCGACAGTGGATTCACCAACTTAATCTCATGGGTAGACAAAAAGGATAGAAGGTCGTCACTGTCGATCGTGGTTCTTCGACCTTTGGCAACGGCATGGCCATGATTGACACAAGCCCCTAGTAGCCCATAAATTAAGTACAAGGGAGGGTCTCTAATGGCACTTCTTCTCGCGTTTTACCTCATCTTTTTCGCAGTTATTCCCGCATCAGCGTTAGAGGGTTCTCAGGCCACCGCGGCCTTGGTCATCAAGGCCGATGTATTGTATTGGGAAGAGGGGGAATTGATCGTCAAGGAATTCTCCGGTCACCAAGAGCGCTTGGTCGTGACCCCCGAGACAAAAATCGAGGGCGTGGTGGGCGGACGATTGAAAACCGGCGACAAGATCGTGGCGCAGATCACGGACGATCGGCGAGCGCTTGTCATCACCTTGCAGGTTCCGGACGCCAAATAGCGGCATCCCATCCGTCTCACGCTGCATGCCGCACTATCCGCATCTGGTTTTATTGTCTTTACCGCCTCCTTTCGTCAGGGTTCGATTCTAAATCGACCTGAGAATGAACTGTGGACCACTCGAATGTTACTTGTAGGATGTTCAAAATGGCCGTCCAGCGCGGCCGCAGCGAGTGAAGGGTCGAGGCGTACCCGCTGGGGTACGTTGAAAGCCTGAACGATGCGAGAACAAAGCTGGCGGACTTTTTCAACATCCGTCTAGTCGAGTATCGAGAACGCGGCGACGAAGTACGGCCCTTTCGCAACCTGCGCGCCTCGGATCCGCACCTCCGTCACATCGTACACCCACCCGCCGACCAGCCAAGGATTGGGAGCCAGGCTCGACCAGTACCACCAGCTGCCGTCGGTCTTCCTGAACCAGAATTGAATCGGCTCGGTTCCCGTGACCCTGATGATCGGCATGTCGAAGACTCGCGGCTGGTGTGTCACTCGATCTTCCATCCAGATCTTAATCCAGTGGTCCTTTCCATGCGTGCCGAGCGTCCTCGGTTCATGGATCCAATCGGCCGCCATACAGCTGTTGCCGACCGATCGCCCGTACCCGGCGCCGTAGCCATCGCCGGGATCGACGAAGCAGGGCGTGAGCAGGCTCGGGCTCTCGAAGGTCAAATGGATGTGGCCGTAGGTCATGTCTTCGACGTTGATGTAGTTGCCGAAGCAGCGATGGCGGTAGGTCCAGCAGGCCTGGTGTGTGGAGGGATCGCAGACCTCCAGGTCGCCGGATGCATTGATGCCGGTGGAGACGCCGAAATTGCCCCTGGCCTGTCCATAGATATAGGTCAGGGCGAACGTATTATCGAAGTCGACGACACAGTCGCCGAGCCAATTGTGAGCCTCGGCAGGCGGAGCCGTCAGGAGCAGCCCGCTGAACACCACAGCCAGGCCTAGCATGACCACCTTGCCGGTTCGTTTCTGGTTCATGGTGCATTCCTTTCTTGCCCTGATCTAAAAAGCGCCTGTAGGGCGCGACGCTGCCTCTCGTCACGCGGTCAGTGGGTGACTGCGCCTGGCGCCGCTGTGTCTCGTAACCGTTGAAACGCCTGATTCCGCTCGACCTCCGGCAGAAGGAGGGCCGCATGGTGATATCGATCCACCAGGCGCTGCTTCTGCCGGAAGTTTGTTGTTTGGGTAATCTGTGTCAGGAGTCCGTCCAGGTCGACGCGCTCGGAGGGATTCTGCTGATGCCGCGAGGACTCCGCCAACATGGCACGCACTTCTTCGTCGCTCGCTTGGCGAGGGCCCTGCACGGTTTGTCCGGCCTCGCCGAGTGGCCCTCCCGGCACGAATTGGTGAGGCGGCGGGGGGACGCATCCAAACGAAACCATCATGCAGACGAGGAGCCATCGCATTGTTGTTCCTGCATTGCGGGCCCGAGGCCTATGTGAACCAGCATGCATCATGACCTCCTGTTCATTCCTTTCTCTACCGGCCATGTCAGGCTCATGTGTTCATGTCAGGTTTTCACCCATCGAGAAAAGCAAGCTTTGCGCCATGAAAAGTTCGACGAGATATCCGCGCGAAATAACAATCGCTTGGCTGCTTGTTCGTCACGACTGCGACCATGGTCATCTCGAGGCCAGGTATCGCATCAGATACAGATTCGTATCCCATCCGATACGACTACGTAGATGCAACCATTCTGGCCAGAGGCTAGAATATCGAGGGGGCTGCTTGAATCAGGAGGCTCACGGACGGGAATGAAAAAACTCAGCGCGGGGATCTTACTCTACCGACTGCGTAACGATGAGATCGAAGTTTTCCTCGTTCATCCCGGTGGGCCGTTCTGGGCCAAGAAAGATGCAGGTGCCTGGTCGATCCCGAAGGGCGAGTATGAGGCCGGAGAAGAGCCGCTTGCGGTCGCCCAGCGTGAGTTCCATGAAGAAACCGGCTTTACAGTCGAAGGGACTTTTCATCCACTGACCGCGTTGAAACAGCCAAGCGGGAAAGTCATCACAGCCTGGGCGGTGGAAGGCGACGTTGATGCCGCCGCGCTGACGAGCAATACCTTCATGCTGGAATGGCCGCCTAAATCCGGCAAGACCCGGGAGTTCCCCGAAGTGGATCGCGGAGCCTGGTTCGATCTGCCGACCGCGCGAGTCAAAGTACAGGCCGGCCAGCGGGAGTTTCTGGATCAATTGCAGCAGCTGTTGAAGGACAGGCGAAAATAGCGACACCGCGAAACCTGGCGGTTGATTGCCGGTCGGTGGCGGCAGAATACTGTCAGGACCAAGCGCCACCGATTGACAGAAGGATCGGCAAAACGTAGCCTATGTCCATATTCTATCTGTCTCGGAAGATCACCGTGCTGCGACTGTGTAGGGATGGCAGTCGAGTCCTGGGTAATCGAACAGGTAGCATTTTCGATTCGCACGCGTCTCGCTTCCGATTAGACCCTCCGACCCACGACACTGCTCGTCGGGAGGCCCTCATGTTCACACCGCCGTCGGCTCGTTTCCTCGTTACGATGGTTGTTCCGCTCATGTCCTGCCTGCTGGTCTCCTGCGTATCCCTGGAATTCGACCGCATGACAGGAACGGCATTCCCCTCCCAACAACTGGTCAATGGCCAGGCGGTGACATTGGAGACGATCTACAACGACGCGGGCATCAAGCTTACTGTGGAAGAAGATGACACGGCGATTCAGCCACTCAACATCGCCGAAGACGACTGCATCAGTGATGCCGAATTGACGACGCTAGAAAACGGGCATCGCCATCTCTCGTTATTTCCGACTGCCGCTTGTCCCTTCCAGTTCTGCAACACCTATCACCTGTATGGCGCGGTCGTGAACCACTACGGCGAGGTTCTGGATGCGTGTGTTCCGGAATTCATCCTGGGCAAGATGTGGCAGGGCCATACCAGGTCGGCCTTTGCGATCTTTTATCGCATGAATACGATCCAGACCAACGGCCTCGCATACTTACGCACGACCGCGCATGAGATCGGTCATGCCTTTAATCTCCATCACAGCGACGGCGACGGCACGTCCATCATGACGCAAAGCGATGACCTTCTCGGCGACCCGGTCTATCGATTCTCGGATCAAAGCAAGGATCATTTGCAGAATCATCCTGCGCAGTGCAAATTTCCTGGCGCCATTGGGGGCGCGCCCTTCACGTGGGTCTTCAATGACCATGCAGCCTGGGCGCATCCTCTTGAGGAATTAACGATCACCGATTGTCAGTGAGCCAGAGGATTGATGTATGAATCGATGCCGCACCATGCGCGCCGACAGGAATTTCTACTGTGTCTGCGTGATCACGCTGCTGACCTTCGTGCTGCAGAGTGGTTATGGCCTGGCGCAGGAACCCTCGAGATCTATGCTGGAACTCACGCTTGAATTCGGGAAGGCCAGCGTGGTTCTTGGTGAGCCGGTCTATGCGACCGCCCGGCTGGTCAACGCGGGTGCGACGCCGGTGGATGTGTCCAAGGTGCTCGATCCGCAAACTGGGACACTGCAAATTGAAGTGTCCAGCTCGAACAGACCTCGGTTTGTATTTCTACCGTTGTTTTACGCCGATGCTGTACGTGCTCGGACAGCCCTGGCTCCGGGGGAAGACATCGCTGCGGCCTTTCCCATTTTTTATGGCGCCTTGGGATGGACGTTTGATCGGCCGGGCACCTATAAGGTCACCGCCGAGTATCGACCCCAAAATGGGGCGCAAATCGAGCGCATACGGTCAACAGCGGTCGCTGTGGTCGTGGTCGACGAGAGTGGAATTGGCGCATCTTTGGTGACCACCGGCTCCGCAAGCGAGGAGGCGGGGAAATTTCTTCTGTGGCAGCGAGGGGACCAATTGCAAGCAGGACAGGCATTCCTGGCAGACCTGCTAAAAACGTCTCCAGACTCGCCGCTGGCTGATTACGCCCTGCTGGCATTCGGAAGAAATCTAAGCCGAAGCTTCCGTAACTATGCCACTGGAAAAATCCGCCAGGCCGACTGTGAGCCGGCGTTGAGCTATTTGCAGAAAGTCCGGTCCGATCGGCTACCTGCCTTCTTGCAAATTCAGCAGCGCTTGGATGAAGCCCGTTGCCATATGCGGCTTTCGCAACCGGTGCAGGCTCGGGAGTCGATGGCGCGTGCCGAACATCTGGGTGCCGGCCATCCTGAGTTCAGGCTCTTATTTCGCCAGGCGGTGCGATTGGAACCGGCGCTAGGCAATATCGTGGACGTCGCTCCAATTAGTGACAAACCTGCCTTGTGAACTTCGCCTCCCGAGCGAACGGAAATTGTTTCAGGGGTTCGAATCCCTCCAGCTTTACCGTCGAGAGCCCCGTTGTGACTGGGCATTTTCGGCAGTGAAACCCACGATTTCCTGAACGCTGCTCTTCCTGATGTCCTGGATCGGCGGCAGCGCTGACGGGTGACCTGCAGGTCCCAAGGCTTCCGAACGTTTAGGGCTGCGATCTGATCTCAGGCCGTGGTTCCCATTCTTGTATCCTCCACGAACTGCTCGGTGGAATCGTCCAAGACGCGGCCCTTGCGGCCTTGAGCGCGATGGATGTACAGCAGGTCGTGGTTAATGTCTTGGGAATGCGTGGGCGGAAGGTGCATCTGATAGGCGACGGCTGAGGGCAACGACAGAAATGATGGCATGGGCGGTACGAGTCGGCAATAGGAATCCAGCGAGATCGTGACTGGACGAAAAAACCGGACGCTGTCAAAGTAATACAGACTCATGTCTACTTTCGATCCCGCAGGCCTGCGGGTCGCCGTCCGGCGCGTCGCCCTTCCGCGCGCCCGGCCCCTCGCTCAGCGC
>CAZBNV010000118.1:0-8799 GCA_964493335.1 uncultured Nitrospira sp.
GCCGGGTCTTCGGAGTGACGCAGTAGAACTGGTACCCCTTCTCCCACAACGGGTTCGGATGCCGCTTGATTTCCTGCCACGGCAGCTTGATGTTCCGCACATGCTTGTCATCATGATGCTGCGCGGTGATCGGAATCCCGTAATCATCCGGCCGAATGAATGGATTGTTCGAGAAAATCGCATTCGGCAGGTACGGGGTACACTCCGGGCCTTCCCGGTGTACGATGAAGTTTTCCCCGTACTCAATGGCTTCCGGCTCAATCCGGTAGGTCTCGATGCGTCCCGACCGCGTCCACTGGGGCTTGGACTCGTTGGTCTCTTCCCAGAGCGGATGCCGCGGATAGGTACGACCCATGACCATCCAACCCTTTTCCGACTTCAACATGACGTCGGCGCTGTATCCGTAGCAGGTCGCGCTGGCATCCAGCATCCGCTGTGGATAGACGTCGACTCGGTTCATGTAGACGAAGTGGAACACGCCACGGAAACGGGCATCTCCGGTCATTTCAGCCAACTTGGCTGCGACGCCGGCGAAGGTGTCCGCATCGTTGCGGGTGTCATACAACGGGCGGATCCCACCCTTCCAGATCTGGATCCACGGATTGGAGACCGTGCCAGTCATTTCCGGATAGGTGAATTCCATCCATGAGTTACAAGCAAACGCCACGTCCGCATGGTTGACGTCCGAGGTCATCTCGATGTCTTGTGTGACGATCATCTCAATGTTCGGATCGACGTTTTTCACCATGTCATAGTGGTGCTTGGCGTTGTTCAGGATGTTCACGTTGGTGACCCAGCGGACTTTGCTGGGGCTCGGCATGTGGGTCTTGCCGGTGAACACCTTGCGACCGTACTTCGGCGTATTGACGATCAAAGCCGTATCACCGTGGTTCCAGTACCCGACTTCTTCACCATAGTAATACGATTTGGTCTTGATCTCTTTACCATGGGCATTGGGATCCAGCGTCAGATTGAACGGATCCTCACCGGTGTGGACCGCGAGGCCTGCGCCTGACCAAGGAACTGCGTTCCAGATACCGGCTTTGTAGTTACCGGACCAAGTATGGCAGCCTGTTCCGAATTTGCCGATGTTGCCCGTGATGGTCATCACCAACGCAGCCGCCCGACCCATTTCCGTCATGTGGAAATAGTGACAGACGCCTTCGCCGTTGTGCATCGCGGCTGGCTTGATCGTGCCCGAATCACGCGCCCAACGGACCAACAGGTCTTTCGGCGCACGGGTGATTTGGTGTGTGGTGTCCAGGTCATAGTCCTGAAGGTGGACTTGATACATTTGGTAGATCGACATGACGTCGATTTCGCGACCATTGACCAGCTTTACCCGGAAAGTTCCGGTCAAGGCTGGATCAATTCCGCTCTCCTTGAAATGGAAACCGACCTGTTCCCGGTGCAGAGGAACGGCTTTCCCCTTCGCCAGGTCCCAGACCATCATGCCGCCGAGCCGTTCGATTTGCTCGGGTTTCAAGGATTGGATGCGTCCCGAATAGCTCTTCGAGAAATCCGGGAACTTGTAATCGGCGATCACATCGCGCGGATCGAGATACTGAAGGGTATCCGTCCGTACGAGCAAAGGCAGGTCGGTAAATTCCTTGATGTAATCGATGTCCTGCAAGTTCTCGTCGAAAATGATTTTGCAGGCACCGAGGAAGTTGGCACCGTCGGTCTCCGGCCGAAGAGGAATCCAGTAATCGGCCCGGTAGGCCGTCGGATTGTATTCCGGCGTAATGACGACGATACGCGCGCCCCGTTCGATGGACTCGAGCTTCCAGTGGGCTTCCGGCATCTTGTTCTCGACGAAGTTCTTGCCCCAGCTGGTGTTCAGCTTGGAGAAGCGCATGTCGGAGAGGTCGACGTCGCAGTTCTGGGTCCCGTTCCAGAACGGATGTGACGGATCCTGGTCGCCGTGCCAGGTATAGTTGGAGTAGTACTTTCCGCCTTGTGCTTTGTCCGGATCGACTTTGCGAATCCAGGAGTCCAGCAACGGCAGACATCCGCCGTTGAAGCGGGTGTTCATCATCTTGCCCACGATGCCGAGCACCGGCATACCCGCACGATGCTTGAAGCATCGCACGCCTGCGCCCTTCATCATTTCGATCATTTCCGGAGCATAGCCCTGCTCGCGGAGACGACGGGCACCGGCTTCACCGCTGTAGCGGGTCGCGATAAGGACAGCGCCCTTGGCGACATAGGTGAAGGCCGTATCCCACGATACCCGGTTGAGGTCGTCGAGGAAGCGGCTGTCGAATTTGTACTTGCGCTTCACATCGGGCGTCAGCTCGGGAGAGCCGGCATCCATCCATTCCTTCCAGCCCTTCCGCATCAAGGGGCCCTTCAAACGATAGGGACCATACACGCGACGATGGAAGGTGAAACCTTTCAAGCACATGCGTGGGTTATGCGCGAATGTGCCGCGGTTGCCGTAAAGATCTTCATAGGTTTGGTGGTCATAGTTCTGCTCGACGCGCATGACGACGCCGTTTCGGACGAAGGCACGAATACGACAGCCATGGGTGTCATTCGGTGAGCAGCACCACGTAAAGGATGAGTCGTACCGGTACTGGTCGTGATAGACACGCTCCCAGGACCGATCCGGGTACTCACCCAGCGGGTTCCCAACCTCGATGACCGGCTGCAGCGCGGTCAACGCGAGGACTTTGTCCGCCACGGCCACGGCCGCAACGGTTCCCGCCGAGATTTTGAGAAACTGTCTCCGTGAAACGGAAACCTGCATAATAGCTACCTCCTTGTGAGGCACATGAGTCCCTCATGCACCTGTTCGTACAACCTCACTGCAGTGCCTAGGATGCAATCTTGTCTGGTATACCCCCTTTCACTGTGTCGAATTGGAAACATTCACCCTTCGCAATTCGAAATGCGTGAGCGGACATTCGCTCACGCGATAGGAGTATTACAAGTCGCATGCCATGGGGAACGAATGAAATGCTGGAAATATGTTGCCGAATAATCAGACTAATAACAATAAAAACAATGTATTATGAATACGTTCAAAGTGTGGGTAGGAGAGCTGGGATATGACGAAAGTGAGGGGGTCAGCAACTGCTGACTACGGTCATGGCAAATTATCGCAACAGCTTGATAAATAAATAATAAATTGTGTCTGTAAAGGCAGACGTTGCGTAATATTTAATAAAGATGAATGAAAGTAATGACTTGCGTGGTGTGGGCAGCGAAAACTGTCATCCTTTACTGACACTGCTATTTTTCTTCTTTGGTATAGCGGCGCATGATTTCATGAAAGTACGAACGCGGCAGTCCGGCGTCCTGGGCGGCGTGGGTGACATTGCCCTGATGGATCGTCAGTTTGGTTGAAATATACCGTCGGTTGAAGGCCTCCAGGACCTGTTCCTTGGCCTTTGCGTATGGCAGGTGAAGGTAGTCCTCATCGAATGCTTT
This sequence comes from uncultured Nitrospira sp., assembly GCA_964493335.1. Classification (GTDB taxonomy): domain Bacteria; phylum Nitrospirota; class Nitrospiria; order Nitrospirales; family Nitrospiraceae; genus Nitrospira_A. The sequence continues at coordinate 3,436 of CAZBNV010000118.1, forward strand.
CCGTTGCCGCTCGTCGGGCACTGCCAGCAGGCCGGCCACATCCGCGATACCGATGCGATCACTTTTGGCCAGCATCACAGCCCGTTCCATTACGTTCCGCAGTTCCCGGACATTCCCAGGCCAAGGATAGGCAACCAGTTCGGTGACTGCCGAAGGATGGAGATCCTCCACACGCTTCGTAAATTCCTTGGCATAGCGGGTCATGAAGTGGCGCGCGAGCACGGGAATATCTTCCGTTCGTTCACGCAGGGGAGGTACGCGGATTACCATGACATTGAGCCGAAAGAAGAGGTCTTTTCGGAACTCGTTCCGTGTGACCTTTTCTGCCAGGTCCTGATTCGTGGCTGCGATAAAGCGTACGTTGACTTTCCGCTGCTGCGTGCTCCCTACGGCACGCACCTCGCCGGCTTCCAGGACACGCAACAGTTTGGCCTGGAGACTGGCTGGTAGATCACCGATTTCATCGAGAAAAACGGTGCCGTGGCTTCCGGATTCGATCAACCCGGTCTTATCAGCAACCGCGCCGGTGAACGCCCCGCGGACGTGGCCGAACAGTTCGCTCTCAACGGTGCCTTCCGAAAAGGTGGTGCAGTCGACGACTTGAAACGGTCCATCGCAATCGAGGCTTCGCTCGTGAATCGCCTTCGCGATCAACTCCTTGCCCGTTCCCGTTTCACCGATAATCAGTGTCGTCGAGGGCACCCGGGCGATGGCTTCGATCATGGCCATGACGTTTCTAATAGGGGCGCTCACGCCCACCAAATTCTTGAAAGGGATACGAGGGGCGGCGGCCTCATCGGGGGAGCCCTGAGAGAGAATTTCTGACATGCGCATGGCCCGATGAATGCGCGCGGCCAGGTCCATAGTGTCGTAAGGCTTGACGATGTAGTCAAATGCCCCGTGACGCATGGCGTCAATGACAGTGTCGATGGCATTGATCCAGCTGACGATAACGACCGGTATGCGGCGGTTAAGGTCTTGAACCCGTCGCAGGAGCTCAATCCCGCTCATGCCCGGCAAGCGGACATCGGCAATGATCAAATCAATCGGTTGTTGCTGCAGGCGTTCGAGCGCACCCTCCGCAGTCGCGTTGATGACCACATCGACCTGTTCGTCTTCATGGCGCGGCAACTCGTGCTCCACGGTCCGCAAGAACATGTCCACGTCCCCTGCATCGTCCTCGACAAGCAGAACGGTAAAAACTTTGTGTTGGCTTCCCGACATCCTCGTATCCCTTGGCAATCCTTAAATTCCCTTACCGCAGCGGTGCTCGTCCCGACCTTGCTCAGTCGAGAACCGTAGAACCTTATCACTCGGGACGAGGTGATTAGTCATGTCCCCATCCGAACCCGCACGCCTGTTTCCGTGGTCAGGCCTTATGCGGTAATTTTCGCATGCTAGGCAGGTCTGAAACCAGTCGATCTCTGTGCATAAATTTGTCAGGGGCGATCAATGCCGATCTGGCATAGGTATGATCAGGTTCTCAGCACCGACCGAAGATATCCACAAGCGAGGTCGTCATCTCACCCGACGGAGTCGTGCGAGGGACATGCCCCATAAGGGCATGCTCACGCCAAATCGAGCACATCTTAGGAGGGGGCGCAGTGCAAATCAACTCCGTGACTGATAGGGCAACGAGGGGATGTGGGGGCAGGTACGGAGTGGCGAACAAGGCGAAGGACGGCGTGGCGCGGACCCAGGTGTCCGGGCCAGTTACTTCTCAAAAATCAGCATGAGATAGGCCAGAAACAGGAGCAGGTGGACAGCACCGAGCAGCACGTTGGTGCGTCGAATGGCAAACGTCAACATGCTGATCAGGAAGGTCAAGACCAGTAAGATGGTATCGACGGTGTCCAGGCCGAGAATGATCGTCGTCTCAGTGAAGAACCCAATGGCCAGTACGGCTGGAATGGTGAGGCTGATACTCGCGAGGACCGATCCCAGAAGAATATTGACCGAGCGTTGTAATTGATTGGCCAAGGCGGCGCGGACCGCTCCCAGGGATTCAGGTGCCAACACGAGGACAGCCACGAGTACTCCGCCCAGTGCGAGTGGAGCATTCCATAGATGGAGCGTGTAATCGATGGGCGTGGCCACGTGCTCAGAGAGCACGACAAGGGGAAGGAGGTACGCGATCAAGAGGATGGTGTGATACCAGACGGGGTCGTCGGGGGACGGTTCATGGAGCTGGAGCAGGGCAGCTGTGCGTTTTCCCTGACTGCGGGGCGCGACAAAATAGTCGCGATGGCGAAGATTCTGGATTGCGAGGAAGACCCCATACAACCCCAAGGACATGACGATGAGAAAGATAGATTGATGGGCGGAATAGGTAGGACCAGGCGAGGAGATCGTGTAGTTTGGCATCACCAGCCCTAAGACCGCCAACGGAACGATGACCGCGAGGAAGGCATTGGCTCCTTGCAAATTGTAGGTCTGTTCGTGATAGCGCAAACCGCCGAGCAGCAATGAGAGCCCGACCATGCCGTTCAGGACGATCATCACCACTGCAAACATTGCGTCCCGCGCCAAGGCTGCATTGCCCGAGCCGGTATACATGAAGGCGGCGATCATCATCACTTCGATACCGGTGACGGACAAGGTCAGAATGACGGTTCCCATCGGTTCGCCGAGCCGTGCGGCAAGCACCTCCGCATGGCGAAGCACGGCGAAAGCCGAGAGGATGATGACGGCCAAGAGCCATCCAAGAATGGCGCCCAACCGAACCGGATTTGAGAGATCGCTTAACCACGCATGGCCATACATGAGGAACAAGCCGGCAGTGCCCATGGGGATGAGCAAGAGCCATTCGCCCACTCGCCATTCACGGCGTGGCATGGTCTGGCGGTTCGGAAAACGCAGCAACGATGAGCTGCTTGTATCGGATGGCGGTAACGGCAGCATTCAGCGGCGTGAACCTTTGGCCTGGGTTAACGGGCACAATCGTTCATGAGCTGCTCTTGAGCCCGATGATGCCCAGGACGATACACATGAGGGAAATGACTTTGATGGTCGAGGCGGACTCCGCGAAGAGCACCATGCTGAGCACGGCGGTGCCGGCAGCACCGATACCGGTCCATACCGCGTATCCCGTACCCACGGGAATCGTCTTCAAGGCTTGAGCGAGACAGAGGAAACTGGCTCCCATAGCCAGAACGGTCCCCATTGTCGGCCAGAGCCGAGTGAATCCTTCTGAATACTTCAGACCGATAGCCCAACAGATTTCAAGCAGTCCGGCCACCAACAGAAACGTCCACGCCACAGATTCAGACTCCTCGGGATTCGTGGCGTGGAACTCAGGGGGACTCCAACGACGAGATCCACATGTCGGTGATCGATAGTTGTCTACGTTGGGCATAGTACACGATACGTTCCCCAGAGAAACCTCGGCATTTCACTAGGGATGCACGGCACGGGAGAGACTGGCATGCCCGCTGACGCATGTTCAGCGTACGGCACGAGGGTCAGGTGGCGGGGTGAACCTCGCGCATGGCCGGTTTGTCGGGACGATCAAGCCATCGATACAGCACAGGCAAAACGATCAGGGTAAGGAGAGTGGAACTGACGAGCCCGCCGATGACGACGACGGCGAGGGGACGTTGCACTTCCGAGCCGATCCCATGGGCGAACGCCAGCGGCATCAAACCGAGTAGGGCTACCAAAGCGGTCATGAGGACCGGTCTGAGTCGAAGTGTGCAACCTTTGATGATCGCCTCGTCGCACTGAAGGCCGTCTTCACGCAGCTTGTTGAAGTAGGAGACCAGCACAATTCCGTTGAGCACTGCCACACCGAACAAATTGATGAATCCCACGGAAGCCGGCACGCTGAGATATTCTCCTGTCAGCCAAAGGGCCACGATTCCACCGATCATCGCGAAGGGCAGGTTCATAATGATCAGCGCCGCATGGCGAACGGAATTGAACGAGGCGAACAGCAGGATGAAAATCAAACCGATCGTGATCGGCAGGATGATTTTCAGGCGTGCCATCGCTCGCTGCATGTTCTCAAAAGATCCTCCCCACACAAAATGATAGCCGGCCGGCAGATGGATCTGCTTCGCAATTTTGTGCTGGGCTTCCGCGACGACGCTTTCGATGTCTCGACCAAGGGTGTTGAACCCGACATAGATGCGGCGTTGCAGTCCCTCGCGGCTGATCAGTGATGGGCCCTCACGGAGCTCGACTGTGGCGAGATCGCCGAGTGGAATGAGGGCGCCGGTGGGCGTCGTCAGCAGGATGTTTTTGATCGTTTCGACACTGTTTCTGTATTTTTCAGGATAGCGGAACGTTAGATCGAACCGCATATTTCCCTCGTAGACGCGGGTTGCCGCTTCCTGTCCGATCGCCGTCGTAATAATTTCCTGAATATGGGCCACGTTGATTCCGTATCGCGAGATCTTGCCACGATCGATGTCGATGGTCAGGTAGGTCTGGCCGAAGAGTTGCTCGACACGCACATCGCCCACGCCCCTGACCGTGGCCATGATCGCCTGAATCTTTTCCGCCGTATTTCTCAACACGTCCAAATCGTCCCCTAGGATTTTTATGGTCGCTTCCGACCGGACCCCGGATAACAATTCATCCACGCGTTGTTGGATCGGCTGGCTCAGCAGGAAATTGGCTCCTGGGACTTTTTCAATCCGCTTGCGGATGGCATCGTCGAGCCCCGATTTTGTTTTCGCGGTGGTCCATTGGTCCATTGGAATGAGGCTCACGGTCGGATCGCTGGCGTTCGGCTCCTGAGGGTCGTTTCCCATTTCCGAGCGGCCGATCTTAGACACCACCATGCGCACCTCGGGAAACTCCATCACGGCACGCTGCATTTCCTTTTCAATCTCGATCGATTTGTCCAGCGCAATGCTTGGATAGCGAATGGTCTGGGGCGAAATCGATCCTTCATTGAGGATCGGGATAAACTCTCCTCCCAGGAATGGAAAGAGCGACAGGCTGGCTCCCAGAAGCCCGAGCGCTATTGCTAGCACCGCGATGCGATGGCCCATCGCCCACTGCAATGTAGGGAGGTAAACCTGTTTGGCCCAGCGGAGCAAGAACGTGTCCTCTTCGGTTCCGCGCTTCAACGCCATGGCGCAGAGGACAGGAGATAATGTGAGCGACAGCACCAACGACACGACGAGCGCGATGATGATCGTGTTCGCCAGGGGTTGAAACATTTTTCCTTCCATGCCCTGTAGCGTCAGGATCGGAAGGAAGACGAGAATAATGATCAGGATGCCGAAAATCACCGGTTGTCCGACTTCGGTGACGGCATGCAGGATGACCTCGGTTTTGTTGAAACGATCATCCCGTTGCTCGGCCAGGTGACGATACACATTCTCCACCACCACGACCGAGCCATCGACCATCATG
>CAZBNV010000119.1:0-8755 GCA_964493335.1 uncultured Nitrospira sp.
GATGCGCCGCGCGAGATGGGGGTCGGTTGTGGTGATGACCACGCCTTCGGGTGCGTCGACTTGGTCCTCGATCTTGATAATGCGAGCCAGCGGATGTTCACCTTTGACTCGGGCCTCTTCATTGCGGGCGAGCCCGAGAACTTCCTCGCGATGCTTGGCGACAAACTCCCCCGTGAGCAGCAGCACCCCGCTCGGCGCGCGGTCCCGTATCCGTTCACAGGCCGGGCACACGAGGTCGTGACTCTTCGGTGGAGTGGGATCCCATGTCCACCGGCCTTTGTGATAGACCGCTTTGCATTCACGACAGACCGACGGCTCCAGAAGTTTTCCCTTCGCCTTGTAGGGGTCGTGCAGTCGGGCTTGAACTGATCGATCTTTGCTGTCTCGGGGAAGATGTGACGTCGACATAACAACTCCTTCACGCCATTGCGTGTGAGATCTCTGATACTTCAACAAGGGGACGAATCCCGCCGACGCCCTTCCTACATCAGGCTTGCTCGGGCTGTACGGGTCTGACAGAGGCCAAATGTGCACGTACAATGCCAGGTGACAGAAGGATGCGCAGGCAATCACTTCGGCCGAAATCATGGCTGGATGCGAGAGGGTATATCCGCCTGTAAGAACCACCTCTTAAGCGCCTGTGGTGTTATTCGTCACGACCCAATGAAGGGTCTGTCCCCTAATGCCACAGTCGGAGCGGTTCATTGTCGCGAACGCCTCCAGTGGAAGGTCTGCTGTGAGTGGAGCCCTTGTCTCCCCAAAATGTGTAGATGCCTCTCTCGATAGTTACACTCTCTTGTCTTCAGGGCTGCCTCCCTCGAATGGAAGTTGAAGTGATTGATTCCACCCTTCGTGCCTGAGTCGCTGAGAACGCCTGGACCTTACAGCCCACGTTCGCTCATCAACGGAGCGCCTGCATCACAGGCCTGGTGCCGGTGAGAAGTCGCGGGATAAACCGCCTCCTTACAGGAACGGCGGAGGAAAACATGCGAGTGTCGGGATGAGAGATGCCGTCAACAATTCACCGGCGACGCGTGCGCCTTCGGGTGTTCGGACGGGAGCAGGATGCGACTGGGTGGCGGCGAGTCAGCGGCGCAATTTTGTAAGGGCACCTGCCGGATATCATCCCGAGCGGAGGTTATGTACAATGCGCGGCAACATTCATACGGAGGTGCTCAATGGCATTTAATCAGGTCGGAGAGTTCTGGCTGGCGCCGGGTCAAGCCACCCGCGTCCATATCGCACGCGGCAACTTGATCAATGAGGCCGAATGGGGCGGTGAGGATTTCGGCGCACAGTGGATCATGGCCGATGGGATCGGGATCAATCCGGTACGGCTCATGGTGACCGAGCACACCAAAGAGAAGAAGCCCATTCGCTGGCATCCCGGTTCACCGAGTCCGATTGTCTATTCGGTGACGGTGACGAATATCGGCGAAGAAGTCGCACGTTTCTCGCTTCAAGGCGGCGGGAACGTCTGACAATTGTGAAGGAGGTTTAGGTGAAAGTTAAGCGAACCATACATGTTCTGACGGATAAAAAGGGAGCGATTGTGGGAGGGGGGATTCTGACCTCCGCAAAGGATCGAAAGGGGAAGGGGGTGCATGTTCGGATCGCCCCGATGAAAGGTCAAACCCTTTCGGAAGTCGCGATGCCGACTGAAATCCAACGATTGGAAAGCGCGGAAATGTTTTGCCGGCTCCATGCTGAGTATCATCTTCCACCCGGCAAGAAGGAACTCGTGCGAAAATCTGGACGGCTCAAGAAGGGGTGAGAAGTCATTTCTCACCATGCCCTACGCTCTCCGCCGCCTGAGATCACGGGCCGTGCGAGCGGCAACATGTAGCGCCAGTATCGGAGACCGAGTCTCGGCGGGTAGGAGGCGGGGAGGTAAGAAGGTCGCGAAGTGAGTACGTAAGAGGTAGCGCAGGCACGCGCGACGAAGTGTTGGGTCACAAGACCGGCCCTCATCCCCGTTACTTTCCCGTCCCTGCTCTGCTGGGGACTCATTTCATCACCGCAGCTTGTTTGATGGCAAAGATCCCCACGCCTCTCCTGATGGTCACCTGTCCCGCACGGCTCAATCGAGACACTTCCTGGTACAGCTCGTTGAAAGTGAATTCCGGACAGCGATTCACCAAGGCCTCGAAGGCACATTCAGGGGATCCCCGGAGCATGTCGAGAATCCGAGCGGTAATGGGCTTTTGCTGTGACACCAAGCTGGCGCCTCGCAGGATTCTAATCGTCCATGAATAATCAGGATCCTCCTGGTGTGGAACGGAAGCCAGGAAGATCGGTTGGCAGAGGAGGCCCACGAAAGGCGGCTCATAAGCGAGCCACCAATGATGAAATGTCGCATCGTTATCCTGTACCCGAAGATGGGCGAGGTCAAGGGATATGTTATCGATCCTACAAGGCACGGGACGCGCCGTCTCATCCCGGTAACCCATGACAGGTAAATAGTTCATGATGATGGGTGCCAGCGTGATCTCGTGCGCGGATCCCGGTGATGGCCGATTGGTATGAGGGAGGGTGACCAATTAGTCTTCGCGAATTGTTCTCTGATGTCCGCTCACTGTTCAGCAATGACGTGATGTTTGGCGGTGCAGCGCTCGGGCGAAGGAAATCCACGGTCAACGAGCCTGGGTGCCTGCAGGAGCGGCCCGCAGATACTGCACCGGCCAGGAGACGGCGTGGCCCAGCTCACGGGCAGCCCGCAGTGGCCAATAGGGGTCGCGCAGCATCTCACGCGCCAGCAGTATGAGATCGGCTTGCCCGCTCCGGATAATATGATCGGCCTGGGCCGGCGCCGTAATCAGGCCGACAGCGCCGGTCATCACTTTCGTCTCGCGTCGGATTCGTTCGGCGAACGGCGTCTGATAGCCCGGCCCGACGGGAATCTTCGCCCGAGAAAGGTTGCCGCCGGAGGAACAGTCGATGAGATCGACGCCCAGGGGCCCGAGGCGCCGGACCAATTCGACCGACTGGTCGAGATCCCACCCACCATCCGCCCAATCCGTGGCAGAAATTCTGACGAATAATGGATAACGATCCGGCCAGATACTACGCACGGCCTCGACGACTTCGCGCAGGAGACGCATTCGGTTGTCGAATGATCCGCCGTACCAATCGTGGCGCCGATTGCTCAAGGGCGAGAGAAATTGGTGCAGCAGGTAGCCATGCGCGGCGTGAATTTCCACGACTCGAAAGCCGGCGTCGTAGGCGCGGCGCGCGGCCTCCGCAAAAGCCCTCACGACGGCATGGATGTCATCCTTGGTCAGCGCACTCGGAACAGCATAGTCATCGCTGAAGGCTAGGGCGCTCGGCCCCACCACCGGCCAGCCGCCTTCAGTCGGACGAACCGCGCCCTGGCCGTCCCAAGGACGATAGGTGCTCGCCTTGCGTCCCGCGTGAGCCAACTGTATGCCCGAGACAGCCCCTTGTTCGTGAATGAAACGCACGATGCGGGTCAACGGCTCGATGTGGTCGTCGCTCCAGATGCCCAAATCCTGCGGACTGATGCGCCCCTCCGGTAGGATCGCAGCCGCTTCCGTCATGACCAGCCCGGCTCCTCCCACGGCGCGGCTCCCCAGATGCACGACATGCCAATCGGTGGCGAATCCCTGTTCGCTGGAATATTGACACATCGGTGAGACGGCAATGCGATTGGCGAGCGTTACCCCGCGAAGCGTGAGGCGCTCGAAGAGATGCGGCATAATCGTTTTTCCTCCTTGCAAGGCTACCCATTCGCTAGCATGAGCAAGGGTATTCTATGTGGCTAGGTCGGCCAGATCCATCTGGGTGTTGAGGGGAGGCGCAATGTCGAGAGTGAAGAGTCGGATGAGCGGCGAAGGGGGGGTAGGGCAGAGAAATAGGTTCCCACGAGCGGGGAAATAATTCCTGGCACTGATTCTTCTCGCCTACAGCCTGAAACGTCTCAAGATGTCGAGAGTCGATTGGTCGGGGTTACCTTCGAAATACTTACGAAGAGCATCCTGGAAAATATTATTCCTGCTAGTAGCCTCCATGAACAATGTCATGCACGACCTGAATTTTAAATTGTCCGGATAATAGAAGATCTGTTCAGCCGGACGACCGTGCACGTTCATGACAAGCCCGGTGCATTCTCTGAGTCGTGAACCTAACACAGGGTGCTCCAGGTACGCCCTGGCCTCCTCTTGCGAGGTGATTCCATACTGCTGCGCCGTGACACTGTGACCAAGACCTTTGATCTGGGGAAAGACGTACCACATCCAGTGACCGCGTTTTTCTCCTACGCGTAGCTCATCGAGGACCGACGCATAGACTGGGTCTTGCGCTTCGATGAAGCGTTGCAGATTGTAGAGATCGTTCATCGGTTCATCCCCCATGTCGATAAAGGACGAGCTCTAAAAAACAAGCTGAGGAGACACTCCACATGCAGCGAGATGGGTCTTATCACCAAAAGGTAGCATCATCTTACGCGTCGCAGCACACGCACCCGCTCCCGGCCCTCGCGTCCGGGAAAGGCCACCTCCGGCACGTAACCCTTGATGATCTCGTAGCCCTCCGCAAAGAGCGCCGTGAGATCAGGCACGCTGAACGGGAAGGGCGGTCCCTCATTCCCCGGATCGAGTGCCGGATTGATGTACCAGACCCCAATCAACAAGCTCTAAGCCCCCACGCCGCAGCGTGAGATCGATGCCGCCGGTAGTCCGCGCGCAACGCCGGAGGCAGAGCGCACAGACAGGTGTGCTCCAGTACTATGGCATAGGCGCCGCGCAACTCTGCCGGCGGATCAAACACACTTCCTGTCACGAAGCGCTCCGCCAAACGGAAATACGTCGAGCGCGCCTCGGCTGTTCCTGTCGGCGCGATGTCCAGTCCCGTCGCATCCAGTCCGTGTTCTGCCGCCAGCGTTACCTCATGCCCAGGGCCGCAACCCGGCACCAGCGCGCGTCCGCGCAGCGCACGCGGTGCCAGAGACTGCTTCATCGCCGGTGCCGGAGCGCCTTTATCCCAGCGGGCTCACCTGTTTGATAACACTCATCCCAGTTCATATGTTCCTTACTCCCACAGTCCGTCTTACTGGCTTTGTTAGCACTGTATTGAGCAACGTTTCAACAGGTAGCCGTGGACTCTGTGGGGAGGAAGTCACGGGTGATGAAGTGAAGGCATGCAGGCTGACAAGGGGTATGTGCGAGATGTGATTCGGCGGAAGGTTCTGCCTGCATGCGAGGAGAAATGGCTTGCGATCCGTTTCCTCCTCCACTGGAAGTTTTTCCATTGTATTGATCTACTTGTTCCATGGGCCAATTAGGGGATATCTGGGCTCGGAGATTGTTAAACCGGTTTCTATAGGACCAGCGGGTTGTTGAGTCGTCACGATGTCACAATTACAATGGCCCTTCTTGATTCCGTTGGCTAGTGGGGGAAATCAACAAAATCCCTCTGTGACCCCGTGCTGCGAATCAGGCTGAATATGTGAGTGCCTGGAAGGAGGTGCCTCGCCCATGACCACCCAGTATTACACCGCCTCAACTCTTGATGGATTCATCGCGACTTTAGAGGACTCTCTCGACTGGCTCTTCCCCCTTGGCGATGTGAATGAGACTGGGTATCCGTCGTTCATCAAAGAAGTCGGTGCCTTGGCGATGGGGTCCGCCACCTATGAGTGGATGTTGCGCAACGTCATCTACGTAGAGGGGCGAGAACCGGCCGACTGGCCTTATTCCCAGCCCACCTGGGTGTTCTCGAGTCGTCGCCTTCCCTTCGTACAAGGTGCGGAGATTCGATTTGTGGAGGGGGACGTTCGCCCTGTTCATGCCCAGATGGAGCAAGCGGCGCGCGGCAACAATATTTGGCTAGTCGGCGGAGGCGAATTGGCTGGACAGTTTTATGATGCGGGACTCCTCGACGAGGTGATTGTGCAGATCGGCTCTGTCACTCTCGGATCGGGTAAGCCGCTCCTGCCACGCAGAATCACATCGCCCTCCCTCGTCCTCGAGTCGGCCCGCGCGATTGGTCCTGGCTTCGCGGAGCTGAGATACCGTGTCCGGCGCGGGTAGCCGTCTGGTACTCATACACTTGTGGGCGCGCGAGCGGTTCTTTCAAGGTGGACCGATTCCGTCATGATCCATGATCTGGCTTATTGGTCGAACCGCTTGGAGCGTAGGCAACAGGTGTGTGGTAAATTCACGAACCTCCCTCGAAAGAAACTTGCTCAATGAGTCACTGAGGATGTGTTGGGGTGGATTATCTCGTCCGAAGGGACATCACGAATCTGAATCGAGTCGACCCGTTGCTGGGCGAGAACATCCGAGATAATCACGACCTTGTCGCCGACATGAAATGCCTCACGTTCCTTGAGGATCCGGAACGCCGTTTGCAAAGTCTTTTCAGGGTCCGAACTGAAATCGATCTTGAAGGGGAGGACGCCGCGGTTGAGCATCATGGTCCGCCGCGGTTGGCTCATGTTGGTAAAGGCGTAGATGTTGGTCGCGAACGGACGGCAGTTTGCGACCAGGTCGGCCATGAGTCCTCGTCTGGTGATCACCACGATGCCCTTGGCCTTGACCCCTTCGGCGAGCTGCACGGCTGCTGCCGCCAGTTGTTGCTTATTTTCCGTGTTGCGCAAGTGTTTCGCAAACTGCAATCCGGGTATCGTCTCGGATTTCAGCGCAATTCTGCGGAGGAATTCGACACACTTCACCGGATACTTCCCCACCGTGGTTTCGCCGGAGAGCATGACGGCATCGGCTTCTTCATAGATCGCGTTGGCGACGTCCGTCACCTCGGCGCGGGTGGGGTGGGGATTGTGGATCATGGATTCGAGGAGATGCGTCGCCACGATCACGCGTTTTCCATACTCGGCGCACAATCGGACAATCGTGCGCTGAACATTCGGCAGATCTTCCAGGTTGATCTCCACCCCGAGATCTCCACGCGCGACCATGATGCCGTCCGATTCCTTGATGATGGCTTCGAGGTTCCGGACCCCTTCCTGGTCCTCGATTTTCGCGACGATCTTCACCCTCCCGACCTTGTCGCCCATGAGTGCCTTGAGTTGCTGGATATCCCCGGCCTCGCGCACGAACGACAGGGCGATAAAGTCCACATCCCGTTCCAGGCCGAACAGGATATCCTTGGTGTCCTTTTGCGTGATCGCCGGGAGATTGACACGGACCCCCGGGAGATTCACGTGGCGCTTGCTCTTCAAGAGCCCACCGTCCAAGACACGACAACGCATGTGGCGTTCGTGTTTTTCAAGCACCTCGAAATTGATCAGCCCGTTGTCCACGGTGATCCGGTCTCCAACGTCGACCGCATCAAGCAAGTCCGCATAGTTGATCTGGATGGAGCTCTCTTCCACGTCCATCGGTCCGCGTGTGGTGACGGACACGATGTCGCCCTGCCGCAGATCAAGCTCGTTGGAGAGGTCCCCGGTACGGATCTCCGGGCCTTGCGTGTCCAGAAGGATGGGGATGGGAAACTTCACCTTCCGGTTGAGTGTCTTGATGTGCTGAATGACCTTGGCATGGGACTCGTGGTCGCCGTGGGACATGTTTAGTCGAGCGATACTCATGCCGGCCTCATAGAGCTTGTGCAGCATCTCGTAGGAGTCCGTGGCGGGGCCGATCGTACAGATGATGCGGGTCTTTTGCATGTAGCTCCCTTGGGGCAGTGACCGATCCCTTCGCATTGAGGTGGGACCGGCGGATTGATGACGATATCGCGCGGGAGAGAAGAGATGAACCGGGGCCATTCTACTTGTTATCGTCGGCCTCGTCTATTGCGCCGTAAGGGGCCGATGCGACCCATAGCTCATGAAGCGTGGTGCGCGATTCTGGGTGATCGCCGCTTGCGGGCGAGGAGCGACAAACGACGCTTCCGGATTCCGGCAGATCAAGGCGATGGAGCGGGGAAGGTAGAGGGAGAAGGCGTCGGACGGCCACGCGGCGGGACATATCTGTGTCTCGTCAATTGATAGGGCGGACAACTGTCTTCCCCTCGAATCCTTCTTCTCCGCCTACAACTCTGCCAGCGGAGCAACCGCCCACCTCCGCAAAGTGTGGCGGTACGTTGCAACGGCGATGGCGAGCGCGACGAGGATCAGAACCGCAGCGACTGCGAACGTGACCTGCATCCCGGCGGCAACGGCATCGGGAGGCGCCGATGTGATGTCGACCGTCGACGATGCGACCGCGAACACCGCGCCCATGACGGAAGCCCCGGTGATCAGCCCGAGATTGCGGGACAGGTTGAGCAGGCCGGAAATGACGCCCCGCTGGTCCGGGCTAATATCCGTCATGACGGCAGTGTTGTTGGCTGTCTGGAACAGCGCATAGCCGACTGTGATGACAATGAGAGGGGCGACGTAGCCGGAGAGCCCAAGCATCGCCGGTATCATGGAGAGCATAAAGGCACCGGCGGCTATTCCGATGAGCCCAACGATGGTCATGCGTTGAGCGCCAAGGCGGTCCGCAAGACGACCGGCCGGCACGCCCGTCAACGCGGCGAAAAAAGGGCCGACCGACAACACAAGTCCGAGAAGAGCCGCGTCGAGCCCGAGCGCACCGGAGAGATGATCAGCCGGTACCAGGTTTCTTCACCATTGCGCGGCACATTGAATTCGAAGGCGAACTGCTCCACCGCGCCGGAAAGCACTTTGCGCGCGCCCTGCAGCAGCTCCCGGGCGTGTTTTGAATCCTGGTTCACCGTCATCGCGCAGATTTCCAGGTAGTTCTCTCCAACGCAGCCGTCGGGGTGTTTCGAA
>CAZBNV010000120.1:0-8640 GCA_964493335.1 uncultured Nitrospira sp.
CTGGGCCCGCGGTACGAGGCTGTGAGGGTGGTCGGTGCCCCAGGCATAGGGGGCGATACGCCCATTTCCCGGACGTTCGTCGGCTTGGTGCTCCGTGGCGTAGTCCATGCCGACGGAAATAATGGAACGGCAGCCGGGTAGCACCAGGGTTGGATCGGCCCGGCGTTCAGGGTTGGGGGCCATCCAGGCCATGGTGGCATGGAATCCGCGTCGAAGCCATTCGTGCAATCGACCGACCAGGTCTCCGGCGGGAGAGGTGCGATCGTGGTTCGGCGAGTGGATTGGCTCAGCGGGCAAGACGCTGATCCCCACGACATCGAAGCCGAGATCGCGGGCGGCTTGTTTGATGATGGCTGTGAGTGGGGCGGACATTACGGCTTCGAGCAATCGAACCGCACCATAAACTGACCGGTGCACTGGGTGGAATCGCAACGGGTACATTGGCCGGTGATGCGAGTCCTCCAATCCGTGGTTTTGTCTTCGAACGTGCAGAAGGTTCGGCCTGCTTTGGAGACGGTCGTCCAGGGTTTCTTGGTGCCGGGGAAGTGGGCGATGACACATCCGGACGGGATCGGCACCTGACACTGGTGCAGGGGATCACCCTTCGCCATGCCGAAACTGCAGGATTGTTCGGTGGTCGCGGAGGAATCAGTCGGCGCTTGCGCCTGCGCTATCTGAGGGCTTAGGCAGAGCGCGAAAGTCATTCCAACCAGAGTGTGAAGGAACGGACGAATGTGCCACGGCATCGTGGGTAGGCTCCTTTGGAAAGCGGTATGGTAACACAGCCATAGCAGCTGCGGCGAACCGGTTCCTGCTTCTTTGTGTCATCCTAATCTGTCCAAGTATTGTCCAAAAACCTCCCGCGTTGCATGGCCGCCCATGGGCCTCCTGCTTCGTAACATAACGACAACGCTGAGGGCCGTGGGTGGCATGTTAGTTGCGTTACCTTGAGTGCATGAGGAGCGTGCGAACTGGTGTGCAATGCGACCATACGAATACTGGCACCCAGATTGTGGGGCCCGAATGGTGTTCGGGATAAAGGCCACAAGGTCATCACCTCGTCTCGTTCTCGCTGGATGCACCATGGCGCACGCAAAAATTCTGATCGTGGATGATGAAGTGGTGGTGGCTGAAGCCATCAGGCGTCAGCTTCGATCGCTCGGCTATCTGGTGGTCGGCGTGGTGTCCACCGGAACCGAGGCGGTTCAGTTGGCTGGTGAACATCGGCCGGATTTGGTTCTGATGGACATCAAACTAAAGGGGCCGATGGATGGCATTGAAGCGGCAGGAATGATTCAGTCTCGGTACGCTATTCCCGTGATCTACCTGACGGCCTTTTCGGATGAAGAGACTCTGGAGCGTGCGAGACCTACGCTGCCGCTAGCCTACTTGATCAAGCCGTTTGTGAGCAGCGATTTGCGCGCGGCGGTGGAGCTGGCTCTGTTTCGGCACCGTGTTTCGGGGATGGCAGAACAGCGAGGCCGCTGGCTGAATACGGTGGTGCAGTCGATGGGAGACGCCGTCATGACCATCGATGGCCTGGGAAGGGTCACGATGCTCAATCCAGCCGCAGAGCGTTTGACCGGATGGCTGCAGTCGGATGCCATAGGCAAGCCGATCGAAGCGATTGTGGTCCTCTTGGATGCTGAGAATAGAAAGCCCGTCATGAATCCGGCTTCGCGCGCTCTGGATATGGGGAAATCGCCAGACCTGGCACAACGCCCATTCCTGTTGATCAGTCGTCAAGGGGATGAGCACCGAATTGACGAGACAGTGACTGCGATTCATGATGACAAGGGAGATACGTCCGGACTGGTGATGGTCTTTCGCGTCGCCTCCCAGCACCGTATATAGCCGACCGACGTTTTGCGTGTCCACGTCGCCTGCCATCGGGACCATTGCAACCATTCCTGCTCTCTTTTCTCGCACTACCACGATCCACTCAGTATAATCTTCAGACAATGCATGGCTAGGCGGTCGACTGAGGTTCGCTGAATCGCCTAGGATTTGGGAGATCTTGTGGATGCCATTCATGCCCGCAGTAGTTGCTGCCTCCGACGCATATGCGCGTGTTCGTCCTAATCACGGGAGACTTGTTTCATCTTGTAAAACGACCATGGTACGAGCCCTTGTTTTTCTCGCGCTACTGTCCGCTAGTCTGATGGGGCTGATTTCCTATCCTGTGGCTGTTGCGACGGCAGAAGATGCCGTCTTGGTTCAGCCGCTCAAGGCGCTTGTCGTGAAACCGGATCCTGCCGGCGGCGTTCGAGCGACGGCCACGCTGTTATTCCCCGGCAGCCCGTCCCTGCTCCACTCCATCCTGACAGACTATCGCAACTGGCCCCAGCTGTTTGAGACTCGGATGCGATTGGCGAACCTTGAGGACCATGCAGGTCGTGTGATCACGGACCTCTATATTTCCCATGCGCTCCTGCCTGGCGAGCAGCGGCTGCTCTGTGAATCCCAGAGCGTGCCTGGGGGCGGGCTCGTCACGGACCTCAAGGGCGGTGATTTTAGGCGCTACCATCGTGTGTGGAAACTGCAACCGGCAGGAGATGGAAGTCAGACCAGGGCAGCATTTGAATTGCTGGTTGAGGTGGAAGCGATGGTGCCCGATTGGTTGGTGGCGGTGGCCATGGAGCGGGAACTGAATGCGCACTTCCGTATCGTGCGAGAGAAGGCGCTGGATCGAATTACGAAGGAAAAGTAAAGGTGGATAGTTCGGCTTTTTCCACCCCTTGCTTGACGAACGTGCTGATTTCCAATCCTCGTTCGATACGATGGATATCTGCCACTGTGGTTCTGGTGCTGGGGTGTAACGGCACGAAGAGCTTGCAACAATCCTGATCCGGCTCAATCGAGGTGGTGAAACTGCCGAGCTGTTGCGCTTGTTCGGTAATCTCGATTTTATCCATCCCGATGAGCGGGCGGAGGATTGGGAGTTCCGCCGCTTCCTCGACCACCGAGAGATTTTCCGCCGTTTGTGACGCGACCTGCCCGAGACTATCGCCGGTGACGAGAGCCCAGCAGTGTTCACGCCGCGCCAGCTCTTCCGCAATGCGCACCATGATCCGCCGATACAACACCACGCGAAAGGGTGCCGGGGCGTTCGCGACGATTTCACGTTGAATCTCGCCGAACGGCACGATGTACAGTTGTGAATGGTATTGGTAGGCCGTCAGCAATTGAACCAGCTCCTGCACCTTTTCCTCTGAGGCCCGGCTGGCCAACGGACGGCCCGAAAAATGTACGAAGACCGCTTTGCAGCCGCGTTTGATCATGCGGTAGCTCGCAACGGGGGAGTCGATGCCCCCGGAGAGCAGGCAGGCCACCTTGCCGCTGGTTCCCACCGGCATGCCGCCCGGCCCTGTGATTTTCCTTGCCGCCAGATGGGCTTCATGCGTGAGGAGTTCGATATAGAGGGTGAGGTCCGGTTGTTTCAGTTTGACGGTTTTCCCCGTGACCTCATAGAGGTACCCCCCGATGTCGCGTTCGACATCCATGGAGGTCAGCGGGAAACGCTTGTCCGCACGTTTGGCCGTCACACGAAAAGACTGAAAGTCTTCTTGTGCGACCAATCGTTGCGCCACCTGCTTCAGCTCCGATAGGTCGGGGTTCTTCAACTCCAGCGGCACGGATTCGGTTAGAAGGAAGTTCGCGACGCCGCAGGTCCGGCGTAAGCGCTCCGCGACGCGCTCAGGCGACACCTGATCGGGGATCGTAATCCGGATGCGTCCCTGCAAGGACTCGACCCGTCGGATCCGCAAATCCTTCAGTGCCAGCCGGAGGTTGCGGACAAGCCGTTGTTCGAAGAAATCGCGGTTGCGGCCTTTGAGGGCGAGTTCGTGGTAATGGACGATTGCGCAATGCATAGTCTAGGTCGCTGAAAAATTCCTCCCGCGGCGTTCTCAGTCGCTTGCCCTTCTTCACGTACCGCAAAGGGTACGCTCAGTCGGCCAAGCTCCCTGCGGCCTTGCCGGAGAAACTTTTGAGCGACCTCCTTCTTGGGTTAATGTTGGTGATGGTTTGCCAGAAATTGCTTGTCGTCAAGGGCCGCCAACGTCGTTCTCGACTCACCACAATCCTCAACGTACCGCAAGGGTACGCCTCCGGTTCTGTTTCGTCTGCGGCCTCGTTGGGCGACCATTTCGAGCAGCCTGTGGGGAATTTAGAGATGATGATTAGCTGATTCAAGAAAACGCTCGGCGTCGATGGCTGCCATGCAACCGGAACCGGCGGCGGTCACGGCTTGTCGGTACTGCTTGTCTTGTACGTCGCCGGCGGCAAAAACGCCTGAGATGCTGGTTGCGGTCCCTTGCGATGTACGGACATAACCCTGTTTGTCCAAGTCGAGCTGGCCGGTGAAGAGGTCCGTATTGGGGCGGTGGCCGATGGCGACAAAGACCCCGTTACAGGACAAGTCTGTTGAACCTCCGGTCACAATATTCTTGAGCCGGACACCGGTGACCACATCTTGTCCGAGGATATTCTCAACTATGGAATTCCACGCGAAGGAAATCTTCTCGTTCTTGGTGGCGCGGTCCTGCATGATTTTAGAGGCCCGTAGTTTATCTCGACGGTGGACCACTGTGACCATACGGGCGAATTTCGTCAAGAAAATGGCTTCTTCTATGGCGCTGTCGCCACCGCCGACCACCACCAAATCCTTGCCCCGAAAAAAGTATCCGTCACAGGTCGCGCAGGTCGAGACCCCATGCCCGGTGAGCCGTGCCTCGTTCGGTAGTCCGAGGCGGATAGGCGTCGCGCCGGTGGCGATGATCAGGGCCGCCGTTTCAACCAGTTGTTCCCCATCGATGGTCAGGCGAAATGGCCGTCCCTTGAGATCGACAGCCGAGACATCGCCGGTTAAAAATTCCGTGCCGAAGCGCTCCGCCTGGGCACGCATTTCCTTCATTAGTTCAGGGCCCATGATGCCCTTGGAAAAGCCCGGGAAGTTTTCGACCTCGGTCGTGGTCGTCAACTGTCCACCAGATTGCCAGCCTTCGATGAGTAACGGTGTCAGGTTTGCCCGCGCGGCATAGAGGGCGGCGGTGAGGCCGGCAGGGCCGGACCCGATGATGACGAGATCTCGCATGAATGGATGCTACCACACGAACGCCGCGAGGGAAAAGCAGCAGCTATGCGAGTGCGCGCAACTCGCGGTAGAGTCGTCTGACTTGGACCAGCAATCGGGCGCGAGCGGTGGTGCCGTCAAGGAGGTAGTCTGCCGCCGCGGCCTTCAGTTTGAGCGGCATTTGGCTACGGATGCGTCGGATAGCGTCTGCGCGGGTGAAGCCGTTGCGTTTTTTGAGGCGGGTGATTTGGGTTTCCCGATCGGCGGTCACGACGATAATCTTCTTCACACGTGCGGCGATCCCGGCTTCGAACAACAGTGGGACGTCGTAGACGACGACCACTTTCGGGTCCTCGCGAGCGGCTTGTCTCGTCAGTCTGGCTTGCTCACGCGCGACGCGAGGGTGGATGATTCGCTCAAGGCGGCGCAACTTGGGTGGGTTGGAAAAAACGATAGCGGCTATCGCGCGGCGGTTGAGCGTGTGATCCGGGTTCAGGACGGTCTTGCCGAACGCCCTGACGATGGCACGCCAGGCCGGTGTGCCGGGTTCCACCACCTTATGGGCCAGCTGATCGGCATCGATGGTATAGGCGCCGCATCGCTCGAACATCTTGGCGATCGTGCTCTTGCCGGTCGCGACTCCGCCGGTGAGTCCCACGAGAATCATAGGGCGGGAAGATACCATGCGGGCCTGTTCCGGCAACAGTGGCCGATTGACTTCTCGCCATGCCCGGCGGTATGACCATCCTTACTTATGATGTGGATATCGAGGATCGTCATCTTGTGTCTCTCGCTGGGAGCTGCGAGCCATTCGCCCGTGTGGGCCGATGAGGTGGCTCGAGTAGAGCCGCAGCAAATCGTGGTCGCGCTGGACGGATCCGGTCAGTACCGTTCTATTCAGGAGGCGGTAGATGCGGCGAAGAAGGGTGACACCATTTTCGTCAAGCCCGGCGCCTATGCCGAGGACGTGACCATCCACAGCAAAGAGAAGATTCGCTTGATCGGCGCAGGGATGGATCAGGTCACGCTCCTGGGACGTGAACGGGTCGGGGTGTTCCATGTCGGCAAGTGGCCCTATGGAGCGACGGATATTGAGATTTCAGGCTTCACGATCAATGAACATGGCGGCCATGCCGTAGGGATGTTCAACGGCCAGGGCATCCTGCTGCATCATGTCCGCGTGAAGGGTATGCTGTTTACCCAGCAGGTGGAAAATGTTCGTATCGAGAATTGCATCATCGGCGGTAGTGAAACCACGGGGGTGCAATTTGCGAATTCTCAGGCGATCCTGCGTGACAATTTCATCCATGATAACGATCATGGCGTCAGCGTGGCGGGCAAGTCCAGTGTGCGTCTTGAGCGAAACGTGGTGACGAGAAGCCTATTTGAGGCCGTGATCGTCAATGATCAGTCGCACGCGGTGTTGGTGGGCAACACACTCGTGAAAAACGGTGGGGGCGCAGCGTTTTTGGGGACCTCGCAGAACGAAGCGTCCGGCAACATTGTGAGCCTCAACACCTATGGGTTCGTCGTAGGCCCTTCCAGCCGCGTGGCATTGTCCTACAATGCGATGCAGAACTCTGAATCCAACTATCTCCGCCCCGGTCCGCCCCATCGACCGGCTCCCGAGCTGAAGCCCGATTCGGATTTGACGGTGGATCCACGGTTCGTTGACGCCGCGCGAGACGATTTCCGGCTCCGTGCCGATACCGCGCTGGTCAAAATCGGTGAATTTTCCTATCTCGGTGCCCTGCCTCCGCTCGCAGCGTCACACTAGACTCGACAGAGTCGACGATAAAGCAATAACAAATTGGGAGATTAGCCGGCTCATCCAGCCGCGGCACTTCTTGTGCTATGCTTCATTGTGCACTGTGCTTGAAGTTCCTCCGGGGTGGCTCAAGAATTGCTGTTCCATGACCGACAAGAGAGTGGAGGTACCACATGGCTAGCTTTCGATTCGATCTTGAGAGGCGCAGCACCGACGGTATTCCGAACTTGGCGGAGGTGGAATCCGGCAAGCTCCTGGGGGCGGTGTTGCCGATGTCAGAGCAGGCGCAACTCCAGTTGCGTGACAGCATTGAGGTGATCGACTACCTCATGAACCAAGAGGCCGTCGTCTGGAGCTAGAGGGTTTCCCCCTCTGCTGAGGCGTGATCCCACTCCTCTCTCGTCCGATCGTTCATTCATATCCAATCCATTTTCAGCGCTGCTCCCAGTTCTGTTTCATCCTGAGCACCGGTCTCTCTCGCTGACTGTTGCCCTATGACAGTCCTGTCTCTCTTGCCGTGACATCCTCCGAGGGGTCTTCGGAGCATCCTCTAGAATCTCAGTTGAATCTTTTGGGAGCCGGGCGCATGCTGGCGCCTGTTCAAACCACGTATGCCCTGCGAAACCAGGAGAGACTTGATGTCGCCAGTACCGGGAGAAAAACCTGCGCTTGCGCAGTCGGCGGAGCAGCGGCGTATTGATGCGGACGACCTGCGCCGGCAACATTGGAAACGCTGGGGGCCCTACGTGAGCGAGCGGGCGTGGGGGACGGTCCGGGAAGATTACAGCCCGTATGGAACGGCATGGGAAGCGATGCCGCACGACCATGCCCGCTCGAAAGCCTACCGTTGGAATGAAGACGGCCTTGCCGGAATCTGCGATCGCCATCAGTTCATTTGTCTCGCACTGGCCCTCTGGAATGGACGAGATCCTATTCTCAAAGAACGGATGTTTGGCCTGACCGGGAATGAAGGGAATCACGGGGAAGACCCCAAAGAATACTACTTCTATCTCGACTCGACGCCGACCCATTCCTACATGAAGTTTCTGTACAAATATCCTCAGGCGGCCTTTCCTTACGAGCGATTGGTTGAAGAAAATCGCCGCCGGAGCCGCACCGATCCGGAGTTTGAATTGCTGGATACCGGGATCTTCGACGACAACCGGTACTTTGATGTGTGTGTGGAGTATGCGAAGGCAGCGCCTGAAGACCTACTCCTCCGCATTCAGGTCATCAACCGCGGCCCAGACCCGGCGGAGCTGACAGTGCTGCCCACCATCTGGTTCCGGAATACCTGGTCCTGGGGGCTTGATGAGCGTCGCCCTCGGATGCGGAAAGGCGAATCGACGAGAGACGTCAGCGTGGTCGAGTTTGATCACGATTATTACGGGCGGCGTCGTCTCCTCTGCGAGGGAGCGCCGGACCTGCTGTTTACCGAGAATGAAACCAATACACGCCGTCTTTACGGTGATGCCGAGGGGGCGCGGTATGTGAAAGACGGGATCAATGACTACGTGGTCCAAGGCGACAAGTCAGCTGTGAATCCCAGCCACATCGGATCCAAAGCGGCGGCGCATTATGTCCTCGCTGCGATGCCCGGGCAGCCCGTGACCATTCGGCTACGGTTCACCAACGGAGTTGCTGAGGGCGGCCTTGATCCGGCAACATTTGATGCCGTATTCGCAGAGCGGATCAAGGAGGCCGATGAATTTTATGCACATTTGGCGCCGGCTGATGTGTCTGAGGATGCGCGCATGGTGCAGCGACAGGCCTTCGCCGGGCTGCTGTGGAGCAAGCA
>CAZBNV010000121.1:0-8522 GCA_964493335.1 uncultured Nitrospira sp.
AATCGAGGCGAATTGCCAGCAGGTTGCCCAGGCTGCATCGGTTTCCTGCTAGATGTTGCTGGAGCAAGTCGCTCTGATGCAGAGTAGCGAGACAATTCCGAAGGTCCAGAGTCGGATTGATTAGGATGAGCCGATGAATCAGTCGGTGCCAGTCTGGACGTCGTAGCGCAATTCGTCCGAAGAGGTCCGGCGCTACTATGGTTAACGACGCCCCGGGCCACTCCTTCTGCGCAAAGGCCAGGACGGTGTCGAGGTCGTCTTCCAGGGATGTGAAGG
Source organism: uncultured Nitrospira sp. (assembly GCA_964493335.1). Taxonomy (GTDB): domain Bacteria; phylum Nitrospirota; class Nitrospiria; order Nitrospirales; family Nitrospiraceae; genus Nitrospira_A. The sequence continues at coordinate 277 of CAZBNV010000121.1, forward strand.
TTGTCTGAACGGGATCGCCGTCGCTGAGGCCGAGGTGACAGCTATGATCGTAGCGCAGAACACGCAGCCCGCTCCCTGCAAGAAAGTAGGCAAAGGCTACATAGGCCTGCTGAGTCATGCCGTATCCGGAACACAGGAGCACGACTGGAAGGGAGGTGGCCTGCGCCTGCCGGGGAGCGTCATGACAGAGCGCTATCATGTGGCCATCGCGATTCCGTAGGGCATGTGAGACCGTGACCACGGGAGTATCGGCCATCGGTTCGGCGAGATCGTGCGATGGGCCGATCGCCGGCATAGTGATGCTCCGAAGTCTGTATTCCTGAGCGGCTGACAACTGCTCAAAACGCACTCCCAAGCGAAATCGTCCTCCCGTCTCCGGCACCAGATGAGACGCCGTATTGGTGCGCCGCATGCGCGTCCAGATAACACGTGCGGTCCATAGTTCGTCCGCCTCTTCCGAAGCCGATATGCCGGCGGGTTGGGCGATTGGGCCAACGGGAATGAGTTGGATGACCTGGTGCACCGCGAGGGAGTCCGGGTGTCCGGATAATTCGAGGCAGGCTCCGTCTCGGCTGAGGTTCAAGATCAGGCCGAGCGGGCGATCCGGCCGATGCTCCGTGTCCGCGAGTCGAATGGGACGTGCGACTGCCAGGCGAACCGTTTCGCGCCGGTCTTCCGGCATGTCCCCGGATATACGCACATCCTCTCGCCCGCTCTCTACCGCTGGGAAGGGCGAAAGGATCAAGGCCTCGAAGGTCACCGCTGTGGAACCCTCCCGCAGTCCATCCAGAAGAGACTGCAGCACGTTTCGGTCGCGGTCAGCAGTGAGTGCGAACGATATGACGATGTCCTTGGTCGACTGCAAAGTGGTTTCTTCGGCCCCAGGCGGACGCTCATGAACCATACCCTGAAGTTCCAGGAAGCTGACCGGTGTCTTGATGACGACATACGCCGGTTGGAGATGAACTGACGGCGACCAGTCACGTAGCGTCAGTAGCGCCCCTCTTGTACTCATGTTTCTGAGGACGCATCGAAGCGTACTGTTACCGATTGTCAGTTCAACAGGGAGCGATAACAGCTGACGCTCAAACCGACGGCGATCATGAGGCGGTGTGATGGAATTTGGAGTGCCAGTGCGGTAGTGGCTGGTTCCAACAATCGAAGCCGAAGTCGCAGGCTTTTCGCGAGAGTTGGACCTGGTCAACGTGTCGGCGGTGGCTGGGATTCTGACCTTGATCGTCAATCCGCTGTCTGGTGTGCTCTCAATCTCGATGGCTCCGCCATGTGCTTGGACGATCTGGTGAGCCCGCAAAAACTCCTCCGGCGAAATGCCACTGTCAGAGACGGCGGATGAAGAGTCAGTGTCGCTTGCGACCACTTGGATGGTGAAGGTGGCATAGGTACGAGTGGCGCTCGGATCGACGGCTGAGGCTCCGTGCGGCATCGTGCTGTTCTGAACAATGAGTAGTGCGGTATGCAGGGTGAGGCGTGAGGGTGTGATGGTACCGGAAGTGCATCGTTGAGCATAGTCGAGAAGAATTCGCGCAAGATCTTCGACTGCGTCACGCGATCCTGCGATGATCGGGAGATCCATGGCGAAGCGTGCCGTCAGGTGGAGGTCCTTCCCTTGTGATTCTCGTTGGGCCGACTCCACCACCCCCTGGAGAATTTCATTGAGGACAAGAGGTTCATCTGACCAGGGTTGTGTATGAATGACCTGTACCAGATGTTGACTCAGTTGGCTGGCTTGCGAGGCCTGGGCGACCATGCTTTCGATATGCTGTTCGATCTTACTGTGCTGGATTGTGCTCAGCAGTCGTTGTGAGTCTTGAAGCAGGGAGGTCAGGGGTTGCTGCAGTTGCCGTGATACCCTGGCGGCCTCCCGTGAGAGGTCGAGTTGGCGGTTGGTGTCTTGAAGTCTGGATTCCAACTGGGTGAGGCGGTCCTGTTGGGCCTTCTCTTGTGAAAGATCATGCACCAACCCCACCGTGCCGATGTATCGATGGGCATTGTCGAACAGCCCCTTGGCCGTAACCTCCACGGATATGGGCGAGGGTGGGACATTTGGAATCGCTTTCCGATGCAGCGTGAGTTCGAGCCTACGCACGGAGCGGCTGCCGGCCCGGCGTTCGTTCAAGCGAAAGCGTCCTGTGGCTTCCTGAAGCGGGGGGAGCAGAATCGAATAATGCTGACCGGCAAGTTCCTCTGGTGTGTAGCCGAGCATGGCAGTCACGGTCCCACTTACGTAGACAAAGCGGCCATCCTGGTCGAGTTCATATAAGAGGTCGCTCACGGTATCAATAAATCGAAGGTGCCGCTGAAACGTGTGGTCGAGCTTCATTCGGAGCTCGCGTTTTTCGACGGCCTCTTGCACAGAGAAGAGCAACTCTGTGACAAAACCAGGCGAATTCTTAAACAGGAGAAAGTCTGCCCCGTTCTGCAAGGCTTGGATGGCCGTCTGTGAGTCACTCTGGTTTGTTTGGAGGATGATCGCCGCATAGGGAGCATTGCGGCGGACACGAGCGAGGACGTCGAGGCCACTGTTGGGCTTCAAGTCTTGATCGATCAGGATGATCTGCCATTGGGCTCGTTGACTGAAGGTGAGAGCCTCTTCTGAGGAGAATCCGGCTTCAATGCGGCAATCCGAAAAAAATCCTCTTAAGCTGGAGGTCACCAGTTTGAGTTCGTCAGGATGTTCGTTGATGAGGAGAATATTCAATGAGGCTTCAGAACTCGACATGGAAGATCTCAGGTCCTCACACAGGGGGTGCGATCATGTGGCCCAGATGCTATTAGAGGCGCGCCCAGGTCTTCACCGTTCAAGAATGAACATATTTACACCAATAGGGGCAACTGTGTCCTCTTGAAACGCTGACAGCCCGCAGAGTGGTCAATATCATACAACTTCCTGAGAATCCCAGTCCGCTGCATGAGGGGTGGCTTCTACTTCGGTAGGGGAAAAAACTCGTGGCGATTTGAACGTGGATCAGGGGTCGAGCCAGGCGCTCGCCTGCCTGAGAAAGGGGTCAGTAGCGGGCTCGGGATGCGGAAGTCGTAGGAAGCAATCAACGGGGCATGGCCCACCGCAAATTGCTAGTCTGCGGTGGGCGACGAGCGAGTCGTATCTAACGGGCAGCTGCCGTGCTGGCAGTTTGCTGACAGACGCCGGGAGTCATGTAGAGAAGATAGTTCCCCATTCCATGGTGAATCTTTGGGTTTTGCAGGGGGTGATGATGAACCATGACCATTTCATAATCGTCTTGTTTGGTAACCGCGAACCCTTGGTCATTCCGATACACCTGGTAAGGTTTAAAGTCGCGGAAGGTGCCATCGGCATCCACGTCGGGAACGGTTCTCAGGAGGGTCTGGTTCGTCGTCTTGTTCTCAAGCGCGACCATGAGTAGTTCATCGTGGCCGTGGGGATAGGCGAATTTGACACATCCGTCCATGTTGAATTTCAGCGGTGCCGAAAGTACCGAGACGCCTGGCTTGATTTCAATTCCCTCGTCGGTTTGATCCGCCCCCCGTTGTCCAAACTTACTGTAGCAGACGATATTGACACCCACCTGGTACACATCCATCTCCTGTACCTTCGCGCCTTTCGGTGCCACATACATCGTGAACCGTGCCATCACGTCCTTTGTGGGTGGAGCCTTGTGATAGAACGCGACGACGGACATCAGGTTTTGACCTTTGCCCAGTTTGACGCCATATCCGTCCGGAAAGCGGGCTTCTGTCATCTCCAACCCCGCGCCAGCGAAAAACAACGGCTCCCCATCGCAAGACACGCTGGGTTTGTCGTTGTTCAACATGAGAATGTGATGGAGGTAGTTCTTCGGCAGCGGCTGGCCGTCCTTCGTGAATACCTCGGATTTATATCCGATCATGAACGTGTCGTCCGGCAATTGAAACACTTTTTTCGGCATGCTGGAGGCCAGGTCGCCATCGTGCCCGGTCGGCAGATCAACCGGGCCGAACGTGAGGGTAACCGTGTGATCGTCGATGGTAATTTTGGTGTCGCCCGTACTGGGCATCGTCGGAATCGCATGATGATCATGGCCGCCATCGGCATAGACCGCACTCGTGAGCCCGAGCAGGATAAGCAGTGTCAGCAGCGCACGAATCATAGCCCCTCCTCGTTGTAACAGACCGGCCGTCCGTGAAGTGTATGTGAACAATGTCAGGGGAGTGTCGCCCGCGCGTTAAGGAGTTGCCGAGGGCGGTGTGAGTCGTTTCCACAGGTAACTGCCGCCGTGCTGGCGGGGCGGGATGTTGTCTTTTGTGCCGACACGAACATACCACCAGATTCCCTTGGCTTGTGTGCCGTCTTCGGAAAGAACAATTTCAAATGCGCCCTCGCGGTCATTGCCGGTTTGTTTCCACGTGCCCTGCCATCGTCGGTCGTTATAGCTGGTAGTGGAGAATTCTCCCCCTTGCCAGGTATAGGGACCGTTGCCTTGCGCATTCAGAGTGGCAACGTACTTTTTATTGTCCTCGATCTCGGTGACTTCCCATTCTCCGCTTAAATCCGCGCTATCTTGAACGCTCCCTTGGTTGTCGGCGGCTCGATGAAGGAACGTGATTTTGTCAGCCGAGGCGATTCCCGGTCGGGTGTCATGATGGCGGGTTGACTCATGCCAGGAGACGAGAATCCAGCGTCCATCTCGTCGTTCCAGCACGCCGGTTTCACGGAGTGGGAGTACCATCGGTTGATCGCCTGAATTGACGTGACGGATATAATCCAATTCCATCGCAAACCAGGCAATATCGCCGTTCCGCCAGAGCTGTAGACTCGTGATCGGGATCTCAAGCTTGACGACTGAGTCGAATTCGCTGCGCATGTCAGCCGCAAGGGCAGGCCAGCCCTCATATTTGCGTCCGTCGATCGTATAGCCGATGGCGTCGGCATCGTGCGACATGTACTTCGACATCGTGGCAAGGTCCCGTTCTGCATTCGCTCGCACGAGGATTCGCAACGTCGTTTCCGCGTCGAGAGGTTCGTCGGCCGACGCCGGAGAACCAAGCAGCATGCTGATCAGCACAACAAGAACGAGCTGGGTCCAGTGCGGGAGGAGGTCGGATTGTCTACGCGGCCGATTGTTCATAGGCAGAGAAAATCGTCTCCTTGAAATACGCACAACACTCCAAAAATACCTGGAGCTCAGAGGTGCTGTCAATGTCTATTTGCCTGGTCAAGGCTCTCCGTTATGGTGCAGGCCACCACGGTCACATTGTCAATTCCCCCTGCCGCGAGCGCCGCCGCGATCAGTGCTTCGGTACAGAGGGGGGGATGGTGTCGGTGGGGCAAGGCTGTCTGTAGAATGCGCTCATCCGTCAACATTTTCGTGAGGCCATCAGAACAGAGCAGCAACAGATCGCCATCGAGAAGGTCATAGGGAAAGATTTCGCTTTCGATAGTGGGGCCAAGTCCCATCGCTCGGGTCAGCACATGGCGGTCTGGGTGATGAGCGGCCTCGTCTGGAGTGAGGCGTCCGTCGCGAATCTTCTCTTCGACCAGCGTATGGTCACGGGTCACTTGGATGATCGTCTTGTCCCTGATCACATAGGCCCGGCTGTCGCCGACGTTAAGCACCAACAAACGGGGCATGGGAAGCTGAAGGAGATGCGCCGCGACCAACGTGGTTCCCATTCCCTGCAATGGCGGGTCGTGATCGGCGCGGCTGAGGATGGCCGCATGGGCGTGCTCCACCATGGTCGTGAGGCAGAAGGTGGCGCATTCTTCCCCAGTGGCACCAGATGCAGGACTGCTCTGGGCGAGGGTTGGAGAAAAATCGGCAAGGGTGTCCACTACGAGTCGGCTGGCGACGTCTCCTCCGGGGTGACCCCCCATGCCGTCGGCCACGGCCCACAGCCGGTGACGGTTATCGACGAGGAAGGTATCTTGATTGGAGCGACGGACCAGGCCGCGATTCGTCTGACCATATGCCGTCCATTCCCACATACTTGGGGTCATGCGCCTGCTATCCGAGAGGAAGTAGAGACTGTGGGCCATATCGGGCAATCAACCGATCAAACAAGCATTCCGCCAAGGGCTCAAGATTTCGAGTATCCGCGGCATTATATCGAACGAGCAGGTCCAGAGCGGCTGCGTCGCCCGCCTGGTATTGATGCCATAATCGGACCGCTTCCATTCCGTCGAGTTGATGGAGATCGGATTCCCGTGCGATGTCCAACTCGCGTTCGATGTGTTTGAGTCCACCTTGCAATCCCACCCGTCGCGCGGCGAAACACAAATCGAAGTGTGGAATTGAGACATGAAGCCCTTTGAAGTGGACTTGCAGGTAAGGGATATCAAAGACGCTGCCGAAAAATGTGATCAACAAATCGGCTTGATCGAGCTCGTCTTGAATCACATCTCGGGTCAGTGAGTCGCCCCAGATCAGGGTGCTCATACGACCATCGCGATAAAGCCCGACGATGGTCACCTGTCCGTCGTGGGCCGAGAGCCCGGTTGTTTCAATGTCGAGGTAGAGCGCCCGCGCCCCGAACGTCCGATACAGCCGCCAGTGGTCGCGTGTGTGGAGGCAGCCGGCGAAATACCGAGCATTCCGGCGATCCAGATGATCTTGAGCCGAAGCCAGGTCGGCGTCATACAAAGCTTTGCGGGCAGGTGAAATTCCTGCCAGGCGAGATTGCTGACGGAAGGCCGCCCAATTGGGAATACCTTCTTCCCACAGCCGTCGTTCTGTGGAAGAACCGATGCCTTTGAGATGGACAAACGTCGAGGTCAACATAAAGGTGTCCTGATAAGCCTGTGCCGGATTGTAGCCTTGATTTCAGGGGATAAACAAGTTAGAGTCCGCGACTGGTGCGGAGTTTCGTCACTCTCCGGTCGATATTACCGTGCACGCGAGGGGTCATGACTACGAATGGAACTGTGAAACGTATTCGAATCAGAGTGGGCGGGGTTCATCTGGATGCAGAATTGAAAGGGACCCGCACGGCCGAGGAAATTTACCGGGCGCTTCCCGCCGAAGGACCGTTGAATGTCTGGGGGGAAGAGTTTTATTTTAAGATTGACGGCGTGAAAGACCACCGGGAGACGGCGACGACCCAAGTCAAAGTCGGCGATGTGGCATTCTGGGGAGCCGGGCAGGTGTTGGCGATTTTTTTCGGGCGGACTCCGATGAGTATGGGACCGGATCCGGTTCCTGCGGACCGAGTCAACGTGGTGGGGCGGGTAGTGGGTGATGCGGCGACCCTGCGTCAGGCAATGAACGCGAGCACCATCCGTGTGGAGCGGATTGAGCAGGGAACGTCCGTTGGATGATTGCTTGCATCGCGGCACACATATTCATAGGGGAATCCCCGCGAGGACTGTGAGTCGATGAGGCTGGCCAAAGAACGGATTCGTCATATGGCCGAATCGCTGATCGCTCGGTTGCACGAGCTCGCGTTTCTGGAGGTGACCGGAGATCGGAAGGCGCTTCGCGAAGCGCTGGAACAGACGCTGACGGACGAGCTCGGGGTTGAAGATCGGTTGAATGCTGAAGTGCGCCGATTGATGCAGCCGTACGAGCGGCAAATTGAGCAGGGGCAAGTGGACTACCAGAAGATGTTCACCATGATTAAGCAGAAGCTGGTGCGTGAGCGGGGCCTCATATTATAGGGTTCCCGGAGGGCATCGGGGTGGTGCATGACGATTTCCTTCAGCCCTCGGGGTTCGCGTAGCTCGTCTCCTCCTGAATGGTAAATAACGGTAGGTATTGTGATCAGCGCCGACAAAGCCAGCCATCTCGCCCATCTCGCCCTTGGAGCATTGAAGAAGAGCACACTGTGCCGTCTCACCGAGGACGACGGCAAGGTCTTACGGGAGATCAAGCGCGTGGTGGCGGCGGAACTGGCCTTAGAAGCGGAGATCGACAAAAAAGTGCGAGCTCGACTGGCGTCCTATTCCAGGCACATCGTGGAGGGGAGCGCCGAATGGGATGTCATGTATCGCAAAGCTTGTGAAGAAGAACAAAAAAAACGCGCCAAACCGTAAGGCGCGCGACGAAATATCCCGACGAGGTCATGCCATGAGATACGCTCTCCTGATTTCTTTCGGTGCGGTGCTGCTGTTGTTTCCGGCCTGCACCCATTCCAAACCAAAACCGCTTGTTCCCTTGGAACTCACCTCTGGAGCCAACGCCCAGGCCATCGCACTCAATAGCCAGGGCACGCAGGCGTTCCAGGGCGGCCAACTCGCGGAGGCCAAGAACTATTTCGCGCAGGCGATCAAAGCG
>CAZBNV010000122.1:0-8499 GCA_964493335.1 uncultured Nitrospira sp.
CGAGCGACACCGGATCGATCACCGCGCCGGACAGGATATGCGCGCCGACCTCGGAGCCCTTCTCCACGATCACGATCGTCAGCTCCGGATTGATCTGCTTCAGCCGGATCGCGGACGCGAGACCGGACGGGCCCGCGCCGACGATCACCACGTCGAACTCCATTGATTCCCGGGGCGGCAGCTCGGCGGTGCTCATCGTTTCCTCGAACGTTTCTAAAACGTCCCCCGTTCTTGACGATTTTTGCTGCAATCACAACCACGGAAATGAGGGGCGGCCATTCCGCGTTGCGGCAACATTCCGCCAAGTAAAACCAGGGTGCTGAAATCAGGACACGCGGGGCCGCGTCAGGAACAGCGCCAGCGGCCCAAACGCAATGCCTGCAGCCAGAACGCAAAACGCCGCGAGCCAGCCCGACGGGCTCATCGGCCCGCCGGCGGCATCGAGCGTGACGCCGATTCCCCACGCGCCCACAGCGGAAAGCCCGAAGCCGACCGTGGAATGCAGCGCCATGGTCGCGCCGCGAAAGGCGGGGCTGGCCGCGCCCGTCATGCCCGAGGTCAGCGCGCCGGAGTCTGCATTCACCGTGACCGCATAGAGAAGGATCGCCACCAGAAGCAACCATGGCGAAGCGCCGACGAGCAGGCCGATGGTGATGGCGACAAGCGCCGAGGCGACCATGACCGTGGTGATGGCGCGGTGCCGACCGAAGCGGATCGCGGCCTCATTGCCGAGGATGCTCGCCGGCATCGCCAGGATCGTGAACACTACGCTGACCGCAACGGCGCCCGGCAGCGATTGCCCGGCGTTTTGCGCCACGACGAATGTCCAGAAGGCGACGATCCAGGTGCGAATGCCATACAGCTCGAAGCAGTGCGCGCCGTAGCCGAAGATGTAGCCGAGCGCCGAACGATTGCGAAACACCGGACCGAACTCCAGCAGCTTCGCGCTCACAGGCGCGGGCTTGTGCGGTGTCATCAGGATGCATGCGGCGATCATCGCCAGCGGGCCCGCGCCGGTCACAAAGAACGCGGTGCGCCAGCCAAAGCCATCTGCAGCAAGTTGCGACACGAGGAACGAGAGACCGACGCCGAACGAGAAGCTCGAGGTATAGAACGTCACCGCGCGGGAACTATCGCCCGGCGGCAGGCGGTCGGTGAGCGCCTTCAGACCCGGCATGTAGGCGCCGGCGAAGCCGATGCCGGCAAGGCACCACAACAGCGTTGCCGACAAAAGGCCGTCCGCGAACAGGCCGAATGCAACAGTCGCCAGCGCACTCAAGCCCGATCCGCACAGCAGGATGAGCCGCGCGTCGATGCGATCGGTGAGCGTCGTCAGCACCGGCACGGCGAGCATGTAACCGAACGCGTAGCCGCTCGCCATCAATCCGGCTTCGCCACCGGACAGGTTCCATAGCGGCATCAGGTGCTGCGCCATGATCGCGGGTACGACCACATGCGGCAACAGGTTGCCGACCTGGCCGACACACATCGCAACGATGAGAGCTTTCCCCGAAAGCGCCACGCCGCCCCTTTTTCTTTTCGGACGGCGCAGCCGCCATTCCTGATTCTTGTCGAAGCCTAGCGTGAGCCCGCCGCCGGTGCCATCCCGCGGGCAAAAATCGCCTTGCTGCGGTTGAAGGCCCGTCTCATAAGATGAGGCATGACGCCCGAGCGCAACCTGAGCCCGCAGGAGCTGCTGACCTTCTATGTGGAGGCCGGAGTCGACTGCGCGATCGGCGAGGAGCCGGTCAACCGGCTGGCCGACGATACACCTCTCCCGCAGGACCACGCGACTGAGGCGCCACGCGAGCGGACGTTGCCGCCGCCCGCCCCCCGACCTGCGCCTGCTCCCACGGTCGCGCCTCCGCCGGAAGCTGCGATGATGTCCGCACGCGAGGCGGCCAGCACCGCACGCTCGCTCGATGAACTGCGGGCGCTGCTGGAAGGTTTTGACGGCTGCGCGCTGAAATTCACCGCCTCACGCCTCGTGTTCGCAGACGGCAATCCGCAGGCACGGCTGATGTTCGTTGGCGAAGCGCCGGGGCGCGACGAGGATATCGCCGGCCTGCCGTTCGTCGGCCGCTCCGGCCAACTGCTCGACCGCATGATCGGCGCGATCGGGCTCGACCGAGCGAGCGTCTACATCGCCAACATTATTCCATGGCGACCGCCGGGCAACCGCACGCCGACGCCGCAGGAGACGCAGATCTGCCTGCCCTTCATCCGCCGCCAGATCGAACTGGTGAACCCGGACGTGCTCGTCTGCCTCGGCAATCCATCGAGCCAGGGCATTCTCGAAACCAAGGAAGGCATCATGCGCACGCGCGGGCGCTGGCGCGACTACGACACCGGCACCCGCATCATCCAGGCGGTGCCGACATTCCATCCGGCGTATCTGCTGCGCTCGCCGGTCTACAAGAAACTCGCGTGGCAGGATTTCCGCGCGATAAAGGCGGCGCTGTCAGAGACAGGCAAGAGCTAGACCCTGATGGCGAGGAGCGTTGCATAGCGACGCGTCTCGATCCACAAGGCCACGGTTTTCCCCCTACTTCAACCTGGCCTGCTTGCCCAGCACGCTCTCATATACCTTGATCACCGAGGTCGAGTCGCCCTGGCCGAGGCCCATGCCGCGGGCCATACGCATCAGGTTCAGCACCTGCGGCGCGACCATGCCGGGTACGCCGTGCTCGGTTGCGAGATCGACGGCAAGACCCATATCCTTGTAGGCAAGATCGAGCGCGAAGCTCGGCTCAAAGTTGCCCTTCAGCGAACGCCCCATGATGTTGCGGAAGGCGTTGCTGTTGCCGGAGCCGTTCGAGACCACTTCGACAATCTTGTTGAGATCGACGCCGGCCATGGCGGCAATCATCATGCCTTCGGCGGCGACCGCGGCATTGCAAAGCCCAAGCATGTTGTTGACCAGCTTGCCCACCGATGCCGAGCCGTGCGGTCCCGTGTGCACGACGAGCGCGCCGATCGACGACAGCAGCGGACGCTGCTTGTCGACCGCCGCTTCGTCGCCGCCGACGATGATCGTCAGCGTGCCGTCGGTCGCCTTGACCACGCCGCCGGTGACCGGCGCCTCGATCAGCGTGATACCCTTCGCGGCCAACACCTCCGCCAGCTTCTTGATCACGGCGGGTGAGTTGGTCGAAAGATCGATCACGACCGTGCCGGCCTTAGCGTTCTCGGCGACGCCGCCAGGACCGGCGATCACCGCCTCGACATGCTTCGGCGTCGGCAACGACATCATCACGACTTCGCAGGACGCGGCGATGTCGGCGACGCTCGCGCCGCGTTTCGCCCCGGCCTTGATGCACGCCTCCATCACCGCGGGATTGAGGTCGAACACCGTGACTTCGTGATTGGTCTTGCCGACGATGTTGCGCGACATCGGCCCGCCCATGGCGCCGACGCCGATAAATCCGATCTTCACGATGCGCTCTCCCCTGTTCCTGTGTTCTTGCTATCGATCGAGTTGCGGCTGCGGACGGCGTATGCCACCCGCGGTGATACCGCCGTCGATGACGATTTCCGCGCCGGTGACGTAGCGCGACGCATCGGAGGCGAGGAACAGCACACCGTTGGCGATGTCCTGCGCTTCGCCCGCGAAGCCGAGCGGCACGCCGGCCTTGGCGATCTCGTCGGGACGCATCGGTGCGTTGTGACCCACGCTGCCGGTCGCCTCGCGCGGAATCTTGCCCCAGATCGGCGTATCGATGATGCCCGGATGCACCGAATTGACGCGGATGCCGTCATTGGCGCCCGCACACTCCATCGCGATGGACTTCGCAAACAGCCGCACGCCGCCCTTGGTCGCGCAATAGCCCGCTAGGTTCGCCGAGCCGCGCAAGCCCGCGACCGACGACATCATGACGATCGAGCCGCCGCCGGAGCGGCGCATCGCCGGGATGCAGTGCTTTACCGACAGGAAGACGCCGTCGAGGTTGATGGCCGTCTGCCGCCGCCAGTCCGCGAGCGTCATCTCAACGATGGTCGGCGCGCCGATGCCGATGCCGGCATTCGACACCAGCACATCGAGACGCTTGAAGCGCTTCTCGATCTCGGCGACGATCTCGATCCAGCGCGGCTCTTCCGTCACGTCCTGCCGCAGATAAATCGCCTCGCCGCCCGCCGCCGCGATGCTTTTGACGACCTCGGCGCCGCCACGATCATCGATATCGGTGACGACCACCTTCGCGCCCTCGCGCGCCAGCGTCATCGCGCACGCAGCGCCAATGCCTGACGCACCGCCGGTCACCAGTGCGACCTTGCCCTCAACCTGACCCATGTCGTCTCTCCCATTCTCTCTTGTCCGGCCTTGTGAACGCTGGCCGGTTCGCGTGCCTTGGATGCTGTTATCGGTTCGGACTGAGCCGCCGCTCGACGAGGCGGGCCATCAGGCTTGCGCCGACGGGAATGATCGCATCGTCGAAGGTGAATTCCGGATTGTGCACCGGCTTGTCGCAGGAATGACCGACCCAGCAATAGGCGCCGGGCGTCGCGCGCAGCATATCTGCGAAATCCTCGCTGCCCATCACCGGCTCGATCGCCGTCGAGAGGTTCTCTTCGCCGACGATCTCGCGCGCGGCGTCGGCATAGGCCTCGGTCTGCTCGGGATGGTTTTCCAGCACGGTGAAGATGTCGCGCGAGTCGAAATCGACCTCGACGTTGTAGGTCGCGGCCACGCCGGCGGCGATCTCCTTCATGCGCTTGCGCACCAGCGCACGCGCATCGTCGGAGAAGGCACGCACCGTGCCGGACACTGTGGCATCCGCCGGGATCACATTGTAGGCCGAGCCCGAATGAATCTGCGTCACCGAGACGACCAGCGGCGTGCGCGGATGATTGTTGCGGCTGACGATCGTCTGCAGGGCCTGCGCAACGGCGACGGCGGCGATGATCGGATCCCGCGCCTCGTTCGGCCGCGCGCCGTGGCTGCCGCGCCCCTTGATGCGGAAGTCGAAGAAGTCCGCTCCGGCCATCGCCGCGCCCGGAAACACGGACACGCGCCCCGGCTTGCGGTTCGGCGAGTTGTGCAGCCCGTAGATCTCGTCACAGGGGAATTTCTGGAACAGACCGTCCTTCAGCATCGCGCGCGCGCCGCCGAGGCCTTCCTCCGCCGGCTGAAACACGAATACGGCCGTGCCCGCGAAGTCGCGCGTCTCGGCCAGATAGCGCGCCGCGCCGAGCAGGATCGTCGTGTGGCCGTCATGGCCGCAGGCGTGCATCTTTCCCGATACGGTCGAGGCATACGGCAATCCGGTTTCCTCCTGAATCGGCAGCGCATCCATGTCGGCGCGCAGACCGATGCGGCGATTGCCGTCGTGCCTGCCTTTAAGTTCACCGACCACGCCGGTGCCGCCGATGCCGCGATGAACGGTGATGCCCCACCCCTCGAGAAGATCGGCGACGATGCCGGAGGTGCGAACCTCCTCGAAACCGATCTCCGGATGGGCGTGAAGATCGTGGCGAATGGCGACGAGTTCGTTTTGATACTGGGTGATCCGCTCGATGACCGGCATTTTCTGTCCGAAGGTTTGTCCGAAGGAGTGAACACACGTCAGTTGAAGTGACAGTTTAGCACTGTATGCTGGCTGCTCGTCCAGACAAGTCGAGTCTTGGCGCCCCGGCGAAAACGACAGAACAAGCAACGGACGCCAAGGACAATGACAGCAACCACAGCCGACCACGCCGCGGGCGACGCGCGCGCCCGCAGCAATGTGCTGCGCCTGGCGATCGCGCAGGCGCTCGCAGGCGCAAACGCCGCCGTCATCTTCGCAACCGGCTCGATCGTCGGCGTCACGCTGGCGCCGAGCCCGGCGCTGGCGACGCTGCCGTTGTCGGTGTTCGTCATCGGGCTCGCCGCGGGCACGCTGCCGACCGGCGCGATCTCGCGCCGCTACGGTCGCCGCGTCGCGTTCATCGCCGGCTCCACCTGTGGCCTGCTGTGCGGGCTGGTCGCAGCCTTCGCCATCATCACAAGCTCGTTCCTGCTGTTTTGTCTGGCGACTTTCCTAGGCGGGCTTTATGGCGCGGTCTCGCATTCCTATCGCTTTGCTGCGTCCGACGGCGCGAGCCCTGCCTATCGTCCGAAGGCGATTTCCTGGGTGATGGCGGGCGGCGTGTTCGCAGGCGTGCTCGGGCCGCAACTCGTCGAATGGACCATGGGCTACTGGCCGCAATACCTGTTCGCGGCGAGTTTCGGCGCGCAGGCGGTGATCGCGCTGATTGCCATGGCGGTTCTGTCCAGCGTCGACGCGCCGCCGCCGCCGCCCGCGGAAGTCGCAGCAGGCCGGCCGCTGCTCGAGATCATCCGCCAGCCACGCTTCGTCGCCGCCGCACTGTGTGGCGTCGTCGCCTACACCATGATGAATCTGGTGATGACCTCGGCGCCGCTCGCCATGAAAATGTGCGGGCTGACGCTGAGCGATTCAAACTTCGGCCTGCAATGGCACATCGTCGCGATGTTCGGGCCGAGCTTCTTCACCGGCCTTTTGATCGCGCGCTTCGGTGCGCCGACGCTGGTTGCGACCGGACTGGTGCTGGAAGCGGTGGCGGCGGCCATCGGCCTTGCCGGCGTCACCGCGATGCACTTCTGGGCCTGCCTGATCGTGCTCGGGCTCGGCTGGAACTTTGCCTTCGTCGCTGCGACCGCGATGGTGGTCGAGACCCACCGCGCCGAGGAACGCAACAAAACGCAGGCCTTCAACGATTTCCTGATATTCGGGCTGATGGCGCTGGGCTCGCTGTCGTCGGGCCAGTTGCTCGCGAGCTACGGCTGGACCTCGGTCAATCTCGTGGTGCTGCCGCTGGTTGCGCTGGCGCTTCTATTCCTCACCGCCGACCGGTTTACGCGGCGGCGGGCTGTGGCGACGTAGATTCATCATCGTCCTCGCAAATGCGAGGACCCGTACACCGTGACGACAATCACCAGCTCGCCGGCAGGCTTTTCAGGCCGCGCAGCACGAAAGTCGGCCGCCATTCCGGGTTGACGACGTCATCGATTTTCAGGTCCGGCAGCCGTCGCAGCAGCGTCGAGATCGCGACCTCGGCCTCGATGCGTGCGAGTTGCGCGCCGAGGCAGAAGTGGAGGCCGCCGCCGAACGAGTGAATGCGGATGTTCGGCCGGGTGATATCGAGCTTGTCCGGATTGTCCGGGTACGCAGCCGGATCGCGGTTGGCCGAACCGAGCAGGCACAGCACCGCATCGCCCTTCTTGATCTGCTTGCCGCCGATCTCGCCGATGTCCTCCAGCGCGACGCGGCCGGTGGTCTGCACCGACGAGTCGTAGCGCAGGAATTCCTCGATCGCGTTCTGCATCAGCTCCGGCCGGCTCTTCAGCAAGGCAAGCTGGTCGGGATCGCGATGCAGCGCCAACAGGCCGTTGCCGATCAGATTGACGGTCGTCTCGTGGCCCGCACCGAACAGCAGGATGATGTTGCCGACGAGTTCCTCGTTGGTGAGCTTGTTGCCGTCTTCCTCCGCCTGCACCAGTTGCGTGGTCAGGTCGTCGCCGGGCTGGCGCCGGCGCAGTTCGAACAGCCGCTCGAAATACGCCACCGAGTTGGCGTGACCGGCATTGGCTTCATCGATCTCGGCACGCGACAGCGGCACCGGATCGAGCAGGCGTCCGCCGGTGCGCTCGCGCTGAAAGAATATCTCGCGATCAGATTCGGGGATGCCCAGCATGTCGCAGATCACGATCACCGGCAGGCGGAAGGCAAAGTCGGAGATCAGATCCATCCGGCCATTTTTCTCGACACGGTCGATCGAGTCGTCGACGATCGACTGAATGCGCGAACGCATGTCGTCGACGCGACGCGCCGTGAACGCCTTGACGACAAGACCGCGCAGCCGGGTGTGATCCGGCGGATCCTGCGTCAGCATCCAGCGGCTCATGCTTCGGAACACCGGCTCGTCCATGATGCCGGGACCATGGCGCATCACGGTGCGGGCCTCGAAATCCTTGCCGAAGCGGCGGTCGCGCAGGACCAGGCCGATGTCCGCATTGCGGCTGGCGAGATACGCCTTGAGCGGCGTCATATACATCGGGTCGGTTTCGCGCAGCTGCGCGTAAAACGGGTACGGATCGCGGATAAAATCCGGCGACAGCGGATTGAACAAGGGTTGAGCGGCTGTATTGCGAATTGCTTCGTTCATGCGCGTCTCACGATGATGATGAATCTGTTGCCAGTTTACGCCATCCGGCCAGGGGCGGATACTCGCATTTGATGCGGCGCAAACCACACACAGCTTGCAGGCGACAAGGTATCGCGCGCGTGCCAGTTGCGTTGAATTGGAACCGCGTCCAGTATCGGCGCAAGCAAAACGGTAACGATGCATTCGGGAGAAGAAACCATGAAAACCGTGACATTCACATTCGGCCTTCTGGCGGCGTCCGCGCTCGCGCTGACCGCCATGTCGGGCCACGCGGCGGCACAGCCGCGCGCCAACGGCGAGACCGTCGGCATCCAGAACTACGCCAGCACCACCGGC
>CAZBNV010000123.1:0-8299 GCA_964493335.1 uncultured Nitrospira sp.
TTCCGTGAAGGCGAGGACTCTACCGGACTGTCAGATTAAGTTCTAGCTTTCACAGATCATTCAATTGCCGTTGGGGCTTCTGTGAGTCTATTTGTGCTGAAGGGTTGTTGGGGCATTGTCACCGGGCTGGTGCTGGCTTTTCTTGCCGTTGTCGGATCGTCTGTGCTGTGGGCGGGTTGGGACAGCCATGTCACGTGGTATCATGAATCCATTCTCCCGTTTGCCAGTAAATCGATGGATTCCTGCTTGCTTCCAAGAGCAGCCGCTGCTCTATGACTGGAAATCTGTCCAGGTTGAGTCCAGGGCGTGGCTCACCCCTACGATGCTTGCCGGGCTGTTCTTCGTAATTTCGGGCCTCATGCTGGGAAGATATGCGGTTGGAGATCCCGAAGGCCTGTTCTTCCTAAAGCTGTCTGCTGTGTGGTATGTGGCCCTCATCATCATCCCATTTCCTGGACGCACTACTAGCTGTTTCTGCTGATGCCGTCGTCACTCTTTGTCGGAGGACGACTTCCTGTTAGACGGTCGTGGAATTGGTCTCGCGGTATGGTGGCTTGCATACTTCTGGTTTCGCCTCCTGTTGTGTTCCTAGATCCGTCGTCTTCGTGGTTCCGCAACGCTCTTGGGACGTTGTTTCTGTCGCATTATGTGTTCGGCGCAGTGTTGCTGCGGGCTCTTTTATACGCGGTCAGGTGGTGTGCAGCTCAGGCGAGCAGTCTTTCTATTCCCATCCTGACAGATCCTTATCGCCGGGCCGCCTAGTTTCGCCATATTATCGGAACCCTGTCGTGTCTTTGAGGCCTTCGTTGTTCGGCCGGTAACCAGAGTTGTTCAACAATCGAAAACGCACTGAGTCATCCAGCGTCTCCGTATGGGTGCCTGTTTGCATGACGGGCCGATAGAATCGAGAATGAAACCACTTTCGAAATCCGCCCAAGCATTCGACAAAGGAGTCACGTAACGTGGCGAACGGATTCTGTTCATGCGGTATCGTACTTCTCTCAATCGAAAGCCCTGCCACCATTGATTTCTGCTGAATCCACCGTAGAGATATTTCGGCCAGGTCCCGTTCCTCATAGCCACCTCCAACATCTTCATGGGCGCCTGAGAACCAGCATTGTTCGATCGTTTGCCCGGTTCGGGCCGGGGATGTCCAAAGCGTGGCATTGTAGTCTGCGCGATGCTCGTCGAGAGCAAGAGCATGATAAGCCCGTGCGACGATGGGACTCAGGTCGGTATCATGAAAATTGTATCGGTGTTCGTTGAGCCACTTCAGTGCGCTCGTGGGAATGCCTAACGGTCCGACGGTATCCCAGAGCCCCAGAACAGTGACGAGTATGTCCTGTGAGCCTCGCCGACGAAAAGCCGTAGACACCGAAGTGTGGGCATCGCTGTGGAGATTTCGATAGAGATGATAGGCGTCATTAATCGAATGGTTCGAGGGATCGAGGATTATGTCGGTGAGGCATTGGGCCAGTTCTTGGAGCTGTACAGGACTGTGAGAGGACGCAATGGCATTGCGCACGCGGCGGAGACCGTCGGGGTTGAACTGTGCGGCAGAGAGAAGCCCTGAGAACGACAACCATCCTATGAGAGCCCGTGCGGCGTACGCGCCTCGACTAAATCCATAGATAAACAGGTCATCCCCTGGTTCATAGGTAGCCACGAGGTAAGCATAGCCTTGGAGAATTGTCTGATCCAATCCATATCCGAACGTCCCAGTGCGGAATCGCCGAAACCAGGGCACCTCCGTACCGCAGTCATACCATTTTTGCTGGCCGCGTCCGTCTTGCGCACGAGGCGGAATCGACTGGTACAGCTTCAACACATTCGTCGCTGAGCTTGAATGTAGATGGAAAGCAGGTAGAGAGCCCCGCTCCGGACACTTCGACAATTCTCCCGATACCCCGGGATCGGGAGGCCGGTCCCAGGTCCCATCGAAACACAGAATCAATCGTTTGGACACAGGCATCTTTCTCCGTGACAGACCAGAGCCGACGGATGGGGTTAGGTGACCACCTGTCTTGAGCTGTGAAGATCAGATTCAGGCAGAGTCGGGATCGCATCGCACGCGCACAGAAGCTAGCAAGCTCAATGCCAGCATTGTTTCTTAAGGCTGCGATGAGAAAGTGCCGTTATGATAGGGAGATGTGCATCTAAGCAGGGACAACTCGTTTTCGGGAGGACCATTGTGAGCGGAGGAATAAGAAGACTGAAAGGCCTGTATCAGAAGTGATACAGGCATCCGTATCTGAATGAATATGTAGCTTGTCCGATACATGGAGAAGGAATGGGCGTGATTTAGGGCGGGTTCACCAGACCGGCATGGTTGATCTTCTACTGAGGTTTGCGTGTGATGACGAGGTCACGGTCTTGCTCAATCTGGAATGCCAGACTGCGAAGGGCTTGGGTAGTGGCATCCGCGATCGGTTCCTGATCGGAGGCGGTGGTCCAACGAACAGAAGATCCCAAGGCTTCACCCTCCGCTGTGTAGGTCTTGAGGACCGCTTGTCCTGAATAGGAAAGGTCAGCCTCCAAGTGCACTCTGTACAAATAGCGGTCAGGCGCTCGAAGAGTGAGCCAGGCTTTCATAACCAGGCGCATCTCAGCAGGCGCTGGACCGATCACCGTGAAGGTTTGCCGCTGGGTAAAGTACTCGATGGCCGTTTGGCGAAGCTCTTTCACTGGCCATTCCAGGAGTGTAATACCCGGCATGTGGTCGGCCCCCTCTATGGCGAGGAAGGGCATATCGAGCTGCACGCTGACGGGGAGAGGCGCTGAGGTGGTTTCAGCTGGCGGCACGGTGACGTGAATCCGATGCACGCATCCGGCTCCGAGGAGGCTCGCGCCAAGCAACAAATTGAGCAGTCGATGCCGCATGTCCTTGATTCCGAAGCTTCCTGTGTCCTCTCGCTACGGTGCGGCGGGGGCAGGATTGAGGATGTTCAAGTCACGGATGGCGCGTGCGGCCTGCTCGCGATAGGTGCGTTCTGTTGGACCGGAGTAGGTGTCAATGACTCGCTGATAGGTCGCCCGAGCTTGAGGATACTGCTTCTTGATCGAGAGATATTGGCCTAGGGCCAGCCAGTTTTGAGCGGCCGTTTCATTGGCCGTGCGCATATCTGTCCATTCACGATCGACTTGGTTGGTTCCCGGCTGGTTGACACGCCGAGTGATGGTCTCACCCAGTTGAGCTGAAAGATGTTCGATAGCTTCGTTTTCCCGTACGGCGGCCGCCACCCGATCATGTTTTAGGTGATCGTAGAAGAATTCGACATGGTCCTTGATCGTATCCGCGCGTTTCTCATGGATGTCATGGGAGCAATGGGCGAGAGTAAGGCAAAGAAAAAGCAACAACAGTCCCTGCCACATCGTGAGCGCTCGTGAGCGGATCACCATCGTCGCCTCCTCCAACGTACAGCACATTCTCACCTCGGCATGGCCTATCCGGAGGGATGATCCTACCTCAGCGCGACCAAGAAACGCGAGGCCGTTGTCAGCGCTACGAGGCAGGCTTGAAGAAGAGCACCGAGAGGGGAGGCAGTGTCAGCGACAGGCAGTGCGAGCGCCCATGGGTCGGCGCAACTTCTGCTACCACGCCACCGAGATTGCCCAATCCGCTGCCGCCATACACAGGGGCATCGCTGTTCAACAGTTCCTTCCAGTATCCACCTTGCGGGACGCCAATGTGATAGTGCAGGCGCGGCACTGGAGTAAAATTGCAGATGACGGCGATGCTCTGCTGGGGTGACCGGCCATGGCGCAACAGGCTGATGACTCCGGCGTCCACATCCTGGCAGTCGATCCATTCGAACCCGCGCGCGTCAAAGTCGAACTCGTGGAGCGCCGGTTCCGTGCGGTAGAGACGGTTGAGGTCGGCGACCCACTGCTGCAATCCCTGATGAGGCGGGTATTGGAGCAGGTTCCAGTCGAGGCAATCGTCATGCGCCCATTCGCGCCATTGGCCGATCTCGCCGCCCATGAAAATGAGTTTCTTGGCCGCTTGCGCATACATGTACCCGAAGAGCGCGCGGAGATTGGCGAATTTCTGCCAATCGTCGCCCGGCATCTTCCGCAGGAGGGAGCCCTTGCCATGGACGACTTCGTCGTGGGAGAGCGGGAGCAAAAAATTCTCCTGAAAGGCATAGAGCATGCGGAAGGTGAGGTTGCGGTGGTGATGTTTGCGATACACCGGATCAAGCGCCATGTACTCCAGCGTGTCATGCATCCAGCCCATATCCCATTTCATCCCGAAGCCCAATCCTCCCGCATAGGTGGGGCGCGAGACGGAGGGCCATGACGTGGACTCTTCGGCAAAGGTCTGCACATCCGGGTGTCGACGATAGATCTCTTCATTCATCTGCCGCAGGAAGGCAATCGCCTCAAGGTTTTCTCGACCGCCATATCGGTTGGGAATCCATTCGCCCTCTTTGCGGGAATAGTCCAGATATAACATGGAGGCAACAGCATCCACGCGCAAGCCGTCGGCATGGTACTGTTCGAGCCAAAAAAGAGCGCTGCTGATCAGGAAGCCGCGGACCTCATTGCGACTGTAATTGAAGACGGCGGTGTCCCAGTCGGGATGGAGGCCTTGCCGCGGATCGGCATGTTCGAAGAGATGGGTGCCGTCGAATTGGCTCAGGCCATGGGCATCAGTCGGAAAGTGTGAGGGCACCCAGTCGAGGATCACGCCGATCTCGTGCTGATGGAGCTGATCAATGAGATACATCAGGTCCTGCGGCGTGCCATAGTTGCCGGAGGGCGCAAAGTAGCCCGTCGTTTGATAGCCCCAGGACCCGAAAAAGGGATGGTCCATGAGAGGAAGAAATTCCACATGCGTAAAGCCCAGTCGCTGCACATACTCGATCAGTTTCGGCGCCGCTTCCCGATAGCTCAGTGATCGGTTGCCTTCGCCTGGCACACGCATCCAGGAACCGAGATGCACTTCGTAGATACTGATCGGAGCATCGAGCGCATTATGCCGAGCGCGACTCCGCATCCAGGCTTCGTCCTGCCAGGTATAGTCGAGCGACCAGACGACTGAAGCGGATTTCGGAGGAATTTCATTCAGATGGGCAAACGGATCGGTCTTGATGAGGTCGGCGCCCTGCCGTGATCGAATATAAAATTTATACAGCGCGCCGATCTCAACCTCTGGGATGAATCCTTCCCAAATGCCTGAGGACTGGCAGGGGCGGAGGGGATGACGAGAAGGGTCCCAATGATTGAAGGTTCCGAAGACCGAAACCTGCTCAGCTGCCGGAGCCCAGACGGCAAAATAGGTCCCCTTGACCCCGTGCACAGTCGTGGGATGCGCGCCGAGTTTGTCATAGAGGTGAAAGTGAGAACCCTCATTGAAGAGATACAGGTCGTCCGCCGTGAGCAGACTCACGTTTGAGGGAGTGAGCCCGTTCTGCTGCGTGGTCGTCCCGAGCCGTACGTCGGAGCTATGATGTAAGAGTGGATCCATAGATGCAGAGTACTGTGCTTGGGGGCAGGGCGTCAATCGGCTGGCAGGCTTCGGTTGACGACTATTCGTCCGGTGCGGGACCACGCTGGGCTCCACGATCAAACTAGTGACACCTCTCAACTAAGTATGGTATGAATCAACCCGCTCGTAGGCATTTCTCTGCGTCCCCATCGTCTAGCCTGGCCTAGGACATTGCCCTTTCAAGGCAGTAACACGGGTTCAAATCCCGTTGGGGACACCACACAAGGGGTGGCAAGCTGACTCGGTAAGAGTCGAAGGTAGGAGCCTCTCCCAGTCACCTTGTAGCCTTTCCGTCCGTTCTCCTCAAATGCCTCACACATCAAGGGTTCTTCGAGAAGTTTCCTTAACATCTGCCGAGCTTGTGCTGGATGGCGACTAAGAAGATTCCTTGTATCTTTCACTCGATCTTGGAGGTCTCTTTTTATCCGCGCTTCGTCAATCTCCACAATCCCTGCTGGCCTCATGAGATGAGACAGTTCTTCAATCAACTGTTTTTTTCGTTTTTCTTCCGCCCTTAGTTTAGCCAGAAGTGGGTCCATATTCTCCCCTCGGGCTATTGCATCTACCAAATTGCTTTCATGCGACTCAATCAGGGATAACTCCCGTTCGGCCATAGATTTCCGACTAAGTCGAGTCTCGTCGCCTGCGCGGATGCGAGCAAGCGCCTTTTCGATCGCGACTGCAGTCAATCTTTCATCTAGCGCCTCACTCATTGCCTGCAGCACGATTGTATCCAACACATCTTGATCGATTCTGAGGGAATTCTTGCAGATGGATGCTCCTCGTTTTCGATTGTAGGCGCAGCCGTAGGTCCGCCGCTTTCCCCCATTATCCCTGCCGCTGGCATCAATAGGACCGCCACAACTGCGGCACCGAGCCAAACCACTAAGCAAATATGGTGAGTCAAAATCGCGCATCGCTGGACGACCCAGGAGTTGCCCCTTCGTATGTGCTGATGATTTTCGCACGAATACGTTTTGAACCTGCTTGAGCCGAGCGGTCACCCGCTGCCACAGTTCGTCAGAGACAATGCGGAGATCCGGTGCATCTATTTTTATTAATTCGCCACTTCCTCTTCGGCGTCGCCGCTTGGTCCCGCCACGCTCAATCTTCTGATACTCGTTCCAGACAATCTCGCCTCTGTAGAGTGGCCGATAGAGCATCTCTCGAATTGCGGAAGGAGCCCAGCCCGCCCTATTCCTTGGAGACGGTACTCCTTCGGCATTGAGCGTCTTCGCGATACGCGTCAGGCCAATCTTGGAGGCATACATTTCAAACACTCGTCGAATTGTAGCGGCTTGCCCATGATTAATGACTCGAATCACATGTAGTCTTTGGCCATCCGCTGCGACTATCTCTCGATTGTCATACCCATAGACACGACCGCCCGTGACATGCCCGGCTTTGGCCTTTCGAAGAAGCGCGTCATAGGTTCGCTGCTTCGCACGTTCTCTCTCCACTTCTGCAGCAAAGTTCGTCAATGAGAGCATGACCTTTTCGAGGGCGCTGTCCAATGTTCGCTCACGATCTTCTAAGTAGAAGAACACCCGAACTCCTGCATCTGTAATCTGCTTGAGTGCATAAGCTGTCTCGATTTGCTCGCGACCCAGGCGAGATTCCTCGGACATAATAAGCACATCGAAGCCAGGCCTGGGTTTGAGTGCATTCATGAGGCGAAGGAAGCCCGGACGCTTAATGAACTCAGCACCGGAAATGCCATCGTCTACAAACATATATTCGTCGGCGGCTGTCCATCCCTTGCGCTCCGCATACGCTTTACCGTGCTCGATCTGCCGAGTGACGGATTTCTCTTCTTCAAGCACTCCAGTTTGTTCTGTGGACTTACGTGCGTAGATTGCTGCGATCATGGTGTTACTCCTTGCCCGATTCCAATCTTGCCAGCGTCATAGCGCTCTGGAGGTCATCCGTCAATGAGCATTTATGGCCACATCCAGGAGGGGTTTTGGCCATAGACTCGCTATGTGGTTGAAGATCCGCAAGAAGAACCTCGGCAAGAATTGAAGAAATTTCATCGCGCAAATGAGAGGGAAGGGCGGAATTGCTCAGGTTTGGCGGCTGACTACTCGCCCTGTTAGGTATGGTTCCTTTTGCTCGTCCCATCGGAAGCTTTCGAATATCCCAATCCCCTAGATTGAATGCCCACCTGTCGTCCGATGTGTTGCACACTGATCCAACGGGTGCGACCCGTGGCCGGGGAGCAGGGGACAGGCCTTCCCGGTCGCCGGTTGTCCAGTCCTGCCCACTGCGAGAGCCGCGTGCCGCCTCTTCTTCTACGCCCCACCCTCTATTGGTGAAGGGTGGGGCTACATAGTCTTGAAGAAGGAGGCGGACATGTCCGTTGAGAGTTCTCTCGGTTCCTCGAACGGTGGACGGCCATTGAACCTGGTTCGGAAATACGGTGTCCCTCGGTACCGCGTCACGCTCGTGCGGGAAGGCCGTGCCATTCCAGCTACTGAGTCGGTGCATACATCTGAGGGCGCTGCCGCGATCCTCCGACCCTTATTCGCCGGCTTGGATCGGGAACAGTTCCTCATCTGTGGCCTCGACGCGAAACATGGCCTGATTGGCATCAATGTCGTTTCCACTGGGTCGCTCACCTTAGCCCTTGTCCATCCTCGTGAAGTCTTCAAGCCGCTGATCCTGATGAATGCCGGCGCCTGGATTTGCGCTCACAATCACCCCTCCGGCGATATCACCCCAAGCCCCGAAGATCGCGCGCTCACCAAACGGCTGCGCGAGGCTGGCGACGTGTTCGGCATTCCGCTGCTGGATCATCTGGTCCTGGCC
>CAZBNV010000124.1:0-8033 GCA_964493335.1 uncultured Nitrospira sp.
TACTGCTGGTCGACGATCATGCCATGATGCGGCAAGGGTTGCGCTCGGTGCTGGAAGCCTATGCCGACGTGCACATTGTCGGGGAGGCGCGAGATGGAGAAGAGGCGATTGTCTCGGTGCGCGAGCACCAACCTTCTATCGTCGTGATGGACATTAATATGCCGAACATGAACGGAATTGATGCCACGGTACGTATTAAAGCCGCTTATCCCGGGATCAAGGTCATCGGATTGTCCGTCAACGCTGATGAACCGAACCAGCGGGCCATGTTGCAGGCTGGCGCCGATCTCTTGCTGACCAAGGAAGCGGCGGTCGATGAGCTCTATCGGGCCATTCAGCAGTCACTCGCCATAAAGTCTGCCTAACCCTCCCGACTATTCCATACGATGACATGCTCCAGCCAGCCGGGCGGGCGGGTCATTCTTCGATTGCGAACAGGCTGCCCAAATAGGTCATTCGAGCCGTTGTCTGATGACCTTCTCTAACTGCTCCCGATCCTCGTCGCAAATGGTGTAGTCGATCGTGGGAGGAATCGCCTCTTGGAACACCTGGAGGACCTGCGCCGCTTGTTCCACGTCGATCCACCCAATGACCGAGGAGACGCGGAGGCACCAGGAACACATGAAAATGTGTCTCGGACTCCTAGCGAGGGACCAATCAAGAACTCTCGCGGGAGGGCGAGGGGCCGTCGACAGCGTGACGGCAGTGAATTCCATGGATCCACCCTCGAGAAGGCGAATATCCATACGTTGGAGCCTGACAAGGGTTGGTGTATCACAATGAAATTCGAACGAGGCGCTCCCTTGTTCCGCCACATGATCGAGGAGATGACGATACCACTGTTTGGTTGGGTGCCCTGCAAGGTGGCTGAAGAGCGGGGTTCCCAACACCCGGTCTGGAAGGTCTCCGACTCCGGCCGCGAGAGCGGCTTGACGAAATCCTGTATCGACGTAACAGAGGCGCCGATTCGCATCGATTCGATGGATAGTGACAAGCGGTAAGCCAAGATCAGGTGACGTCATGACCGGTGTGGGAACATAAGGAACTAGCCAAATTTTATGTAAATAGATATATCACACCATCGATCACGGTGGGGTCCCGTGAGCACCGGTTCCTTCCGTGACAGACCCACCGACTATATTTGACGAGAGGCGGATGAACGGTCCGAGCGAACAAGCTGGCACATTTGAGACGCGTCATGTAGGCCGGTCCGAAAACTTTCCCCCTAGGGTTCTTCCTAGCTTGAGGGACAAGGCAGAACTGTTTAGCATCCTCGATCGCATTCTCGGCAAAGGGTTGACAGCCAATGATAAAATGGATGTTCTTCAGTCACGTATTGACCAGCGCATGGCTGCCCAGCCTTCTGGCGAAGGTCGGCTCTCCGCATAGGCGAAACCCGGTGCTGGTGTTCACTGTAGGCTTCGCGTTGTGATCGGTTCTCTGAGCCGCTACGTTCTACGTCTGAAGTGCCTTGCAGTGATGTTAGTCATCAACGTCTGATCCGGTTCACGGGGGGACAATGAAGGAATGGGACGGGGCTGCAGAGGACCCTCCGCAGGTTGTCGGCGGGCATCTCGCCCCCTCTCAGGCTCCGAGCTTCGGTGAACACGAGCCTCGCTTTACGCACTTCACACAGAACCTGCCCGGTCTAGCCTGGATCAAGGACCTCCGAGGACGATACCTCTACGCCAACGATGCTGCCCGCCGGATCCTCGGCGCCGCAGAGACTGCCATTGTCGGGAAAACCGATGCGGAGCTCTTCCCTCCGCTGACGGCCGCGCAATTCCGGGCCAATGACCAGATCGTCATTACCGGCAAGCGGGCGATCCAGACGACCGAGGAGTTGCATCAGGCAGATGGGCTCCACCGATCGCTGGTGAGCAAGTTCCCGATTTTCGGGAAGGACGGAGAGGTGGTCCTGGTCGGCGGCATGGCCATCGACATCACGGAGCACCTCAGGGTCCGGGACGAGCTGCGCCAGAGCCAGGACCAGCTTCAGCTGATCGCCGACCATGCCTCCATCTTCATCGCCTATTGTGACGTCGAGCAGCGGTATCGGTTCATCAACCAGGCCTATGCCGCGCGGCTAAGCCTCACGAGCACCGACATTCTTGGGAAGCATGTGTCCGAGGTTTTGGGACAACCCGCCTACGATCTGATCCGGCCGTATATCGAGATGGTACTGGCTGGCGAATCGGTCGAATTCGAACTGCCCATTCCATACGAGAAGCTCGGCTTGCGTGTCATGCATTGCGCCTATCTGCCCGATCGCACCTCGGACGGTTCGGTGCGAGGGTGGGTGGCCGTGGTGACCGACATGACTGAGCGCAGCCAGTTCGAATCCACCTTGCAGGAGAGCGAGGAACGTTACCGCCGACTGGTCCAGGATCTCCCGGCCGCTGTGTATACGACCGATGTTCAGGGTCGCATCAAACTCTACAATGAAGCTGCCGTGTCATTATGGGGCCGCAAGCCTGACCTGGAGAACGACCGATGGTGCGGGTCGCATCGCATCTTCCGTTCGGACGGCAAATCTGTTCGTCCCGATGAATGTCCCATGGCGGTGGCCGTCAAGGAAAATCGTTCGATTCGCGAAGAGCTCATCATCGAACGCCCCGACGGGACCCGGCGCCATGTCCTTGCCTGCCCGGATCCAATGAGGGATGGAACGGGTGCTGTCGTGGGCGGCATCAAAATGCTCGTGGATATCACCGAACGGAAACAGATGGAAACAGTGGTCGCAGGCCAGCAGCAAGCGCTGGACCTGGCGGTGCATGGCGCACCCCTCCGAAACGTGCTCGAGGTGCTGACCAGGACGATCGAAGCGCACATGCAGAATGGTGTCATGGCCTCGATTCTCTTGCTCGATAGAGAAGGCCGGCATCTTCACCAGGGCGCTGCGCCGAGTTTGCCGGAGACCTACAGCCGGGCCATCGATGGCGTCGCTATTGGACCGGCTGTCGGGTCCTGCGGAACCGCTGCTTTCCGAGATGAGGCCGTGATCGTCGAGGATATCGCGACTGATCCGTTGTGGGCCTCTTATCGCGACGTGGCGCTGCAACAAGGCCTGCGCGCCTGTTGGTCCATGCCCATTCGTTCTTCGACGCGAGTCCTGGGCACATTCGCACTCTATTACGGGTCTGTTCGAAATCCCTCGCCCGAGGATTACGCGGTGGTTGAATTGTTGGCTCATACGGCCGCCGTGGTGATCGAACGTCACCTGGAGAATCGTGAACGGATGGAAACGGAGCAGGCGCTCCGCGAAAGCGAGCGGCGGTTCCGGCACATGGCGGACCATGCTCCGGTGATGGTGTGGGTGTCGGAGCCGGACGGCCGCTGCAGCTACTTGAGCCAATCCTGGTATGACTTCACCGGTCTGCAGGCCGAGAGCGGTCTTGGGATCGGATGGACGGCGGCGCTGCACGTCGAGGACCGTACCCGGGTCTGGGAGACGTTCATGGCCTCCAATGCCAAACGGGAAGCCATCCAAATAGAGTTCCGCCTCAAGCGTCATGACGGGCAGGTTCGCTGGGCCATTGCAGCGGCCGCCCCACGGTTCTCTGAGGGCGGTGAATTTCTCGGCTTCATCGGATCCGTGCTTGATATCACGGAACGCAAGGAGGCAGAACTCCTCATCCATGATCAAGCCGCTCTGCTCGAACAGACCCACGATGCCATCTTTGTGTGGACATTCGATGGAGGCATTACCTACTGGAATCAAGGTGCGGAACGACTCTATGGTTTCACCGAGCAGGAGGCCCTGGGACGGAACAGCCACGAGTTGCTCCAGACCCGTCATCCCCTTGGTATGGACGCTATTCACGCCCTCTTGAAGCGGGAGGGTCGCTGGGTGGGAGAGTTGGCCCATACTACACGCGAGGGACAACAGGTGACGGTCGAAAGCCGGCTGCTCCTCTCCCGTCGATCCGACGGCCGGCTGTTGGTCTTGGAAACGAACCATGACGTGACCAGCCGCAAGGCGGCTGAGGCAGCTTTGCGTGCCAGTGAAGAAAGCCTTCGTCTGGCGACGCAGACCGGGAAAGTCGGATTGTGGGACTGGGACATCGTGAACAACCGGGTGACCTGGTCGGATTCCCTCTATGGAATTCATGGCGTCCGACCGGACGAGTTTGCCAACACCGCGGAAGGATTCATCTCACTGGTGCATCCGAGCGAGCGCGAGCGCGTGGCGCATGCGATTGACGCAGCACTGACGAAGGGAACTCCGTACGAACTTGAGTTCCTCGCCCTCAGGCCGAACGGTGACACCTTTTGGCAATTCACGAACGCAACGGTGTTGCGCGAGGGAGACAGGCCGGTACGAATGGTCGGGGCCACTTTCGATATCACCGACCGAAAACGGGCTGAGGAGGCGCTCCGCGACAGCGAGACACTCTATCGGACCCTCATGGAGCAGGCTCACGACGGTATTTTTGTCTGCGACAAAGAAGGCCGTTTCGTCATGGCGAACGACGTCGTCTGTCGGCTCCTCGGTTATACGAGGGCCGAGTTGCTGGGCAGGCCGGTTCAGGATACCTATGTGGAAAGCGAAAGGGGATTGTTCGCCCAGCGGTTTGCCGAGGTGAAGAGCGGGAAGGCCATTCATTTCGAGCGGCAGATGGTTCGGAAGGACGGCTCGGTCGTGCATGCGGATGTGAGCGTGACGATGTTGCCCAACGGACAGGGCTACGCGATGGTCCGGGACATCACCGCTCGCAAGCGGGCTGAAGCCGCCGCTATCACACGCACCGAACGGATGCGGCTGCTCTCCGAAACCTTGGGGCAGTTGCTCGGTGCGAAGGATCCTGAAACCATCGTGCGGGAACTGTTCCCCAAGGTGGCGGCCCATCTGCGGGTGGATACCTATTTCAATTTCATGGTGGATGAAACGGGTCAGGCGTTGCGCCTCCACTCTTGTGCCGGAGTGTCCGACGAGATCGTTCATTCGATTCGAAGACTTGAATTCGGTCAGGCTATCTGCGGGACGGTGGCCCAGATCCGCGCCCCGATCATTGCCAACGACATACAGCACTCCGGTTATGACAAGGCCGAGCTGGTCCGAACCTTCGGCATCCAGACCTATGCCTGTCACCCGCTGATGGCCGGCGGACGGTTGCTCGGAACTCTCTCCTTTGCGAGCCGCACCCGCTCATCCTTTGACGACGACGAGATCGAATTCATCCGCATTATCTCTCAATATACGGCCGTGGCACTGGACCGGCTGCGCACCACCAGGGCCTTGGCGGAGCATACCCGCTCGCTGGAAATTGTTAACCGGGTCGGGACCACGCTTGCCGCTGAATTGGATTTGAACAAGCTGGTCCAGGCCGTTACCGATGCCGGACGTGAGGTGAGCAGGGCCGAGTTCGGGGCGTTTTTTTACAATGTACAGAACGCCGAGGGTGAGAGTTATCAGCTGTTCACCCTTTCCGGAGCACCGCGCGAGGCGTTTGAACGATTCGGCATGCCGAGAAACACGCCGGTCTTCGGCCCGACGTTTCGCGGCGAGGCTCCCATTCGCGTCCCGGATATTTTGACTGACCCGCGTTACGGGACGATGGCACCTCATCATGGGATGCCCGAAGGCCATTTGCCGGTCCGGAGTTATCTGGCGGTGCCGGTGGTGTCACGCTCCGGGGAAGTCTTTGGTGGTTTGTTCTTCGGCCACAGCCAGCCGGGCATCTTCACGGAAGAAGCGGAGAAGATCCTGGTGGGCATCGCCGCGCAAGCCGCCGTGGCTATCGACAATGCCAATTTGTATAAGGCGGTGCAAAAAGAGCTGGCGGAGCACAAGCGGATCGAGGAAGCCTTGCGCGCCAGCGAGGAAAAGTTCCGCACCATGGCGGATCACATCGCGCAATTCGCCTGGATGGCCGATGCCCAGGGATGGATCTTTTGGTACAACCGGCGGTGGTTCGAGTATACGGGGACCACGTTGGAAGAAATGCAGGGATGGGGTTGGCAGCAGGTGCATCATCCCGATTATGTCGAACGGGTGACGGCACGGTTTCGTCGGTGCCTCGAGGCCGGGGAGTTTTGGGAGGACACGTTTCCGCTGCGCGGCCGCGACGGCGAATATCGATGGTTCCTGTCGCGCGCCGTGCCGATTCGCGATGAAGCCGGGCAGGTGCTCCGATGGTTCGGGACGAACACCGACATTACGGCGCAACGCGAGGCGGAGACTGCGTTGCGCCAGAGTGAGGGGCTCTACAGGGCTATCGGAGAATCCATCGATTACGGCATCTGGGTCTGTGATGCCGAGGGACAGAATACGTATGCCAGTGAATCTTTCCTGAAGCTGGTCGGGTTGACGCAGGAAGAGTGCGCGGCGTTCGGCTGGGGAAGGGCGCTGCACCCCGACGACATGGCGCGTACGATTTCAGCTTGGAACGAGTGCGTGCGGACGGGCGGCGTGTGGGATTGTGAGCATCGCTTCCTTGGTGTCGATGGCCGGTACCATCCGATCCTGGCGCGTGGCGTGCCGGTACGCGCCGACGGCGGACACATCGTCGGCTGGGCTGGCATCAACCTCGATATCAGCGGTCTCAGGCAAGCGCAGGATGACCTGCGGGAGAAAACTGAGCGGTTGCTCGTTGCCCTGAGTGCGTCGCACACCGGAACATTTCGCTGGAACCTTCGGACCAACGAGATGATCTGGGATGATGCGGTCGGGCAACTTTTTGGCCTGACGCCGGGCCAAACGGCTAAGTCGCTCGAACAATTTCTCCACCTGGTCCATCCCGATGACCGCCAAGCGGTACGCCAGGCCTGCGAGCCTTGCCGGACTGAGGCGGTGGATTTTGAGGTGGAATTCCGTGTCCTCCAGGCAGACGGCAGCGTCCGCTGGTTATATGAGCGCGGCAAACCGATCGTCCGGGGCGAGGACGGGCGGCTTGAATACATGACCGGGGCGTGCGTCGACATCACCGAACGCAAGGCGGCAGAGGAACAGCTTCGTAAATGGACGGCGGACTTGGAGGAACGGGTCCGGGAGCGCACCGAGCAACTGACGCGCTCGCAAGAACGCCTTCGCGCTCTCGCGACTGAGGTCACACTGACAGAACAAAAGGAACGCCGCCGGATCGCGTCAGAACTTCATGATTACCTCGCGCAATTGCTCGTTCTGGGACGCATCAAGCTGACGCAGGGGCGGAAGCATGCCAGCCCGACCCAGGAGAAATGGCTCCACGATCTGGATCAATTACTGGATCAATCACTGACCTATACGCGTTCGTTCGTCGCGCAGTTGAGCCCGCCGGTTCTCCATGAATTCGGGTTGATCAAGGCCCTGCAGTGGCTGGGCAAGACGATGCAGCAGCATGGTCTTGCGGTGGACGTGCAGGCGGACGATCAATCGCTGGCGTTGCCGGACGACCAGGCGATTCTCCTCTATCAATCGGTACGGGAGCTCTTGCTCAACGTGGTGAAACATGCCCAGTCT
This sequence comes from uncultured Nitrospira sp., assembly GCA_964493335.1. Classification (GTDB taxonomy): domain Bacteria; phylum Nitrospirota; class Nitrospiria; order Nitrospirales; family Nitrospiraceae; genus Nitrospira_A. Next base: position 7,442 of record CAZBNV010000124.1, read on the forward strand.
GATCGTGCCACCATCGCTGTGCAGGTGAGGTCCGACAGTACGTTGCGCATCCTGGTAGCCGACCAGGGGCGGGGATTCGATCCCGATGCCGCTCTGTCCAGTGATCCGATGTCGAGCCGATACGGCTTGTTCAGCATCCGCGAGCGCATGGCAGTCATGGGAGGCGCCCTCACGGTGCAGTCGGTTCCTGGGCAGGGGACCAGCGTCACGGTTGCCATCCCGTATACACGGGAAGCAACGGCCTCGAACCCTGTCGCTTCGTCGGACGTTCGGCCGGGAACCGGCGCACGCAATGTGACGAGACCAAAACAGGTCAAAGGGAGCGTGGTCCATGTCTTGTTGGCCGACGACCATGCGATGGTCCGTCAGGGGTTGCGCAGTATTTTGGAGTCGTATGAAGACATCACCGTCGTCGGTGAGGCCGGCAATGGCGTGGAGGCCGTGAATCTTGCCGGGGCCTTGAAGCCGCACGTGGTGGTGATGGATTTGAATATGCCGACCATGGATGGGATTGAAGCGACGCGTCGTATCAAGCAGTCCAGCCCGTCGATCATCGTCATCGGGCTGTCGGTTCGGAACGACCGGGAAGCCG
>CAZBNV010000125.1:0-7379 GCA_964493335.1 uncultured Nitrospira sp.
TTTCCCAAACTACTGGCTATGTCCATTGGAGGAAAGGCACCCTGCGGGGTTGGTCGAGGATGAACCGGTGGGGAGGAGACGACGCGGCGGATCCAGGGTCATCGAATTTCGGCCATCTTCGTTTTCGCGAGCTTCGCTTCGTCTGAGGTGGAGTACTCCTCGATGACTCGCTTGAGATACTTTCGTGATTTCGCCGTATCCCCGGTTTCCGCCGCCGACAAGCCCAGTTTGAAGAGTGCCGCGGGCACCTTCTCGTTTCCCGCATACTCGTTCACCACATGCTCGAACGACTGCATCGCCCGGATATAATCCTTCTGACCGTAATACGACTCACCCAGCCAATAATGCGCGTTTGGCGTGAGCGAGGTCGAGGGGAAGTCCTTGATGAAACGCTGGAAACCGCTCACCGCAAGATCGAACTTACCGTTGAGATAATCATTGTAGGCCAAGTTGAACGCCGAAGTCGGGGTAATGGACGGCACACCCGGCACAATCGACGGCGGATCCAGTGGCCCTGAAGGTTTCGTGACTCGCGCTTGACGAGTGGCTTCTGCGATCACGAGGTCCGATCGCATCGAGGCCGCCTGCGCGAGTTGCGCTTCTTCAATTTTCGCCAGACGCCCCTCTAACTTTTGAAGTCGAGCCTGCGCATCATCAAGTCGCAGCTTTCCTCCTTCCGGCTCACGAACCCGTTCGAGTGATTCCAACCGGCGCTGCATCGCCTCGAATCGCTTCTGTTCCTGATCTTGTGTCTTCGCAATGATCGACACCTGATCCCGAATCTCTAAAAAATCGGCATGCTTCGCACAGCCTGATAAAAGCAGACCACAGGCGAGCCCTGCGCCCATCTGCAATGACATCACGCATGGGAGCTTCATCGTTCGTGCGACTCCTTTAATTGGTTCAACTTATCGATCGCCTTATTGGCTTCCGGCGACTTCGGGTACAGATCAATGACCTGCTTCAGCGCCGAGGCCGCACGCTTGCGATCCTTCAGCGCGAGGTACGCATACCCTTTTTTCAGGAGGGCCGCCGGCACCTTTTCGCTGGCGGGATGATTCAATTGCACCTGATCGTACGCATCGATCGCACGCGGGTAATCCTTCTTCCCGTAGTAGGACTCGCCCAACCAAAACCGAGCATTGGGGGCCAGATCCGAGTGGGGATGTTGCACGAGAAACTCCGCAAACCCCTGACGGGCGCCGTCCAGATCTCCCTCTTTAAAGCGGGTCAACGTGCGTTCATAGGATTCTCGATCGACCGCCATCAAGGCTGCGCCACGACTCTCCGAACGGGACCCCACACCATTGGACTGAGTCGCGGACGGGGTCGGCATCGGAGCCGGGTCCGGCGTCGGCATCGCATGCGTTTGCGCAAGGGGCGCGACTTCAGAGATAGCCGAGGCCTGTTCCGCCCGCTGCGAGGCGTTGACGCGAAGCGCCGAGAGATGTTGTTCGACCTGCTTCAGGAAGGCATGCTGATTTTCAAGGTTCTTGTCGAGAGTTTGAATTTGGGCCTGAACATGGGCCAGCTCGCGCGTCGTTTCATCGAGGCGACGCTCCTGCTCATCCCCACGTGACACAAACTTTCCACCGGCATTTTCCAACGCCTTCGCCACCGAGGCCACACTACGGTTCACTTCATTGAGATGGTCCGCCGTGACTTTATTATCGGCGTCAATCTTCCCAGCCAAGGCATCCGTGCGTCGGCTTATGGCAGTGGTGTCTTGTTCCACCGACACTGCGAGATGCTTCACCGTTTGGTCCTGCTGCACGACACGCTCGCCCAGGTTCCCTAAGGCTTGCTTAAAATCAACCAATGCCTGATTGAGCTTCGACACTTGGTCCGCGAGCGTTTTATTTTGAGCATCCAACTGCGCCACATTGTGCGATCGAGTCTCAAGCGCATGCGCCAGCTTCTGCTGCTCGTCTAGCCGTTTCTGCTGATCGTCTAACCGCGAGTCGATCTTTTGCGCAAGCCCCGTCGTGGTCTTTTGAACCGCATCCAGCATGTTTTTCTGAACGGCGTCGATATGCGCTGCGACTTGATCCATTCGAGCCGTCGCGGCAGCCAGTTCGGACCGGCTGCGGTCTCGCTCCCCCTTGAGCATGGCATCTTGGTCTACCAACTGCTTTTCAACCCACCCCAATCGCTTACTCTCTTCGAGGGAGCGTTTCTCGCCCTCGCCCATCCGCTGACTGAGCTTGGAATCCTGAGAGGCCAACTTCGCCATCAAGTCATCTTGCTTCGCTTCCAGACTCTGCGTGCGATGGATGGCTTTATCGACGTCTCCCCGCAGGGAAGGAATGTCTTGCTCGCGCAGAGACACGATCTCCTGATTTTGTCGAGCCCTGTTCTGGGCTTGCTCTTCCGTCGTTTGCTTGATGCGACGTTGAAGCTCGCGTTCGGTCTGCTTGAGATCGGCCTGTTGCGCCACACAGCCCGAGAGCAGCGCGAGACCCGTCCCGACGAGCACCGGCACGACAGCCGCGCACCAGAGCCCGTGACCGCATGACGCTGCGAGGCTGTCGCACGACCGTTTGTTCGTCACCTTAGTTCGAGGCCTCCATCTACCGTCCATGACAAGTCTCCTTTGAGCAGCGCCCGTTCCGGAGAATCATGTCACATCGTCCATGATCCGAATAGCTATTTCGATCGGACCACCACGTGACCACGACGATTCTGCTGATAGCAGCTTTCGCTGCGTTCGTTGCAGAATGGTCGTTCTTTTCCATAGGACACCACGGCCAGGCGGTTCGCGCCCACGCCCAATTCGACGAGATAGTTTCTCACGGCCTTGGCGCGCTTTTCACCCAAGACCAAATTGTAGGCCAAGGTGCCTCGCTCATCACAATGACCTTCGATTTTGACCAGGGCTCCGGCATTCCCTTTGATCCACTGCGCATCCTGCGTCAGCGATTGCCGGCCCTCCTCGGTAATGGTCCAACTATCGTAGCCAAAAAACACATCGCGCAATCCTGCCTCCGCCGACGCCGCTTGCTCCTTCGCCTGCTCCCGGCGAATGTCCTCGATCTGGCGCGCGGTGCTCTCCGACGGTTCCACCTTCGCGAGCATCGTGCCTCCGCCTCCCAGACGTTCTTCGGATGGCGCTTTCCCGCCGGACACCGAATCAAATCCGCGCAGCCCCCCGGTTTCGGGCTCATCCTGCGGCTTGCTCGAGAGTGAGAGATCCGGGAATGTGGCGCTGGGAGCGTCCAATCCACCGGTTGAACCCATCGAACCCATTGCGCTCGGAGCGGGACCTCCCGACTTCGCCATCCCGCGATCCGAAGACTGCGCGTCGCCACCGGACTGAATCGACTTTTTTGAACAACCTCCCTGAATGACCAACAGCAATCCGACGACCACTGTTAGGCCCATTGTCGCTACCCGTATCGTCATGTCGTTACTCCTCGTGGCTGGTGAATGGTTAATATATCGTAGACACTGTCGATTGTGTGCTGATCGTTCCTACAGCGCCGGAGACCATGACGGCGAGCTATTGTGAGTCCCGCCAAAGGTAATGCGCTCTAAATTCTTCCCGTCTGTATCCACCATGTAAATATGGCTCTTTCCATCGACCGTCGAGCTGAAGGTGATGTGCCGGCCATCGGGGGACCAGGAGGGAGAGTCGTCGATCCCAGGCCCTGTGGTGACTTGAACGCGCTTTTGTCCATCCGGCGACACGATACAGAGTTTGTACAACCGCTGCGAGGTTCGACAGACATAGGCAATCCAGTTCCCGCGCGGCGACCAGGTCGGGGCCGCATTGTAGTCGCCTTCATAGGTCAGTCGACGCACATTGGACCCATCCGCACTCATGATAAATACCTGGGGGGCGCCGCCACGGTCGGAGGTAAACGCCATTTCCCGGCCCGTGGGAGACCAAGTCGGCGACAGGTCGCCACCCTGATTCACTGTCAGCCGATGCGATACCTTGGTCCGCGTGTCGAGCTTATAGATCTCTGAGTTCCCGTCCTGACTGCTGGCGAACGCCAGAAAGTTGCCGTCAGGCGACAGGGCGGGGGTAATATTCAGGCCCGCCATCGAAACCAGCGTCCAGCGCTTGCCTGTCGCAAGCTCCAGGATGTCGATATCTTGCGTATTCCGACTCCGATAGGCCGTGAACACGATGAACCGGCGATCGGGCGACCACCTCGGCATCAGATTGAGGAACCCGTCCGCCGTAATTTGTTTGGGCTCGTACCCATCGTAGTCCATCACAAAGAGTTCGCGCGCGTTGCCGTGTTCCGCCACATACACAATCTTCGTGCGGGCGATGCCAGGCTCTCCCGTATAGCGAAACACCAATTCGTCGGCAAACCGATGGGCCATCAAACGCACGACGGAGGTCGATCCGACATACCGTTTGCCGCCGACGACTTCGTCACTGCCACTGTCATAGACGAAACCATCCATCGAGAGTTCGGAATCCGCGCTGCCGCTCTTCGGGCCAGACTTTCCCCACACCAACACCGAGACGCCGTTCTCGGCCGCCTGTTTGAAGATGGCCTTGTCGGCGGTGGTGACTTCGCGCGCCTTCACCCCGATCCCCGGCAGGTCCACCAGCGAAAAGACCAGCGATCGTTGCAAATCGGACTTCAGGACCTCTTCGATACGCCCGCCCAACCACTCCGGGCCTCCGCCGTTCTGAAAGCCGAAGACGCCGATGGGAATTTTCTGAAAGTCCGGCCGGGTGGCTTCGAGAAACACATCGGTCGCGCGGGAATCAAGAATTCCTAAAAGCCCGGCTCCCACCACGACACAGAGTGCTAACATAAGACCGATGATAATCCGATTCATCCTGCTGCCTCGCCTACGGCAAAAGTGAAGTGTGCGTCGAAATAGGAGTCCGTCAGATCGGGAGGAAAGGGCGGCAAAGGCACCGCGCTTTGTACGGCCCGCTGCGCGGCCAGATCGTAGTACTCGTTCCCCGACGATTGCTCGATCACCACGCTACTGACCCGTCCATCCCGCTCCAAACGAAATCTCACCATCACCGTCAAGGCTTTCCCGGACAGATCGACCGGCGGGGCCGTCCAGAACCCGCTGATCCTCGCTTGCACACGAGCCAGATACTGGTTAGAGCCGGCCACTCCCGCCACGCGCAACCGAGTGTCGGGTTTGGTGCGAGCAATGCTCGCGGTCACCGGAGGTGCGCTCGCGGTAGGCTGGGGCTCGCGAAACATCGGTTTGACCTCTCGCACCGGTTCGGAATATTTCACCGGCGGAAGCGTCTCGAACTTTTTCAAATCTTGTAATTCTCGGTCGAGATCGCTGTTCATTTCTTCCGATAGCGAGGTGCGTTTCGGTGGAACCACAGTCGGTTTAGGAGCCACTGGTGGTGCCTCGACAGGGACCGGGGCAGCGGCCATTTCCGGAATCTTCAGTTTTTTCAGCATGGCATCCAGGTCCGAACGTTCTGGCGTCCGTTCCGGTCTCGGCTGCGCGGCTCGTTTCACCTCGGCTGGTTTCATAGGTGCGAGGTCACCATATTGCGGAGCATCCGGCGGCAACTCGATATCCTTCATCACATCCCGAAGCACATCCGCACGGTTCGTGACAGGTGCAGAAGAGGGCGACTTCGCCGCCTGCGGAATAGGCTGCGGGGCGGTCAAGGTTGGCGCCGGCAATCGAGGTGCCGGTACAGGAGGGGGCGTAGGCGCCGGAGGAACCGGTTTGACCGCCGGAGCAGCCTGAACCGGTGGTGGCGGCGTCGGCGCCTGCACCGGCTTGGGAGGCACGGGAATCGGAGCCGACTGGACCGGCTTGGGTGTCGGCCGCGGAACCACCTTCTCAACCTTTTCGACCTTTGGCTCTGGCTTCGTTTCTATGGCAGGCAAACTCACCAGGGACACTTCCACCGCCGACATCGGACGTTCTGTTTTTTTGAATAACTTAGCACCCATAATCACGGACAAGAGACAGAGATGCAGGAGCAGAGATACCACGACCGTCTTACGAAGACGGCCACTCCCGGCTTCAACCAGATCCCCGATCAGGAACAGCGAGGTATGTCTTGGCAGGGCTTGGAACGTCATGACTTGCGATACGACCGTGCGGCGCGCGCGTCGCGGCGCCGCTACTTTTTGCGTGGTTGCGCGGGGGCCGTGACCGACTCACTCACGCGCTCGGGACCCGTGGGCTCCGTCACCATGCCGAGCTTTTCAATCCCGGCCCTTTTAACACTATCCATGACCTGCACCACGATGCCATACGGCACATCCCGGTCCGCGCGCAGATAGAGCGACACCTCTGGGCTCTGATCTTTCAATGCCCGGAGCTTCCGCTCGAGTTGCACGACACTGACCAGGTCCTTATCCAAATACAATCGTTGATCGCGCTCAATGGACAAAACAGCTCTTGCTTCAGGCTTAATCGTATTGCTGGCGGATTTCGGAAGATTGATGTCCATCCCTCGATACAACATCGGGGCGGTCACCATGAAAATCACGAGCAGCACCAACACGACGTCCACCAGCGGGATCACATTGATCTCCGCCATGAACCGCCGGTGGCGCGTCTCTGACATCATCCCTGCACCCCGACCGCTGTCTGCTTGAGCCTGGTCTGCAACGAGCGCATGGCCTCAACCGTGAAGGATTCGATCCGAAACACGGTTTTACGAATACGCGTCAGATAGTAGTTGTAGAAGATGACCGCGGGAATCGCGGTAAACAGTCCGGCCGCCGTGGCAACTAACGCCTCCGATACGCCTGGCGCCACCGCCGCAATACTGGCTGTTCCTTGCATCCCAATTTCGCGGAAGGAATCGATAATGCCCAGGACGGTCCCCAGCAAACCGATAAACGGGGTGATATTTCCCGTGGTCGCGAGGACAGGCAAATAAGATTCCAGCTGCGATACTTGGTTCTGCACCAGATAGGCGACAGTCTTATCCATGTATTGATGATCGATGGACGACGCCTGATCCTTCGATGCGCCGGCCTGCTGGGGAAACGTCATCGCCCCGTCTCCCGACACCGTCAAGACGCGATCCATGATGCCCTGAAAGACACGCGCGCTCGGACTGCCTTCGGCACGTTTCGACTGACGATATAATTCATCCAGATCGCGGATCTTCGTAAAGGCGTTGAAGAACCGTTGATCCTCGCGATCGGCCGCCTTGAAACTCCGCCATTTATAGAAAATCACGCCCCACGAGATGATCGAGGCGGCAAAGAGGAGCAGCAGCACAATTTTCGACACCGCCCCCAGCGATCCCACTAACCCCGTCACGCCTGATTGGAACATGCGCCTAGACCTTTCCCTTCACATGGCGTCGCCTGAAAACGATAGCATGGAATGTACCAAAAGCTGGGGGAATGGCGGGGCCGACGGGATTTGAACCCGCGACCTCCAGATTGACAATCTGGCGT
>CAZBNV010000126.1:0-7237 GCA_964493335.1 uncultured Nitrospira sp.
TTCCATCGGTGGAGGTCTCGCGAGCCCATATCCTCCAGGTGTGCCTGAACATCGCCATGAATGCGATCGACGCGATGCCGAACGGCGGCGAATTAACGATCACCATCAGACCGGAGGCCAGGCGAGAGTTGGGGCTACTCATGACCTTCGCGGATTCCGGGAAGGGCATCTCTGCCGAAAATCTGGAACGCATCTACGAACCGTTCTTTACGAATGGAAAAGCCAAGGGTGTCGGTCTTGGGCTGACCATTACCCGCGACATGATCGAGCGTCACGGCGGCCAATTGTTGATTCACAGTCCGCCCGGAAGCGGGGCCGTCGTGGACGTCTGGCTTCCACTGAAACGAGAGGGCTAACATGCCATGGCAACTTCTACTCGTCGAGGATGAAGCGTCCGTTCGAGAGGCCTTCGCCCTGCGTCTCACCGGCCAAGGCTACCTCGTCCAAACGGCAGCGTCGGGAGAGGAAGCCTTCACCCTCCTGCGCTCCTTCGAGCCTGATATCCTGGTGTTGGATCTCGTCATGCCCAACCTCTCGGGCCTGGAAGTCCTCGCCCGGGTGAAACAAACCACACCGGAGCTTCTCGTCATCGTGCTGACCGCCAGAGGGACGGTGAAGGATGCGGTTGAAGCGATGCGGCTCGGGGCCTTCGACTTTGTGGCCAAGTCCATCGACATGGACGATCTCCACCACACCCTGCGCCGCGCGACGGATCTGCTCACCCTGCGCCGACAGGTCCAGCTGCACAGCGGTCAGGATGCGAAGCGCTATGCGATCGATCGCATCATTGCGAACAGTCCCGCCATGCAGACGTTCATGCAGCAGGTTCGAGAATTGGCCAAGAGCGACCGCGTGACGGTCCTGCTTCAAGGCGAGACCGGGACCGGCAAGCAGTACATGGGGCGCGTGATCCATTTCAACAGTCCCCGGGCAGACAAGCCCTGCATGGAAGTGGATTGTCCTTCCATCCCGCGCGAATTGTTCGAGAGCGAATTGTTCGGCCATGAGAAAGGCTCGTTTACGGGGGCTGCGGGACGGAAATGCGGGCTGCTCGAACTGGCCGAAGGCGGAACCGTCCTCTTCGATGAGATCGGCGACTTGCCGCTCCCCCTGCAGGCGAAGCTCTTAAGGGTGATCGAAGAGCGGACGTTGCGTCGCGTCGGAGGAGCGACCACCATCCCTGTGGACGTTCGGTTCATGGCGGCGACGAATCGCGATCTCAAGGAGGCGGTCGCCAAGGGCGAGTTTCGCGAGGATCTCTACTATCGGCTCAACGTGGTGACGCTCACCGTCCCGCCCCTCCGCGAACGAGGCGACGAGATCATTCCCCTCGCCGAACAATTTCTCATTCGTTCTGCGGTTGCGCTCAAGAAACCGGTGCGCACATTGGGAGCGAGCGCTCAGGCCCTCTTGCGCCAATACCGCTTCCCGGGCAATATCCGTGAGTTGAGCAATCTCATGGAACGGGCTGTCCTGTTCTGCCAAGCCCCCACTCTTGAAGCCGCCAACTTTCCTTCCGATCTCCATGGCGCGATCCAGCCATCGGCCCCAGCCTTACCTGGACGTCCGATTCCTGCACCAGATTCGTCCGATCCCACCACCGTCCAGATCTCCTTCCGAGTCGGAGAGCAATCGCTGAACGACCTTGAAGATCGGATCATTGCCGAGGTGCTGCGGCGGTCAGACGGCAACAAAACCCTGACCGCCAAACATCTCGGCATTACGCGCTGGATGCTGGACCGGCGGCGAAAACAAACAGACTGACCATTGATCGACCTCACGATTGGCAAGACAAAACCATGAATGCCTCCACTCTCCAGGGCTCCTCGAAGGTGTCCGTGCCGGTGGCGTGAGTCTCGAGGACGCGTTGCGCGAGTTGAAGGATCTCCCGTTCGCCGGTCCCGGCTGTGCCATGGTCGACCACCATCGCGCACTGCGACGAGGGACCCCTGAGGTCACTTCGGGTTAGGGGAGACGCCTGAACAGATCGTGGAGATCGCGCGGGACCTCGCGCGGAGGGGGCAGAACGTGCTGATCACGCGGCTCGATCAGGAGAAGGCGGTCGTGGTGACACAGGCGCTGCCCTTGCTGAGCTACAACGAGCTTGCGCGCACAGCGACCTGCGAGCAGCCCCCGATTCCACCGCTCGGCAAGCTCCCCATCGCGCTCGTCTGCGCAGGCACGGCCGATGTGCCGATGGCAGAAGACTGCGCCGAGACGCTGCGCCTGCTTGGCATTCGTGTGGAACGTCTCTACGACGTGGGGGTCGCGGGCATGGAAGGGGCGCTGCCCAGTGCGGTGGGCGGGCTGCTCTCGATCCCGGTGATCGCGGTTCCGACGTCGGTCGGATATGGGGCCGCATTCGGCGGGGTGACGGCGCTGGCCTGCATGCTCACGAGCTGCGCCTCTGGGATCAAGGTCTGCAACATCGATAACGGCTTTGGCGCCGCCTTCGCCGCGGCGCGCATTCTGCGCACGGCCGATCGGTTCTAGCCCGCATGATTATCAATGCTTCTGCTCCGATCGCTGGTTCGCCGCTACCTCGTTTTCGTCGCGTCTCGTTCGTGAATCGTCGCGAGATAAGCGAGCCGTGCACGACAGGCACGACTCGCACAGTTACCACTTCGGACTCGTCCCGCTTTTCTCGCAAAGCCGCGAGTCCAGCGAGATTCGCCTCACACGGAACGCGGTGCCGTGCGGTCTCGCACGATCGCCGTGCGCTCCGTGCAGCCACACACGGTGCCACCGGCGGCACACGAGAGGAGCCATCACGCTCTGTTCCGTGGATGAGCGGCCCACTGACAGATTCGTGAGTTGCTGTGCGGAGTTATTCCGTTTTCCGCATTGTAAACCATCGCGCATGGGCGCGGAACTCTATTTGCAGTGGCTTCAGGACACAACCAGAGAGACTGTGTGACCCGTGAAACCTGTGTCCTTGGTCATTGTCCTGCTTCTGACGGGCTTGTCCGTCTCGTCGGCGACTGCTCACGCTGTTCCCGTGACAAGCTCAACGTCATCGGAACAGACGGTTCCTGAGCATGTGATTCTGTTCGTGTTGGAAGGCGTCGATCAACAGGCGTTCAAGGCGGGGCCTATGCCGGTGTTGGGTCGCCTTGTGAAGAAGGGATCGGTGACGTGGTCGGCCACAACCGTCACGCCTCCTCTCCGGCTGCCGGCGATGGCCTCTCTCCTCACCGGACTGCCGGTTGAGAAGCACGGCATTACATGGAACGCGTTTGAATTTAGCCGAGGATATCCCCGGCCTCCGACAGTCTTCGATTATCTTGACCTCAGCGGCGGGCGGGACAGCGCCATTTTTTTCATGGACGAATCGCTGTACCAGCTGGCGAAACCGGAACCCTATACGGATTACCAGCTATGCGGGCCTCTGAGGCCAGAGTGCAGTCCGGAGCGGCTCGTGTCCTATATCAAGCAGTATTTCAAAAAGGCCGCGAGCGGGCAAGGATACGGGCATGCCATTCTGGCGCTGCCGCATCTCCTCGTGGTGCATCTGCCGGATGGAGAGCGCGCCGGTGTCGCCCACGGCTGGAGTTCGAAGGACTATCGCGAGGCGCTCCGGTCGGTCGATCGGGCGATGGGAGCGGTGCTGGATATCTATCGAGAGCATGGACTTCTAAAACGCACGACGGTCTTTGTCACGTCCTTGAGTGGAACCGGCGCAACACAGGGACAATCCACGACGACCTCATCACTCGTCCCGTGGATTGCCTCGGGGGTTGGGATCAAGGCAGGCCACACCATCCATCAGCCGGTTTCCATTGTGGATACCGGAGCCACGGTACTGCGGGCGTTTCGACTTGAGACGCATACCGAGTGGGACAGCCGTGTGGTTGAAGAGATCTTTCGCGACACCGGCGCCATCTCCGCTATTCCGACGAAGGGATGGTGATTACTCATGACCTGTTCCAAACACAGGCCGCGTCTCACTCCGAAGATCTGGTGCGCGATCCTGGGCTGCGCCTGTGTCGCATGGACTCCGTGGCTGGGTTCCGTCGCCATCGCGGAATCGCGCGAGACGTCGGCGAAGGCCTATTCCATCACCATCGATGCCACGTCGTTGGTGTCGCAGAGCTGGTGGCAGGTGCCGGGCGTGACTCCCTCGATTTGGACCTACGATCCGGAGACGTCCGATGCCTATCGGACGTCGGAGCCTCGCGATCTTCAGTTAAAATCCGGGGCTTACAAATTTGTCAGCTTCACCTTCGACTTTCCCTTTGAGGTCACGCCGGAAGGAACCGTGGAGTACGCACCGTCGCTCAATCAATGCGTGGAGGGGCGAGGCACACCAACCTTGATCGTCCGATGCAAACGGACCTATCCGCATGGGGGAGAACCGGAGTATCCCCTCGCTCCATGAAGAGGAAACAGAGAGGCACTATGGGAACGTACAATCGTCTGACGAAGGGGTTGTTCGTGATGCTGGCGATGGTCGGGCCGACACTGGCTCACGACGGATCGGCTGCCGCCGTGACCAAACCGGCCACGGCCAGACAAAATGGCCCGGCTCGCATTGTGTCGCAATATGGTGCGGCGCTCGCCGGTAACCGGGTGGCGGAGTGGGCGGCGCTCGACTTGGGTTGCTTGACGCTCAGGCGCCAACGAGGCGTATCTGAGCAGACCGACAGAGCCTGCTGGGACGACACGCTGAAGGTCCATCGTGAATTGGTCCAGGATCACCCGGAAACCGGAATCTTCGAGGCGGTGGGTCGCGGTGTCGGTTTCGGCTTGCTGTCCGAAACGCATCGCCATGCAGATTACTGGAAGGACTATATGCCGGCGGTCGTCGTCTCCCCTGCAGTGATCGGCAAAGATGGAGGACCAGGCCCCGCCCTTGAAATCCTCAACGTCTCGCCCGTCAGGCAATTTGCCCTCCGAAATCTCACCGGCCAGGAGCCCGTGAGGGTTTCCGGCCAGACCGTCGAGGTTCGGGTATCCTACCTGGATCCTCTGACGGCTCCTCTCGCGCTACGCCCTGGAGAGGTGTGGTGGGCCAGCGGTGCCCTGCGCCGGTACGGTCCTGTCAGGGAAGTGACGGTTCGCTTCGTAGTGGTTTCAGGATTGCGAAAGCTAGGCTATCCGGTCGATCAGGCCGTCGTCAACGAGGCCCTTCCCGGTGCGCCGGTGCAGGTCGGCATTCACTATGGGCGTCTTCCGCACACAGCCGATCCCGGTGGGCGGCAGAACGATGAGGTGAAGAATCGCTTGGGGGCCGGCGGGCTTGTCACGGGTTCCGCTCGCTGGTGGGACCGGAAGGACGCGAACCAAGCCTTTGCCGCCGCGCTGGTCCGCGCCGAACAGATGCCGCGCTCTACGGAAAGAGCGAGGCTGCTGACCCGGCTCACGTTGATCGATCAAGCCGATCCGGCGCTGCACACCGTCATTGCTGACGATCGGCTCCAAACGTTTCTTCGGGAAGGTCTGACCAAAAGCGGAATCTCGGGACCGAATGAGGCGGTGGCGACGCGGCTGGCCGAGCTGTACTGGAACCTCCAAGCGCAGACTTGGCGTCAGGAACTCACCGAGGTCGCGATGGGTCACTCAGCAGCAGCTGAGGCCTTCTATCAGGCCATTGAATCATTTGAACGTGTGACGGCCGGCGAACAGGCGGCTCCCGAACGGCGGCGGCAACTCGGCGCGCTCTATCGATGGAACAACGATGCGGCCTCTGCGCTCGCGATACATGAACCGCTGGTGAAAGACACCGCTCCCGGAGGATCCCTGCACGGCCGGCGCTTATCCGAAGTCGCCTGGGACCGGATTCAGTGGCTCTCCTGGGAGCGGCGGTATGGCCATCCGTGGCTAGAGCAGGCCTGCCAGGAAGCCGAACAAGCGGTCCAGGAGGTGGAGGACCCCGTCGACAAGCTCGTGGCCGCCTATGCGCTGGTCCTGGTGGAGGCCCTGCGTGTGCCTCGCGACCCAGCGCATCTGCAGGAACGATTGCAGACCGTGAAGATCTGGCATGATCGCGTCTCCGGCGCCGCCGGCATCTGGCCCTATCTCATCGGGAACGACGTCGTGAAGGCCTTGGTGCCGGACGGCGCGCAGGTGATGTTGCCCAGGACGGTTCGTGCGCTGGACGTGAGCAATGTCGAAATCCATGCCGAACCGCCGCGGCAAGATATCGTCTGGCAGTGGAACTTCGACCAGGACGCTCCCGATGCATTGCCCATGGGATTCGTGGCCCTGAGTACGCCTGGAGCGGAACCCTCGGCCTGGCGCGTGCTCCCAGACGGCCAGACACCCACGCGGGGCAAACTGGTCGTCCAGGATCGCCCTTGCGCGACGAGTGATTGCGCGCATCTCTTGTTGACTGACCGCGTCCGTGCCATCTACCCGGACATCATGGTGCAGATCCAGGATCTGTCGGCGGATGGCGCCGGGGAAGCCGGGATCGTGCTGGCCGCGCGCGACAACCGAAACTTCTATGCGGTGACGCTCAACCTCTCGACAGGCAGGTTGACGACCAGACGAGTGCTTGAGGGCCACGCGACGGTCCTGGGGGAAACCACGGTCAAGCTGACTCAGCGCCTCTGGCACAGCCTGCGCGTCCAGCGGATCAATTTCATTCATCTCGATCGTGGACGGCTGGGCGTGTTCGTCGACGGCGCGCAAGTCGCAGCCGTCGACGACGCGGTGCTTCCGGAAGATGGTTTAATCGGGCTGGTCACGTTCGGGCGAACCGCGGCGAAGTTCGACAGCCTTCATGTGCTGGATCTGGTCTCCAATCGACCGCTGTCCGGTCCCGCAGCTTATTGAATACGTCGTGTGACGGGAGGATCTCCGTGCAACATCTTCGCGCCCTCGAAGACCAGAGCGTCTATATTTTGCGCGAAGCCTACAAACACTTCGACGATCTCGCCATGCTCTGGTCGATGGGCAAGGATTCGACGGTGCTCCTCTGGCTTGCGCGGAAAGCGTTCTTCGGCCACGTGCCCTTCCCGCTCGTCCATATCGATACCGGCTACGAGATGCCCGAGTTGATCGAATATCGGGACCGGCTCTGCGGCGAGTGGCGGCTCAATCTGGTCGTCGGCCAAAACCGCGAGGCCCTGACGGCCGGCATGAACCACACGGTCGGACGCGTGACCTGCTGCTCGGCACTGAAGATTGAGGCGCTCAAACGGACCATCGCGAAACATGGGTGGACCGCCGTCATCCTCGGCATTCGTGCGGACGAGGAAGGCACGCGGGCGAAGGAGCGCTACTTCTCGCTCCG
>CAZBNV010000127.1:0-5988 GCA_964493335.1 uncultured Nitrospira sp.
TTAGCTCAGCGGTAGAGCAGCGGTTTTGTAAACCGAAGGTCGGGGGTTCAATCCCCTCATCCGGCACCACCGGCCGTCGATGGAAATCCCGATCTAGTCTTCGCCAGGCGCTGCGGCTCGCAGGCGGGTTGACCAGCGCGGAAGCTGGGCGCGAGGTGCCGAAAGCGAAATTCGCAGCATTGTCTTGAAAGCTCTGAAGCGGAACGTCACGAGCGGCTCAAAATGCTTCATGCCCTTGCCGCCCCTGACGGGGCCCAGGTCCCTTACAACACACCAGGTGCCGCTGCTCATGCGAGCCAGTCGAACGCCACTGAAGTACTTTGCGAACATCTCACGAAAGTGCACTGACCGCTGATTCAGTCAATTCTTGACACTTCCGAATCGCGATGCGGTTGAACAACGGCGCTACGGCTTTGCAAGCCGAAGCGCGTCGGTCGCGACGGGCTGATGCAGCTCCCCGTCGCCTGGATGGCGGCTCCCCTTCAACCAGGCCGCCAGACGGTCGAGATAAATGTAGACGACCGGCGTCGTGAACAACGTCATGGCTTGGCTGACGACAAGACCGCCGACCATCGCCCAGCCCAAGGGCTGGCGCAGTTCAGAGCCCGTGCCGCTGCCGAGCCTCAGCGGCATCGCCCCGAGCAGCGCCGCCATCGTCGTCATCATGATCGGGCGGAATCGCAGCAGCGCGGCGCGCTTGATCGCCGCCTCCGCGGTGAGATTGCCTCCGCGCTCGCCGCTGATGGCAAAGTCGACCGTCATGATGCCGTTCTTCTTCACGATCCCGATCACGAGGATGACACCGATCAGCGCGATCAGCGTGAAGTCATAGCCGGCCAGCATCAGCGAGCCGATCGCGCCGAGCGCGGCCGACGGCAGCGTCGAGAGGATCGTCAGCGGATGGATGTAACTTTCGTACAGGATACCCCGGATCAGTTAGACGACGACCAGCGCCGACAGGATCATCAAGGGCACCGCTCAGAGCGATTGCTGGAATGCTTGGGCTGTACCCTGATAGGTGAACGATAGCGTCGCGGGTGCTCCCAACTCTCGCTGCGCCTGGTCGATCGCCGTCGTCGCCTGCCCGAGCGTGGATCACACCCGTTGTCGTATCGACCTGATTGTTCACGACAGTGAGCGTTCCGTCCGCGAGCTTGCGGCTTCCATCCGCCGTGTAGGCGGAGACCGGCACCCTGCCGCGCGCGAGCGCCTTATTGATGCGGTCAATCTGGCCTTCCGGCAGCGTGAAGAGCACGGAGATCGGTCGGACCTGGGTAATGGTCGCGATACCGCTCTGGCTCGACGCATTGACGATGTTGCCCTGATCGACCAGCCGGAATCCGACGCGGCCGGTGATCGGTGACGTGATGCTGGTATAACCCAGTTGCGTCTGCGCATTCTCGATCGCGGCCTGATCGGCCTGAACGAGTGCTGTGCCCTGCGCGACCGCGGCGACTTGCGTATCGAGTTGCTGGCGTGAGGCGAACTCCTGCTTCGCCAGCGTCGAATAGCGGTCGAGATCGAGCTTGGCGTTGCTGAGGGTTGCGTCGTCCTGGGCTTTCTTTGCCACCGCCTGGTCCAGCGCAGCTTGATAAGGCCGGGGATCGATCTGAGCCAGCAAATCTCCCTGCTGGACGGTTTGGCCTTCCCGGAACGCAATCTTGACGAGTTCACCGTCGACACGGCTGCGAACGGTCACGGTGTTGAAGGGTAAAACCGTGCCGAGCCCGCGCAGCAGGACCGGGAAGTTCGCGCGCTCTGCCGTCGCAAGCGAAACAGGAGTCGCCTGCTCAGCCTCGGGCCCGCTCCGGGTATTTGCGCGCAGCGCGTGTTCGTGAGCGAAGTATCCGGTGATACCCACAACCGCAAAGAACGCGATGGACAGGCCGGGCTTAGATCTCATCGCGGAACTCCCCTGACACAAGTCAAGACAAGCGGCTGAAGCGCCCGCGCCGGATCATTCCCTCCCACACCTCAAGGCACGCTCCGTGCCTCCACTTTGGATCGCAGGTTAAGGCGCGACAGATCGGATCGGGCATCACTATTCGTGCGCGATCAGGTCAACTTTGCTTGAGACATTAGCGTTCTGTCATGGATGGCAAGGCGGCGCGCGCCGCCTGCGGACACCCGCAAGCACCAGCGGCTTTGCACCTTGGCGGCGCTCGGGAGGAATTTCATGAACCAGAGTTTGCGATTGCCGGCTTCGTCGGATAACGCCGCAAGCCAAGTCTCCTCCGGCGCCACGTTATTCGGCGACGGCTTTGCGGCCTCGTGCCTTGCGCCGATAATATTCCGCATCGGAGATGTCGTCGTCGGACGCGTGCCGATAGAAAATGCAGAACGCCACAGCCAGGGCTGGGAACGCAGCCCAGATCGCGGCGTCACCGAAGTGATGCATCAGCCATACGATCAGCGGCGCAAACACGAAGATCACCCACAGCCATGCTGCAAGCGCTTTCAGCCAGCCAGGTATTCGATCGAGATCCATGGATGCGGTCCTTCGATCCGACCACACCACAGCCGGGCTTGCCCTTCTGTGATTTGCGGCACGCTGCCTCCGCACCGGGCCGCAAAATGCAAAAGGCCCCCAGCGATGGGGGCCTTTCTCGTCTTAAACGGGCGGGCTTCAGACCGCGTCCTTCGCCGCCTTGACGGGGCGTGCCCTGACGATTTTTCGCGCCGGCTTCGCCTTGAACATCATCTCTTCGCCAGTGAAGGGATTGGTGCCCTTGCGCGCCTTCGTGGCGGGCTTCTTGATGACCACAAACTTTGCGAACCCGGGCACGAGGAACACGCCGTTCTTCTTCAATTCCTTATGACCCACGTCGGTCAGCGTCTCCATGACGTTCTTCACGTCACGCTTGGAGAGTTCGGTGGTGGTCGCAAGCTTTTCAATCAACTGCGACTTCGACATCTGGACAGCCATATCTGCTCCTTAATGATTCTGGAGTGGCCACAATATTGCGGAAAACGCTTTAGCAGCAGTGTTTCCGCGAGTTTGCACAATAATCTCACCTATTGACGCTGCGCTTCCGCACATCGAGAATCAGGCCGCAAAGTGCGATTTTCGCTGCTTTTGCTGGGAAATTCGGCATTTATAGGAACCAAGTCTTCTTCCGGCGCCCTGAGCCGATTTGCTCATCGGACCTGTTCCTCGACCCCGACGCGTACCGGGGAACTGCATGCAATGGCACCTTTCGCCTGGTTTCCGGGGCATGACCTACTCACCCTCGCTCCCCCGCGCGCTGCAGAAAAGGTCATTTCACGCCAGAAATGGCGAACTCGGCATCGTGCCGTCCGACGCTACCGCATTCCTGAGAGCATGCGACACCGACGGCGTTCGCATGCTCGGCTGTGAATTGTGGATCGTCGATCACCGCTGGGATTCAGCACAAACAGGCCCGTCGGATCGCCCTGCGATTGGTGCGGCGGCATCCCGACCAGGGGCGGCATGAATGTCATGTCGGGCATCGGCAGGAAACTGCGGACGACGGACGATGTTGCGCGCAAGTATCTGAGCTAGCTGCGCGTCAATTTCACGATCGACGATTGGACGCCGTCGCTATCGAGCGTGCCTGGCGCCGGGCCTCCCCCACGCTTCGGGAAGATTGCAGCGTCAGCCGCATCGCGATCGCAAGTGTGAAACGCATCAACCCCTCACCGAACCAAAAGGACGAAGGATGCGAGAAACGCGAGAACCATGATCACCGCCACGCGCGCCACAAACAGTTCTGCAGACTCTCTCATGTTTCCTCCAAGCACCGCACGCAATGGAATATCAAACCTGAAAGAGCTGGACGCGAGTCATCGCACGGCGCGAAAGCGCCACCGATCTTCTTGAGATACTCAGCAGAACACCCCGGCTCGCCTTGGCTTGCGTCCCCACGCGGCGAACGAATCAAGCGTAGCGATTTATGTGGCGACAATTTGATTCGCGGCTTGTGATCGCCGGTTCCATGACGGCCGGAGCACCAGCCAAATAATCGACGTTGCAATTGTCGCTGCGTGGCGTTGCCGCTCGCCTGCGGCAACACCGTGGTGCTGAAAGCCTCGGAAATCTGCCCCGGCACGCACCGGCTGATTGCCGAATGCCTGCGCGACGCAGGACTGCCGCCGGGCGTGCTCAACGTCATCACCAATGCACCGGAGGACGCGCCCGCGCTGATCGAGGCGCTGATCGCCCATCCCGCAGTGCGGCGCATCGACTTCACCGGCTCCACTCGGCGGCAAGGCGCCGCTGCTGGTGCTCGACGACGCCGATATCGACGCAGCGGTCGCCGCTGCAGGCTTCGGCGCGTTCATGAATCAGGGACAGATCTGCATGTCGACCGAACGCATCGTTGTCGACGAGAAGGTCGCCGACGCTTTCGTCGCCAAGCTTGCGACGAAAGCAGGCTCCCTGATCGCGGGCGACCCGCGCAAGGGCAACACCCCGCTCGGTTCGCTGATCGGCATCGATTCCGCGACACGCGTCCAGGGCCTGATTAACGACGCCGTGAGCAAGGGCGGCAAGGTTGTCGCCGGCGGACGCAGCGAAGGCACGCTGATGTCGGCGACGGTGATCGATCGCGTCAACTCGTCGATGCGCATCTACGGCGAGGAATCGTTCGGCCCGGTGGTCTGCATCGTGCGAGTCAACAGCGTGGACGAAGCCGTGCGCGTCGCCAACGACACGGAATACGGTCTGTCAGCCGCCGTGTTCGGTCGCGACATCGCCCGCGCACTTGACGTCGCCAAGCGGATCGAGTCCGGCATCTGCCACGTCAACGGCCCGACCGTGCACGACGAGGCGCAAATGCCGTTCGGCGGCGCGACAGCCTCAGGCTACGGCCGCTTCGGCGGCAAGGCCGGCATCGCCGAGTTCAGCGAACTGCGCTGGATCACCATCGAGACAGGGCCGCAGCACTATCCGATTTAGGTTCGTCATTGCAAGCGCAGCGAAGCAATCCAGAGCCACACAGGAAGACTGGATTGCTTCGTCGCTATGCTCCTCGCAATGATACGATGAATTCCGCCAACCGTCGCGCGCCGTCATCGACGGCGCCGACATTGGAAATCACCAGGTCCGGCTCGCTCTCGGTCGCAAGCGAGGCGCGCTGCAGACGGCCGCTGAGGTCTCCATCGCTGTCCCGTCCGCGCGCCGCGAGCCGGCGGGCGAGCACATCGTCGGGCGCGGTGATCAGCACGACTGCCAACCTCTGATATCTGCTCCGCGCTTCGCCAATGATCGTGCGCGACGCATTGACGACGACGATTCGGTTCGCAGCAATGTCGTCATCGATCGCACGCGCGATGCCATAGCCATGTTCATGCGCAAGCCACCACAGCGCATACTGACCTGCCGCCACGGCGCGGTCGAAATCGGCGCGCGTGATCGCCTCATTGTTCTCGAAGGCCGAGGACTCCCGCGTCACGGCGCGACGCGGAAACACGACGCGCTTTTCATCGGCAAGCATCCCTTGCGCGGCGCCGAGCAGCGTGTCTTTGCCGGCGCCGCTTGGACCGACCACCAGAACCAGCGCGCCCGGACCGATTTTCCGGGTGAGCGGGCTCGCTATCGGCGCACGGCCGGTCACGCCACCCGCTGACCCGCCCGCCACACACTGCGCACGACCGGAATGCCGGCCGCCACATGCACGCGGATCAGGTCGGCGCGCTTGCCTTTGGCGATCTCGCCGCGATCGTCGAGACCCACCGCCTTCGCCGGCGCCTTGGTTACCGTGCGCACGGCTTCCGGCAAGGTGATCGACGGAATGCGGTCCGGCAACTGCAGCGCTCCCATCAGAAGGCTCGACGGAATGTAGTCGGACGACAGAATGTCGAGAAAACCTTCGCGGGCGAGGTCGACGGCGGCGATATTCCCCGAATGCGAGCCGCCGCGCACGACGTTCGGCGCGCCCATCAGGATGCTGATCCCGGCTTCATGCAGACCGCCCGCCGCCTCGACGGTGGTCGGGAATTCCGCGACCACCACCTGTTCCCGAATGG
>CAZBNV010000127.1:5998-7233 GCA_964493335.1 uncultured Nitrospira sp.
TCTCGTCCGTAGTGTCGTCGTGGCTGGCGAGCGGCACACCAAGGCGCTGCGCCAGTGCGACCACGCCGCGCATATTCGTGTCTGCGTACTTCCGCTGATACTCGAACCGCCGCTCGAACAGCGCGTCCAGTTCCATGTCGCTCAAGCCGCCCTTCTTGCCGCGATAATAGGTGCGCAGTTTTTCCTCGTCGCGGAATTGCCGCTGGCCCGGCGTGTGATCCATCAGCGAGATCAGCCGTACGTCCGGCCGTCCAGCGAGTTTCGCCGCATCCTCGACCACCATCGGCATCGGTATCTCGCAGCGCAGGTGCAGAAAGTGCTCGGCCCGCAACAGGTTCGCTTTGCGCGCCGTGTCGATCGCCGCTGAAAGCACATCCGCCTGCCCATCGACTTCTTCGGCGCCATCTTCGCGCCAGACCCGCAGCGAATCCAGCACCGTGGTGATGCCGCTGGTGGCGAGCTGCCCGTCATAGGAGACGACCGCTGCGACCGGATCCCAGAACACCTTCGGCCGCGGAACATAGTGCGCCTCGAGATGATCGGTGTGCAGCTCGATCAGCCCGGGCATCAGCAGATCGCCACCCATATCCTCGCCGTGCTCGGGCGGCTTGCCTTCGCCGATTTCGACAATTCCCCGGTGGGCGACGGCGACCCAGCCGCGCTCAATCACGCGATCGTCCAGAACGACGCGTGCGTTGGTGAGAATCATATCCGCCTCAGTCGGTTTCATCGCTCTCATATCATGCAGCCGCGGCAAATTTTGTGACATCGACGGTCCGGTCGGCGATCTTCTCACGCACGTCGTCGTCATGGACGATCGCGACCATTGCAACACCCTCGTTTTTCTTCTCCTCGATCAACCCGACAACCACCGCGCGATTGGCGGCATCGAGCGACGCGGTTGGCGCATCCAGCAGCAGGCGCGGCAGGTCGGGCAGGAAGCCGCGGGCGATGTTGACGCGCTGCTGCTCGCCGCCGGAGAATGTCGACGGCGGCAACGTCCAGAGCCGTTCCGGAATGTTGAGGCGGCGCAACAGCTGACCCGCCTGCCGCCGTGCCTCCTCACGCGGCATGCCGCCGACGACCAGCGGTTCGGCCACCACGTCTAGCGACGGCACGCGCGGGACCGCGCGCAGAAACTGGCTGACATAACCGATGGTATGTCTGCGCAGGCTGAGGATCTCGCGCGGTTCGGCCGAGGCGATATCGACGACGTTACCCTGATGGCGAATGGC
>CAZBNV010000128.1:0-7009 GCA_964493335.1 uncultured Nitrospira sp.
CCAATGTGGCGTTGCCGCTGAGAAGTTGGAAGATTGTTGCCACCAACCAGTTCGTCGCCGGCGGAAGCTTCAACTGCTCGACCCCGTATGATCTCAGCGAACCGAAACGATATTTTATCCTGCGCCTCCCGTGAAATCGCCACCTCAGCCTCAGAATGTCCGTCGCGCCACTCGGCGGTGGGGTGCGGCGGTGGGCGTTGCCGAGACGCCTTCGACCGGCCTCGCTTGGTAAAGTCATATGCACCCTCACGAAACCGGCACGCAAGTTTTCGAGATTTAACTAGACTGTAGTGAACTTTAACCTAGATACCTCTCTCGCATTTTATGAGTTCCTGCCGCCGCACTGCCAACCGACCACTCGCCACCATCAGTCTTGCCGTCTTGCTGACCGGCATTGCTTCCGTCGCTTCCGCGCAGCCAACGACCATCACCATTCAGGCGAGTCAGCCGGGCAAGTCGATCAGTCCGGATCTGTTCGGGGTTTTCTTTGAAGACTTAAACTATGCCGCCGATGGCGGGCTGTACGCCGAGTTGATCCAGAACCGTTCGTTTGAGTTCAGCCCCACCGAGCAGTCGGACTGGCACCCGCTCAGGTTCTGGGATCTCCAGAAGCGCGGCGGGGGCGACGGCACCGTGGGCGTGGCGAGCATGCGACCGATTCACCATAACAATCCCCACTATGCCCTGTTGACGGTGCGGACTCCGGGCGAAGGGGTGGGCATCGCCAACCCGGGCGAGGGGGCGCTGATGCCGCGAGGCGGCGAATTCGGCATCAAAGGCAGGCTGCCGCGGACCACCCATGGCGGGTTGCTCAGCTACGGCCATTGCGGCACCGGCGGCGCGATGGCGCATGTGGTCGAGACGCACTTGCAGATGACGGGCCGCGCCGGTGCGCGGCAGGTGCGGGAGGCGTCGCTGGCGCTGATGCACGGCGACGGGGGGATTCTCTCCTCCCATGTCAGCATGTTCGTGGAGCGTGTGCGATGAGCGGGACAGCCAAGGTCGCCGACTGGACGAAGGGCGAGGAGCGGGTCGCGTATCAGTCGTGCGGCGCGTGCAGGCACATCTGGTATTTTCGTCGCGGCTTTTGCCCGGCTTGCGGGGCCAGCGACGTCGCGGACCTGACGGCCTCGGGCGAGGGCGTCGTCTTCGCGATCTCCGTCGTCACGCGCGCGGCGACGGCCGAGGCGAGGGCGCACGTGCCCTATGCGGTCGTGCTCGTCGATGCGCGCGAAGGCTTTCGCATGATGGGCCACGGCGATCGCGATCTGAAGATCGGCGACAGGGTGGCCGCGCGGTTCGAAAAATTCACCGACCACATCGTGCCGTATTTCGCGAAGGTGGGTTGAACGCCGCCAAAACTGGTGAGGGGCCCGGCGGTTTGCGCCGAACCCCTCATTTAGCAGCATCAGTCAGCCTGTAAGCCGGGTTCTGTAAGGCACCGCCGCTTGCGCGACGATACGTGACGGCCATTCCTCTGGGACCGCGCTTGCGCGCGGCCTCAAGCAACCTACCCGAACGGCAAGGCCAGACATGCCCTGCGGCGTTTTCGCCTTGCAGCGAACCTTCCGCTGCGCCGTTCCTATTCGGTCTTGCTCCCGGTGGGGTTTGCCATGCCGTCGTCATTGCTGACCACGCGGTGCGCTCTTACCGCACCTTTTCACCCTTACCGCGCCCGAAAGCCCGGCGGTTCGTTCTCTGTGGCACTTTCCCTGAGACCGTTCCGGCTTGCGCCGCAGCAGTCCCGCCGGATGTTATCCGGCACCGCTTGTCGATGGAGCCCGGACTTTCCTCCCCCGCGGCCTTTCGGCACCTGCGGAAGCGGCCGTCCGGCCGACTGATGGGGGATGTGATGAAGCTCACATCAGCGCCCGTCAAGCGCTGTTATCCGTGATGTGGTAAACACGTGGCTACGGCGTCAGCCGGATACGATGCAACGCATGTTCGAGGGCCAGACCATGGAACAATGGTGCATGGGACAGTGGTGGAAGTCGCTACTGGTCGCGGGACTGATCAGCCTCGCCCACCTCATGCCGGCGGCCGCGGGATACGCCGACGAGCGCAGGCTTTGCGACGGCATCAACCCTGACGATGCGCGGATCGATGCCTGCACGCGTCTGCTCGCCGGCAATCTCAAGGGCCGCGATCTCGCGATCACCTACAACAATCGCGGCTTCGCGTTCCTGCTGCGCAAGGATTTCGGGCGCGCCGTGGCCGATTTCGACATGGCGATCAAGCTCACTCCGGGCCTGGAGGATGCGTGGTTCGGGCGCGGCCGGGCGTGGTCGGAGCGCGGCGATCATCAGCGCGCGATCGCCGACCTCACCCGCGCAGCGGAGATCAAGCCTGCGCTGGCGCGGACCTATGTGGTGCGCGGCGAATCCTGGTCGTCGCTTGGCGACAGCCAGCGCGCACTCGCCGATTTCGAACAGGCGATCCGGCTCGAGCCCGGCAATCATCCGTTCGCCTATCACGCCCGCGGCGCGCTGCTCCGCCGCAGTGGCTTGTTCGATGCGGCAATCGCCAGTCACGATCAGGGATTGCGGATCGATCCGGTCAACGCCTACGGCTTCATGAGCCGCGCCTACGCTTTCACCGAGAAGGGCGATCACGATCGCGCGCTGCGCGACGCTGACGAAGGGCTGCGCCTCAATGCCGAGGCCGCCTACGCCTTTCTCGTGCGTGGCCTGATCTGGATCCGGAAGGACAATCCTGACCGCGCCATCGCCGATTTCGATCAGTCGATCCGGCTCTCGGCGAAGGATGCGCGGTCATTTGCGTGGCGTGGTCTCGCTTATGAAAAGAGCGGCGATACCTTCCGCGCGTGGTCGGATTTTCAGGCGGCGCTCGCCGTGACCGAAGGCAGAAAGGACGACCGCGAACAGGCGCAGGCGATCGCCCGCGAGCGCGTCCGGGTGCTTGACCTCGCGCGCGCGCAGCCGCCGACGATTGCCGCAGCGCCGGTTTCCGCGCCGCCCCCCGTCGCGCCACAGCCACAGGTCGCGGCAGTGCCGCAATCGCAGGGACGCCGCGTCGCACTGGTGATCGGCAATTCGGACTATCGCGCCGTTCCGGTTCTTCCCAATCCGAAGCGTGACGCCGCGACCGTCGCCGATGCCTTGCGCCGCACCGGGTTCCAGTCCGTGACGCTCGCCAATGATCTCACGCGCGAGAAACTGATCGATGCGTTGCGCAAGTTTGCCGTCGAGTCCGACGGTGCGGACTGGTCGCTGGTGTACTTCGCCGGCCACGGGATCGAGGTCGGCGGACAGAACTACGTGATTCCGGTGGATGCAAAACTGTCCGCCGATCGCGATGCGCAGTTCGAGGCGGTGCAACTGGAGCAACTGATGGGCGCGACCGAGGGCGCAAAGAAGCTGCGCCTGCTTCTGCTCGATGCCTGCCGCGAAAACCCTTACGCCAACCAGATGCGACGCGTGGTGGCCTCGCGCTCGCTTGAGCGCGGTCTGACGCAGGTCGAGCCGGACGCCGGTACGCTGGTGGTGTTCGCGGCCAAGCACGGGCAGGTGGCATTCGACGGCCAAGGCGG
The DNA here is from genome assembly GCA_964493335.1 of uncultured Nitrospira sp. Classification (GTDB taxonomy): domain Bacteria; phylum Nitrospirota; class Nitrospiria; order Nitrospirales; family Nitrospiraceae; genus Nitrospira_A. The sequence continues at coordinate 3,551 of CAZBNV010000128.1, forward strand.
CAACAGCCCGTTCGTATCGGCGCTGGTGCAGCGCATGCTGACGCCACAGCTCGAAATCCGCAAACTGTTCGACCTCGTGCGCGACGACGTGATGGCGGCGACCAACCGCAGGCAGCAGCCCTTCAGCTACGGCTCGGTGCCGGGCAACGAGGATTTCTATTTCACGCGGTCAGCCGAGGTGCAGGCACGCTGAGACCGGACGCGCGGTTCAAGCCGGCGCAGCCGCTGATCGAGACTCTAGCCGTGCGCCGTCAAAAGGTCCTGCAGGGTGGTCAGTGTCGAGGGGTCGGCAATACCGTCGACCCGGGCGGGACGGAAATGCCGCTGGAAGGCTGCGACCACGTCGCGCGTCGCGCTGTCGTACTGGCTGCTCGGAGCGATGGTGTAGCCGTAGGCGGCCAGCGCCTCCTGCAGCGCCAGCACGTCCGGGCCGACGGAACCGAGCGCGAGCGATGGGCCGGGCACGATCTTGGCCGGCAGCACGAACAGGCCGACGCCGGAATCCGCGAGCAACTGCCAGGGGAACTTCTCGCCCGGATCCTGCTTGCGGCCCGGCGCGACGTCGGAATGGCCGAGCACGCGCTCACGCGGAATGTTGCGGCGAATCATGATGCCCTTGCACAGGGCGATCACGGCGGCGATTTGCCGGAGCGGATAGGCGGGTAGATCGTAGTCATGCCCGCCGTTCACGATCTCGACACCGATCGAGCAGGAGTTGACGTCGCTCTCCGTACCCCAAGTCGATGCCCCTGCGTGCCATGCGCGCAGCGATTCGGGTACGCACTGAACAATGCGTCCATCCTCGCGCACCACATAGTGAGCGGAGACTTCCGTACCGGCGACCGTCAGCCGGCGGATGGCGACTTCCGCGTCGGTCATTCCGGTGTAGTGCAGCACGATCATGTCCAGCGTGCGCCCTGCGCGGCGATCGCCGTAGTTGGCGGAGGCGATGACATCGGAAACGACAGATGAATCGGGGAAGAACTTCATTTCACCGGCGGCCCACGGCGACGGCAACGCGCTTCTGCGTGGCGACGTCGATACAGCCTGCGAGATAGGACTCTGGGACATGCAACTGGCACGTTAATGACAAGAGGGGGGATGCGCCGCGATACACAGAACTCTAGCGGGCGAGGTTTCACTAAAGCCCATGCGCGACGGGCGTACAATCGAAAGCCGGATAGTTGGTGTGAATTGGTTAAGACCTGTGGCAGGAATACACATCACTTGAAACCGGAGGGGGATCGCACGGCCGACGCGTCGAGCCGTCGTCAACGCTTCTTTAACGTTAACGGTTGTTACTGAGGGGTGAACAAGCCGAACCGTGAGGGGAGGCAGCAATGTCATTGACGCATCGAAACATCCAATGGCTGCAGCGACGAGCTTGCGCGAACCGGTCAGTTCCCGACGCCGTTTGCGCGGCGAGTTATCCACAGCCCCTGGCGCAAGAAATCCTGAAAATTTACGGCGGCTTAGGAGCCGTCGTGGCAAGCAGCGTCTTGGGCGGGCGGCGCGGCCTTCAGGCACCATCTGGAGCAGGGGAATGATTGCCGGCAGCGGAACCTCCGCGAGCTCGGACGAGGCGCCTCGTCATGTGGCTGTCCTGCTGTCCGAAGCCATGCATTGGCTCGTGCCGAAGAGCGGCGGCGTCTACGTCGACGCAACGTTCGGCGGCGGCGGCTACAGCCGCGCGATTCTCGATGTCGCCGGTACGCAGGTGCTCGGCCTCGACCGTGACCGCTCAGCCATCGCCGCCGGCTTCGACCTGGTCGATCGCTCGGACGGCCGGCTCGTTCTGATCGAAGACCGCTTCTCCAATCTTGCCGACGTCTGTCGCGCGCGGGGACACGACGCGGTCGATGGCGTTGTCATGGACATCGGCGTCTCATCGATGCAGCTCGACCAGGCCGCGCGCGGCTTCTCGTTCCGGCTCGACGGACCGCTCGACATGCGCATGGGCCACGAGGGGCCAAGCGCGGCGGATGTGATCGCCGCGGCATCGCCGGCCGATCTCGCGCGCATTATCGCAGTGCTCGGCGAAGAGAAATTCGCCCGGCCGATCGCACGCGCGATCGCCGAGGCGCGCAAGCAAGCGCCCGTTGCGACGACGCGGGCACTTGTCGAGATCATATCGCGCATCCTGCGCCAGCGTGCGGGCGAAATTCATCCCGCAACGCGCACGTTCCAGGCGCTGCGAATTTTCATCAACGAGGAACTCGACGAATTGCAGTCCGCATTGCGCGGCGCCGAGGAGATCCTGAAGCCCGGCGGACGGCTGGGGGTCGTGTCGTTTCATTCGCTGGAAGACCGCATCGTCAAGACGTTTCTCACCGACCGCTCGCGCGTCGGTGGCGGCTCGCGGCATCAGCCGGAACTGCTGCACGCGCCGCCGAGCTTCAAGGTGCTGACGAAGCGGCCGCTCGTTGCCGATGATGCGGAGACCGCCGCCAATCCGCGCGCGCGCTCGGCAAAGCTCCGCGCCGCGGAGCGGACCGACGCGCCGCCGCATGGCGGTGCAAGCGAAGGGCTCGCGCTGCCGTCGCTCGACGACGTGATGAGAGGGGGGTGACTTAAATGCGCATCGTCCACCTCTTCGTCATCTGTGCGCTGGTGTTCGCCGCAGCCTACGTCTACCGCATCAAGATGGAGTCGACCGTGCGCACCGAGCGCGTGATGAAGCTGCGCGCCGACATTCGCACCGAGCGCGACGCCATCGCCCGCCTGCATGCGGACTGGGCGAAGCTTGAATCGCCGGGCCGCCTGCAAGGCCTCGTCGAGCGCCACACAAAACTGCGCTTCATCGACGCGACGCAATACGACAATCTCAAGAGCCTGCCCGAGCGTCCGCCGAGCTTCATCAAGCCGAACGATCCCGATCCTATCGGCACGATGATCGAGGCCGCCGATCCCGATCTGACCAGTTCGATTGCGCCGCTGGAGGCCACGCAATGAGCGTCGAGACGTCCGACATGCGACCGGTGCGATCTGCCGAACATTGGCGGAGTCGGCTGATCCGCACGCTTCTGTACGGCAAGAACGTCGATCGCAACGTGAAGGCGCGCGCGCGCGTCGGTTTCGCTATCGTCGCGTTTATTGCAGTCTACGGGATCATCGCCGGCAAGCTGGTTCTGTTCGGGGTCACTGCCGAGAGCAATGAGGCGAGCAAGCGCGCTGTGCAGGATGCGACCGCGACCGCGCGGCCCGACATTCTCGACCGCAACGGATTGATCCTTGCCACCGACGTCAAGACCTCGTCGCTGTTCGGCGAGCCGCGGCGGCTGGTGGACCGCGACGAAGCAGTTGAACTGCTGACCGGCGCATTGCCTGATCTTGAGACCGCCGAGGTTCGTCAACGCCTGCACACGCGCAAGGGTTTCGTCTGGCTGAAGCGTGAAATCACCGCCGAGCAGGAACGGCAGATCCACCGCCTCGGCATTCCCGGCATCGGCTTCCTGCGCG
>CAZBNV010000129.1:0-6955 GCA_964493335.1 uncultured Nitrospira sp.
CGTTGGGGTCTGTGAGCAAGACAAGACCGATGCGCGACCGATGGAGAAAAAGCCCAGTGTCGCCTTTGAGAAGCTGCTCCAAGCCGTCGCATTGGGGAATACGGAAGAAGACGTGCTCACCAGTATCGCCGGACGGCTGGCCCGCATGGAGCATCGGATTACAAAGGCAGATGAACAGGCGATCAGCAAGGCCAGCGGAGGCCTCTCGCTCAAAGACCTGAGCCGCAGTCTTGTGGAAGCGGTCAATCCTGATCGCCAGGAAGAGCGAGCCACGCAGCAATTCGGCACAAGCAAACCGACTGAGCAGCAGATTCAGCAGGTGGCTATCTCGTTAATTAAACAAGCAGTCAAGCCGTTTCACGATCCGAAATTTCGCCAAATTCTGATCGAGATCAAAAAGAAAAACGAACTCACCATCGACCATGTGAGCCAGGATCAGGTCATCGAAGCAGGCTTCAGCGCCGATGCTCTGGCGCGTGCCCGCACCATCGTACAGTCGTTTGAGCAGTTCATCACGCAGCACAAGGATGAGATCACCGCTCTGCAGGTCCTTTACAGCAAGCCATACAAACAACGGCTTAAGTTCGAGGACATCAAGGATTTGGCCAACGCCATCGAAAAGCCGCCCTACCTCTGGAATGAATCGCAGCTCTGGCAGGCCTACGCCGCATTGGAGAAATCGAAGGTTAAAGGGGCAAGTGGCAAACGCATCCTGACGGATCTCGTCTCTCTCGTCCGTTTCGCCACGCATCAGGACAACGAGTTGGTGCCATTTCCCGAGAAGGTCAACACCAACTTCAAGGCGTGGCTAGGGGAGCAGGAGAACCGTGGAAAGAAGTTCACCGACGAACAGCGCCACTGGCTGGAAATGATTCGCGATCACGTCGCAGCCAATCTTGTGGTTGAACCAGACGACTTCGAGTACGCGCCCTTTGCCCAAGAAGGCGGGCTGGGGAAGGTGCATCAACTATTTGGGGCAGAGCTGAGCATGCTTATTGAAGAACTGAATGGGGCGTTAGCTGCGTGAGTAAATTAGTGACGAGCACAGGCATTCCTGCGTCATGGACACTTATCCCGTTAAAAGACCTCGGTGATTGGTCTGGTGGCGGGACACCATCAAAGGCTAAACCCCAGTATTGGCAAGGAGGATCAGTCCCCTGGGTCTCGCCGAAGGACATGAAGACTGAACGAATTTCTAATAGTGAAGACCACATCACAAAAGAAGCTATCGCTCACTCGACCGCTTCCTTGATCAAAGCTGGCTCAGTATTAATTGTCACTCGAAGCGGCATCTTGCGCCATACATTGCCCGTGGCCGTTAGCGCAGTGGCGGTGACCGTAAACCAAGACCTCAAAGCCCTCACTCCTCGAAACGGTATCATGGCCGAGTATGTTGCCTGGGCACTGCGTGCTTTCGCTCGAGACATTTTGAATACGTGCTCAAAGCAAGGTACTACCGTCAACAGCGTTGAGACGGTTAAGCTCCTCCGTTTTGAAATTCCTGTCGCTCCAACCGAACAGCAACACACAATCGTCGCGGAGATCGAAAAGCAATTTTCCCGCCTAGACGAAGCAGTCGCCAATCTCAAGCGCGTCAAAGCCAACCTCAAACGCTACAAAGCTGCCGTCCTCAAAGCCGCCGTCGAAGGGAAACTCACCGAAGAATGGCGTAAGCAACATCCCGACGTCGAACCAGCCAGCAAACTCCTCGAACGCATCATTAAAGAACGTCCCCATAAGGGGGCGGGGAAAGGAGAGTACAAGGACCCCGTCGAGCCGAATACCACGAGCCTAGGATCGATACCGAATAGCTGGATATGGGCTGCATTAGATCAGCTTTGTCCACTTTTTGTTGATAGCCCACACCGCACACCCCGGTATGGTCAAACCGGAGTGCCTGCGCTCGGCCCTCGTGATGTTGTGGGTGGCAGATTGAATGTGACGGATGCTCGGCTTGTAGACGAGGGTGAGTACGCTACCCAAACAGAGCGGCATGTGCCAGAAGCCGGGGATATCGTCTATAGCAGGGAATTGAGTCTTGGGTGGGGAGTTATTCTTCCGCCTGGTTCGCGTGTTTGCCTTTCCCAGGGGATGTGCTTGTTCAGACCACATAAAACCGTTGATTCGCGATATTTCATGATTGTTTTGAATGGGCCACATGGCAGACGTCAAGCAGAACTGGCCGCAACAGGAAGCGCTCATCCGCACGTCAACTTGGGCAGTATCAAAAAGTACTCCATCCCACTCCCTCCAAGTCCTGAGCAAGAAAAAATCGTGGCCGAAGTCGAACGCCGCCTATCCGTCATCGACGAACTCGAAGCCACCGTCGAAGCTAACCTCACCCGCGCCGACCGTCTTCGGCAATCTGTTCTACAACAAGCCTTCACTGGTCAGCTTGTGCCTGAGAATCCCAATACGGTCCCGGTTTCAGGATTGATAGGGCCTCCCCGACTTCAGAGCGCTTTTGTTGAACCAACAAATTTGCCCAGTGAACGCGAAACAAGTATTCAGGAGGTGAAAAATACAATGAACAACTTGATCGAAGCATTGCCAAGCGCCAGTGGCTGGATCAGCGCTCAGGAAGCATTCCGGCTATGCGGGATAGGTGCCGGAACAGAGACAGACACCATTGAGCGGATTTATGAAGAGCTACGGGGCCACATTGATTCGGGGCGGATCGCTGTCGATCGGCGAGGGGAAGCGGACTGGCTTTGCTTGTTTGAGCATCGGGGGGCCTAACTGTGCATTTGGATTGGTTCTGGATCGGCAATTACAAAAACCTTAAGGATGTGACGGTTGATTTCGACCAAGATCAGTGGGTGACAGTCGTAATTGGGTGGAATGGAACCGGCAAGTCGAATGTGCTGGAGGCACTCGCGACGCTGTTCCGAGACTTGGTCATGGGAGAAAATCTCGCCGGCGAGAAGAATCGTCCGACCTTTCCCTATAAGTTGCGATACGCGTGCCGGGGGCAGTGGGTATACATCGACGCGGATCCCAAGCGGGAAAAGGAGGTCTACGTCATCCGGGTTAGCCTCAAAACGGAACACGGCGACCCATATGCCGAACAGGGTGACTTGAAATTCTCCGAAGACAAACAACCGGATTGGTCGAAATTAGGTGAACCGATATCTATTACACAGTTTCTTAGGCAGCAGGATACATATTTGCCTCGGTACGTATTCGGGTACTACTCGGGAACGAGTGATCGACTGCAAGAAGTGTTTCGGAAGTATCTCGCGCGATACGACAAGGATCTTCGTGGTGGCAAAGATCCTGGCCTGCGTCGTTTGTTTTACGCGCTGCCGGTGCATAGCCAATTCGTACTGCTTGCATTCATGCTGCAGCAAGACAACGAGGCGGTTAAGCAATTATTGGATGTGCAACTGGGACTTGAAGAGAATGGCGGCATCGATTCGATTCTCTTTGTACTAAAGCAGCCTCGGTGGGATAGGACTAAGGATCAGGAACTCTTCTGGGGGGCAAAGGGCGTTGTTCGTGATTTCTTGGATCGTCTCCACAAAATCGCTCTCGCCCCGATCAGAATTACTCGGCGTGTCGAGGAAACGCTTTGGAACAAGAAAACCAGAGGATTCCGGTACCTTTACGTGAAGGATCTTCGGTCGCTTCGTGAGGTAGTTGGTGATCAGTCTCCTGGCGAGTTCTTTCGGGATGTCGAAAGCACCTACGTCTCTGAACTTATCGAAGAGGTGCGTATCCGTGTAAAGCTCCGAAAGAACGATGGGTCTCTCACATTTAGGGAATTGAGCGAAGGAGAGCAGCAGCTGCTCACGGTACTCGGCCTGCTTCGTTTTACGGCAGAAGATGAGAGCCTCTTTCTCTTGGACGAGCCTGACACTCATCTGAATCCAAAATGGTGCGTCGATTATTTGCGGCATTTAAGTGACTTCGTGGGGAGTTCGGAAAAGGAAAGAAATACGAGTCACATTGTTATGACAACCCACAATCCCCTTGCTGTGGCGGAATTAGTTAAAGAGCAAGTTCAGATTCTTCAGCGTGATCAGGACAGCTTGAAAATAAGAGCCGTGCTTCCTGAAATCGATCCTAGAGGCATGGGGTACTCAGGAATCGTGACCAGTGACATGTTTGGATTGGCCGCCGCGCTAGATACGCATACGCGTGAGCTACTTGAAGAAAAGCGACAGTTGGTTGGAAAGGATGAGCGATTTACCAACGCGGAGCGTGATCGGCTAGGGCAAATTAATCTTGAGCTAGAGGGCTATGGATTCCGTTACGAAATGCGGGATCCTGTTTTCGCAGAATATCTGCGAGCGAGGTATGAATCGGAACGGCAAGCACCAGAACAGGAAAAGATGGCTAGACTTACATCGGCAGAAAGAAGTGAGAAGGCTAAACGGCTAGTGCACGAGGCGCTGCAGCGTACTGAGGGGACCGGGAGGTGAGATGCATTAATGCCACAGCTCTGCACTGCCCGAATGACTGGGTGGGTCGCGCTGCTACTGCACGAGGCGCTGCGGGCAATGATCTCAGTGAGATCAACAAGCGATCAGTAATTTGGCGCGAGCTCAAAGATAGTTTGGCAGACTTGTCGCACGACAAGTGCTGGTACTGTGAGGTTAAGCAAGAGCGGTCCGATAATGCAGTCGACCATTTTAGGCCCAAGAGCCTGTATCCATGGCTCGCCTTCGAAAAAAGTAACTTTAGGTACAGTTGCACATACTGTAACTCTCGGCGAACAAACCCTGAAACAGGGGAAACCGAGGGTAAGGGTGATACTTTTCCTCTTCTTAATGAGGCACCCAGGGCTGTTGCTCTGGGCCAAGAGAGTCTTGAAAGCCCCATTCTTCTGGACCCATGTCAGACACAGGATCCTGGGCTCTTAGATTTCTATGAAGATGGTCGACCATGTGCGAGACACCCGGAGCACGACACACGAAAACAACGTGCAGAGACATCGATCAAAGCATATCACCTTGACCACCCAGATCTTGTCGAGAAGAGAAGGGTATTAGTGGCAGAGATCACGGCAAAGATAAAAGAAGCAGACGCGCTTTTCGAACAATGCGATGCGGGAAATCCTGCAATCGATAGGGCCTTTGGAGGGCTGATCAGGGTGCTTAGTAGCGCTATCTCAGAGGGCGCAGAGTTGTCAGCGTTTGCAAGAAAGATAATTGCTGGTGCACGGGACAAAGTGTGGGTCGAAGAACTATTGAGAACTGCTTAATTGACGAGGGTTGCATGTCCACCGATCAAATTGTTCAAAAACTCTGGAACTACTGCAACGTCCTCCGCGACGACGGGATGAGTTACGACGACTACGTCGATCAATTTAGTTGCTTGCTATCCCTCAAGTAGGGGAGCGGTTATAGCGATGGGTGAATATTCTGGATTTCTCGTCCTGTTTGACGAGGAGCGCCGTGCGGACCTATTGAAGGAGCGAGCAGGGATTACAACGGGGTTTTCGGACACCTTTAGTTCTCCGGATTGGAAGATGAGAGAATGGGAGGTATGCTTTCTATCATTCGATGGAATGTCTCTTGATCATGCTTGCCTGGCTCAACGTCGCAACAAAGCAGCAACAGCCAAATATCGCGTCGACTTCTCGGAATTTGTCGATTTATTAAGTCTTGACCTAGTCGAGATAAAACAAGAGTTTCCACCAAACCTTGAACACCATTGGCTCCGTAGTAGCAGTGGTCGTGGGAGGCGTGTGCCCCCAGCCACATGGCATGAATTGGTCCAAATAGTAAGGCGTCTGCGGCCTAATCAAGCCACTGAGGTCGACCGTCTGGTGCGACTTCGAGCAGTAGCTAAGCAGAGGCTCGTTGGACCAGGTGCTGAACAACTAGCGCTTGAACGCGATGCTGTAGGAGTAGCGCTGGATATCTTTGATCGCTCTTCCCAGTTAAGGCAGGAGACGCTCAGACGTTGGGTGCCACCTCCAGGCCAACTTCCCCCGTTCCTTAAAGGCATACAGCAAAGTAAGCTCACTGAAGAACAGATGTTAGCTCATGACTCTAGAGTCTTCCCGGGGGCCGAGGCAGTTGCTACCCAGATCGGTGCAAGATTTACCGTTGGTGAAAGAACGCTTTCCGTCGTCTATCTGAATCGAACCTCCGTTGAGAAGAATCTAGGCATTGACCTTATCTATTACAATCATCAGTTTGATGCCTACACCTTGGTGCAGTACAAGAGGATGAATAAGGAGCGGCTAATAAGGAGTGATGCAGAGGCTTGGGTGTTTCGTCCCAGCAGTGATCGCAATTTTGACCTTGAAATGAAACGAATGGAGAAATTCAGAGCAGAGAACCCTGATGAATGGGGCAAAGGTCGTAGTTGGGAATCTTTTCGTCTCAGCGGTGATGGTTTCTTCTTTAAGTTCTGTCCGTCAGTAACGCTTGAAGTATTATCAGCTGACTTGATCAGAGGCTGTTACCTGCCGAGAGAGTACACCGCAAGCCTTCTCCTATCTGAACTGACTGAAGGTTCTAAAGGTGGGAAGCTTCTATCTTTCGAGAACGTCCAGCGACATCTCAATAATTCTGACTTCTGCACTTTAGTACGCGATGGGTGGATTGGTACTAGGGCGAAATCAACAAACCTCATCTCAGAGCTGGTGCGAAACGCATTAGATGGGGAAAGAGCCGTCATTATTGCTCACACAAGTCATATTTCCGAAGACGAAGAAAGTGATCATCGAGATTTCATATGAATGATTCAGCGCAAATCACCCAAAAGCTCTGGAACTACTGCAACGTCCTCCGAGACGATGGGATGAGTTACGGTGACTACGTCGAGCAGTTGACGTACTTGCTGTTCCTCAAGATGGCCGACGAGCGCACGAAGCCGCCGTACAACCAACCCAGCCAGATTCCCGCCAAGTACAGTTGGCCCAGCCTGCTCAAGAAGGACGGCGACGACCTCTTCGATCACTATCGCCATCTCCTGGAAGAGCTCGGAAAAGGGAAGGGGA
>CAZBNV010000130.1:0-6945 GCA_964493335.1 uncultured Nitrospira sp.
ACTACCCCCGGTGATCTGTATCTCGAGATCCATTTTCATCCCCACCCCCTCTATCAGGTGCAGGGCCGAGACCTCTCGCTCTCATTGCCGATTGCCCCCTGGGAAGCGGCGCTCGGAGCGACAGCCAAAGCGCCCACTCCCACCGGGACGGTCGAAGTGAAAATTCCGCCACGCTCGCAGAGCGGGCGCAAACTGAGACTCAAGGGGCGCGGCATTCCCGGCGAGCCGGCAGGCGATCTCTATCTCGTCCTTGAAGTGGTGCTTCCGCCGGCGGACAGCGAGCGTGCGCAGGAAATCTATCACACCATGGCGCGGGAACTGGCATTCAATCCTCGCCAGGCACTGGGGGTCTGAATGGAGAGGCCGCAGGACATACTGACAGGAAGCGTGGTTGGTGATGAAGGCGTGCTGTCGATCGATGAGTTGGCAAGGGCCTGCGGAGCGGAGACCCAATGGATCATCGAATTGGTGACCGTGGGTGTTCTTGAGCCGGAGGGCCCGGAGAGCTCACGGTGGCGATTTCGCGGGGCGGACCTTACCTGTGCCCGCCGAGTGGCGCGCCTCCAACGGGATTTTGATGCCAGCCTCGATGCGGCCGCGGTGATGCTCGATCTGCTCGAGCAGATCGAGCGGTTGCGCGCTCGACTCAAGCAGGCCGGCCTGGAAGTGGAGTAGGCCCGCAACATCGGGACGCAGGGTGGCTGACTCGCAGGTGCTTGCGGGGCGCTTCGGCATTGAAGTATCCCCACAGTAATGGTGCTGCGGGAGGGCGAAATGGCGCGGCGATCCGGGCCCTCAGTGCGCAGCCTGCTGAATGGGCGTGAACTCAGATTGTCCAAATTGATGTCGCGACGTTGGAGGGCAGGTCATGACGGTCCCCGTGACAAGAGAGCAAGGCCTTGAGTGGCTGCGGCACATGGTCCGAATCCGCCGCTTCGAGGAGCGGGCAGCGGAACTCTACCAGCTCGGAAAAATCAGAGGTTTCCTCCACCTGTACATAGGCGAAGAAGCGGTCGCCGCTGGGTCCATCCCTTCGTTCACGGAACAGGACGCGGTCGTCGCTACTTATCGAGAACATGGCCACGCCCTGGTCCGTGGGACGTCCATGGGAGCGCTGATGGCTGAGTTATACGGCAAAGCCAACGGCTGCGCGCGCGGCCGTGGAGGCTCGATGCATTTCTTCGACGCCTCCCGCCGGTTCTTCGGCGGCCTTGCCATCGTCGGCGGTGGATTGCCGGTGGCCGTCGGCCTTGCCCTGGCAGATAAGTTAGAGGGGCGGGCTCATGTCACCGCCTGCTACTTTGGAGACGGCGCCGTGGCGGAAGGCGAGTTCCATGAATCGTTGAACTTGGCCGCCTTGTGGAAATTACCGGTTCTGTTCCTCTGCGAAAACAATCTCTACGCGATGGGAACCGCCCTGGTTCGCCATCAATCGCAAACCGACATTGCCGCGAAGGCTCGGGCCTATGCCCTTCCCGCGGAGTGCGTCGACGGGATGGACGTGGTCGCGGTCGAGGCGGCCACCCGCCGTGCTATTGATTTCGTGCGGAGTAGTACCGGGCCCTATTTTCTGGAGTACCGAACCTACCGATTTCGCGCCCATTCGATGTATGACGCCGAACTGTATCGCACGAAGGACGAAGTGGCCGAATGGAAGCGCCGTGATCCGATCGCCACGTTCGAACAGCGCCTTCGCACAGCCGGACTATTGTCCGACGCCGATCTGGAGACGATGGAGTCCGCAGTTATGGCTGAAGTCGAGGCGGCCGTCGCCTTCGCAGAGGCAGGTCCCTGGGAGCCGGCCGAGGATTTGATGAAGGACGTGTATACCATCCATGAGGGGGAAGGGGTGAGGCGTACGATGAACGGCCAGGACACATCGGGTAAAGCCTCTCCCCTCACGCCTGACGCGTCAGGCGTCACGTACGGTACTGACACATGACCAAGATTACCTATCGAGAAGCCGTGCGGGTGGGATTGCGGGAGGCGCTACAGCGCGATCCGCGGGTGTTTCTCATGGGAGAAGATGTCGGAATGTACGGCGGCACGTACGCCTGCAGCAAGGGCTTGCTCGACGAATTCGGTCCCGAACGCATTCGCGACACGCCGCTCTCGGAGAGCACATTTGTCGGGGCCGGGATCGGCGCGGCGCTGGGGGGAATGCGCCCGATTGTCGAAGTCATGACCGTCAACTTCAGCCTCTTGGCTCTGGATCAAATTCTCAACAACGCGGCAACCCTTCGGCACATGTCCGGGGGTCAGTTCAGTGTCCCGCTGGTGGTTCGCATGGCGACCGGCGCCGGCCGCCAGGTGGCGGCCCAACACTCCCATAGCCTGGAAGGCTGGTATGCCCACATCCCAGGGATCACGGTCCTGACACCGGCAACCGTGACGGATGCGCGCGGCATGCTGTTGACCGCGCTGGAGCAGCCAGACCCGGTCTTTATTTTCGAACATGCCTACCTCTACTCCATGGAAGGCGAATTAGAGGACGGACCTCCGGCCGTCGATCTGTCCCGCGCCGTGGTTCGCCGGTCCGGGAAAGATGTGAGCCTCATCACCTTCGGGGGCAGCCTCTGGAAAACTCTGGCGGCGGCCACGCATCTCGCTCACGACGGCATCGATGCGGAAGTCGTGGATCTGCGCGTATTACGTCCGCTCGATATCGGCACCGTCCTTGCGTCTGTCCGCACGACCCATCGCGCAGTCATCATCGACGAGGCCTGGCGTACAGGAAGTTTTGCGGCTGAAATCTCTGCGCAAATCATGGAAGGGGCCTTCTATGACTTGGACGCCCCGATCGCGCGGGTCTGCAGCGAGGAAGTCCCGATTCCCTATCCCAAGCATTTGGAAGACGCCGCGCTGCCGCAGCCGGAAAAAATCGTGCAGACCGTAAAGAGTATGGTCAAAGGCTGAACCGATGTCACCTGCCGAAAAAGAACAACCAGAGATCCTGAATCCAATGGCAGCAACTGGACTACGCAGCGAGCCCGCATTGCTTCGGGAAAAACTCACCCATCTGTTTCAGGACGTGCACGACAAGGCGGCGGCAGCTCGAATTCGGTTCCGCCTGTCGAATGCCGACGCGCAATGTAGTTGCGACAATCTGCTGGCCTACCTTGCGTTGCGCGAGCATGACCTGCAGGAGCTTCAGCTGGAATTGGCCGAATGCGGCCTGTCCTCTCTGGGACGACTTGAGGGCTCGGTCCTCCACAGCCTCCGGAAGGTCATGGGACACCTGGGCAGCGCGCCGGCAGATACGTCCCTTCTGGCCCCGGACTTTGCACGGGTGGAGGAGATATTGTCGAAACGCAGCACCCTGTTATTGGGCCGTCCCCGCCCCCTGCATCACACCCGCATTATGGTGACATTGGATCCCGATGTCGTCCGGCAACCGGACCTGCTGGAGCAACTGCTGCTGGAAGGGATGGACATCGCCAGAGTGAATTGTGCCCATGACACCTCCCATGAATGGGACATGATCATTAGTGCCGTACGCGACGCCGAAGCGCGTCTGGCAAGCCGGGGGCAGGCCATTGGGCGCCGCTGTCGGGTGTTCATGGATCTCGGCGGGCCGAAGGTTCGGACAGGGCCCCTCATGTCGACGACCAGGCCGCTGAAACTGAGGGTGGAAAAAGACGCCTACGGACGGCCCTCACGCCTATTGGAAGGGTTCCTCGATGGGGAGGCCGTGCAAAGCCAGCGGATCCGGTCACCGGGTGCGCCTGAGAGCTTTATCATCGCGACGCCGCACCAGAACGGTCTCGCGAAGCTTCTGCTTGGCGATGAGCTACGATTCACCGATACGAGGGGACGCCTACGAACCTTCCGCGTCTTGGAATGTCTCACCCCTAAAAAGATCCGTATCGGGCTGGAGAGAACGGCCTATGTCGAAGAAGGAATGGAGCTCATGACGGTCGGCGGAATTCGTCTTCGTATCGGGCCGATCATGCCGCAACCAATGGACATCCGGGTCCAAGCCGGAGATCGATTGCTTCTCTATCGAGACCCGGCTCGACTCGGCCATGCGGCCGAGGAAGGCCGGCCCCCTGGAATCAGTTGCACACGTCCCGAGGTATTGGACATGGTGCAGCCGGGGCATCGCGTCTGCATCGACGACGGCAAGATCACGACTGTCGTCAGGAATCTGCAGTCGCAACATGTGGAATTGGAAGTCATGGCCCCCCATGATACTCAAGCAGGGATTCGTTCGGAAAAGGGCCTGAACTTTCCCGACACATCCATCGACATCCCCGCCTTCACGGCGCAAGACCGGGAAGACCTTCGATTTGTCGCCCGTCACGCGACGGCGGTCGGCCTCTCGTTCGCGCAACGCCCCGAGGACCTCCTGGAGTTGCGAAAGGCCGTAGAGGACCTGGGATGTCCTGATCTGGGAATCGTCGTCAAGATCGAAACCCGGCAAGCCATTCATCGGCTGGCACAGCTCCTCCTGGCGGGCGTGAATCTGCGACGTTTTGGTGTCATGATCGCGCGAGGCGATCTGGCGGTTGAGGTCGGTTTCGAACATCTGGCATTGGTACAGGAAGATATTCTCTGCCTCTGTGAGGCCGCCCACGTGCCGGTGATCTGGGCCACCCAAGTACTCGAGAGCCTGGCCAAGAGCGGATTGCCGGCTCGAGCGGAAATTACCGATGCCGCCACTGGGCAACGAGCCGAGTGCGTGATGCTGAATAAAGGAAGATTCGTGCTGGACGCCGTCAAGACCCTCGCAGACTTGTTGAGTTCGCGGGAACGCCAGCGGATCAAGAAACGCCAGGTGTTCCGTGATATCACCGTCCAACAGGGTGTATTCGACCAACGGGGAGAGGATTCTCCCACGGAGCCTGCTCGACACCCAGCGTGACCTGAGAGATGCGGGTGCCAGGGGTCATGGATGCCCGCCGACTCGACTTTTGATTGGAGCCCGTCGTAATGGCCGACTTTGTGATGCCCACGTTGGGCGCGGACATGATCGAGGGCACTCTTGTGCAATGGAAGAAGCAGCCTGGAGATCACGTGGCCAAGGGCGAGATTATCGCCGAGGTCGACACGGAAAAGGCTGCCATCGACGTCGAATCCCATGCCACGGGCACCATTGAACGATTACTCACGCAACCGGGGGACAAGGTGCCGGTGGGCACGGTCATGGCCGTCATTCGCGAGGATGGTTCACCCACAACCGCTCCGGCTCCGGTATCGCAACCCGCGCGGCCGGCAACCGTCACAACGCCGTTGCAAGGCCTGGAGGTGCCCCCCCTTTCGCATCCCCAGACCGGCCGGTTGCGTATGTCTCCGGCCGCGAGGAAATTGGCCACCGAGCGACGGCTTGACCCGACAGGCTTGCAAGGCACTGGTCCTGACGGAGCGATCACCTTGGACGATGTTGAGCGGGCCAGCGCGATCACACAAATCGCGAAACCAGCAGAGGCTATCGACCGGCAGGGGCGCATGCGGCAGACCATCGCCGCCGCAATGGCTCGGTCCAAACGGGAGATCCCCCATTACTACCTGAGCACCACGATCGACATGGGACGGGCGGTGACCTGGTTGAAGGAAGCGAACGAAACACGCCCGGTGACAGAGCGCCTACTCTATGGCGTACTCCTCATCAAGGCGGTGGCCCTCGCGCTTCGTCGAGTTCCCGAACTGAATGCGCTGTGGAAGGAAGGATCGGCGGTGCGCAGCGAGGGGATACATATCGGCACGGCCATTTCCCTCCGCCAGGGTGGACTGGTCGCACCGGCATTGCACCATGCCGACCGGCTCAGCCTCAGCGACCTGATGAAGAACTTTCAGGATCTGGTGACACGGGCGCGGGCCGGCTCCTTGCGCAGCTCGGAAATGTCCGATCCCACGATTACCGTCACCAGCCTGGGCGAGCAAGGAGTGGAAACCGTGTTCGGAGTGATTTATCCTCCACAGGTCGCCCTGGTCGGATTCGGCAAGCTGCTCGAGCGCCCGTGGGTGATGAATGGTCAGGTCGTCCCGCGGCCGGTGATCAGGGCTTCCCTGTCCGCCGACCACCGCGTTAGTGACGGTCATCGTGGCGGAATATTTCTGGCCGAGATCGATCGCCTCTTGCAGGAGCCCCACACACTATGAGCAGCACGCCGCCCCGGAATGAAATGCGGAGCTTGGTCCTTCGCCTGCTGGGCGAGATCGCTCCCGAAGCGGATCTGACCTCGCTGCAGCCGGACATCAGTTTTCGCGATCAGCTCGACCTCGACTCGATGGATTTCCTCAACTTCGTCGTGGCGCTGCACAAGGAATTTCAGATCGAGATCCCGGAAGCCGACTATCCCAAATACATGACGCTGAACGGCTGCCTCGCACAACTCGCCGGCGCACGATCATGACGGACAGACCATCGTCACCGTCCGACTCCTCTATCTTGAAAGTCCTCGTCGGGTCGCATGCCCATGGTCTGGCCGGCCCCGAGAGCGATAAGGATTATCGCAGCGTGTTCGTCCTGCCGACCAACGAGATGTTCCGTGTCGGCTTTAAGTACCAAGGCACGAGGATGATGAAGGAAGAAGAGGACGAGACCGCCTGGGAGGTTGGTCACTTTCTGTTGTTGGCGCTGCAGGGCCATCCGTTAGTGCTGGAAACCTTGGTCGCGCCGGTGGTGGTGATGGACGATTGGGGAGCGGAGCTCCGACACCTCTTCCCCCATCTCTGGTCCGCCCGCAACGCCTACGACTCGTTCATCAATTACTGCGAGAACCAGCGCAAGAAAATGTTGGAGAAGAAAGATGGCCGGCCGGCCAAATACGCGGCGGCATACCTGCGGGTCCTCTTTAACCTGTGTGAATTGCTGGAACGGGGAACCTTCAGCATCAGGATCGCGGAAACCCCCCTCGGTGAAGCGGTGCGCAAGATCAAAGACGGCGAGTATCGTGTCGGCGAGGTGATCGACCTGGGAGAATATTGGACCGAACAAGCCAC
>CAZBNV010000131.1:0-6677 GCA_964493335.1 uncultured Nitrospira sp.
TGGTGTCCCACGATATGCCGGCCATCACTCGGATGTGCAAACGGGCGATTCTGCTGAACAAGGGTGAGATCGTGCAAGAAGGGGCCGCGCATGACGTGGTCCGGCACTATCTCCATGCCGGGCACATCCAGCCCTGTGTCGAATGGACCGATAGCACTCAGGCCCCGGGGAATGAGGTGGTGTGTATGCGGGCCGTCCGGGTTCAGACTGAGTCCGGCGCCATCATGGATCATTTTGATATTCGAAGGCCGATCGAGATCGAAGTGGAATTTGATGTGGTGAAACCCGGGCATATTTTCGTGCCGGTCTTTAATCTATATAACGAGGAAGACGTCACTATTTTTATCGCGCATGATCGGGATCCGGCATGGCAGCGAACCCCTCGCCCAGCGGGTCGATATGTGTCGACGGCTCGGATTCCAGGGAATTTGCTGTCCGAAGGGGTTGTGACTGTGGCGGCCATCATCATGACCGAAGATCCATTTCGTCTGCATGTCCTTGTTCCTAGGGTGATTGGGTTTCGGGTGGACGAAAGCGGAACCGGAGAATCGGCGCGGGGGGACTTCCACGGTCCCTGGGCAGGAGTCATACGTCCATTATTAGAGTGGCGGACTCGCTTTACCCCCACTTAGTCCCGCTGTAACAGAATTGCCTCACATCGTCAGATTTTCTCCTTCCGTTCAAGCAGGTCGCCTCACATTACATTGACATGACGCACCGAGCCCGCTAGGGTCCGCCCGTTGTAGCGTTGAGCATGCATGCCGCAAGGAGTCTGGTAGGGGTTGCTCATTCGACGCCACCGTAGAGGAGCCTTGGTGTGAAACCATCGAATGCCAAGATACTTGGGGCGGGGTTGGCGCTCGTGCTATTGAACGGGTGCACCACCGTCGCCCAGGTGACGACGTTATCGGAGGAAGCCTGTCGTCACAAAATGCGGGATGAGCTCGAATCGATTCTCACTGAGGAGCATGAAAAACCAGACGTTGCGAATCGTCTGGCCGTGAATACGACCACGGTTCTGGCCACTGGTGCGCTGGGTCCTCGCCCCTTTGGGGTCTCGTCGCCGTCCGGCGTCGACTACAGCTTTTTTATACAGCGCAAAGGCGACGAATGTCTGTTGCGGCTCTATGGTCGTCGGAAGGGGTTCACTCGTTACACGAACAACCTGACCTATATTGCCACGCGCTCGCTGGAAGGCTGTGCCTGCGCCGAGTAATCGGATGTAATAGTAGCCTGCTTCTGGGGGTTGTCACTCCTATCGTTTTCCACTCCGGAGGGTCATCTGCCGGCCCATTGCAGCGTCTGATCCCTGCTTTGTGAGTGCTGCCCTTCCAGACCCATCAGCCTCAATTCGTGAAACGAGGAGGACTCGAGAGGCTTTGCCGCTCTATCTGTTCCATATGACTGTCTCCTGGTGCATCAGAGTATCGGAGGGAAGCGGGTCGAATTGAATGAAAATACCCAGGGCTCGTGGGAGTCACGCACGCAGGCAATCACGGACGTGCTGGGATTTCTACAGCGTGTGTGGAACACCTCGAGACCTGCCAGCGCACGGGATAACTAGTATGGCGGCAGGGGCACATGAAGCGGAGCGTTGTGATAGGTTCGTGAAGGAAGGGGCTGGCGTTGGCGTGTGTGACGAAGAGCTTCGAGCAAGGACAGAGTACTTAATCAGTCGCGCATAGAGCAACCGGAGGAGCGAATCAGCATCAGAGCCCAGGGATAGGATGAGGCAGGTCCTTGGTGCCCAAGGTCTGGCGCCACTCAGCGGTGATCTGGTCGCGTTCTTCCATCGTCATGCCCGCGTACTTACGGAACATCTGTGGTCCTCGTCGGCGCCGCCACGTGAGGAAGCCGAGAAAGTGGTCCTTGCAGACGGAACGGGTTCCGGCTGGCGCATAGACGTTTGCCTGACATCCTTCGATAAAACAAACCTGTCCGCTCATCGGTGCCTCCCTTGATTCCGGCAAAGTATGCCGGAGATCGACCCGCGATTGCAATGTGCTCCAGCCCGTGCGGCCTCGACGTCCGAACATTCACGCGTGTGGAGGAAGTAGATACAATTGCCACTGCCTGCGCGCTCGGCAGTCTCTTGCGGAAGGGAAATTCCCCTTGCAATCGTGATAAGCGGCCAGGTACCGTACCGCGTTCTCTTGCAGAGTTTAGAATCCGGGTATGTCATGACAATGCAGGTCATTTCGGTGGTCGGAGCGCTAATGGTGCTCATCGCCTATGGCCTAATACAAGCGGGAACATGGCGTGAATTGGATGCGGGATACCTGGCGCTGAACATTGTAGGTTCGCTGCTCTTGGGAATCGTCGCCCTAGAGGATCGGCGAGTGGGGTTCGTGCTGCTGGAATTCGCCTGGGCTGGGATTGCCATGGTCGGAGTCGCCCGAGCGGTTCGTGCCAGACGTGCCGCACGCGGCCTCTAGCCGTTGTGAGATACGCAGGATATACAACAGACATCGACTAGTCTTGTAACGAAGGAGCAAGCAATTATGGCAGGGTTATTGTCGGCAGATGAGATATTCGAGCAGGCCAGGAATGCGGCCGCCGCAGCCACGAATCAGGACGAGAAGGCGCTTCAGATCGACTATGATGCGCTACAACTCAAGTTCCGGGCGGCCCTCGGTGATCGCAAGGTGGCGCGATGCCACATCAATAAATTTCTTCCCGAAGGGTATGAAGATCAAGGGCGGTTCAATCTGGTGCTCTTGACCGCCGGAAACGTGATTTTCGATATCGTCATCGGAGATTCGTATTTCCGGTACGATGTCGTGTCCGTGGGGCAGTTGGACAAGGTCCAGGTCATCGATGCCATGTGGGATAATCGTGAGAAGCGCCGGGAGGAGCCGTTCTTGAGCCTCCGGCTGATGCACGCCGAAGAGACACACCTGCTGCTCGCATTGGACGACGAAGAACGGAACAGCTTGCTGGGATTTGCGTCTGCCGTGTCAGCGGTGCGAAACCCGGAAAAGTAACACCCATCCATATCGCAGGCTCTCGGTGCTGGCGTGAGGATGCCGGCATCGGGGGCCTATAGCCACCCAGCACGAATGCCTCTAGCTGGCACTATCATCCAAAGTCTTGCTCCTGCCAGCACTTCGCCGCTCTCACAAAATGACCAATTTTGCGGCCTGTCGAATGTTCAAATGTTCAATGGAACGTTGAGAATTGAACAGTCTCTATGCTGGATTCGAGGGCAAGACGCTATGCGTTGCGTGAGTAGAATGGGAGGGCCTGGACGATGGCCTGATGGCGCGTCCCTGCCACTTCCACGGTCAACGCCGTATCCGGCGCGGAGAAATCGCGCAGCGGAAAGCCGAACGCCAGCACGGCATTCCGTTGCGGCGAAAAGGCGGCGCTGCTGATCCAGCCCACTTCCCGGTCACCACTAAACAGTTGCGATCCTTTGGGCGGGACGGTCTTGTCCTGAAGCACGAGGCCCACGAGGTGGCGGCGGACGTTGCCGTAGGTATCCATTCGTGCCACTACTTCCTGTCCTGGGTAGCAGCCCTTCGAGAGGCTGAAGGCTTTTCCTTCCAAATTGGCTTCCGGCGGCACGATCTCTTCGTTCAAGTCCGCGCCTGCTTTGGGTAAGCCGGCTTCTATCCGTAGGGCTTCACGCGCCTGTGCTCCAAAGGGCTTCATACCAAAAGGAGCGCCGGCTGTCATAAGCTGTTCCCAGACTGTCGCAATGCCGGCGATCGGCACGAGCACTTCGAAATCCTGCTCACCGGTTTCTTCTGTGCGGATGATCAACGCCGGATGCCCGCCGATGGTGGCGGAGAGGGTATGCAAGAGGCCAAGGGTGCGAACGTCGCTACCGAACGCCGCTGTCACCACCTCCGCGGATTTCGGGCCGCTCACCAGCAACAGTCCCCAGCTCTCGGCACAATTCTCCATCTTAGCCTTGGTGCCGTAGAGGAGAAACTTGCGCAACGCTTGAAATGTGGCGTCACCCACCTCGCCCACATCTTCAATCCACACAGCCTCGGGTTGGACGTAGACCCGGAAGTAGCCGAGCATTTTTCCCTTGTGGGTAAGGAAGCTGGAGTAGCGACCCTGTCCCGCTTGGAGCGGAAGGAGGTCGTTGCTGATAATGCTCTGCAGCCACTTGATGCGATCATCGCCGGTTACCAGAATTTTACCCCGGTGCGACAGGTCTGAGAGGCCGGCGGCCCCCCGGACAGCCGCATGTTCCGCCGTGACATTCTCGTACTGTGCTGGAACCGCCGAGCCGGCCACTTCTTCAAACGTGGCGCCGAGTTGCAGATGCTGGTTGTGGAGGGGAGATTGTTTCATGCTGTGATGCGTACTCTCTCTGGTGCTCAGCCCTCAGGTTGAACGGACGGCTGATGGTGAATAAGCTCCTCAACGAGGTCTTTGGTGCGCGATGAAAACTCGTTCCGGGACACCACCTTCGTCACGCCGAGCTCTTTCGCGCGTCTCCACGTGTCCACTTCTTCGTGATTGGCGAAGGCGAGGATGGGGAAGGAGGGCAGAGCCGGATCGGCCTGGAGGGCTTCCAGGGCTTTGAAGGCATCCACTCCCAAGTCGTTCATATTGATGATCATGGCGGCCGGATTGGCCGAAGCCGCTTTGTGCACCACTTCGTCCTGGCTGCGGATTCGTTCCAACGTGTAGCCTTGTGGACGCAGAGCGTCGCGCACCTTGGTATAAAAGAAGATGTCCGTAACGGCTACTAAGATGGTGTGACTCATCGTGTTCCAACGGTTAGTTCAGTGAGCTGATCAGACGCCCCAGGGCTTTCTTTGCCAACGCATAGTCAGGATTGAGGGCGAGGGCTTGTTTGTAGCAGTCGATGGCCTCGCTCCACTTGCCTTGGCGTTCATAGACGCGGCCGAGGTTCAAATGGGGGAACGCCGGACTTTCGTACCGTCTGGCCTGCATGGCTTTTTGAAACCAGGGAATGGCTTCGTCCAGATCGCCTTTCTCGATCAGATAGGCGCCGATGTCGTTGTAGGGGTTGCCGAAGTCGGGATCGCAGGAGATAGCTTTGTGACATTCGTCGATCGCCTCGTCCAGCTTGCCCATGAAGCTGTAGGTCCACCCGAGAAAGGTATAGGCTTCCGCCGTCTGGTGCGTCGCCAGTGAAAGCTTGTAAAGGCTGACGGCCTCCTCCAGCTGCCCCTTCATTTGTTGTTCATAGGCTTGCTGAAAAATCTGCCAGGCTTCGCGCTTGTCTTCCTCGCTGCCGTCGCCCTGTATGAGAAAATCTTGCACATCCATATCGCGCACGTCCTATCTCTTGGCTACCTTCATCCAGATGTGGCGGGGATGAGCTGTACTGGCTGCTTGCAACGAGGGCCTTCTGAGGCCGTGCGTTATGCGAGTCAACAGCCCGGCTCCGCTACTCCTGCTTCAACTTCTTCTGAATCAATTCCGCCCCATAACGGCCCGACAGCAGCATCGAACCGAAGGCCGGGCCCATCCGTGGCGTGCCGAACACCGCCGCGACCGCCAATCCGATGACGAAGCAATTGGGGGAGACTTCCCCGGTTCGATCCATGACTTCTTCTTCCGACCGCGACACCCACATGGCGCCGTTGCCTGGCACCTGCTGGTACAGCCCGCGTTTATGCAGGAGGTTGACCACCACCGCATCATGGCCGGTCGCATCCACGACGATCTTACTCTCCAGGGCGATGGGATCGACATGGATAATGTCATGGCCGGCCATTTCCGCCGTGGTGCTATTCACCACCACACCCTCCAGCACGCCTTCCCCGCGTAGAATCAGATCGACGACCCGCGTGAGGTTCATGATCTTCGCGCCGGCGCTGTAGGCGGCGGCAATGAGCGCACCTGTGGCATGCGGAGGATCGACCATATACATGCCGTCGCATTCTTTGATCTGTTTGCATGGCACCCCGACTTCCTCAAGGATCTTGTGGGCCGGAGAGCAGATCGTGGCTTTGTTCATCAAATAGCCGCCGGACCAGAAACCACCGCCCAGCGCAAGGCTCTGCTCGAGGATGAGTGTTTTGACGCCCATCTTGGCCAAGTCGTGGGCGCAAATCAAACCGGAAGGACCGGCGCCGACGATGATGACGTCGCTCTCGATGAGTTGATCGAACTCTTTATAATACTCCCGCGCGATGTGGCGGGTAATGTCGCGCTCTCGTAATGGCGCCGGTTTTGGCTTAGGCATGCTCTATTTCCTCTCGACGGCCGCTGAAAATGGCTTCCCGCTTCGTTCTCGGCTCCACCAAATCCTCAACGTACCCCTGAGGGTACGCCTCCGGTTTGGGGTCGCCTGCGGCCTCGCCGGACAGCCATTTTGACCGGCCTTATAGATAAATCTCAGAGCCGGATTTCTTGAACTCTTCCGATTTTTCCTTCATGCCGATCTGGATGGCCTGCTGCTCTTCCAGTTGCTTTTGCGCCGCATAGTCGCGGACATCCTGCGTGATTTTCATCGAGCAGAAGTGCGGTCCGCACATGCTGCAGAAATGGGCGACCTTCGCCGCATTGTCCGGCAAAGTGGCATCGTGGTATGAGCGGGCGGTGTCCGGATCCAGCGACAGATTGAACTGGTCCTCCCATCGGAACTCGAACCGGGCCTTCGATAGCGCGTTGTCGCGTGCCTGCGCGCCGGGATGGCCCTTGGCCAGGTCGGCAGCGTGGGCGGCGATTTTGTAGGTCACCAC
>CAZBNV010000132.1:0-6667 GCA_964493335.1 uncultured Nitrospira sp.
TCGAGCAGCGTTGCGCTGATCAGACCACCGAAGATCGTTACTGCGACCGGATGCAGGATTTCCTTGCCCGGTGAGGTCGGATCGATCAGCAGCGGCAGCAGCGCAAGGCCCGCCGAGAGCGCTGTCATCAGCACCGGCGTCAGCCGGTCAAGGCTCCCTCGAATAATCAGGCCGGCGCCGAAAGGCGCCCCCTCGTGCAAGGCGAGATTGATGTAGTGGCTGATCTTGAGGATTCCGTTTCGCGCTGCGATGCCTGCAAGCGTGATGAACCCGATCATCGACGCCACCGAGAGCGGTTGCCCCGCGAGCCATAGTGCGACAACCGAACCGATCAGGGCGAGCGGGATGTTGCCCATGACGATCAACGCCAGGACTCCCGATCGATAGCGGCTGTAGAGGATCGCGAAGATCATTGCCAGCGACAGGATCGAAAGCGCGCCGATCAGCCGGGTCGCTTCCTCCTGGGCCTGAAACGTGCCCTCGAGCTGAGTGAAGTAGCCCTCCGGCAATTTCGCCGCGGCGAGTTCCTGGCGAATGGCGCCGACCACCTTCGCCATGTCGCTTCGGCCATCGGTATTGGCAAGCACCACAACGCGCCGGCGTCCGTTCTCGCGCAGGATCTGGTTCGGACCCTCCGTCTCGCGGACCTCGGCAATCTGGCGCGCCGGAATCCAGCCGACTGGCGTATCGATGAGCAGGTCGCCGAGCTTCTGGGTGGTGCGGAGCCGGTCCGGCAGCCGCATCGTCACGTCGAAGCGACGATAGCCGTCGACGATCTGCGAAATCACACGCCCGTTCGACAGCCGGCTGATCTGATCGATCACCGCCGCTGGCTGCACGCCATAGAGGCCCGCACGCTTGTAATCGACGCGGATCTCGAGCTGCGGAATCCGCACCTGCTTCTCGACCTGCAGGTCGACCAGACCCGGAATATCCGCCAGCCTCCGCCGCAGCCGCTCGGCGGTCGTACGCAGCGAATCGAGATCGTCACCGAATATCTTCAGCGCGATCTGCGCGCGCACACCTGAGAGCATGTGGTCAAGGCGGTGCGAAATCGGCTGGCCGATATTGGTCGCCACCGGCAGGACGGAAAGCCTTGCGCGGAGGTCGTCGACGATCTCGGCCTTGGGGCGACCTCCGGGCTTGAGGTCCACTTCGATTTCCGAGGAGTGAACGCCTTCCGCATGCTCGTCCAGTTCGGCGCGGCCGGTACGCCGCCCCACGGCCTTCACGTCCGGCACTTCGAGAATCAGACGCTCGGCAATGAGACCGACGCGATGCGACTCCGACAGCGAGATACCCGGATTGAACAGCACGTTGATCGTGAACGTGCCCTCATTGAACGGCGGCAGGAAGGCGCGCGGCAGCGACGCGGCCCCGATACCGGCTCCCGCGACGGCGATGGCGACAGACGCGATGACGGTCTTCTGATGTCGGAAGCCCCAGCCCAGCAGCAAGGCGTTCCACCGTTTCAGAACGCGCACGAGCGCGCTGTCTCCGTGCTGCAGGCTCTTCAGCCGTGGCAGCATGTAATACGCCATCACTGGCGTGAGCGTGATCGAGACGAGAAGGCTCGCGAAAATCGAAATGATGTAGGCTTCCCCCAGCGGGGCGAACAGACGCCCCTCGATCCCGGACAGCGCGAACAGGGGAACGAAAACGAGGACGATGATCATCGTCGCGTAGACGATGCCCGACCTGACCTCCTGCGAGGCGGAAACGATGACGTCGAAAACAGCCCGCGGACTCGCCGCCTCGCGGTTCTCCCGCAGCCGCCTGTAGATGTTCTCGACATCGACCACGGCATCATCGACCAGTTCGCCGATCGCAATCGCAAGCCCGCCGAGCGTCATCGTGTTGATGGACAGGCCGAACATATGAAACACGATGGCGGTGGTCAGGATCGAAACGGGAATCGCGGTGAGCGAAATGGCCGTCGTCCGCCAGTTGAGAAGGAAGGCAAACAGCACGACCGCGACCACCACGGCTGCCTCAACGAGCACCCGCTCGACATTGCGGATCGATGTTTCGATGAAGTTGGCCTGGCGAAACAGGATCTGATCCGCCTTGATCCCCTTGGGCAGAGTTGCGGTAATCTCCTTCAGCGCCTGTTCGATTTCGCGCGTCAGCCGAACGGTGTCTACGTTCGGCTGCTTCTCGATCGAAATGACGACCGCAGACGATCCCATGTAGCCGGAGTCGCCACGCTTCACCTTCGGCGCGAACTCGACGCCTGCGACCTGCCACAGATAGATCGGGCCGCCATTCGCTCGCGCGACAACGACATTGCGAAGATCTTCAAGGCTCGTCGTGCGGCCGATGTTACGGATCAGGTATTCACGTGAATACTGGTCGGTGAAGCCGCCGCCGGCATTGGTGCCAAACTGCGCCAGCGCTTTTTCAACTTGCTCGTAGGTTACGCCGAGTACCCGCAGCGCGGGTGGATTGGGGGAAATGCGATACTGCCGGACCTCCCCGCCCATCGGTATCACCTGGGCCACGCCGGGAATCGTCAGAAGGCGCGGCCTGAGGACGAAATCGGCTGTTTCCCGAACCTCCATCGGGGTCGCTTCAGAACCGGTCACTGCCACCAGCAGGATCTGACCCATGATCGAACTGATCGGCCCCATCTGCGCAATCGTGTTCGGCGGCAATTGCTGCCGAATGAGGGCAAGGCGCTCGCCAATCTGCTGCCGGTTGCGGTAGATGTCGGTGCCCCAGTCGAACTCGACATAGACAATCGACAGACCGACTCCGGATACGGAGCGGACGCGCGTGACACCGGGCACGCCGTTCATTTGCGTTTCGATGGGAAAGGTGACGAGCTGCTCGACCTCGGGCGGCGCAAGCCCCTCAGCCTCGGTCATGATGGTGACGGTCGGCTTGTTCAGGTCGGGGAACACGTCCACCGGCAGACGAGACACCGTAAAGAGCCCGTAGACGATCAGGACGCCCGCGGCCACCAGAACAAGCAGGCGATTGCGCAAGGACTGGGTGACGAGAAACCGGAACATGGTGCGTCCTCAGCGGATGTGGTCGATGAGTTCAGCGCCCTGCACGACGACGCGTTTGCCGGGATCGAGCCCTTGTGAAATCAGCACCCGCTGACCGTCGAGCGGCTCGATGCGGACCGGACGCTGCTCGAAGCGCTCTGCGGTGACATGTTCGAAGACCGAGTCCTGACCGGCCGCGGTTCTGACGATGCTGGTGCGCGGGACAGCGATACCGCGCTGCTCATCCGGGGTTTCCGCGAGCACAGTTACGAATTGCCCGACGCGCACGCCCGCGACGTCGCCATCGATGGCGAAATGGATCGGAATCGATTGATTGCGATCGGTGAAACCGGCGCCGCGAAACACCAGCGCGATCTCCTTGTCGCCCACCCGCGCCGCGGCGCGATGCAACGCCGGCAGCGATTCATAGCTCAAAGCTTCGACCCAAAGCCGCGCGGGATCGATGACGTGGAACACAACCGCATTGGTCTGCGCAATCTGCCCGGCAACGGGCGTACCGTCGGCAATGACGCCGTCGACCGGCGCAACCAGCGCTTCCGGCTCGCGACGCACTTTATCCAGCGATGCCCGGCGCTCCTGCAATCCCTGCAGCTCGAGCCGCGTCTCCTCGAGCTGGGAACGGGCGACCGCCCCGCTTGGAGCCAGCGTCTCATAGCGCGCAAGCCGCCGCTCCACGATCGAAATCTGCTGATCGAGTTCACCTTGCCGCTGGCGCATATCGGACACGTCGATGGTCTGCATCGGCGGCGTGACGTAGGCCAGCACGTCGCCTTTCTTCACCAGTGCGCCGAGCCGCGGGAAGCCGCCTTGTGGCGGCGACAAACGCCCGCCAACCGCGGCCTGCACGAAACCGCTGGCATCGGGGTCGGGGATGATACGACCGGGGAGCTCAACTGCACGGCGGAATGACGCTGCCTCAGGCACCATCGTTCGTATAGCCAGGATGCGCTGCGTGCTCTTGGGGACGAACACGCTGCCGTCGGACAGGATTTGCGCGACGTCGCGCGTCGCGGTGATCCGGGTCGCTGGTACATCAGCGCTGCCATGGTCCTCGCCTTCGTGGGCGAAGGCTTTTGGCGCGAAGAAAGCGATACTGAGCCCGGCCACCACCCATACGACAGCGGCCCTTCTTCGCCTGGTGAGGATGATGCCGCCGATCGCGCCACCGGCAAATGCGCCGATCAACGCGAGAAGAATACCGAAGTTGCCGGCCGGGAGCCGGTCCGTCGGACTCACTGCGAAAGCTCGACTGGAAGACTGGAGCCCGGGAGGAATCTCGATCGCGAACGTGAGGATGTCTGCCTCGCTGTCCTTCGGTGTCACGGTCGCGATGATGTCGTAATGGCCGGGATTGGACGCCCATGGCGCCGACAACCGGTAGGTTCCATCTGCGGCAGGCTTTGCCTCGACGCTTCCCTGCGGCGTTTCGAAAGCAACAGTCGCGTTCGTCACCGGCTCGTTGGTCGTGAAACGATCGAGGTAGATCGTCAGTTCGCCATCCTTGGCGACCGCGACCAGTTCGAATATGCCGGAAGCGGCCTCTGCGCGGGGCAAAGCCGGAAGGGAGACGGCAGCCTTCGACGGACCGTCATCATGGCCTTCGTGCGCCGAGCCGCGTTCGAATGAAATCGCAAGCAGCAGGAAGGCTGATGCCAGCACCTTGCAGGCATGGGGAGACCACATGACCGAATCCTCGCAAACCGCGGTGACCACCGGCGGAATCGCCGGCGGAAAGTCGCGCGCGGACGCGCGCGTGCGCTATGCGAGGGATTTGGGCGGCCGGGCCAAGGTATCAAGATCGATGCCGCTCGGTATGCCGACGTCGAACGCGACGATTTCCGCGCGCATGTCGAATTGCGGCAAGGTTTGTGCTGAACCGGCCAGCGCGGCTGCGCCGCAGCATCCGAGCCCCGATCCGCAGCAACCGCCGACGCAGCCGGTCGACGGCCGTGAAGCCCGATCGCGCTCGTCCGGCTCTGTCAGTTGGCTTGCGTGCGCTTTCGGCTTTGCGACGTCAGCAACAGCATCGTGCGCAGCGATGCCTTGCGTAGGCACGGTGCGGTGGGTCGTCGCGCCGTCCTGGGACGCAGCTATGTGCCGATGCCCGGAGTGCGCCATGGCGGCATTCGGCGCAAATTGAACTGCGATCACGAGGATCGCAGCCCACATCAGTCCGGCAAGTCGGTGCTTGTTCGCCATTGTCATATCGAAACCATGGCGGAAAACGGGGCTTCCACCATTGATGTGAATCAAAGCCGAGACAGTTCCTTAGCTCCTTTGACGCGCGCATAGACCTTCTGAACGGAGGGGCCGAACAGAATCACTTCATACGTTTCATCAGCCGAGCCAGACACTTCCATACCGGGCGATCCGACCGGCATCCCCGGCACGGCGAGTCCGACCGCGGCCGGGCGTTCCAAAAGCAAGCGGCGAATTATAGACGACGGGACATGGCCCTCGATGACATACCCGTCGATCTCGGCCGTATGGCACGAGGCGAGCGAGGGTGGAATGCCGAGCCGCGTCTTCAAAGATGCGAGGTCACCTGACTCATGGATTTGCGTCTCGAAGCCGGCAGCGCGCACATGCTTTTCCCACCCCGAACAGCAGCCGCAATTGGGGTGCTTACTGATGACCATCGTCGGGGGCTTGGCGCGCAGGGGAACTACGCCGAACAGCATCGCGGTCGCCACACCGCCCAGCAGAGCTCGTCGTTCGATACAAGCCATTTTGCAATATTCCCTCATCGGTCCGCGCGGCTGACGACAGCCATCAATTCCTCGATCTTCTGGCGCTGCTCGGGCTTGCTGCCGGCCGCGATCGCGTGCTCGACGCAATGGCTAACGTGGTCGCGGAGGATCTCTTCTTCAAGGCGCCGGAGTGCTGCGCGCACCGCAGCAATCTGGGTAACGATATCGATGCAGTACCGCTCCTCATCGACCATGCGCGACAGGCCGCGCACCTGGCCTTCGATCCGGCTCAAACGTTTGATGCTGGACGCCTTGATATCTTTTCTCATGGCGGCTATATACCCCTACGTGGTATCGGTAGCAAGGTCTCTGAAGGGAAATTTCATGGCAAACGACGCAAGGAAGACCGAACAATCCCCACGCCGGGACTGCTGCTGTTCCTCTAAGAACGCCTCTCATGCAGAGCCCGGCGCGTCCGCGCACAATCACGCGCAACCGGCCGCTGACAGTGGCTACAGTGATGCGCATGTTGCCCCGCAGCAAACAAAGGAAGGCGTACGCGACCCGGTCTGCGGCATGATTGTGGACCCGCACATCACACCCCACCGGCACCAGCACGACGGACACCCGTACTATTTCTGCTCGAAGGGATGTCTTGCGAAGTTCGCAGCCCAGCCGGCGAAGTATGTCAGTGATCGGCCGAAGGTTGCCGCAAACGTTCCGGAAGGCACGATCTATACCTGTCCCATGCATCCGGAAATCCGGCAGGTCGGTCCTGGCTCCTGCCCGATCTGTGGCATGGCGCTGGAGCCGGTGCTCGCCACGACGGAGACAGGACCGAATGAAGAATTGATCGACATGACCCGCCGGTTCTGGATCGGCCTTGTCCTGTCGCTGCCGGTCGTCGCGTTGGAAATGGGCGGTCACCTGACCGGCCTCCTGCATTACGTCAGCCAATCGACA
>CAZBNV010000133.1:0-6614 GCA_964493335.1 uncultured Nitrospira sp.
TTCCGTGAAGGCGAGGACTCTACCGGACTGTCAGATTAAGTTCTAGCTTTCACAGCAACGGACAGTTGCTTCACAGCTACTGCTTCTAGCGCCTCTGCACCTAATCCCCTGTCAATAGATACTCTTGCTCACCTCATTTGAGGGGGCGCTTTCACCGCCACTGCTGTTATAACTCGTCACGACAAAGTAGTAGGTAGTGCCCGCAGTGAGATTGCTCAGAACATAGGAACTCACATTTCCCACGTTCAGAGGCGTTCCGTACCGTCCCGAGGCCGTCCCCACATATACCTTATAGCCGGCCAAGTTGGTGCTAGTCACCGGACTCCAGGTGAGCGACGCCGTCGTGCTTGTACTGGCGACTGGGGTTGTTGACGATGAACTCGTCGTCGATGAACTCGTCGTCGTCGACGGAGCCACCGTCAGTGTGACAGGAACCGACGCAATCCCTCCTCCTTTGTCCGCATTGATTGTAACTGTTGCGCTATAGGTGCCTGCTGCCAATCCGGCAACATTCACTGCCAACCCAACCTTTGCGGTGCCTCTGATGGACCCTGCTCCGGGGGATACCGTAAGCCATGGCGCATTATCTATTGCAACCCAAGACGACGGTCTACTATTCGATTTGGACACACTGACTGTTTGGCTGAGCGGATTGGTTGCACCCTGAACGGCTTGAAACGTCACAGCCGTTGGACTCGCCGTTAGCGCCCACGATTCAGGAGATGTCCAGATGCCGATCGCCAGTGCCAGGCCCACGCCCCACCAGAGTCGGAGTGATATCGCACCCATCACACTTCGTCGGAAAGCTAACTCTTGATGAGCTTGATGCATATACACCTCAATCGTTGGATACCAGTCGTTACAAAAAACAGTGGGGAGAAACGGGCATTAGCCGTTCGTCCCTGCGATATGACTTCGCTTCCCCTATAAAGCAACAGCGGTGCCATTACGAGGCCCGATCGGAAGTCATTGACTGTTAAGGACTCGCAGCTTGTTGGCCCCGTAAGAGACTGACAAAAACCCACATAACCGTTCACTTGTGTAGGCCAAATAATTCACCAGCGCAGAGTTTTTTTCAAGGGAAAATCATAGCGTCACGCGAATTTTGTACCAGATGGAACATATTGAGTCATCCGCAGCGTGTGCCCGACTCCGCCCCAGCAGCGTCTTTCGCACCTTACTGAAGATAACGCGGAGCAGATGACCCGCGGAAGGCGCACTTTCATCCAAGGGCTGACGGAATCAGGCGAGTTGGTGAGGAAGAACCTTGTGGGATGCTATCAGAAGCGATTCGAGAACTCGAAGGGCGACAAGTTGGCGTCCCTCAATGTGCAAAAGAGTTGTGGCCACTCTTACTGCTTCGTTCGCCTCCACCCCTGCTCCTGTCGATACATGCTCTTGCTCACCTCATTTAAGGAGGCGCTCTCAATGCCACTGGTAGTCTAGTTCGTCACGACAAAACAGGGTCAATCCTACGGCAAGATTGCTTGCCCCATACGAACTCACATTTCCAACGTTCAGAGGCGTTCCGGTACCGTCCCGACGCCCTCCCCACATACACCTTATAGCAAGCCAGGTTGGTGCTGCTCACAGGACTCCAGGTGAGCGCATAGATACCTCATTTGTTGCGTACTAGTCGTTCTTCAACCATCTTGTGGGTATCGGCCTTGGCCGTTTTGCCCTGCGATGCGGCTTTATCTCTCCTACAAAACAACAGAGGTGCCTTAGGAGACACAAGCGGATTTCATTGACTCTTAAGTGATTGCAGCTAGTTGACGCACGCAAGAGAATGACAAAAAAACCCACACAACCGTCCAGTTGTGTAGGCCTAACTTCATGGCAAGTAGAAATTTTAAAGGGGACTTAAAGGCCTGCGCCAATTAAGATTCAGGCGAGTATTACAATCCAGCAGGAAGTCAGCGGTGGGGAGGCGTGAAAGGCTGGGAATGTGGCGAGTGATGGGCGGAGAGAGTTTCTTTACTTTATGATCTGAGGAGCACCTTCAACAGCTAACAGGCACCCTTGCCCGTGATCATTGCTGCGGGTGTCGCAAGGAGAATTTTGATGTCCCCCCACAAGGACATGGTCCTTGCATAACGGAGGTCTAAGCGCACCATCTCGTCAAACGTTGTTCGACTCCGCCCAACCACCTGCCACAGACCAGTAATCCCTGGCTTAGCTTCTAATACCCGGCTACGATGCCACGGTTTGTACTGTTGAAGTTCATACCACAGGGGAGGACGAGGCCCAACGAGCGACATGTCACCAATCAGCACATTCCATAGTTGAGGCAGCTCATCAAGACTTGTTCGTCGAAGAAAATGGCCTAGAGGAGTGATCCTGGTGTCGTTGGTCAATTTGAATAACGCATTCTTGCCCTGTTCTTGCCCCCTATCGCTGGAGGTAATAAACCAACTGACATAGTTATGGTGAATCCCATGGTCGGCGTTCGCAAACATCGTGCGGAACTTGCACATCATGAACGGTTTCATCATCTGCCCGACCCGCACCTGGCGAAAGATGACCGGCCCTCGCGACGACCATTTGACGAGGCCGGCAATGGCCAGGAGCACTGGTGACAGAATGATCAGCAGGAAGAGGCTGAGCAGGATATCCACTCCCCGCTTGAGGCGTTGAAAATTGGCGATCGCCCGTCGATTCGCATGCAGTTCAGGAAAGAAAATGGGATCCATCTGTTGATGCTCTGCTTCTTCCAGCTTCCACGGCTCCGGATAGACACGCAACCTGATCGACAATCCTTGGACAATGTCGCCGTCACACTGATGCGTGATTTCTTTTCGAAATTCGACTTCAACCTGCTCACAGATGGTTGCCAAGTTTGCGGGATTAATCTCCGGAAGGATCAAACCCATGATGGACTGCCGTTCAAACCAGCCGAGAATATCGATGTCAGATTTTATGGCCGATAACGCATGGGCAATCACGGCAAATGGTATCGGCCTGTCCTCATGTCGGCTATCCTGAACACCGATCAACAGCATCACCATGGCCAGTCCGGACCGTTCCGTACGTTTCCGCTCTCTTGTGATCGTATGTTGGAAAACCGCTTCATCCAACATAGCCTGAAAGCTCCCAACCATGTCTCCTTTCGCTCCCGAGAGCCTCATATGACCACCCCCTCTGACCAAGCCTGGCTCCACCATCTCTTCATATTGCCGAACGGCAGGACCAAGCCTATGCCAGCATGATCTCCTTATGCTGATTAAGCGACTGTTCCGCCGCCTCCAAAATCCGCACGACGCGCAACCCCGCATGACCATCATTAAAGGGCTTTATGCCGCTCTTGATGCAGTCCAAGAAATATCGTGTTTCGATCTGGAGCGCTTCAAGCTCCTCTATTTTTGGCGCCCACATATCGCCGGTACGGTAACTGACCAAGGCTTGGTGAACTCCCTGTTCAGTCCTTACCTCAGCGCCCTTATCATACACGCGCAATTTTTCTGCCGGATCCAGATCATTCCATACCAGCATCTTCTTTTGCCCGCCGAGGAGCGTCGTCCGGACCTTCACCGGCGAGAGCCAATTCACATTGATATGAGCCAGGACATTGTTGGGAAAATACACGGTGAGGTAGGCGATGTTTTCGAAGCTGTTGACATGGGCGCCTCCCGTTGCCACGACTAATTCCGGCTCGAGTCCGATCAGATAATCCATGATGGAGAGATCATGGGGAGCAAGATCCCACAAGACATTCACATCGTGCTGGAAAAGCCCCAGGTTCACCCGAGTCGAATCATAGTAATAGAGAGAACCCAAGGCGCCTTCATCGACGAGTTGCTTGATTTTTCGGACCGCGCCGGTGAAGAGGAATGTGTGGTCCACCATGATCAGTAGATTCTGGCGCTCAGCCAGCTCGATCAGTTCCTCAGCTTGAGCGGAGGTCGCAGTGAAGGGCTTTTCCACGAACACATGTTTCCCGTTCTCCAGCGCTTTCTTGGCCAGTTCGTAGTGGTACGACACCGGCGTCACAATCGCCACCGCGTCGATTTCTGGATCGGTCACGAGTTCATCCGCATCGGTCGTGACGCGGACACCTGCGTGTCGACCCAACACCCGTGCCAAAGCTACGGGGTTCCTGTCGCAGACCGCCACAACCTTGCAGTCTTGGTGTCCTGAAAAATTACGCACAATGTTCGGACCCCAGTACCCATAACCAATCACAGCAAGTTTCACCATGGCTTTACTCCTTTAAGGATGTTGGGCACGTTAATACCAGTCATTTTTCCCGATATGGGTCGCGCGGACATTGAGGTGACCGCATTAATTGGATTGAGTGGCTACTGCAGGATTGCTAGTGCGATGTGTCCCCTGCCCCTTACCCTCTCCCCCGTTGGGGAGAGGGTAAGGGGCAGGGGGGCAGCCTGGCGGATCAATTCAGCGAATGTCAGAGGCAGGACACTCGCAGTCTGCGGAAAAACTTGATTTTCTGGAAATGCGCAGCAATTGCCTACAGGCAGGTTGATACCAGAAGAATCCTGAGGGTGCGCAAACAGGTCGTCCAGCCAGGCCGCAGAGCGGTCCACGGCGCGAAGAATAATGAGCGCCACGCTCGTGGAGCCGGCGAGATGGTGAGCCGGGAGTTCTTTAGGCGAATCGTAGTCTTATCGAGGCGAGAACGAGGCTGGCCAAAGGTAGCGCATCCTACTAGAGTAAATCGCTTTCCTTCATCTCATTCGGCTGACACACTCGGACCTGCACACGACGGCTCTCTTCAATGCCGAGTTCGGACTGCAGGATTTCCGCCAGGCTCGTCCGAAGGCGAGTGCACGCATCAACCTCGGAGTCTCGCCCCAACAACGTCAAGACACTGCCCACAATGCTCCCCTCGCGGTACCACCCGATGTAATCCGTGTCCCGCAGGATCCCGGTCAACGCCGCGATTACCGTTTTGGCGATACTTGGCTCCATAGGCATGAGCGCTCCTTGCCCATTGGTTCGATAGACGAGAAGGACCTGACAGAGATGGCCTGATCGCTCGGATCGCTTGGATTCACTTTCCAAGAGGCACCGAAAGGCCGCTTCTCTGTAGACGTCATTGGGTGGACAATGCCCCGACGATTTCATCCGGCCATTCAGTCTGCCTGCTGTAAATACGGCGATAATAAACTGGCTCACTTTAACGCCCATCCGAAATGCCACCAGCAGATATGAGTTCTTCCACCACAAGGTTCTTACACGCATATGCACTTATCATGTGGCTTCCCCCCAACTAACAATAGCGATAACCTAGGAAGC
This sequence comes from uncultured Nitrospira sp., assembly GCA_964493335.1. Classification (GTDB taxonomy): domain Bacteria; phylum Nitrospirota; class Nitrospiria; order Nitrospirales; family Nitrospiraceae; genus Nitrospira_A. The sequence goes on from CAZBNV010000133.1 coordinate 5,257, forward strand.
CATCCTCTTTATCCCGGGCGCGAGAGCTTGCCTAAAGCAGGCGAAGCCTGGCGTCAGTCGCCACTTATCCTGCGCAGAAGCAATTTTATTGCCGTACATCACCCTAAATAAGGATTATCCTCTTTACCCTTTATCGATACGGGTTGACCCTCCCCCGATTTTACAGACACCTCGCGAAGGAGGAAAATGATGAAATCGGAGGGTCGCATGGCAACAGGCACACGACGGCGGTATACCGAAGACTTTAAGCAGGAGGCGGTGCGGTTAGTCCGGGACTCCGCCCGTCCCGTGGCGCAGGTGGCACGGGATTTAGGCATGCCAGAAAATGTGTTGTATCGCTGGCGCACCCAGGCACCGGCAGGCGACCGTTCAGGGCACCACCTGCGCGGCCCAACGCACCGAGGCCGAGGAACTCACGCGCCTCAAGCGGGACTTGTCCCGAGTCACCCACGAGCGGGATTTTCGAAAACGTGCGGCGGCATTCTTCGCGAGGGAGTCGCAATGAGATACCGCGCGATTCGGGAGCATGACCGTCGCTATCCGATCCGCCTGATGTGTCGGATGTTGGCCGTGTCCCCCGCCGGATATTATGCCTGGCGGGATCGGCCGGAGAGTCGCCGAACCAGGCAGAACCGGACGCTACTCTCAATCATCCGCATGCTCCACCGTGAATCCCGTGAGACCTACGGGAGTCCCAGCATCTGGAGCGCCTTAAGCAAGCAGGGACATGCCGTCGGCAAACAGCGCGTGGCTCGGTTGATGCGCCAGGCGGGTCTCCGAGCCAAGACCGTGAGGAAGTGGCGTGCCACCACCCAATCTCAGCATCGGTTCCCCGTGGCCGAGAACACCCGCGACCGCCAGTTCACGGTCGCGTCACCGAATCGGGTGTGGGCCGGAGACATCACCTACGTCTGGACCACAGAGGGCTGGCTCTATCTGGCCGTGATCCTCGACCTCTACTCGCGCGCGGTGATTGGCTGGGCGATGGGACAGCGCTTGACGGGGGAACTGGCTGAGCACGCACTACTCATGGCGCTCACGACCCGGCAGCCTCAAGCGGGGCGTCTGCACCACTCCGATCGCGGCAGCCAATATGCCGCGACACGGTACCAACACCTGCTCACCACCCATGGCATCACTCCGAGCATGAGCCGCAAAGGCATCCTCGGACAGAAGATCGGCATGACCCAGATCTGGGACGAGTCGAACCGGGCTATCCCCGTGACCGTCATCCAGGCCGGGCCCTGCCGCGTCGTCCAGATCAAGACGCCCGAGCGGGACGGCTACTCCGCCGTCCAGTTGGCCTTCGGCGACGTCAAGCCCCGCCGGGTCAACAAGCCGGAGACGGGTCACTTCAA
>CAZBNV010000134.1:0-6203 GCA_964493335.1 uncultured Nitrospira sp.
ACGAGGCCGGTGGCGATATAGGATCACCACTCTCAGGAGAGGTGTTGGAATGAATGGACTGCGATGGACGATGATCGGGGCGATGCTGGTGCTGCAGCTGTTCATGGTGGGGCTGTCGTCCGCGGTGGGCGGGGCGGCGACCGATTTGTTGAAAGGCACGATCGACGAGGTGTTGAAGATATTGAATGACAAAGAAATGAAAGAGCCGGCCCGGCATGAAGATCGTCGCCAGCGATTGGAGAAGGTCGTCGCGGCGCGTTTTGACTATCCGGAAATGTCTCGTCGGTCCCTGGGCACGCAGTGGAATCAATTGTCCGACAAGGACAAACAGGAGTTTGTCGATCTTTTTCGCACGCTGCTGACCAATACCTATGCAGATAAAGTAGAAACTTATTCGGGCGAGGGTGTCCAGTACCTCAATGAGCGGACTGAAAAAGAATATGCCGAGGTGCGCACCAAGGTCCTCTCCGGAAAAGCTGAAATTCCGATGGATTATCGGCTTCTGCACAAGGATAACGATTGGCGTGTATACGATGTCGTGGTCGATGGCGTCAGTCTGGTGAATAACTACCGCGGTCAGTTCACGAAGATCCTCCACACCTCCTCTTATCCCGGCCTCGTCGATCAACTCCGCAAGAAATCCGATAAGATCAAAGCCCCCTAGCCAGGGGGCAGTCGATTCCGGCGAGCGCCATGCAGGGTCATCACTTGTTGCCGATTCGTATTCTCTTGGCGCTGGTCGGACTCCTACTCGGGAGCCTCCCGACTCCGGCTCACGCAGACACGCAGATCTTTCCGGTCCCGTCGGTCTCGACCAGCAAAAACGACGGCAACGATGCCGGGTTGATTGCGCCCATCCTGATCTCGGACCCGGACGGTGAGTTGAAATATCTCATGGCGCCGATGCTCATTCAGAATTCGATCGTGGGCAGTCGCGCGGTATTCAATCTCTTCAAGTACGACCCTGGTGGACGTCAGATGCGCTTCATCGCCTCGCTGACTGAGCGGATCGAGCGTAAGGTACTGTTTGATTATGTGGATCCGGCCTTTGGAAATGGACAATATTCACTTAACTTCGGCGGCACATTTTTCAAGAATGCGACGTCGCGTTTCTTCGGGCTCGGCCAGTCGACGGTGCAGGCTGATGAATCGAACTATACGGCCAGAGAGGCACGCGCCTACTGGCGGCTCGGTCTGTACGCCAACGAGGTGACCCAGATTTCGGTCGGGCAGCGCGTTCGGCAGGTGCAACTTCAACGGGGCGCCACGGAGCTCCCGTTTTCAGTCGAACAATTTCCCGCGGTCGATGGTATACAAGGCGAGTCCATTATCGTGGGTCACCGCGCCTCGTTTTACTACGATACGCGCGATAGTTTGGTCACACCTACTGACGGTGTGGCGGTGATGGCCTATGCCGAGCTGAACCAAAATATCAAAAATGGCGACCATCCGGTCTATTCGCGATACGAACTCGAGATCAAGAAGCTGTTTCCGAGTGAATCGAAGCGGGCCATTCTCATCGTACGTGCTGACCTGCAAGCGACGATCGGTTCCCAAGTGCCGTTTTTCGAGCAGTCTTCCCTGGGGGGGCAGAACAACCTCCGCGGGTTCGGAATGGATCGATATATCGATAAGCATTTGATCGCGTTCAGCATCGAGGAACGTATCCATCTCCTGCGGACTAAAGTGGCCGGGGTAACGGCGGATTTCGAGGTGGCTCCCTTTCTGGACACGGGCCAGGTGTTCAACTCGTTTAAGGATGTAAGTTTTCAGGACTATCGCATGACTCCTGGGGTGGGGTTTCGCGCGATTGTGCGTCCCAACGTGGTCGGTCGCCTCGATTACGGCTATAGCCGAGAAGGCGGAGCGATTTTTGCGGGTTTAGATTTTCCCTACTAGTAAGCTGTTGAAGAACCAGTTCGGCACCCCTGAAAAAACAAAAACAGCCGAGTGGCAGACAGAGTGGATGTTCGCAGGATGGTCAAAAAAGCCGTCCAGCGAGGCCACAGCGAGCCTGGAGGCGAAGCCTACTCTACGCCGTACGTTCAGTCTCTGGGTGATGCGAGCACGAAGCTGGAGGATTTTTTCACCATCCTGCTGGGTGCCTGTGGGTGAACGGCCGGTATTGCTCATGCGGCAGATACTTCTATCATTCTTTGGCCTTCTCTTCCTGTGTGGGACGCCGCTCTCACTCGGGGCGGAGGGGTTTGGCCCTTTCCCGGTCAGGAATTTTCAGGCGCTGGATCAGTTGGTGCTCGGCATGCCTGGCGAACGAGCGGCGGTGCTCCGCAAGGGCGATTTCGACGTGCGGCTCGAGCTGGCCAATACGGCCACCATTGCTAGGGACAGCGAGGAACAGGCCGAGGTGACGATGAAGTTTGAGACCGTTCGGGCCGGCCTCTTTCTTCGCTATGGGCTGACCGACCGGTTGGAGATCGGGGCTGAGGTTCCCGTGCTTCACCGCTATGGGGGATTTATGGATGGCCCGATCAAGGGGGTGGAGAATGCCACGACTGGGTTGTCACCGCCACGCAAAGCTCTCGGCGACACTCACTATGCGTTCAACTTTTCCAAAGGCGGACGAACCATGTTTAAAGGGTCGGACGGCGCTACCGGACTGGGAGACGTGTCATTTTTTGGGAAGTACCAACTGCTGAAAGAAACCTCTGCCCTGCCTGCGATGTCCCTTCGCGTGGCCGTGAAGGCGCCCACGGGAGACACGGCGGAGGTATTCGGGAGTGGCCATCCGGACGTCGGCATCGGGTTGGCTCTGGAAAAGGCTTTTGCGGCTCACTGGATTGTGTACACGAATGTGAATGGCATATTCCCCACAGGCCGGATCGCCGGGCTTGATCTGCAGCCAGTGGTGAGCGGACTGGTGGCGATCGAATATCTTTGGACTGAGAACTTTTCCATCACGGCCCAGTTTGACTACTACTCACCGCCATTCCACGGGACGGGAACCAGGGTGTTGGACAAAGGAGTCACGGAGTCAGTGCTGGGTGTCAGCTACCGCGTCCTGCCGGGCCTGTTATGGCAACTCTACGCAGTGGAGAATTTAGATTTTATTACCGGAAGCGCGGCAGACTTTACGCTCTCAACCGTGCTGACCTATCGGTTTCGTTCGTAGCAGAAGTGACACAGTCGTGACCGTGCAGATTCTCGAGGCCTGTTGAGGAATCCGTGATCCTACTGGTATCGTCAGCACAAGGGAAATCTTGACACGAGCTGTCGCATATGTGAGGATGGGCGTACGCATACGAAAATTCTTGCGCTGCTTCGTCGCCATCTTCTCAAAACGAATACCTCCCACTGAATGAAGAGTTATATCTGCGCCCAGTTGTCATGCCTTGACAAGGAGATCGTGCAATGTCTCTGCTGAAAAACATCCACAGTCCCGCTGATTTGAAACGCCTCTCCCCCGAACAGTTTCCAGAGCTATGCCAGGAGATCCGTGAACAGATCCTCGCGGTCGTTTCCAATGTTGGCGGACACTTGGCCTCCAACCTTGGCGTCGTGGAGCTGACCGTTGCGCTGCAGTATCTCCTCGAGACGCCGAAAGACAAGATCGTCTGGGATACCAGTAATCAAGCCTATGCCCATAAGTTGCTGACCGGCCGCCGGGAGCAATTTCACACGCTCCGGCAGTACGGGGGACTAAGCGGATTCTGCAAACGCGAAGAGAGTGCCTACGACACGTTTAACGCCGGTCATGCCGGTACCGGCGTCTCCGCCGCATTCGGCATGGTCGAAGCGCGTGACCAACGGAATGAGAAACACAAAGTGGTGTGTGTGGTCGGTGATGGCGCCATGACGGCGGGTATGACTTTGGAAGGGTTGCACCATGCCGGAGGGACCAACAAAGATTTCATCGTCGTTCTGAACGACAATCAAATGTCTATTTCCAAGAACGTCGGAGCAATCTCGGCCTATTTAAACCGCACGTTTACCGGTGAGTTTTACGCGCGGATGCGGGAAGAGACCGGCCAACTGCTGCGAAAGATTCCGCATATCGGCCTCGAAGTGCAAAAGATTGCGCGGCGTGCCGAGGAATTGGCCAAAGGCGCAATTCTTCCGGGTCTGCTGTTCGAAGAGCTGGGTTTCCAGTATGCCGGGCCGATCGACGGACATAATTTCGAGCACCTGCTGCCGACTTTGGAGAATGTGTTGAAAATGAAAGGCCCGGTCCTGCTCCACGTGATTACGAAAAAGGGGTTAGGGTATGAGCCGGCGATGGAAAATCCCGTCTGGTTCCATGCTTGTCCTCCGTTTGTGCGCGAAACGGGCATTCCGGCTAAAAAAGCGTCCAGGCCCAGCTATACGAGCATGGCCGTCGATGCCCTGATCAAGGTCGCGCGCCAGGATAAACGGATTGTGGCCATCACCGCCGCCATGTGCGAGGGCACGGGTCTCAATGCGTTTGAAAAAGTATTTCCCGATCGTATTTATGACGTCGGCATCGCCGAGCAGCATGCGGTAACCTTCGCGGCTGGAATGGCAGCGCAAGGCATGAAGCCCGTCGTTGCCCTCTATTCTACGTTCCTCCAGCGCGCGTATGACCAGGTCGTACACGATGTGGCCACGCAAAATTTGCCGGTGACCTTTTGCATCGACCGGGGCGGACTCGTTGCGGAAGATGGAACGACCCACCATGGCGCGTTCGACTTCGCATTTTTACGGCATGTACCGAATATGGTCGTCACGGCGCCCAAAGACGAAAACGAGTTGCAGCATTTGATGAAGACCTGTGTCAGTTATGATGGCCCTGCTTCGGTGCGTTATGCCCGTGGCGTGAGCCTCGGGGTTCCGATGGATCCGGAGCCCACCGCGCTGCCGATCGGCAAGGGCGAATTATTACGCGAAGGCACCGATGTCGCGATTGTGGCGATCGGGGTCACCGTGTGGCCGGCCGTCAAGGCCGCCGAGCGGCTGGCCCAGGAAGGGATCTCCGCCGCAGTGATCAATGCGCGTTTCGTGAAGCCGTTGGATACCGAGCTGATCGTCAAGACGGCAAAGAACGTGCGCTGCCTGGTGACCGTCGAGGAAGGCTCCAAGATGGGAGGGTTCGGTTCCGCAGTGTTGGAGGCCCTGTCCGAGGAAGGGGTCACTCATTTGCGAACGAAGCTTCTCGGCCTTCCGGATTGGTACATCGAGCAGGGACCGCAAGATTTTCTGCGGGAACGATACGGGCTGACGGAAGATGGGATTTATAACGGAGTGAAGGCCTTGTTCGGAGCCAGTGTGGCCACGGATGACGCCGCTCGTTTGGCGTCGTTGGTCGGAAGCTTGCCGCATGGGGATGAGCAGGGCAGCTAGCCACCCAGCGTTAGCGAAAAGAGTAAACACACCGGGAAATTGATGCATATCACACGAAAGAAAACACGGCAGATTCAAGCGGGGTCGGTGAAAATCGGCGGCGATGCGCCGATTTCGGTCCAGTCGATGTGTTCGACCGATACACGCGATGTGAAAGCCACAGTCGCTCAGATCCGCCAGCTGGAAGAAGCCGGTTGCGAGATCATCCGCGTCGCCGTGCCCGATGAGGCGGCGGCTGCGGTCCTTCCCCAGATCAAAGCGGCAATGACGGTGCCACTGATCGCCGATATTCACTTCGACCATCGGCTCGCCCTCAAAGCCGCTGAAGTCGTCGATTGTGTTCGCATCAACCCCGGCAACATCGGGGCCTGGTGGAAGGTTCAGGAGGTTCTTAAGGCGGTCAATGAGCGAGGAATTCCCTTGCGAGTAGGGGTCAACGGTGGCTCTCTCGAGCGACCCCTGCTGGATAAATACGGATGGCCTTCACCGGAAGCCCTCTCGGAATCGGCATTGAATGCAGTGCATGCGTTGGAAGACGAGGGCTTCACCAATATGAAGGTGTCGCTCAAGGCCTCCGACGTGCACCACGCCATTGATGCGTATTACTTGTTTTCCACTCAATCCAACTACCCTTTGCATATCGGGATTACGGAAGCCGGGACGGCGATGACCGGAGCCGTGAAATCTGCTATCGGTCTGGGGTGGCTTTTATCGCAGGGCATCGGCGATACGCTGCGTGTCTCTCTCGCGGCGGATCCAGTGGAGGAGGTCAAAGTCGGCTTTGAGATCCTCAAATCGCTGGAGTTGCGCCATCGTGGCATCAATGTGATTGCCTGCCCGACCTGTGGCCGAGTCGAGATCGATGTCGTGCGTATGGCGAATGAGCT
>CAZBNV010000135.1:0-6180 GCA_964493335.1 uncultured Nitrospira sp.
TCGAGGCGGCCGCGCACCAGATGGCGGGCGACGGCCCGCCCGCGCGGACCAGGTCGGCCAGCATCGGGAAGTGGTGCTGCTCCCGGTAGAACGCGGTGAGGTTCGTCGTGAGGGCGTTCACGAATTCCTGCCACTCCGCCCCGCCGTCGCGCTCCAGCCGGTCGAGGTACTCGCCGAAGCTCGTGAGCCCCAGGGCCCGGATGCGGCGCGTGAGGCGGCTGTACACCATGTTCTGCTTGCTGTCGTTCAGCTTGATGCCGGCGCGCGCGTAGATGAGCTTCCTCACGCGCTCGAAATCGCCCGCGTTGAAGGGATAGCCGGTGGCGGGGCCAGCGCAAGTCGGTTCGGGGGGCATGGTCGGCCTGGGAATCGGTTGGACGGGCGTCCCGGCGGGACCCCCACTTTCGTTGACGGCCGGGCGCGCCGGGCCTTGAGGCCCGGCATTCCCGGGAGCCCTCAGAATTCCTCCCAGTTCCCGCCGTCGTCCGCGCCCGCGTTCGCCCGGGCGGGCGCCACGGCTGACGCACGCGGGGCCGCGGCCCTCGCGGCCTTCCGGGCTCCGGGTTTCGCGCCGCAGCCGCCTTCCTCCTTGCGAAGGCGCATGGCGATCTCGCCCACCTTTCCGGAAGTCTCCGCAAACGGCGTGCCGGCCGCCATGAGGGCTTCGGCTCCCTTCGCGTCGCCGCGATTGACCACCTCGGCCACGTCGCCCGCGGCGCGGTGGAACTGCGCGTGGGTCTCGACGAGTTCGGCGAAGAGCGGGTGGGCACCACAGCGCATCCGGCCCTCGCCGCCCAGCCAGCGTCCCATCGCGCACTGGTCGTCGCGACGCAGGGTCGCGGCGTCCACGGACTCGTGTCGCTTCAGCGCGAGGCGCAGCTTCTGCTTCCATTGCCCATGCGCGCGGATGGCCGCATTCATGTCGAAGGCCTCTCCGCCCTCGGCCGGTGGCGCCGGCAAGACGGGCGCCGGCGCGGACGCCGGCGGCCGGGCCGCCACCCCGCCGCCTTCCAGGCGGAAGGCCGTGACGGCCTGCGTGAGCCGCACGGCCGAGTCGCTGAGCGATTGGGCCGCCGCGGTGCTCTGCTCCACCAGCGCCGCGTTCTGCTGCGTCATCTGGTCGAGCTGGCTCACGGCCTGGTTCACCTGCTGGATGCCGCTGCTCTGCTCGGTGGCCGCGCTCGTGATCTCGCCGATCATGTCGGTCACGCGGCGCACGCTCTGCACGATGTCGCCCATGGTCTTGCCGGCGTCCTCGACCAGGCGCGAGCCGGCGTCCACCTTCTCGACGGAGTTCGAGATGAGCTCCTTGATCTCGCGGGCGGCGGTGGCGCTTCGCTGCGCCAGGGCGCGCACCTCGCTCGCCACGACCGCGAAGCCGCGGCCCTGCTCGCCGGCGCGCGCGGCTTCCACGGCCGCGTTGAGCGCGAGGATGTTGGTCTGGAAGGCGATGCCGTCGATGACGGCGATGATCTCGGCGATCCTGCGCGAGGATTCGGTGATGTCGTGCATGGTGTCCACGACCTGCCCGACCACGTCCCCGCCCCGCAGGGCGACCTCGCTCGCCTGCGTGGCGAGCTGGTTGGCCTGGCGCGCGTTCTCGGCCGACTGCTTCACGGCCGAGGACAGCTCCTCCATGCTCGAGGCGGTCTCCTGCAGGCTCGAGGCCTGCTGCTCGGTGCGCGAGGACAGGTCCGAGTTGCCCTGCGCGATCTGGGTGGAGGCGGTGGCGATGTGCTCGGTGCCGCTGCGCACCTCGCCCACGATGGCGCGCAGCGACTTCACCATCGCCGCCTGCGCGCGCACCAGGTCGCCGACCTCGTCGCGCCGTGCGTCCGCCTCGACGAGGGAGAGGTCGCCCCCGGCGACGCGATCGGCAAGCGCCACGGCGCCCGCGAGGGGCACGGTGACGGAGCGGGCCATGAAGAAGGCGAGCAGCGCGCCGAGCAGGAGAGCGACGGCCGTGGCGCCCGCCACGATGTAGAAGGCGCGCACTTCCGCCTTGCGGGCGGCGAGGAGCGACCGGCGCAGGTTCGTGTCGAGCACGTCGATGAGCGCGGACGCGGCGCCCTCGTTGGCGGCGGACGCGGGCTGCAGGCGCGAGGCGGCCAGCGCGCGCGCCTCGTCCGCCTTGCCGGCCTGCGCGGCCGCAAAGACGGCGCCCCAGGCCTCGGCGAACTCGCCGCGGGATTTCGTCAGCGCCACGAACGCGGCCTTCGCCTCGTCGTCGTCGATGAGTTTCTCGAGCTTCTCGAAGCGCTCGCCGACCTTCTGCCGCGCCGAATCGGATTCCGCCTTGAGCGCGGCGCGCCGCTCGGCACCCGCCTGCACGGCCTCGATGGCCCGGCCGACCTGCTGCGACATCAGGATGCGCGCCTCGAGCGCGTGGATCTGCATGCGCGCGTCGTGCTCGGCGACCTCCCGCGAGACGTCGCCGAGGTAGTCGATTTCCCAGAGCGCGAAGCCGGCCACCGCGACGAAGAGCGCGAGCACGATGCCGAATGCGCCGGCCAGCCGGGCGCCGATGCGAAAGTTGCCGAATTTCATGATCTTCCTTCCGAGCGGTCAGGCCGCGGCCTTGTCCATCAGGGCCATGTCGGCCGCGCCCATCAGCGTCTCGATGTCGACCAGGATCAGCATGCGTTCTCCGGCCGTGCCGAGCCCGCGGATGTAGCTCGCATCGACCCCCGTGGAGAACTCCGGCGCCGGGCGGATCTGCTCGGCGGTGAGCTCGGTCACGTCCGAGACGCTGTCGACCACGATGCCCACCACGCGGCGCGCGACGTTGAGGATGATCACGACGGTGAAGGCGTCGTACGTGGGCTCGCCCAGGCCGAACTTCAGGCGCAGGTCCACGATCGGCACGATGGTGCCGCGCAGGTTGGTCACGCCCTTGATGAACGCGGGGGCGTTCGCGATGCGGGTCACGGCCTCGTAGCCGCGGATCTCCTGCACCTTGAGGATGTCGATGCCGTACTCCTCCGCCCCGAGGCGGAAGCTGAGGAATTCCTCGGTCGCGGCCGTGCGGCCGTCGAGGGTGTCCGTCTTCATTGTCATGTCTCCTGGTTGGTCGTTTCAGGCCGCTGCGATGCCGGTCCCGCGCTCGACGCGGAAGCGGGACACCACTTCCACGAGCGCGCGGGCCTGGCCCTTGAGCGAATCGCTGGCGGCGGCGATCTCCTCCACCAGCGCCGAGTTCTGCTGCGTCACGCCGTCCATCTGGTCGACGGCCTTGGTCACCTCGCCGATGCCCTCGCCCTGCTCGCGCGAGGCGAGCGCGATCTCCTCCATGAGCCGGGCGGCGCGCTCGACCGAGGAGACGACCTCCCGGATCGTCCCGGTGGTGTCCTTCACCTGGCGCGCGCCTTGGTCGACGGCCTGGGTCGATTCCTCGATGAGGCCCTTGATCTCGTGGGCGGCCGTGGCGCTGCGCTGCGCGAGGGCCCGCACCTCGGAGGCCACGACGGCGAAGCCGCGCCCCTGCTCGCCGGCCCGGGCCGCTTCCACCGCGGCGTTGAGCGCGAGGATGTTGGTCTGGAAGGCGATGCCGTCGATCACGCCGATGATCTCGGCGATCTTGTGCGAGGCGGCCTGGATGGACTCCATCGTGCGCACGACGCCCTCGACGGCCTTGCCGCCGTCGTTGGCGACGCGGCTCGCGGCCGCGACGAGCTCGCTCGCCTTGGCGGCGCTGCCCACGTTGCGCTGGACGGCGTCGTCCAGCTCGCGGATCGACGAGGCGGTCTGCTGGATGCTCGAGGCCTGCTCCTCGGTGCGGCTCGCGAGGTCCTGGTTGCCCGAGGCGATCTCGCCGCCGGCGATGCCGAGCGAGTCGCTCACGTCCTTCAGCTCGCGCATGGTCCGCGCGAGGTCCGTCTGCATCTGGTGGATCGCGTGCAGGGCGAGCGAGATCTCGTCCGAGCCCTCCACGTCCGCGGCGCTCGCGAGGTCCCCGGCGCCGATGCGCTCGAGCGAGGTGCGAATGGCGATGATGCCGCCGCGGATGGCCATCCAGAAGCCCAGCAGGAGGTAAACGGCGAGCGAGGCCGCGGCGAGGGCGAGTGCGAGGGTGATCCAGCGCGTGCGGTCGAGCCTGCCGGCGCGCGCGCCCACCCCCTCGTCGAACGCCTTGGCCCAGCGCTTGGCCTCGTCGGCGGTCGCGAGCGAGGCGGACTGGAAGGACGCGCCCAGCGCGGCGAAGGCCGCGAGGCCTTCCTTGCCGCCGGCGAGCGCGGGCGCCACCTGGCCGGCGAGGTTCACGTAGGCCGGGATCCAGCCTTCCGTCGAGACGAGCTGCTTGCCGGCCGCGGGGTTGGCTTCCTTCACGTCGCCGAGCGCGGACTTGAGCACGTCGGCGTCGCGTTCGATGAGCGCGGCGAGGCCGGCCGCGCGCAGGGCCTGCGCGGGATCCAGCGTCCCGGACTCGGCGCGGACCGCCAGCAGCGAGAGCTCGTGGAAATTGGCGTTGAGCTGCGGCAGCGTCTGCGCGAACCCGAGCATCAGGTGATAGGTGTCCAGGTCGGGGTCGAGCACCATGCCGGAGGCCATGTTGACGGCCTCCCACAGCGCGCCGACCTTCTCGCCCGCCTCGCGCGCGACCCTGGCGCGGTCGGCGCCGCCCTTCGTCACGGCGACCGACTTCTCGAAGGCCTCGAGCGCGGGCTTCACCTTGAGGGGGTCGCCCGTGTCGGCGAGGTGCTTGCCGATCGCGGCGAGCGCCGAGGGCACTGTGGCGGCCTTGCCGTTCACCGCCTGGCCCAGGTCGACCAGCAACGGCCCCAGGGCGCTGCCCGCCTGCTCCAGGCGCGCGGTCTTCAGCTCCTCGGAGGACCGCTGCCAGCTCACCGCCATCAGGTAGGTGAGCGGCACGGCGAAGAGGCCGACCACGATCGCGAGCTTGCCCGCCATCTGGATCGAGCGCATGAACCGCTTGGGCGGCCCGAGCACAGAGTGGATCGGGTCCCAGTAGATGCGCGGTTCGTCCATGGGGGAGAATCCTCGGGCAGCGGGTCGGAAGGCGTTCAGCGGCGCGGGCGCTTCACGAGCGCGCCGCAATCCACGATGAGGGCGACGTGGCCGTCGCCCAGGATGGTGGCCCCGGCGATGCCCGGGACCCTGCGATAGTTGGTCTCGAGGTTCTTCACCACGACCTGGTGCTGCCCGAGCAGCTCGTCCACGCGCAGGACCACCCGCGCACCTTCCGCCTCGATCACCACCATCACCTCCTCCTCGGGCGCGCGGGCGTCCGCGGGCACCGCGAAGAACTCGCGCAGCGGCAGCACCGGCAGGTACTCGTCGCGCACCTTCACGACCTCGCCCTGGCCGGCCATGCCGCGCACGGCGCCGGCGGCGACCTGGAAGGACTCGACCACGGAGCCGATGGGCAGGATGTAGGTCTCGCCCGCGACGCCGACGCTCATGCCGTCCATGATCGCGAGCGTGAGCGGCAGGCGCACCGACATGCAGGTTCCCTCGCCGAACACCGAGCTGATCTCGACCGTGCCGCCCAGCGCGGCGATGTTGCGCTTGACGACGTCCATGCCCACGCCGCGGCCGGAGACGTCCGTCACGATCTCGGCGGTGGAGAAGCCGGGGGCGAAGATGAGGTTCCACACCTCGGCGTCGGGCATGTCGTCGGAGACGTCCATGCCCTGCGCGCGCGCCTTGGCCAGGATCTTCTCGCGCGGCAGCCCCGCGCCGTCGTCCCGCACCTCGATCACGATGGAGCCGCCCTTGTGGGCCGCGGAGAGCCAGACGATGCCCTGGTCGGGCTTGCCGGCCGCGCGCCGCTTCTCCACCGGCTCGATGCCGTGGTCGATGGAGTTGCGCAGCAGGTGCGTGAGCGGGTCGGAGATCTTCTCGATGAGGCCCTTGTCGAGCTCGGTGGCCTCGCCCGCGGTGCGCAGCTCGACCTGCTTGCCGAGCTTGGCGGCCAGGTCCCGGATCATGCGCGGGAAGCGGTTGAAGACGACCGCCATCGGGATCATGCGGATCGACATCACCGCTTCCTGCATGGAGCGGGTGTTGCGCTCGAGCTCCTGCATGCCCGTGACGAGCGGCTGGTCGCGCACGGGATCGAGCCCCTTGGCGCTTTGCGCGAGCACCGCCTGGGTGATCACGAGCTCGCCCACCAGGTTGATGAGCTGGTCGATCTTCTCCACCGACACGCGCAGGGTCGTC
>CAZBNV010000136.1:0-6098 GCA_964493335.1 uncultured Nitrospira sp.
CGTGAGAATGAGCAGAGAGTCCACTTAAAAAACTCGGGCCGCTGTTCAAACGAATGGGGCCACTTCTGAGATGTGGAAGCGGTATAACGCGATTGACGAGAAAGACCTTAGTGCGGCAGCTTCACGCCTCAATACCTCTCTGCAATCTAACACCGCATTAACACCTTCCGATTCTAGCGCTGCGTCGTCGTCTGTCAGTGCTTGATTGTTTGGTGCCCCCGACCTGAATTGAACAGGTGACCTTCGGTTTAGGAAACCGCTGCTCTATCCAACTGAGCTACGGGGGCAGGCTAAATTCACGACACCTTACACCAGTCACGATACGGGCTCAAGCACCCCGGCCATAGCCCGACCCAATGACACCATTTTCTCGTAGTTCTTCAAAGATACCGCTGAAAAGACTTTCTGTATCCGATTGCGGAGTGAGCAACGACATGATGCTTTGTGCCGATCAGTGCGGCCCCTCACTCAGCGGGCTAAGCCGAAGAGATCAAAAATATTCTGAACATCCCCATCCACTGTAAGTGTTTAGAAGTCGCTCGGTCTGCCCATTCTGCCCCCAGATGTCCGGAAGAGTGTCAAGGCGCGGGACAGATTGGACGAATGCCCACGATCACGCAAGGCGTTTGTCTATCCTAGCCCAGGGCCTTCCCTAGCTGGGATTCTGATGCTGAATGGTTAGCATACGGCAGCTGATTGTAGGGTATGCACTGCTTAGGCCGACGCGTTGGGTATCGGTGAGATCCAGGAGGATTCCGATCATGGCCAGTGATGGGCCGGTTTTGAACCCAAACCGTGGCTGGCGCCTCATCAAAACAAGAGATTTTGGGCTTCTCTGGTGGGGCCAGACCACATCGCAGATCGGCGAAGGTTTAAATAGGGTCGCTCTGCTGTGGTTTGTCTACGAACTCACCGGTTCGGCCATGAAGATGACGATGGTGGGACTATTACAAACAATCCCTCCACTTCTATTCGGTCCTTTGATTGGAGTGTATCTCGATCGATTGCCCAAAAAGGCTGTGATGGTGTGGGTGGATGTCTTGCGGGCGCTTTTGACGTTCCTCATCCCGGCCCTGTATGCCATCCAGCTTCTTTCGATCGAAGGTTTATATGGCCTCATTTTTCTCACCTCTGTTGTGTCGACCATATTTGGCCCCGCGCTGGTTTCGGCCGTCCCCTTGCTGGTTCGGTCTTCCGAGCTCATGTCTGCGAATGCGCTGATTCAAGGAACGAATAATATCGGTATGTTGCTGGGGCCGGCGATCAGTGGAGTCATGATTGCCCTCATCAATGCGGAGAATGTGTTATTCGTCAACTCCGCCACGTTTCTGATTTCGGCCCTCTGTCTCTTGCCTATCCGGTTCACGGTTCCCCACCTGAGGGCGGCGGGAAATTCATCATCTATGTGGGAGGAACTAAAGGTTGGATTTCGTTTCGTATTTGGGCAACAATCCATGGTCTTTACCTTGGTGATCATTTCATCGCTCTACAATTTAGGCGTGAGCGCATTCGTCTTCATTCTGCCTGTGTATGCCAAAGAGTTTCTCCAGGTAGGACCCGTGCAATTGGGCTGGTTATGGTCGGCTCTCGGTGTGGGCATGCTGGCGGCTTCAGCCTGGTTGGCCTGGAAAAAGCACAGCGACATGCAGGGCCGGTTACGCATCGTCGTCAGCGGGATGACGATCGGCGGCCTCGCCGTCTGTAGTTTGAGTCTGCTCGAAACCCCCCTGATCGCGGCAGGTGTGGTCATTATTGTGGGCGGCAGCACGGCCGTGCTCAACCCGATTGTGTGGGCACTCTTGCAAGAGGTGACGCCGGAACATCTCATCGGTCGCGTGTTAACGACATTCAGTGTGGGATCCATGGCCTCTGCAATGGCAGGCATGACGGGCTTCGGCTGGATGGCCGATGCAATCGGTCCCGCTGCAAGCCTGGTAGGGCTGGGTTTGGTACTGTTACTCACCGCAGCGGTGGCCGCGCCATGCATTCGCAGATCCTATCCGAGCCCGGTCGCGAATACGTAACGACGCTCATGGTAGATGATGACAGGGTTCCGAGGCGTGACCGCATGGCGAATGCCACACGAGGGCATGCACGCGCTCGCGAGTGGAAGGATGATGCGTGGGACAGGACCAGCCGCCAACTCTTCTCACAGGGTCCGATCATGCCGCAACCATCCATGTTGACGGTATGGTCGACGCGCTGACGCCTCGATGGCTTCTTACGCGCGACTTCAGTCTGCTGTGGTGGAGCCAGGTCCTGTCCCAGATCGCCGATGGGGTCAGCAAGCTGGCGTTACTGTGGTTCGTCTACGCGATCACCGGATCGCCGCTCAAAACTACGATGATTGGGCTCCTGCAGACGTTGCCCCCCATTCTCTTTGGACCGTTCATCGGAGTCATTGTCGATCGTTTTCCCAAGAAAGCGATTTTGATCGGCAGCGATGTGGCGAGAGGGTTGTTGATCGGGGTGATACCATGCTGGATTTCGGTTGAGAACTTCACTGTCGAATCGCTCTACGTCCTCACCTTCCTCTATGGCATCGCGACGGCCCTTTTTGTGCCAACGCTCTCATCTGCCGTGCCGTTTATGGTCCACCGCCCGCAGTTTACGGCGGCGAATGCGCTCTTACAAAGTACGACGAGCCTAGGCATTATCATCGGACCGGCATTAAGCGGAGTCGGTATCGCCTTCTCCGGCTCACAGGATGTGCTCTGTCTGAATGCCGTGACCTATTTGGCGTCAGCTGCTTGTCTCATGCCGATTCGGTTGAGATCGTCCGAGCCGGCTCAGACCGACAGGGCAGGCGCCAGACAGTTCCGTCGTTATTTGATCGAAGGCATACGATACGCGTTTCTCACCCACCGCAATTTATTGATCCTCATCGTCCTGGCGTCGGTGTATACATTCGGCACGGGTGCATTCACGACGCTATTCCCCGTGTTCGGACGCCATATGCTTGGCCTTGGACCGGTCGAAGTCGGCTATCTATGGTCCTGGCTCGGGGTCGGTCTTTTCCTCACGTCACTTGGCTTAATTCGGATAAGCGGGTGGAACCTGCAGCAACGGCTCTCCGCCATCGCGGCGTCGTGCGCTCTCGCAGGGTTGTCCGTCGTCGGTCTGACGTGGACTCAAGATGTGCGCGTTGCTGCCTTGCTGGTGGCCTGCATCGGAATCGGCTTCGGCGCATGGACTCCGATCGCCTGGGGCATCATTCAGGAAGTGGCTCCTTCCGGAATGGTGGGGCGCGTGATGGCCGTCTATACGGCTATCGCCACGGCCACATCGATGCTGGGCATGAGCTTTTTTGGGTGGGTCGCGGAATCGTTCGGGTCGATCGTCAGCGTGATGGGGATTGGTGGGGTGATGTTCGTGTTGGCATGGGGTAGTGCGTGGTTCGGTCGGCGAATCGGTGTTTCGGAGTAACGGATGCTTGGTCGTGGGTCAAATTCAGCACTGCTAGCCGCCGATGTAATGTTGTTCGAGAGTCGGTAGACGCTGTCCGGAATGATGGCACGAATGAAGGTACAGTGAAACGGCGAGGAAGGCTGTGTCGATTTGCTGGTTGGACACCCAGTCAGGAGGCGAAGGTGATAGAGAGTTGGAGCTAAAAATGCTTCGCCTCTGGAAGGGATGGCTGACATCTCCGGAGGCGAAGCGGTGTGCAAGGAGCGATGGATTAGCGTTGATTCGCCAGATCGCGTTTGCAGCTCTCCGAGGCTAACATCCGTTGCCCAGCGGAGGCATCTTGCGGTATTCGCGCCATGCAGTCATTCAGGTTGTCTTCAACACTGCCGGAGGCGACGCGGTTGCGAGTTTTTGTATCAGTATTGAGGAGGGAAGAACCGACTGGACCTTCCCGTCGACAGCTTCCTTCGGCAAGCATGCGCGTCCCTGCGGTGCTATCAGAGGGAATGCGCGCGAGGCAGGCTTCCACGGTGTCATAGTTCGGGGACGAGGCCGGAGCCGCAGTCGCAGCTTTCTTGGGGCTCTTCACAGGAACGGCTGGAGCTGACGGCTGTGTCGATCCGTTACTGGTGATCGCCTCTTCCGTGGCACAGGCGCTGAGGATGAGTAAGGATAAGGACACGACAAGTACACTGGATAACTGCGAGTACATCATTGAACGATCCTCCTTGAGCAAGAACAATGCGCGTACAGTAGCATAAACCGCCTCTCTCTGGAAACACCTCTGCGAGCTTGCCTAGGGGGTGGGCTCCGCTCCCTGTCCGAGGAGAGCTGGTCGCGTGGGGATCTGGGTCAGCAGGTCTGGGCGAACTTGGAATACACCAGGAATACGGTGGCCAATGGCATAGACGAGGCCGCCGACTTGGTTGCCCAGCGCCAAGCGCCCCGCGACGCGTCCGTCTTTGCCGGTGGCGACGAATTCTGCGACAGGGGCCACGAGTCCGTAGGGCGCGAGTGGGCCGGCCTGCTTTAGGACACGTTCTTCCGCAGGAAGATTGACGATACGGCTGACGAGTAAGTCAGCGACGTCCTGACGGACCTTCTCTGTCGGCTGATCCTCAAGCACCCACTCGTTATGCTCATGAATGAGGACGTATTGGTCATCGCGTGTCTTGATCGACAGGATGGCGATATCGCCGATGTCGACGCCGAGCAAGCGTTTGTCCTGCAGTGTGAAGAGGTCTTTCGTGAGGTCCTTGATGGCCGAGGGACTGACTTTGTAAATCGGGCCGTCGGGAATCGTCTGGGCATAGGCCTCCCCGCTGGCGGGGTCCGGCTGAAAGAGCCGCACAACTTGGTCGGCGCCTGCGGCATGCAGGGTAATTTTTACTTTGGGTTTGGTGAGTAAGGGTACAAGTTTATCCCGTTCCGGTCCGGGGTCAAGGATGGCCAGGGCCTTGAGATCCTCCAGGCGGAAGAGCAGGGCCTGCACTTGAGTCCGGTCTCCCTCAGCCTCGATGGGATACCGAACCTTCCATTTCTTTTTAGGCTTTTCATCCAGGGCGTAGAGCACGATTTCCGTTGTGGGGTAGGTGAGGCGAAGTCGCTCCACATCTTGTTGGGCGAATCGCAGCAACTCCTTGCGGCGGAACGAGAGCACAGTTTTGTTGAGAAAGTCTTTAGGGGCCAGGTCCGTCAAGAGCACCGCTTGGTCCGAGGCCCTCAATACATACAGGCTGGACGATAAGGGCCCGGCATCGCCGATGGACAGTGTCTCCTGCCGACTGCCGGTTCCCACGGTGACGACCGTGGAAGGGTGATCGAGACCGAACGGAGTAAGCGAAACCGGGTGCTCCTCGACGAGCCGCGAGACGTGTCCCATGACGAGGGCGCGGAGGAGCGCCTGCACCTGCCTCTGATCGGCGTCGGTGTGAATTGGCGCGGAAATGGTCCAGGCCTGACCGGCAGCTTGGGTGAGGACGACCTCGCCGGATTGACTCCGGACCGTCAACGTCGTGATCTCCGCCTCATTGAACGACAGAATCCGTTTGGCCTGAGTGGCCGTCGTTTCTTCGGTGCGTTGCTCGGGAAATTCTATGAAATAGAGGTACAGCCCAAGAGCCGCAAACACGCCCGCCATCAGTAGCGTCGGCCAGTAGCGCCTCATGCGGTTACAAACGACGCCTTTTTCGCCAGACCAGGAGGCCGCAGAGGACGGTCATCGCGGGGAGGAGAATGACCTGGACATACAGCAGAATGCGTTCCTGGAGTGGATTAGGGGTAAAGGGTCGCATTGCAGGGTCTTTGGGGGTGAGGGAAATGAGATCGCCCTCTTCCGTGAGCCATCCGACCGCACGTTGGAAGAAATCGCTGTTGCCGACGAAGTTGATAAACCCATTGCTGGCAAAGGAGGAGTTGCCGACAATCACCAAGGCGGGGCGGGGCTTGCCTTCTTCGGGAGCCTGTTTCGGAGTCAAGGCTGCTGCTAGCGTCAGGGGCCCCTGGATGTCCTCCTTGGCGTCATAGCTCACGACCCGACCCTTGATATCCGTCTCGGCCCAACTGCGTGGGGATGTTCGTGCGAGAGGGACATAGTCCCAGTCTTTAGCCTTGTCTTCATGGAAGACGAGATGGCGGGTAAGAGGGAACAAGACCGCAGCGGTCAGTTCATGCGTGATTTCATGGTCGGT
>CAZBNV010000137.1:0-5515 GCA_964493335.1 uncultured Nitrospira sp.
GCTTCTTACAGAACTCAATCACTTCGTGATAAATGGGCGCATAGCTAGCATCGGGAATCACGCACTTGGCATCCGCCGCCTTGCCGTCCGGACCCCACATTTTCCCACTGTCGCGAATAACGGGGGGCATGGAGGCATCGATAATGATGTCGCTGGGAACATGGAGGTTGGTGATGCCCTTGTCGGAATTCACCATCGCCATCGGTGGCCGTTTCTTGTAGACCTCTTGGATGTCAGCTTCGATCGCTTTGCGTTGATCGTCTGGCAAGGACTTGATCTTGACATAGAGATCGCCTAGACCGTTATCAGGATCGACTCCCAGCTTCTTAAGCGTCTCACCGTGCTTTTCAAAAACGTCCTTGTAGTACACGGTCACCGCATGACCGAAGATCTTGGGATCCGAGACCTTCATCATGGTGGCTTTCATGTGGAGCGAGAACAAAACGCCCTTGTTCTTGGCATCCTCGATCTGGTCCTCAAGAAATTGGCGCAAGGCGCGCTTACTCATGAAGGTGGCATCGATGACTTCACCCGCCTGCAGTGCGACCTTGGGCTTGAGCACGGTAGTCTTGCCATCCTGACCGACGAATTCGATCTTGGCATCGGTCGCCTCGGTCATCGTCATCGACTTTTCGTTGGAACGGAAATCTCCACCTTTCATATGGGACACGTGGGTCTTGGATTCCGGGCTCCAAGCTCCCATCTTATGCGGATGCTTCCTGGTGTGGGCTTTCACGGAAAGCGGCGCGCGACGATCTGAGTTACCTTCGCGCAGGACGGGATTGACGGCGCTGCCCTTCACCTTGTCATAACGGCTCTTGATGTCCTTCTCTTTGTCGTCTTTTGGATTTTCAGGGTATTCAGGAAGCTTGTACCCCTGCTTTTGTAATTCCTTGAGGGCCTCCTGCAACTGAGGCAGTGACGCGCTGATGTTGGGCAATTTAATGATATTGGCTTCCGGCTTCTTGGCGAGTTCACCCAATTCGCTCAAGGCGTCCGGCTGCTTCTGCTCAGAAGTCAAATACTCGGGAAAGACTGCGAGGATGCGTCCCGCCAGCGAGATATCCCGCAATTCGACGGAGACACCGGCTGCCTTACTGAAGGCGTTGATGATCGGCAGGAACGAATACGTTGCCAACATCGGGGCTTCATCAGTTTTTGTATAAATGATCTTGGATGCTTTGGTCGTCGTCATGATTGTCCCTCTTTCAATGCTTTATTAGTTCAGCGCATTCAGCGCTGAACCAGCCTTGAACCAAGCAATCTGTTGCGCTGTCATGCTGTGGTTCACCTGAATGGTTAACACTTGTCCACTCACCTTGTGAATCGTCACCTGCACTGGCTTTCCTGGGGCCAAGCTGTTCAAGCCCGCCACACTAATGCGATCCTGCTGCTCGATTTTGTCGTAGTCCATTGGATCTGCAAAGGTCAACGCCAAGATCCCCTGCTTCTTCAAATTAGTTTCGTGAATGCGAGCAAAGCTCTTGGTGATCACGACGCGCACATTCAAGAACCGGGGCGACATCGCTGCATGTTCACGACTACTGCCCTCACCATAGTTCTCATCCCCTACCACGACGGAGCCAATGCCTTTCGCCTTATAACGACGGGCAATCTGAGCAATGGTGAGACCCGATTCACCGGTCAGTACGTCCGTGCCCTTACCGGGCTCCGATGAAAAGGCGCTATTCGCACCCAAGAACATGTTGTCGCTGATCTTATCGAGATGTCCGCGGTACTTCAGCCAAGGCCCGGCTGGAGAAATATGGTCGGTGGTCGTCTTACCCTTGGTCTTCATCAAGAGCGGAAGCTTGTCGAAATCCCGACCATCCCAGCGCGGGAACGGCTGTAACAGCTGCAGCCGCTCACTGGTCGACGGAATGTCCACCGTGAGTCCCTCGCCATTTTCCGCTGGAGCCACAAAGCCTTCATCGCCTTTCGCAAATCCTTTGGCAGGTAACTCCTCGCCCTGCGGTGGTTCGAATTTGAACTCTTTGCCATCAGCACCCTTCAGCATTTGACTTACAGGATCGAAGCCAAGATCACCCGTGATCGCATACGCTGTCACGACTTCCGGGCTGGCCAGGAATGACAGCGTTTCGCTGATTCCGTCATTGCGGCCAGGAAAGTTACGATTGAACGAGCTGACAATAGAATCCGCTTTGCCCTTCACACCATCGGCCCGCTTCCACTGCCCGATGCAGGGCCCGCAGGAGTTCGACAAAACGGTGCCGCCCAATTGTTCAAACGTTTCCAAGAACCCATCGCGCTTCATCGTATGGTAAATTCGTTCTGAGCCTGGCGATACCAGGAAGGACGCCTTGGCCTTCAATCCCGCCTTCAATCCCTGCCGCGCAATGTGCGCGGAACGGCTGATATCTTCGTATGATGAATTGGTACAGCTGCCGATGAGTGCAGCTTTGAGTTCGACCGGATAACCTTTTTCCTTCGCCTCAGCTGCCAATTTTGAGATCGGCCTGGCGAGATCCGGTGTGTGAGGACCCACGACGTGCGGCTCAAGCTTGGAGAGATCGACCTCGACAATCTGGTCGTAGTATTTCTCGGGTGATTGGTAGACCTCAGGATCAGCCACGAGGAGCTCTTTATGGGACTGCGCAAAGGTCGCCAGGTCTGCCCGGTCCATGATGTTCATATAGGCAACCATCTTCTGGTCGAATGGAAACACGGAGGTCGTCGCGCCCAATTCCGCGCCCATGTTACAGATTGTCCCCTTCCCAGTTGCACTGATAGTCTCCGCGCCAGGGCCGAAATACTCCACAATCTTGTTCGTGCCGCCCTTTACGGTCAGCAAACCGCACAGATACAGGATCACGTCCTTTGGCGAAGCCCATCCATTTAGCTTACCGGTGAGCCGAACGCCGATCAGTTTCGGATGCAGCACTTCCCAGGGAAGCCCAGCCATCACTTCACCGGCATCCGCACCACCGACACCGATCGCCAATCCCCCCAACCCGCCACCATTCGGTGTGTGCGAGTCCGTGCCGATGATCAAGCAGCCGGGAAAGGCATAATTTTCCAACACCACTTGGTGGATAATGCCGGCTCCCGGCTTCCAAAACCCGATGCCGTACTTTTTCGCGGCAGATGCGAGAAAATTATACACCTCCTTGTTCTCATCCATGGCACGAAGGAGGTCCTTTTCAGAACCCATTTCAGCTCGAATGAGATGGTCGCAATGGATCGTGCTCGGCACAGCCACTTGCTTCTTATTGGCCTGCATAAACTGGAGCATGGCCATCTGGGCCGTGGCATCCTGCATCGCAACACGATCAGGACGAAGCGCTAGCATCGCCTTGCCTCGCTCCCAGCTCTGCGCATCAAAGTTGTCGGCATGAGACACCAATATCTTGTCGGCCACCGTTAGGCCACGGCCAAACTTCTTTCTGGCCTTGGCAAAAACGTCCGGCATTCTGGCATACAATTTTTTGGCAAGATCCATCGACATGATTCTTCTCCGTCCTCTTCTGTTTAATATCGCTCGTCTCTCGTGAGCTGTTTCGCGCGGGCTGGCCTGCGCTTCACGTACGAGACATCACAATTCACGCTATTTCAGCGGCGGCACTTCCCGCCGTTTGGGCGCGGCATAGTTCACGAGATAATCAAATAGCCGAATCAACCGGCTATCCTGCCGCTTCTGATCCACCCAATGTCCGATTAATCCAATCGTACGCGACAAAATAAAGAAGCCGTTCAAGCTATCTACGGGGAACCCAATGTCAACCAGCACGGCCGCCATCGTCCCGTCGACATTCAGAATCAAATTATCCTTCTTGACCGAGGTGATCTTCTCCACTTCAAGCGCGAAATCCAAGCAGGGGGTTTTGACCTTCAAGCTCTTGACGTAACCGACCAACTCCTTCACCCGCTTGTCCGGATTGCGAAGGCTCTTCACGCGATGGCCGATACCTGGCACCGGGCCATGATTTTTCTTCATATAGGCCAAGAATTCGTCGACGGACATCTTATTGTCGACGGCATATTTGAAGAAACGGCCTGCATCGGTCACGGCCCCGCCGAAGCGCGGTCCAATCATGATCATGCCTGCTGCAACCGATTGCGACAATCCGATGCCGGCACAGGCAGCCAAAATCGTCGCGTATGCACCGCTCACACAAGGGCCATGATCGGCAGAGAGCATCATAATCCGCTTGATGATTTCGGCTTCTTGCTTTGAGATCAGCCGCTTATCCCACAAGAGGCCCATCACGTGAGGAATTTCGTAGCCCTTGTTGATGAGTTCAGAGGCCGGATAGCCGTCATAGCAGGGTTCATCACCACGATCATCGCTGATGGTCGTGCGGATCAGCGGCGCGACCATGACCTCATCGGCCTTCATCGCCTCTTCGACGGTTTTTGGCAATCTAGCCAACGTGGCCGGCTCAACCGGCTCCTTCACCTGACCGGACTTCAACAACTCTTGATAAGTTTCCTTGATCGCGGGACCGAGTGCGCCGAAGGTCGCCGGCACCAATGCCCCGGCGTTCTTGAGTGCATCTGACTTGGCCCGGGCCGATCCTTCGCCCTTTAGTCCTTCCTTGGCGCCCGCATGGCCGAACTTCATTCCCTTCGGCAAACTCTCCTGGCAGAAACCGGACACGACGGCAATTAATTTCACCCGCCGCTTCTTCGCACCATACCATTCAGCCGCTCGCTCTTCGAGATCACCGCCCATCTCGCCGACAATGACCACCGCCTTCGTCTGCGGATCATTCTCAAACATTTCGAGATAGCTGACATAGTCGGTTCCAGGGTAGGCATCGCCGCCGATCCCAATAGCCGTGGTGATGCCATCGGCAAATTGAGAACAGATCCAGATGATCTCGTTGGACAGTCCGCCCGATTTCGTGATGACGCCAAAGGACCCTTCGCGGTAGAGCTTGGAGAGCACGAGGTTGTCGAACGCACCCCCGATCACGCCCAAGCGACAAGCACCGGCTGAAATGATGCCGATAGACGACGGCCCATTGAAGACCTTGCCAAGCTTGCGCGCATGGGCGCCAAGAATCTTCGCATCCTTCTCGGGCACACCCTCAGTGATCATGGAAACCACCTTGATGCGCGAATCGTCGAGCGCTTCCATGCCGCCCTTCATCGCGCGGTCGGCACCGATGTAGACGAGGCTGGTGTTGATCGTCGAATGATTCTTTGTCGCTTCGGCAATAGATTTGTAGACAGGGATGGCAAGCAAGCCACTGCCGTATGGAATTTCGTTCACCTTCCCGGCATCAGGCGGATAGACAAATGCTTCCACATTGAGTGGTCGCTTGATCAGATAGCAAAATTCAGCCATGCGGCGGGCGGCGTTGACGCCGGCTTGACCACCCTGAATCACCACACGGGTGTCTTTGTTTGCCAGAATACTCATCGGGATCTCCCCTTATCTTCGGTTGGTCATGGGCGGCAGGCTACTTTGTTTGGAGTGCCTTGTCGACGATGTCGGTGAGCGGTGTGTTGCGGTCGAAGACATTGATATCGAAGCCTTCGTCTTTCAGCG
>CAZBNV010000138.1:0-5437 GCA_964493335.1 uncultured Nitrospira sp.
GCGCCTTTGCCGTTGCTCTTGAGACAGGCGAGGATATGCAGCAGAAACGCGTAGTCGCCGTTCTTCATAGGCGGAATGCCGAACTCGAATCGGTGGAATTCGTCCTCGGCCGGATTGATCCCGTGGCTCCAGGCTTTGGTGGAGAACGGGGGATTGGCGACGACGAAGTCGAAGGTCTTGAGCGCGCCGGTCTTAGCGTCCTTGAAATGCGGGCTGGAGAGGCTGTTGTCCTGCCAGATATCGGCCGTGGGGCAGTCGTGGAGGATCATGTTCATTTTCGCCAGCGCCTTGGTGGCGTTGTCCATCTCCTGCCCGTAGAGGGTGAGATCGAGCCCGGTGCTTCCCTTCGCCTCATCGTGCGCCTTGAGGAGCAGGGACCCGGAGCCGCAGGTCGGGTCGTGAATGGTCTGCGTGGCTGACTTGGCTTGGCCCACGCCGATCACCTTGGCCATGATGCGCGACACTTCCGCCGGGGTATAGAACTGCCCCTTGCTCTTGCCCGACTCGGTGGCGAAGTGTCGCATGAGGTATTCGTAGGCATCGCCGAGCAGGTCGTCGCCCTCGGCGCGATTGCTGCGGAAGTCGAGCGCCGGTCTGTCGAAGATGGCGACCAGGCTGGAGAGGCGGTCCACCATCTCCTTGCCCTTGCCGAGCTTGTCGGCATCGTTGAAGTCGGCAACGTCGATCACGCCTTTGAGGTCGTTGGCCTCGGCGAGCTTGCCGATGATCTTGTTGATCTTGTCGCCGATCTCCTTATCGCCCTTCAGCGCTACCATGTCGGCAAAGCTGCCGCCTTTCGGCACATCGAGCAGGTAACCCTTCTGGCTCGCCGCCTTATCGGAGACGTATTTCATGAACAGCAGAACGAGGACGTAATCCTTGTACTGCGACGCATCCATTCCGCCTCGAAGCTCGTCGCAACTCGCCCAGAGGGAACTGTAGAGTTCAGATTTCTTGATCGCCATGAATCAGCGTCACCTCTTCTATTCGCACGGCTAATTGCGCGGAAGAATACCCTGTTCCAGGTTTTTAATCACCCGAGTTCTTACTGGCAGAAATGGTTGGTGGCGTACGGGGAGCGGGGAAGGAACGCCTAGGGCTGGGGCAAACTCGTCACGTTCAATAATCAATCTTCAATGGAAAGGGGAGTGGGAAGCCCACTGATCCGGGCGCCTCTGTCGCAGCCTGCATGCGCTATCGAGCTTGTTCCTGACATCGTGCCTGCCAGTCTTCTCCCATTCCCTTGCTGCCGACGATGATGACTTCTTGTCCGGCCTGGACTCGGCAGGTGATGCGCAGCGGCGACGTGGAGGCCCAGACGACTCGAGAACCTTCCTCCGGCCTGCTCGCCATCGGAGTCGGCCTCCCAAACACCATTCCCGAACTTGTGACAGGGATCTCCGCTTTCGGAGACTGTTGCTTGGCGCTCAGTTCAAGCTGATGTTCTCCCGGCAACAGGGCGAAATCGGCGCAGCCGTCGGCAATATCCTTGCCGTCGATCTGTGTCGTCATGATCGTCAGCCCGCTCCCTTCAGTGCATCCGCTGCGTACGATCCCCACCTGCTCCTTCGGAAGCGGCCGCCCTTCATACATTTGCCGAGGGGTCAGACTCTGGGCACAGCCCATGGCGGTGAGTCCCGTCAGTAAAATGAACGCGTGGCTGGATCGCCGTAAAGCTATGCCGAAAACCATGGGGGTAGTTCGTGTCATCATAATTTACCTGACGCTTACTGGTTGTTATGCTCGTTCCGTCCGAGATTACTCAACGCAGGCAAGGTTTCCTTAGCACGATTGCTGCCGAAGCATACCTGCTTCGCCGCGATAAATCACTCGCCTCAAGAACAGAGTTGAACGGATCGAGGGATACAGCATTACTGGGTGGGAGGCCACCCCAAATCACGACGTTGGGACAGAGAAGCCCTAGGCAGCTTTGGCGGCAGCTTTTTCTAACAACTCATGGATCAGCGACTGATAGGGCTTCCCTTGTTTGGCGGCCATCTTGCGAAGTTGGCTCAACAGTTTCGGGGAGAGTCGAATGGCGATCAACTGCTTGGCCATGCCGCTGGCTGGTCGGCCGACCCGACGCATGCGCTTTAACTCTGCATCCGTGGCTTCCGGAATGTCGGAGAAATCGATCTGCGAGTCGGGTATAGGCTTGACGTTCTTTGCGGCTCGCCTGCCTGGCGCTGATGATCCGGATGGTTTCTTTTTCATGGTTTCTCCTTCGTACTGTCTACACCACGAAAAGGATTCGGCCTGACAGCGAGCGTCCTATGCGCTGACGACGATGTTCGTGCGCGGAGTGTCGTGGATCATCCCCGTCCAACGCATTGGCATCAACAGAGACGGTGCTCGCCTCTTCGAAGGGGACACCATGTTTTTCGAAGTTGGCGATGGCCTTCGTGATGTCCCATGCGAACACATTATCGTATATACGCTCATGTGCTCTCGGTCGCAAGCCTTAGGGCGGGGATGGCAACGCGCCGTGCAGTAGCGGCCGTGAAGCGCCCTGAGTTGAGATCGCTGACGACCAGCATGTCGCCTATGACGTTTATGCAGGAGCGAGGTCTGGCAAGGGCTTCCGGTTGCGCGAGCCTAAGGGATCATCTAGGCTCAGTTCTCAGGCTTTGCTGGCTCGATCACATCTCTTGCGGAGATCGTGCCGGTTCTTGAAGGGCTGCGGCCTGGCTGTCCGGGCTGGTCGTAAATGAGGCCCTAGGGATGATCAACCAGTTCAACGGTGTGAGAGAGGAGGGCTGCTGTGGGTGAGACCGAGGAGACCCTGCCGACGAAGACCGATGACTACGTGCGCATGCGGGCCTTGGCCACTGGACTGCTGTTATTCATGGCGCTGCTGTTCGTCGTCGCTCTGTTCAACCAAGAGGTTCATCCCTGGTTCGCATGGCTGCGGGCCTTCGCCGAGGCCGCGATGGTGGGGGCGCTCGCCGACTGGTATGCGGTGACGGCGCTGTTCAGACATCCCCTCGGGTTGCCGATCCCGCACACGGCCATTATCTCCGGGAATACCGAGCGCATTGCCTCCAACATCGGGAGCCTCACCCAGCGGAAGCTGGTCACGCCGGGCGGGATCGCCAAGCTGGTCGGTTCCTGGCGCATCCCTGACGAACTGATCGAGGCGCTCCTCGCTCCCGAACGCCGGCGCGCGCTGACCTACGAGCTGGCCCAACTGCTTGCGCGAGCGCTCAACGCGTCGGAAGATGTCGCGATGCAGAGGATACTGCGTGACATTGCCACCAAGGTTATCCGTGGGGTGACTATCGCTCCTCTGGCCGGTCGGATGCTATCGGGCTTTCTCGGCAGCAGCCAGCGGGATCGGCTCTTGAACGACATCCTGTCGGCAGTGCTCGAGTACCTTGAGACCCACCGAGATTCTTTGAGCAGAACTGTGGCGGGCAAACTTCCCTGGTCGCGCGTGCTCAGCTTCGTGAAGCTGGATGACCGGGTGTCCCAGAAAGTGCTGGATTCTTTCTACGACACGCTCAGCACGATGCGAGACGATCCGCAGGATGCACTGAGGCTCAAGGCCATTGCGCGGCTCCACGACTTGTCGCAGTGGCTCATACAGTCCGAGGACGCCTTGACGCGGGAGGCGTCCCTCAAGGACAAGCTGCTGGCCTATGACACGTTGCTGCAGTTCTTTGATGATTCATGGCACCAGCTCAAACAATGGATGCTCGACGATTTGACCAAGGATCCGTCCGACATTCGTGCCTATCTTGATGCCGCCTTGGCCGATGCCGGGCGTACGTTGCAGCGGGATGCCGCCTTGCGCACGATGTTGCATGATGGGGTGCAGGGTCTGGTCGAGGCGCTCGCGACCAGACACAGCGACAAGATAGGGGAGTTGGTCGCCAACACAGTCCGGGAATGGTCTCCGGCTCAGATGGTGGAGACCATCGAACGGGAAGTCGGCAAGGATCTACAGTACATTCGCATCAATGGGACGCTCGTCGGCGGCCTCGTGGGACTGCTCCTGCATGCCCTGGCTCTATTGATCGGGGGACGGTAAAGCGGTGAGTTTCCTTGCCATGCTGTCGTTCGTCCGCGCATCTTCCAATCCTCTCGCGCGATCAGGCCTGCCCTCGTACTATCAGCGGTAGAGAGTTTGGACGGCATCCGAGGAGGCCGTATGTGTTCGCTCCACGGCGCCTTGAATGGCCTATGCGTGATTCGTAGATGCTATCCCTGCATAGACCGCTTCGGGGCGCCGCAGCTCAACCGAGTTCGCGCAAACGCTCAATGTACCTCAAGATTCTGGACCGACTTTTTCCTTCTGGAAGAGGGGCGCCATCCTGCCGTGAGAGGATTTCGGCAAGACTGGCTGCTGCTCGAAAGGCCTGAATGCTGAGTTGGGGAAGGGAGAGTTGCGGGCTACCCATCGCCCGGGAGCTGGTTGGTCGATCCAGGGACGGCGACTGTTGCTACGGCGTAGCAGGCAACGTTGCGAGGAGCGCCTTCACTTTTTCGTATAACACCGGCAGATCGCGTTCGACGACATCCCATACCAGTTGTACATTGACCCCGAAATAATCGTGAATCAGCTTGTCTCTCATTCCGGCAATGGGCTTCTAGGCTATGTCTGGATGGGCGGCTTTGAGGACTGGGGACAGACGCTTGGTTGCTTCGCCGATGATTCCAGATTACGGACTACGGCATCCTGAGTCTTTCGATCAGAACAAAACTCCTCTTTTCGAATCGCCGTATATTCCACGATCTGCTGGATTGCGTCTCGAATGTGCAGCAGATAGATGCGGTCGTCTTTCCTAGGGGGACGGCTTCGGCATAAATGCGCTGCTCAAGGTAGGGACTGAGTCCGCCATCCGTGAGCACGTCGACTTTGCGTTGAAGTAGTTCTTCCAGATCCTGACCCAGCTCAATGAGATCGAGGAGGCTGCGGCCTTCTTCCATGTCCACGAGGAAGTCGACGTCGCTTCCTCGCCGGGCCGTTCCTCTCGCCACCGACCCGAACACCCGCACATTTCGTGCGCTGTGACGCGCGGCGATCTCAAGGATTGAGTTCTTTTTTTGACTGAAGCAGCCGGCGGATACTCATTCCTCGTCTCCTTCGCTCAGTTTATCCAATTCATGGGTTGAACACCAGCAAGTGACCGATCCTGTGTTCAAGTTGTTTGGAGAGGCGTTGGCGAGACCGGAGGTCGAACAGATGCTCGAACAAGTGCTCCGGAATGGTCATGCGGTTGCGCCGCGGCTTTGGAGCATGCTCAAGATGGCGCTGAGCCAATTGCCGGCACTCCTCAGGAAATCTGTGGCTCCCTGGGAGGAGTGGCTTCGGCTGGGCAGGGGATCGTCTCCGGTTCGGTGGCGGGCGTGACGTGCCCTCTGTCGAGGAGGATGGCGACGAGCATGTCGCTCATGACGTTCACGCCCGAGCGGGCTCGGGCGATGATCCAATCCA
>CAZBNV010000139.1:0-5405 GCA_964493335.1 uncultured Nitrospira sp.
AAGGCGGAGTTGGTCCTGGACCGACCCGACAATCAGATCCAATCGGCCGTGAAGGTCGGCCGGAAGGTCCAGTTTCCCATCCTCAAGAAGGTCGCCCTCAATGCCCTTCAGCAGCCTGATCCCAGACAAGGTGGCATTGAGCCGGTCGATTTCATCCATTTGCATCAGCAGCCGCTTGGGGTCGAGCCCCTTGGCCATGGTCAAACGACGCGAGTGGTCGGTGATGGCGAGATATTCCAATCCCCGCCGTCGAGCGGCCGCTGCCATCTCCGTTACGCTGTGTCGGCCATCGGTGGCCTTCGTATGGGCGTGTAGATCACCCAGCAGGTCCGGCTGCTCCACGAGATGCGGAAGGTGTCCTGTTTTCGCCGCCTCGAACTCCCCGCGATTCTCTCTCAGTTCCGGTGGAATCCAGGGGAGCCCGACTGCGGCATAGACTGATTCCTCGGTCTCCCCGGCCACTCGTGACTCGCCTCGAAAGACGCCATATTCGCTGATCTTGAGCCCACGCTGCTGCGCCAATTGCCGAAGCGCGACACTATGGTCCTTGCTGCCGGTAAAATACTGCAGCGCTGCGCCATAACAGTCATCGGAAACGACCCTCAGATCGACTTGCAGTTGGCTTTTCAACCGGACACTCGCCTTGGTCTCGCCCTGCGCAAGAACTTCCTCCACTTCGGGGTAGGCCACAAAGCGCTCCATCACGGACCCACTCCGGCGAGCCGTGACCAGAATGTCCAAATCACCGATGGTTTCTCTGCCACGACGGTAACTCCCTGCCACAGTGACTCTGTTCACTGCAGGAGCTGTCCGCAGGTGCGTCACCAGCGCCTCTGCATATTGAGCTGCGACGGCAATCTTGAACCGTCGTGCTTTACGAACACGTACCGCCAATGCGTCCAGTATATGCCGTTCTATTTTCTCTCCGAAGCCGGGAATCGCTCTCACTCGCCCTTCGTGCGCGGCCTTCTGTAACTCCGGCGCGCTGTGGATGTGCAACTCGCGAGAGAGGGCCTTTACTCGCTTGGGACCGAGGCCGGGGATCTGCAGCAATTCCGTCACGGTGGCTGGAATCTTCTTGTGATACTCCTCCAAGACAGCCGCAGTGCCGGTCCCGACAATTTCTGCGATCTTGCCCGCCAGGTCTTTTCCGATACCAGGAAGGGTGGTCAGGTCTTCGCCATTCTCCACCATCTCCGCCACCTCACGGGACAGATCGCGGAGCGTCCGGGCAGCAAAACGGTAGGCCCGCACCCGGAAGGGATTCGCCCCCTCGATTTCGAGCAAGTCGGCAATTTCCTCGAAGACTGCCGCGACGTCGGCATTATGTACGGCCATGGGCTCCCCGCTGATACGCGATGAGATGCTGAACCCTTCCATCCTCCTCTGTTCACGTCCGAAGACTCGTGCGCGGCGAAGCGATCCGCTTGGCGCGCTCCTGCTCTTGCTTCAACCTGAGCTGTTCAACCCGCTGGGGTTGAATCTGGGGTAGATTCTTGAAGGTTTTTTTCTGGCTTATTGCCACCTCAGCTTCTGTCCACACCATCCCCTTGAACTATCTAGCAATGAACGGGCCTGGCCAGTGCTGGTGGGGTCTTGCTCCCAGTGAATGGCCTAGTCTCAATCGATAACGCTGAACCTGAGTCAACGCCGCCTTGTTCCCCAACCGTCAGCAGGGCGCTGTCGCAGAACGCCTCGATTCTTCCCGCTCCCGGCACCATACGTGTTGAAGACTAGACTGTGGTAGGGTGTGGCCGGACACAAGAGAAGAAAATATGGCTGGATGGATCGATCGCTGGCGGGCCGCAACAGTGGTGCTTGGTCTCGTTCAAGAGGGCAAAGTAAGGTCCGCCGCCGGACGAGTCACAACGAAGAAATTCTTTGCGGTGGCAGGCACCGGAGTTCTCTTTTCTCCAGAGCGGAACCGTAACAGAATCTCATGGCTGGTCACGGCGAAGCACGTTTTCTTCGATCCGGGCGGGAGCTGGAGGCCCTCCAACCTCAGCATGTTGTTCTCACGGAGCCCTCGCAAAGGGAAGGCTCGGGAGGTGAAGGTATCACTGCAGCTGAGGCATGCCGGGCGCCGCTGCTGGTTTCCTCACCCAAATGAAGCGGTAGACCTCGCTTGGCTCCCTCTCCCAGCAAACCTACGACTGCCAAAATCGGGAAGCCCCTCACCAATTACCTCAAGGGACCTTGCCCACACGGTGGACCTGTGTGAGGGAGTACCGGTCGCGGTGCTGGGGTATCCCGGAGCGATCGACCTACCGGACTCACCGAGAATGATTGTCCGGCAAGGAATCGTAGCCTGGGTCTCACCAACCAAGCCAAAATCAGAGCGGTTCCTCATCGACAGTCATGTGTTTCCCGGGAATAGTGGGAGCCCGGTATTCCAATTCGCGTCCGTACTGGATGGGGAGAGAGCGCCTTCCGGCAAAGGAACGGCCGCATTGCTCGGAATCGTCACCCAAGCTAGAATTCAAAGTTTCCCGCTATTGGCGGACGGCAAGCAGGTCGAACTCTATCTCCAAGAAGGAAAGGTTTCGGAACCGCTCCTGGCTCCGAATTTTCTGGGACTCGGCCTGGTCGAGCCCGCTTATCGAATCAAACAATTGCTCGATTCGGCATTGGCCGTCTCTCAGCGACGAAAGCGGCCTGGCCTCGCCCGAAAGTCACGCGACTAGTTGAACGGCGCCTTACCCGCTTTTTCCCTGATGTCCCTCGCCCCTTCCGGTGTCTGCATTTTCCGGCGATGTTCGAGAATGAGGGAATCGACATGTTCGCCGCACATGACACAACGCCGACCTACCATGTTGACCTCGCGAAGCTCTTCCGGAACCATGAGGCCCCCGCAGCGATGGCATTGGTCTGATGCGGTGCGTGTGGTGTACGTGGCCATAGCTCTCACTCGCCTTTCACTTGAGGGTGAATCTTCGTCGCCTTGGTCAGTTGTTCATTTGAGCCACGGGTAGCCCAAAGGATTCATGGTTGCTTGGCGTCTCCTCTTGATCAGCACCCGCGTGCTTTCTGTCTTGGCGCGATTGTCCACGGCTGCCGCCTTCCTACTGGTGAATTCTGCTACAGCCGCCCTTCCCAACAGACCAATGGAGCCGGGAGAGACAGTCCGAGGGCCATCGGTTTCGCGCTGTTTCTCGTTCAATCCTTCATGGTCTATGCCTTGCAGAACCGATACTCATACTGAGCCTCACAATGTCCTGGAAGCCAATCATCAAATCGAGACAAGACTGGGATGTCGTCCCGAATCTCCACGACTATGAGGCGGTCCGCTCACGATTTTCTTGGGACCAGGCGCGAGCCGAGTTAAACGGGCTGCCTGCCGGAGCGGGACTCAATATCGCGCACGAATCCCTTGTTCGTCACGCGACCGGCTCGCTGGCAGAACGGACAGCCATTCGGTGGCTGGGGAAAAACGGTCAGGTTGAGGACTACTCCTACGCGCGGCTCCACGAGCTGACCAACCGCTTCGCCAATGCGCTGCAACAGCTCGGCGTCGGCAAGGGAGACCGGGTGTTCGTCCTGGCCGGCCGTATTCCTGAACTGTACATCACAGCCCTCGGCACCTTGAAGCATCGCGCCATCTTCTGTCCGCTGTTCTCTGCCTTCGGGCCGGAGCCCATTCGCGCACGCTTGACCATCGGCCAAGCCAAAGTCCTGGTGACCACTGAATCACTGTACCAGCGAAAAGTCGCCGCCATCAGGCAGTCCCTTCCTCACCTCGAGCATATCTTGCTGATCGGCGACAAGGAGCAGCCGACGGCCCAGCCCGGCACCTTGGATTATCACCGGCTGCTAAGGGACGCCTCTGAACAGTATCGAATCCAGCCGACCGATGCCGAAGACATCGCACTCCTCCATTTCACCAGCGGCACCACCGGGACACCGAAGGGCGCCATTCACGTGCACGATGCCGTGGTGGCCCATCACATGACGGGCAAGCTGGCCCTCGATTTCCATCCCGGCGATATTTTTTGGTGCACGGCCGATCCCGGATGGGTGACCGGCACATCCTACGGGATCATCGCCCCGCTCACCCACGGCCTCACCTGCATCGTCGATGAAGCGGATTTTGATGCCGAGCGTTGGTATGGCGTCTTGCAGGATCAACACGTGACGGTCTGGTATACGGCACCGACCGCGATCCGAATGATGATGAAAATCGGCGTCGAACCTCTGCGGAAATATAATTTGCGTGACTTGCGCTTTCTCGCCAGCGTCGGGGAACCCCTCAATCCTGAAGCCGTGGTGTGGGGACAGGAGGCGTTTGGCCGTCCGTTCCACGACAATTGGTGGCAAACCGAAACCGGCGGCATCATGATCGCGAACTACGCGGGGATGGATGTGCGGCCAGGCTCGATGGGACGGCCGTTGCCTGGGATCGAGGCCGGCATCGTCAGAAAGACAGAGTCGGGAGCCGTGGAGGTCGTCGAGCAACCAGGCGTACAGGGAGAGCTGGCCCTACGCCCCGGGTGGCCGTCCATGTTTCGCGGGTACTGGAATGAGCCGGAGCGGTACGAGAAATGCTTTGTAAACGGGTGGTATCTAACCGGCGATTTGGCAAAGAAGGACCAAGACGGCTATTTCTGGTTTGTGGGTCGGGCCGACGACGTGATCAAGACGTCAGGCCATCTGGTCGGGCCATTCGAAGTGGAAAGCATCTTGATCGAACACAAGGCCGTGGCGGAAGCCGGGGTGATCGGTAAACCGGATCCGGTCGCGATGGAAATCGTCAAAGCCTTTGTGTCGCTCAAGGACGGGTTTGAGCCCAGCGAATCTCTCCGTCGCGAGTTGCTCGGCTTCGCTCGGTCCAGGCTCGGGGCAGCCGTGGCGCCAAAAGAGATCGATTTTCTTCCGACCTTGCCGAAGACGAGAAGCGGAAAAATCATGCGGCGCCTCTTGAAGGCCCGCGAACTCGGGTTGCCTGAAGGGGACACTTCGACGTTGGAAGCGTAACGGAGGCGCGGAATCCTTCTCAGGAACGGAACGAATACCCAGGAGCAGGTGATGCGATCGGCTGAGCAATCACAAACGAGGCGGCATGGAATTTAAGGACTACTATAAGATCCTCGGCGTTGAGCGCACCGCGAAAGCCGACGATATCAAAGGCGCCTACCGCAAGCTCGCGCGCAAGTACCACCCGGATGTCAGTAAAGAGCGCGGAGCTGAAACGCGCTTTAAAGAAATCGGCGAAGCCTACGAAGTGCTCCAGGACCCGGAAAAGCGCGCCGCGTATGACCAACTCGGCAATCGCTGGCAGGAGGGACAGGAATTCACACCGCCGCCCGAATGGGGTGCGGGTTTCGAGTTCACGCAGGGCGGATCTTCCCAGGCGGAGGCGGCCGACTTCAGCGACTTCTTTTCCTCCTTGTTCGGCAACTTCTCTCGCC
>CAZBNV010000140.1:0-5191 GCA_964493335.1 uncultured Nitrospira sp.
CACCGGTCGAACTTCACGAAGGAAGTCACGAAGCAAGAGGTCGCCGAGCTGTTTTCGGGAAAATTCAAGATGTGGGCCGATCTGGGTGGGCCTGATACGAAAGTCCTTCTCATCGACCGACCCCGCAATGAAAATAACCGCGATGCCTTCGAGCAACAACTTCACATCGTCGGCAAGATTCCTGATGGCACCAAAATCATCGCGAAAGACGAAAAAGTCATCAAGGCGATCGCCGGCACGCTGCCACCCAACTCGGCTGTCGCCTATGTCTCGCTTGGCCAAGCCTTGGAGGCCGTCGCCTCCGGTGTGCCCGTTCGTCTGCTCCCGGTGGATAAGGTGGAACCGGAAACACCCACCGTCAAGGATGGCCGCTACCCGCTGCGCCGCCCGGTCTTGCTGCTCTCGAACAGCGAGCCTGATCCGCTCGTCGAAGCATTCGAGCAATTTGCGCTCTCGGATGACGGGCAAAAAATCATCAGTGAATTCTATACGCCGCTCCCGAAGACATCATCTCCATAAAGGAGGCATTCATGCGCACTACGATCATGTCCATCATGGCCCTCGCCCTGGGTTTGACGTTCGTTACCATCCACGCAGGCCATGCTCAAGAAGGAGCGATGGTGGAAGGGGCCGGATTTACCATGTTCGACACAGAATCCATCAAGGGATTCGACGCCAGCAAGGTGGAGAAAGATCCGGTCTGCGATCGCTCGAAACGCCCCTCTATCGCCAAGGTGGAACCAGATGAAGCGAAACCGGGCGACAAGGTGACGATTAAAGGCGAAAATTTCGGCAGCAAGGAGTGCTTCCACGGCGTGACCTTTAGCGCCGCCTCCAAAGAAAAGGTCGATTATCAATTTTTGAATGACACCACCATCGAAGCGGTGGTGCCGGAGGCGAAGGCCGGCATGTCCTTTATTATCGTGGTGGCCGGCGGCGGCAGCGCCCAATCCAAGCCGGTGCTCATCCAAACCAAGTAATATCTCCACGGGGCAGGAGGTCCACCACTTCCTGCCCCTCTCTCGCGCCCCCTCCCGCCTTCAGTCTGTCGTCCTGGTTCGTCTCGACAACTCTCTTGACCCTATGCTAGGTTACGCGATCTTTTCTTGGAGGCGAACCAGAGGTGAGCTGCGGCTCCAATCCTCTCGCAATCCCATCATGTTTCGGAAGATCCTTGTTGCCAACCGTGGCGAAATCGCCATGCGCATTATCCGTGGCTGTCGCGAGCTCAATATCGCGACGGCGGCGATCTATTCCGAAGCCGATTCCTCCGGCATCTACGTCAAAAAAGCCGACGAGTCCTACCTCGTAGGTCCGGGACCCGTCAAAGGTTTCCTGGACGGGAAACAGATCGTGGAGATCGCGAAGCGCATTGGCGCCGATGCGATCCATCCGGGATACGGGTTCCTCTCAGAAAACGCAAAATTCGCCCGCCTCTGCCAAACGTCCGGCATTACCTTCATTGGTCCGTCTCCGGAGACGATTGACCTCATGGGCAGCAAGGTCAAGGCGCGGCAGATCGCGCAACAGGCAGGCGTCCCAATCGTTCCAGGCACCGAAGGCGGAGTTACCAGCCTCGAGGAAGCCGTGGCATCCGTCCGTCGTATCCGCCACCCGGTCGTGATCAAGGACACCGCCGGCGGCGGGGGACGTGGCCTCCGGGTCGTCCGATCCGACCAGGAGCTGCGTGAGAATATGGCAGTCGCGTCGCGGGAAGCCCAGGCGGCCTTCGGCGACGGCAGCATTTTCATCGAGAAATATATCGAGCGTCCGCACCATATTGAATTTCAAATCCTGGGCGACAAACACGGCAACATCATCCACCTGGGGGAGCGAGATTGCTCTATCCAACGCCGGCACCAGAAGCTGATCGAAATCGCCCCCTCGCTGGTCCTGACGCCGAAACTGCGCGCACAGATGGGCGAAGCCGCCATTGCCATCGCCAAAGCGGTGCACTATGACAATGCCGGCACGGTCGAGTTCCTCCTCGACCATGAAGGGCATTTCTACTTCATGGAAATGAACCCACGACTCCAGGTCGAGCATACGGTCACAGAACAAATCACGGCCATCGACATCGTCCGCAATCAAATCTCGATCGCGGCGGGCAAGCCCCTGGAGATTCGCCAGAAGGATGTCACGCTGCAGGGCCATGCGATTCAGTGCCGCATTAACGCCGAGGACCCGCGCAACAACTTCATGCCCTGCACCGGCACCATCACCGCGTACCTATCACCCGGCGGCATTGGGGTCCGCATTGACGGAGCGGTCTACCGCGACTACACGATTCCGCCCTACTACGATGCGCTGCTGGCGAAACTCACCGTCCGCGGGCGCACGTGGGAGGAAACGGTCAGCCGCATGCGGCGCTCGCTCGAAGAATATGTCCTGCGCGGAGTCAAGACGACGATTCCGTTCATGAAGAACATTATGATGGAACAGGATTTTCAGGCCGGACGGTTCGATACGTCCTACCTGGAGACCCATCCGGACCTGTATCTATACGAAGAGTCCGAGGAGCCTGAGGACCTGGTGTTGGCGATCTCCGCAGCAATCGCCGCCTACGAAGGACTCTGACCTCCCCAGCCACCGGGCAATAACACCTTAACCCTGTCACGTACGCGGATCCGCCGCCCAAGGCCTCCAGTATGGCAACGAAAAAGACCAAGAAATCCGTATCCCCAAAACGTGCCACGAAGAAACCGCCCGCCAAATCGGTTCGACCGGCTGCTACGCGCAGCGCCAGGAACGTGCAACCGGCGAAGCCTGAGCTTGCGTTGGAGCCGGCGCCGGGAAAGAAACTCTTGCTGACCGACGTGGCCTTCCGCGACGGGCATCAGTCGCTGCTGGCCACGCGGATGCGGACGGAGGACATGCTCCCGATCGCCCAGAAGCTGGACGCGATCGGGTATTGGTCGTTGGAAGTCTGGGGCGGAGCGACCTTCGATACCTGCCTGCGGTTTCTCAAGGAAGATCCCTGGGAGCGGCTGCGCGCCCTCCGCGAGGCGATGCCCAACACCAAGCTACAGATGCTGCTGCGCGGACAAAACCTCGTGGGGTACCGGCATTACGCCGATGACGTCCTCGACAAGTTCATTGAACGATCAGCGGCGAATGGAATCGACGTCTTCCGTATTTTTGATGCGCTGAACGATGTCCGCAACCTCGACCGGGCCATCCGTGAGGTGAAGGCCTGCGGGAAACACGTCGAAGCGACGATTTGCTACACCGTGAGTCCCGTCCACAGCCTCGACCGATTCGTATCGATGGCGAAGCAATTGGAAGATCTGGGGACCGATACGCTCTGCATCAAGGACATGGCCGGCCTGCTCGCCCCGCTCGATGCCTATCATCTGATCCGCCGGCTCAAAAACGCCGTACAGGTCCCCATCCATCTCCATACCCACTACACCTCGGGAATGGCCTCAATGTCGTCCCTCATGGCGATCCTGGGCGGGTTGGACATGTTGGATACTTCGGTGTCCCCACTGGCGGGCGGGACCTCGCATCCGCCGACCGAGACCATGATCGCCAGCCTGCGCAATACGCCATACGATACAGGCCTGGATCTGCGGCAGTTCGAACCGGTCACCGAGCACTTCCGCAACGTGCGCCGCAAGTATCGTCAGTTTGAAAGCGACTTCACCGGCGTGGATGCGGAAATCCTCACCTCGCAAATTCCCGGCGGCATGTTGTCGAATCTCGCCGCGCAGCTGGCTGAACAGAATGCGATCGATCGCATGAAGGAAGTGCTCGATGAAGTGCCTCGGGTACGCAAAGAAATGGGCTACCCCCCGCTGGTCACGCCAACCAGCCAGATCGTCGGCACGCAGGCGACGTTGAACGTACTGACCGGCGAACAGGGCGAGCGCTACAAAGTGATTACCACCGAGACGAAGAATTATTTCCTGGGGCTGTATGGCCGTGCGCCAGGTGCGCTCGACAAGGCCGTGATGGCGCGGGCGATCGGCGACGAAGAACCGGTCAAGGGCCGTCCGGCCGACCGGCTGGAGCCGGAATTCGAGAAGCTCAAGAAGGATATGCCCGAGACAGCGACCACCATCGAGGATCAATTGTCGTTCGCGCTGTTTCCGGCCATCGCCAGGGATTTTTTCGAAGCGCGCGAACGCGGCGAGCTCCAACCTGAGCCGCTTGAGCCGGCCGAAACCAAGGGTCCAGCCGTGGCGCACGACCTCCACCTCGCCCCGGCAGAATTCAACATCACCGTGCACGGCGAAACGTACCACGTCGTGGTGTCCGGTTCAGGCCGCACCACCGACGGCCGCAAACCCTACTACATCCGCGTCAACGACCGTCTGCAGGAAGTCTCCCTGGAACCTTTGCAGGAGGTGCTCGCCGGTGTGCCCGAAGCACCCACGACCGGCAGCACGGCCAAACCGAAGCGGCCCAAGCCCACCAAGCCCGGTGACGTCGCGCCTCCCATGCCGGGCCGAGTCGTGAAGGTGCTGGTGGCGGAAGGGGCCCAGGTGAAAACCGGCGATCCGCTGTTGATCATTGAGGCGATGAAGATGGAGAGCCAAGTCCCAGCGCCCATGGATGGGCGGGTGACGGCCATCCTCGTCGCCGAGGGAGACAACGTCAAGATCGACGAGACCGTCCTGCAACTGGAGTAGTCAATCATGCTTCCGGCGTGGCTCGTCCGGCTGGCAACGCGCGCATCAACCACTCTCGCAACGGTCTGTATCGCGGCAATCTTGATGAGCGGTTGTGCGGGAACTCCAGACATGCCTCCCTGGTTCGACGGCATCCAGCGATTTCCCATCAAGACCGCATCAGTCAATGGCCATCGCATCGCCTATCTCGACGAGGGCCAGGGCCCGCCCCTTATCCTGATCCACGGCTATGGCGGATCCATGTGGCAATGGGAGTATCAGCAGCTTCCCTTGTCCGCCCACTTCCGTGTCATTACGCCGGATTTGATCGGATCCGGCCTCTCGGATAAGCCGGATCTCGATTATCGGCCCGAAGCGCTCATCGAATCAGTCAGTGGCCTCATGGACGAGCTGAGCCTCACCACAGCCACATTGGTCGGCAATTCCATGGGAGCGGGCGTGGCGATCGGCATGGCGCTGATCCATCCTCAGCGGGTCGACCGACTGGTGTTGATCGACGGCTTGCCTGACCATGTGCGAGAACGCCTGGCCAGCCCGCTGATGCAACGCGCGGTGAA
>CAZBNV010000141.1:0-5164 GCA_964493335.1 uncultured Nitrospira sp.
GCATTCGCACCTATCGCGAGCATCAGGCCTTCTATGACAAGGTGCAACGAGACGTGGCAGAGGCCGCCGGAAAAGCTTCCGCGCCGGACCCGGACAGCATACTCGCTCACATTGCGGTGAGCCCCCGGCTGACGGCGATCGCAAAACAGTTTAAGCCGTCGGTGACCCTGATCTCGGGCTGTCAGGACAATCAGACCTCCATCGACGGCGACCACAACGGCGCGTTCACGGAACAGTTGCTGAAAGTCTGGAATCACCGCGGCTACCGCGGGAATTACGCAAAGTTCCATGCCGCCATCAAGGCCGGGCTACCGGCCAGCCAGACACCGAATCTATTTACGCGTGGAACCGCCGCTCGCTTTGCGCGACAGCAGCCCTTCAATGTCTAAGAGGCCGGCGCAGGTTCGGACAGGCCAGGCTGTCACGGCCGGGATTGCTTCGCATGGAAAGTTGCAGTAGGCTCTTCCTGCTGTGGAACACTTCTTCACCTGCCCTTCTTGCGGTGCAGAGATCTCGATGGTCTTAGACCTCTCGGTTCACCATCACACCTACGTCGAAGACTGTGAAGTCTGCTGCAATCCACTT
Source organism: uncultured Nitrospira sp. (assembly GCA_964493335.1). GTDB lineage: Bacteria > Nitrospirota > Nitrospiria > Nitrospirales > Nitrospiraceae > Nitrospira_A. The sequence continues at coordinate 586 of CAZBNV010000141.1, forward strand.
GAAATCAGTTATACCGTTGAAGATGAGGTCCTGGAAAACTTCGAGGCGAAGAGCCTGGAATAACTGTGAGGAGGCGTTCATGACCGCAACAGGGCGTATGGGTGTCGCAACGGCTCTGTGTCTGCTGATGATGGTCGTCACAGTGAACGCTGCGGATTTGACCGGCGGGTGGAAAGGCACACTCGCCAGTTCCGACGGCAGTCAGGCCGAAGTCCAAGTCGATTTTAGTCCGCAGGGCTTTCCCCTCTATTCCTACACGAACAATAAAGGGATCGCGCGGCAGGTTGAATTGTCGCACATCGGGCAAATGGTGGAATACGTACCTCGAGGAGGCGGTGTGCAACGAATGGTGGTGAAGACGTTTGAAAAAGGACCGAACCGATTGTCAGTGGGAATTGTCGGCTCCTTTGAACGTGCGAGCCAAGGCTATATGGATCAGCAGCAAGAAGTCGCCCTCTTCGAATATACTCTCGCGCCGGGAGGTTTGAACATGCGGGTGACGACCCGATCGAACTCTCACTTCGGCGATAAGGACATGATCGTGGGCGGCGATCCAAATTCGATCGTCGCCGAGGGCCTCTTGCAAAAGATACGTTGAGGCTTCTCTCGTAGCCGGCCCTGGGGCCGGCGATTCGTATACCTCGTCGCGTTCACAACCGAACTGCCTACGCTCCTTCTTTCGCGTCTCCTAGCGAAGCATGCGCATCCCACGAGTCGGCATGTGGGCGACCCCACTCCGTAAGCTCACCGCCATCAATCTGCGTTCCGAGGACGGCGTGGAACCTGCCGTGGTCTCGGGGACGCAGGTGATGACGGGATGGCAGTTGGCTGCCGGGTTAGCGGCCCTTCTTCGCGCTCTTTTCGGCACGTTTTTCCATGAGCGACTTAGCAGGTTTCTTCTTGGCCGTCTTCTTCTGTTGCATGCCCTTCGCCATAAACTGCCTCCTGTAATAGTTGAGTGAGTGAGCCCCTGATCATACAAATCATTGCTCCACGTTCATACACGTAATCATGCGCAAATGGAATAGGGAACGAAAATCCACAACACTCTCTCCGACTTCTCCGTGGCCATCTCAGGCGCAACTATCCGGTGCACCACGTCTGACCAAGGCAATGGACGAACGCTGCAAGAAATCTGTCTTTTCTATTCCAATCAACCAGCCTGACCTACAATGCCTTCTGAAGGTCACAACGCTCAGAGCAGGAGGTGTCCGCAATGTTCCGGTCGGCGCGATTATTCAATTCAAAAAACCGTCGCACGCCCCTTCAGATGACGCCGTTGGGCTCTCCCGGTCAATCAGTGGAAGAGCGCCTGCGCCTGCTTCGACACCAATGGGCGGATTTTCTCGCGTTACCAACATGCCTTGCCGTCCTTGCTCTGTACGAATGGTGGAGATGGTTGTTCTCCATCCCGCCGAATCCCCTCCTTCTCACCGTCGTGGCAGCTGTGGGTCTGACCCAGACGTGGCGGAAGCGGAAGGTGTACAAGACGGAGTTGAACCACCTTCAGCTCAACCAAGAGACCGACTGCACCGCCAAGCAGGTCATCGAGTTGTTAGGTACCAAAGCGCACCATCTCGGTCAAAACCTCGTTGACCGACTGTCAGCACAGACGATACCGCTATTGGCTCAGCGGGTATGGCAACCATTCACACGTATGTGTGATGCGGGGCTCTGCGTGCCGCTGCCTAGACACCTCCTGTCAACGATTCTGTCAGGATTGAAACGACATACGCCTTGGCCGAACCGTTGACTCAAGCCCGCACCCGAACGCCGCTCATCCGACATTCGATCGCGTAAAAGTTCGCCCAGTACCAAGAGTCGTCGCGTGCCCACACGCTAATTCCTCCTGCCTTGCGAATTTCCTCCCTCAAAGGTCAACGAGGGTCTCTCAAGACCGCGCGTTGCGCGAGGCGCCCGACACGAAGAATAATGAACGTCAGGTCTGCGCACGCCGGGAAGACGGTGAGCCGGCCGTGTCCTCACCGGATCAATGGACCACCTTCCTCCCTCCCCTTGCTTGACAGTCCGAAAGGCCATCCACGACAATGCCGCCATGGCAGAGCGCATCATCATTGAACGCTTGGAGTTTTACGGCCACTGCGGCGTGACGGACGAAGAACGCCGGAAGGCGCAACACATCGCGGTCGACCTGGAATTAGAGGCATCGGTTGAACCCGCCGCCTTGTCGGATCGGCTCGAGGAGACGATTGACTATGCCCAGGTGGCGAAACGCCTCGTGTTTCTGGGAACCTCGCTGGAGTGCAGACTGTTGGAAGCGTTGGCGGAACAGCTCCTCGGAATGATGTTTGCGGAGTTTCCGGTGGACCGGGTCCGCATCTGGATTCGCAAGCTTCACGCTCCGCTCGCCATGGTCGCCGGCTCGGTCGGCGTCCGATTCGAACGAACGCGCGAGTCGCATCACGCGCACCACGCAGGACCCTGCCCCGCACCGTTTCTCGTGCAACAACTTGGGCGACTGCCCAAGGGCAAAATCCTCGATCTGGCGGCCGGCCGTGGCCGCCATACCCTTCATCTCCTGTCTCACGGCATGCAGGTCGAAGCCATCGACCGAGACACAGAGGCCCTGGCCGCGCTGGAGGCTGCCGCACGCACCCGGCATCTCTCCGGACTCACCACACGGGTGGTGGACTTAGAACCGACCGCGGACCGGCCACCCAGCTTAGGACAAGACCGTTACGACGCGATGATCGTATTCTTCTATTTGCATCGTCCGCTGTTCCCTGCACTGATGGACGCACTGAAACCGAATGGGGTTCTGCTCTACGAAACATTTACCATCGATAACTACTTCCACCATCAGCATCCGCGCCGATGGGAATTTTGCCTGGCCCACAATGAATTGCTCCGTTTGACCTCACCTTTGCGAGTACTCCACTACGACGAGGGGGAGCATGACGGAGGCCATGGCAATGGACCGTCCTATACCGCGCGGTTGGTCGCGCAGAAAGCGGGGCCTGAGATATCACCATGAGTCGTATTGATCTGCACCTCCACACCACCCATTCGGACGGCAGTTTTTCCACCCGCGAGGTGATGACCTTCGCGAAGCAAGCCGGCGTCACGGCCTTGGCGATCACTGATCACGACATTGTCGACGGAGTTCCGGAAGCCATCGCAATCGGCGCGGAGCTTGGGATTGAAGCCATCCCCGGCGTGGAAATCAGTTCGCGACAGGGCGACAGTGAACTCCATATCCTGGGCTACTTCTTGAACTGGACCGATCCGTTGTTGGCAACACGTCTGGTCAGTTTGCGGGAGAGCCGCCATACCCGGAATCCAAAAATTGTCCAGCGCCTCAATGAACTAGGTATCCCTATCACCTACGACGAAGTGCGTGCATTGGCCGGCACGGAATCAGTCGGCCGTCCCCACATCGCGCGACTGCTGATGGAGAAAAAGTTCGTCACCTCGGCGAAGGAAGCGTTCGATCGATACCTGGCCAACGGTCGTCCCGCCTTCGTCGATCGCGAGCTCCCCGATCCGATTGAGGCAGTACGGTGGATTCGCGAAGCGGGCGGCGTGCCGGTCCTCGCCCATCCGACCTGGGTCAGGACATCCGCCGAGGGGCTGCGCACTCTGCTTCGCCAGCTGAAGGAAGCCGGAATGGGTGGGATTGAAGTTCACTACAGTACGCACACTCCCAGCCAAACCACTGAATACCTGGACCTTGCGAAACAATGCGACCTCCTCGTGACCGGCGGTAGCGATTTCCACGGTATCACCAAGCCCGACATCGAAGTCGGCGTCGGGCGAGGCCAGTTGAAGGTCTCTGAGAAACTGCTTGATCCTCTCAGAAAAGCCGCGACCGCGGCCTGATTGCGGCCCGCGCCTCCCTCTCACGCCTCACCAGATCTCGAGACGCTGTGTCGACCTGCGCGAGCGGTGCGCCATTCCTTCGTTTCGTTGACACCCCCGGACCATTCGTTACACTGAGACACAACCGCACGAATCACTGACATGACAACATCTTGGGGCTGGATCGGCCCGTACCTGATCGTCATCATTCTCGCCATCGTGGTAGGGCCATATCTGGCCACCCTCCCACTGTTCACACACACGTTCGTGCGGCCATTGGCCATGAATGCCGCACAGGCCGTCCGCCTGATCGCGGACGGCCTGTGCCTGCTCATGATCTGGCTCGCCGCCGCACGGGCGAGGCGGGACCTCGCCGACAACGGCAAAGGGCAAACCTTCGTCCGCTCCATTCTTTTTCCGGCCGCATTCCTCCTGATCGTTCTCGTTGCCTCTCGAGCCTATGACGCCCATGGAATTCCGGTGCTCGGTCCTCCCAAACAACCACTCTACAATTGGCTCATCACCGGCGGCCTCATCGGCTCGGCCACCTGGTTAACGTTCGCCTGGGTTCGCCATGTCGACGCGTTGACTCACGCGCTCGTCAGACGTCCCCGTCGTCGACCCGTGGAAAAAGAAGAAGAGGAAGCAACAGTAACGGAAGCCCTTAGAAACTCCGATTCAGGGTCCGCTACTCCGGCTCGCTCAGCCACACCCCCGGTTGCCCGCGCCGGCATGCCGGCCGCGCTGGGGCGGCATCCCC
>CAZBNV010000142.1:0-4813 GCA_964493335.1 uncultured Nitrospira sp.
TTCGCAACCTGCGCCGCAATGTCGGCATGGTGTTCCAGCAATTCAATCTGTTCCCGCATCTGACGGCCGCACAAAACGTGATGCTCGCGCCGAAGGTCGTCAACCGCGAGAACCCGCATGCGACAAAGACGCTTGCAGCCGAGATGCTGGCGAAGGTTGGCCTGTCGGACAAGGCCGACAACTATCCCTCGCAGCTCTCCGGCGGTCAGCAACAGCGCGTCGCCATCGCCCGCGCGCTGGCGATGCGTCCGAACGTGCTGTTGTGCGACGAAATCACCTCGGCGCTCGATCCGGAGCTCGTCAACGAGGTGCTGCGCGTGGTCGAGCAACTGGCCAAGGACGGCATGACGCTGATCCTCGTCACCCATGAAATGCGCTTCGCCCGCGACGTCGGCACCAAGCTGGTGTTCATGCATCAGGGCAAGGTGCACGAGGAAGGCCCGCCGAAGCAGCTATTCGCCAATCCCGGCACGCCGGAACTCGCCCAGTTCGCCGGAACGCAGCACTGAGGGCATGACGTCCCCGAGCACCATCGACGCCGCGCCTGGTGATGACATCGTCGCGCGCATCAAACGGTTGGCTTCGATATCGGAAAACGCGGCCGAACTCACGCGCGTGTTCCTGTCGGCGGAGCACCGTACGGCGGCGGACCTGATCCTGTCTTGGATGCAACAGGCCGGGATGGCCGCGCGCATGGATGCGATCGGCAATGTCATCGGACGCTATGAGGGCGACCGGCCAAAACTGCCCGCGCTGCTGCTCGGCTCCCATTTCGACACCGTCCGCAATGCCGGCAATTGGGACGGACCGCTCGGAATCCTCACGGCGATCGCCTGCGTGGCTCACCTCAACACGCGCGGCAAGCGATTGCCATTCGCGATCGAGGTGATCGGCTTCGCCGACGAGGAAGGGGTGCGTTTCAACTCTACGCTCCTAGGCAGCCGTGCCGTCGCCGGAACGTTCGACGAGAGCGTCCTGTCCACATGCGACCGCGAGGGCGTCAGCATGCGTGAGGCGCTGCAGCGCTTCGGGCTTGATCCGCGGCATGTGGGAGCCGCGGCCCGCGCGCCATCGGAATACCTCGCCTATCTGGAGCTGCACATCGAGCAAGGTCCGGTGCTGGAAGCGCAAGGCCTCGCAGTGGGTGTCGTCACCGCCATCAGCGGCGCGACGCGGCTGAGCGTCACGCTTGATGGCATGGCCGGTCATGCGGGGACTGTACCGATGGCGATGCGACGCGACGCACTTGCAGGCGCGGCGGAATGCATCGTTGCGATCGAGCGGCAATGCCGCAACGATATCGGCCTGTTCGGCACGGTCGGCAGCATCCGCGCCGAACCAGGTGCAACCAACGTCATTCCCGGACGCTGTGCCTTCACCGTCGACATGCGCTGCGCCTCCGATCAGCACCGGCGGCTCGCGGTCGCCTCCACCGTTCGCGACATCGAAAGGATCGCGAAGGAACGAAACCTGGTGCCGCAGATCGACGTTACCCATGAAAGCCATACCGTCCCCTGCGCGGACTGGCTGCAGGCGCAGATCTCAGCGGCGATCGCCGGGCAAGGACACCGCACTGTGGCTTTGCCCAGTGGTGCCGGCCACGACGGCGCGGCCATTGCCGACATTGCCGACATTGGCATGATCTTCGTGCGCTGCCGGGGCGGCATCAGCCATCATCCGGATGAACATGTCACTGTCGACGACGCAGCCACCGGCGCCAGCGTGTTGCTCGACGTCATCGAAAATTTTAAGCCGAAGGCCGCTAGCCGATAACATGGCCGTGCGCAGCAAACCCCCGGTGCTCGCGTTGCCAGTGCTCGGCGATCTGCAGTCGCGTCGGCACCCAGACGCGATCGTGTTTTCCGATGTAATCGAGAAAGCGCGCGAGCGCTGCGAACCGGCCCGGCCGCCCGACCAGCCGGCAATGCAGCCCGACGGACATCATTTTCGGCGACGTCTCGCCCTCGGCATAGAGCACATCAAAACCGTCTTTCAGATACTGGAAGAACTGGTCGCCGCCGCCGAAACCCTGCGGGTTGATGAAACGCATGTCGTTGGCATCAAGGGTATACGGTATAATCAGATGCGGCTCCGCGCGATACCTGACCCAGTACGGGAGGTCATCGGCGTAGGAATCGGAAGAATAGAGAAAGCCGCCCTGCTCGATCACGAGCCGCAGCGTGTTCTCCGACGTGCGTCCCGTGTACCAGCCGGACGGCCGCTGTCCCGTCGCCTGCGTGTGAATCCTGATCGCCTCGACGATCGCCGCACGCTCGTCGGCCTCGTTCATGTCCTTGTGTTCGACCCACTTCAGGCCGTGCGAGGCAATATCCCAGCCGGATTCGTTCATGGCCGCGACACACTCCGGGTTGCGCATCAGCGCCGTCGCAACGCCGAACACCGTCGCCTTGATGCCTCGCTCGGCAAAGCCGCGCCAAATCCGCCAGAAGCCGGCGCGCGAGCCGTATTCGAACATCGATTCAACATTTGGATGACGCCGCCCCTTCCAGGAGTTGGCGCCGAGCACATCCGACAGAAACGCTTCCGATCCCGCATCGTCATGCAGGATATTGTTCTCGCCGCCCTCTTCGAAGTTGACGACGAATTGCACGGCAATGCGCGCACCTCCCGGCCACTTCGGGTCCGGCGGCGTGCGGCCATAGCCTTGAAGATCGCGCGGGTATTCGGGTTCAGTCATCGACTGGTCAATGACACAGCTTGCCGACGCGATCTAGTCACCAAAGACCTCTCAAGCGGGCCGCGAACGATTTCCGCAATCTGATCGATCGCGTTGGCGATCTCGACCTCACGCGGGTTGTCGATGCGGGCCTTGAACGACCCGATCATCGATTGCAGGTCCGGATGAAGGCGCAGGGCCGCGATAAACGGAAAGCCGGACCGCTCCCGGAACCCCCTGTAAAGGTGGTCAATTCGGCTAGCTCTGCCGCGCTCAAGGCCGTCAGGCCAAGCCGGCCCTGCTCTCCGCTCAATTCCGCCGTCATCTGACCCGCGATCGCTTCGCGGCCCGCAAGCTTGGGGGGCACGTTGAACAAGGCGATCTGCTCTTCGTGCGAGGCATCGCGAATGCATTTCATTAAGGCGCGGTGCAGCGCGTCACTGCTGGAGAACGGGCGATACACGAAGGCAGGTTCGGCGACCCAGGACGAATGCTCGATCCGCTTCGATCGCGGCGATGAATGTATCATGATCGGCATTCAATGTCGCAAGACGCCGGAATCGATCCGCGCCCGGTGTGCTCCCATCCCTCACAGACCTCAGCGTCGCGTCGCCGCAGCGGCCCGGTCAAGCATTCACGGCTCTGCAACTGACCGTCGTAATGGCGCTCCCCGCTCAAAGGTTAGGCAAGTCGCAACGCATCGCCCTGCGCACGCACCAGCGACGGCACCCCGCCACCGCCGCTGCCATGGCATGGCGCTTGCGTCATTCACTCAAGATCCAGCAACGAGGACCAGACATGCCGAAATCCGATTTCCCATTCAACAGGCGCGATTTTCTGCTGGGTGGCCTGAGCGTCGCGGGCCTGTCCACCGTCAACGTTCCCGCGGGCTACGCCCAGTCACGCAGCGAAACGCTGCTGGTCGTCCAGGAACTCGGAGCGAACTCACTCGACATGCAAGGCGTCGGTTCGAACCAGACCGTCAACGGCCTGTCCTGGAATTGCTACGATCGCCTGCTCACCTATGGAGCAAAGACGCTGCCGGACGGCACATCATCCTACGACCGTGAGAAGCTTGCGCCGGAGCTTGCAGAGAGCTGGGAAGTAGCTGCCGACGGCATGTCCTGCACGTTCAAGCTGCGCAAGGATGCCAGGTTTCACGATGGCACGCCGGTTACCGCTAAGGACGTCAAGTGGTCGTTCGACCGCGCAGTGAAGGTCGGCGGCTTTCCCACCTTCCAGATGTCGGCGGGTTCGCTGGAAAAGCCCGAGCAATTTGTCGTCGTCGATGATTACACCTTCAAGATCGACTATATCCGCAAGGACAAGATGCTGCTGTTCAACGTCGCCGTCGTGGTGCCGTTCATCATCAACTCCGAACTCGCGAACAAGTATGCGACCGCAGAGGATCCATGGGCGCTTGCCTGGCTCAAGAACAACGAAGCTGGCGGCGGCGCGTACAGGATCGAAAGCTGGAAGCCCGGAACGGAAACGATCTTCGCCCGCTTCGATGGCTGGAAGAGCGGTCCTTTGCCAACGATCAAACGCGTGATCGCGCGCGATATTCCATCCGCCGGCACACGCCGCGCCATGCTTGAACGAGGCGATGCTGACCTGTCGAGCGGTTTCGCGCCGCGCGATTTCGACCAGATCATCAAGGAAGGCAAGGTCAAGGTATCCGGCGTGCCAATCCCGAATGCACTCTGGTACCTCGCCCTGAACACGGCCAAGCCGCCGTTCGACAACGTAAAACTGCGCCAGGTGCTTGCCTGGGCGATGCCGTATGAGCAAATCCAGACCAGTGCGTTCTTCGGTCGGGCGGTGCCGATGTATGGTGGCGCGGCCGACGTCGCCAAGCCGGTCTGGCCGCAGCCGTTCCCGTATATCACCGACCTCGACAAGGCCAAGGCACTGATGAAGGATGCGGGCTTCGAGAGCGGCCTCGAGACGACGCTTTCGCTTGACGCAGGCACCGCGACAGTCGGTGAGCCGACGATCGTCCTGATTCAGGAAAACCTCGCCAAGATCGGCATCAAGGCAACGATCGAGAAAATTCCGGGGGCAAACTGGCGCACGACGCTGAACAAGAAGGAACTGCCGCTGGCGCTCAACCGCTTCTCAGGCTGGCTCGACTAT
>CAZBNV010000143.1:0-4767 GCA_964493335.1 uncultured Nitrospira sp.
AAAGACATGGGGTTGTTGGAAGAGGCCAAAGAAGAATTCCTCCTCTCGATGAAGGACTCGGGGTTCTTTGTCGATTCATGCCTGATGATGGGGCTATGCGTAAAAGAACAAGGGCAGTCTGATCACGCGGTCCAATTGCTCGAAAAACTCATCGCTGATTCACGCTGTCGAGGCGGAAATGCGCAACTCGTGCGGTATGAACTCGGTTTGCTGTACGAGAAGATGGGGTCGCGCGATCGTGCAATCGCCATGTACCAATCGATTCCCTCTTTCCATGATGTCCCCCGCCGTCTTGAATCTCTGCGTAACCACTCCAATGGAGTGGCTCATTCAGAGTTCTCCGCTTCTAAGCCGCCGACCCCAGTGCCGCTTGCCGGCCACTAGTCCGCCAGCCCATCGAATTTCCATTCCCGATGTCATGGATGCGTAAGACCGGTCTCTTGACGTTAGGCGCGCGTGAGCGTCACCGAATTGGGCGCCGGTACACCCGCGAACACCGCAGCAATATTCTCCAGGCAGATCATCCCCATGCGCACCCTTGTCGCGAGTGTGGCGGAGCCGAGATGTGGCAGTAGCACGACTTGGCGAAGCTCTCGCAAGCTGGGGTGAAACGCCGGTTCCTGCTCGAAGACATCGAGGCCGGCGCCGGCGAGTCGGCGTTGCAGTAAGGCGCTGACGAGCGCGGCTTCATCCACGACCGGACCGCGCGACGTGTTGATCAGGAAGGCCGTCGGCTTCATGAGCGCCAATTGGGCCGGACCAATCAGATGGTGGGTATCGGCGGTGAGCGGCACATGGAGGCTGACAAAATCCGAGTCACGCAGCAGATCAACGAACGCGCGCCGTTCCCAGGGAACGACCGGCTGATCCGGAGTAAGGGCCGTTCGTGAGCTGTAATGGATGCGCATGTTGAAACCGGCGGCGCGACGCGCCACGGCTTGGCCGATTCGGCCCATGCCGACAATTCCCAGCACTTTTCCGGAGACATCCGCCCCCAGCATTTGAGTCGGAGCCCAGCCGGACCAAGACCCCGACCGTACGTACGCGTCACCTTCCGCCACACGCCGCGCGACCGCCAACATCAAGGCCCAGGTGAGATCGGCGGTGGATTCGGTCAGCACGTCGGGCGTGTTGGTCACGATAATGCCATGCTGCGTCGCCGCGGCGAGGTCGATGTTGTTGTACCCCACGGCGTAATTCGCCAGGATTTTGAGTCGTGGCACATCCGCGAGCATGGCGGCATCCACCCGGTCGGTCAGGGTACAGATGGCGGCGTCCGCTTCACGCAGACCGGTCTTGACGGCGTCCCATGAAGGAGAGACGTCCCGAGGCTCATTCACGAGCTCAAATCGCTGCTGTGCGGCGGTCATGACCGGCTCGGGGAGAAGGCGTGAGATATAGAGGGTTGGACGTGACATAGAGCCTCGTCGTATTGCCGCACATCTTAACGAATCGTGGATCTCGCAACAACTCCGCTTAGCCACCTCTCTATGAAGTGAGTAACAGGCGGTCGACAAAAAACGCGGCCTTGATGGACATGAAGTCCCATGCCGCGGGCAAGATCAGCAGCGCCCGGAGGATGTTCCAAAAAGCTGTCCAATGATGCGAGAACAAAGCTGGCGGACTTTTTCAACATCCTGTTAGAATGTGCCAACGCAATCACGAGCATGACCCTCATTCTTCCCGACACATCATCCGCCGTCGTCAGCGACCTTCGGCAGCTTCTCGGACGAGCGAAGGTTCAGAACGACTTTCCCACGCTGACGGCCTATGCCGTCGATGCCAGCATCTATCGGATGACTCCGCAAGCCGTGGTTCTGGTTGAATCCGAGCACGACATCGATGCGGTGGTTCGATTTGCCCGGTCACGGGGCATCCCGCTGACCGCGCGAGCGGCCGGCACCAATCTCACCGGCTCGGCGATCGGCTCCGGCATCATCCTTGACGTGTCCAAGATGAATCGCATCCTTGAAGTGAATGAGCAGGAACGCTGGGCGCGCGTGCAGCCCGGCATCGTCCTGGCGGAATTGAATAAGCAGCTCAGTGGACGACATCTGCTCTTCGGTCCCGACCCTTCCAGCGGAGACATGTGCAAGCTCGGCGGAATGGTGGCCAACAATTCCTCCGGTCCGCATACGTTGATCTATGGGGCCGTCAAAGATAACGTGCAAGCGCTTCGGGTCTGCCTGCCGTCCGGCGCATGGCTCTCAGCCGCTCCGTTGGGGCTGAATGACCCGGCCTTGGACCAGACTCTCGCCGCCCATCCATCGCTCAAGCCGATTCTCCAGCTCGTGCAGGAACAACGCGCCTTGATCGACAGCAAACGGCCGACGGTCAGCAAAAACAGTTGCGGCTACAATCTGTTCGGATTGGCCGACGGCTTGAAGCAGGGCCTCTTCGATCTGCCCAAACTCTTCGTCGGCAGCGAAGGCACGCTGGGTGTCATGAGCGAAGCGACCCTTCGGTTAGTTCCCAAGCCGCAGGGGACGCTGACGGCGTTGATCCACTTTCGCCGACTCGAAGACGTGGGAGACGCGGTGCCACATTTGCTGAGCCTCCGACCCAGCGCCCTGGAAGTCATGGATGCGAACACTCTGAACTTGATTGGACGTGCCGCGCATGGCATTCCTGCCGATGCCGCCGCCACGCTACTGGCCGAGCTCGACAGCCATGAGGGCGAAGCCGATCTGCGCGAGCGGGCCGACAAGATGACCACCATCTGCCGGCGCTATCAACTCTGCGGCGATCTCACGGTCGCCTACGATAAGGATCAGCGCGACCAACTCTGGAAAGCGCGGAAGGCGCTCTATCCGACGCTCTACCGGTTTGACCCGCGCAAGAAACCCATCAACTTTGTCGACGATGTGGTCGTGCGCGCCGAACGGATCAGCGAGTTGATTCGGTATTTGGAAACCTTCTTCGAGGGGCAGCATGTGCCGGTGGCAATCTTCGGCCACATCGGCAACGGCAACGCCCACATCGTGCCGTTGCTCAACGTGAACGATCGGCAGGATTTCGACAAGATGGTGCAGGCCTATCATGAGATCCATCAGACCGTGCTCACCCGTTTTGACGGATCGATTTGCGGCGAGCATGGCGATGGGCGGGTGCGGGCCGAATATGTCCGCAAGATGTTCGGGGAGGAGTTGTATCAACTGTTCGTGCAGGTCAAGCAGACGCTGGATCCCACGAACGTCATGAACCCTGGGATTAAGATCAGCGAGACGTCCTTCACCGAACATATCGACTACGAGCGGCTGTCAAAATCCTGCGCGACCTGTGCGAAGTGCAATTCGGTCTGCCCGGTGTACGACGTGTTTCAATCGGAAGACATGAGTTCGCGCGGCTGGTTCGAGATCGTCACGTCGAAGGACTACAGCTATCTGAATTCGAAGCGGGTGGTGGAGGCCTGCTTGAACTGCAAATCCTGCCGGACGATTTGTCCGGCCGGGGTGGACGTCTCAGAATTAATCCTCCAGCGGCGCGCCGAGCACCCCAATCAAGGTTCACGGTGGATCTTCAGCCTGCAAGCGAGACTTCCTGTATTTGAAGCGATTTTTAAAGTATTAGCGAAGACGCAGTTTCTATGGAATCGTCCGTTCCCTAGGGCCATTCTCGAACGCTTGGCTGCGCCGCTGATGAAGCGCATCGCTCCTACAGCCAAACTACCGGCGGACATGGTCCTTCCCAAGCTCGCCACGACTCACTTGCGCGAGCGCTATCCGGAGCTCATGCAACCGTTGAAGAATTCCCCATCCCCCCGCGTCGCCTATTTTCATGGCTGCGCGGCGAACTATTTTGAGGATGGAGTGGGGGATGCGGTGATCGGCGTATTGCGCAAACATGGAGTCGAGCCGGCCTTGCCGCCGCAGCGTTGTTCCGGCACGCCGATCGAAACCTATGGGCACGTGGACCTGGTGAAGGAAAATGCCCGCTTCAACATCCAATCGTTGGCCGGTTATGACAGGGTCGTGACCGGTTGCGCCTCCTGCACGCTCATGCTCAAAGAATACAAGAAGTTCTTTGAGAGCGAACCCGAGCGGCAGGCAGCAGACAACCTGGCGAAGAAAGTCTTGCACATTACGGAATTCGTGGCGCGATCCGACAAGCAGCCGGCCATGGGATCACCGGAAGGCTTACCCCGTCGTGTCACGTACCATTCTTCTTGTCACCTGCGGGCCGCCGGCGTCACGAAGGAACCGCGCCAGATTCTCTCAGATGTGCCGGGGATGGAGTATGTGGAGATGACCGATGCCGATCGCTGCGCGGGCGGCGCGGGCACCTATCTGGTGAAGGATTACGACACGTCGCAAAAAATCTTCGACCGCAAACGCCGGAACATCGAACAGAGCGGGGCGGAGACGGTCGCCACCAGTTGTCCCGCCTGCATGATTCAGCTCAACAACGGCATGCGCGGCCGCGTGGCAGTCAAACATGTCGCGCAGGTGCTCAACGAGGCCTATGAGGCGGGTGCGCAACGTACGAGAGAACGACCAGGAGCCGCTCAATGACGTTTCGCAAGGCCGATATTATTTTTGTGGTGCTGGCGCTGCTCGTGGTTGGGGGCGTGGCGCTGCTGCCTTCTCCGCGTGACCGCAACCCCAAGGTGCCGGTGAACGGCGCGCACCAGGCCGTGACCCTGGAGAAGGATTGCCTGACGTGCCATGTGCCGACAGGCACCCGCCCGTTGCCGGCGCAACATCCCAAGCGGCAAGACTGCCTGCACTGTCACGCACGGGCGCAGAGCTGACGAGACAGGGTTTCACG
>CAZBNV010000144.1:0-4678 GCA_964493335.1 uncultured Nitrospira sp.
AGCCGATACCGTCCTTCAGCGTGTCGCCGGAATCGACGATGCCGTATTCCTTCATTTTGCCGACCGAGAAAGCGAGCAGGTCGTCAGTCATTTCCGGGTTCATCTTCTTGATCAGCGCGTTGCCGGCGGAGTTGTCGCCGTAGATGTAATTGTACCAGCCGATCGCCGACGCATCGACGAAACGCTGCACCAGATCGGGCTTGCCGTCGGCAAGCTCGCGGCGCGTCTCGATCAATGTCGAATAGGTGTTGAAGCCCTGATCGGCGAGCAGCACGATGGTCGGCTTGAAGCCGCCCGCCTTCTCGACGCTGAAAGGCTCGGACGACACATAGCCCTGCATCGCGCTCTTCTTGTCGGCAAGGAACGGCTGCGGGTTGAAGGTGTAGGGTTTGACCCTGGCTTCGTCGAAACCGTATTCCGACTTCAGCCACTGGAAATAGCTGACGACACCTTCCTTGGAAACGAACAGCGTCAGCGGCTTCAAATCCTCCAGTTTCTTCACATTTGCTTCCGGATGCGCGAGGAAGACCTGCGGGTCCTTCTGGAACATCGACGCAACCGCAACCGTCGGGATGTTGTTGATGACCGCATCGAAGGTCTGCAGCGAATTCGCCGACATGAAGAAATCGATCTTCGCCGAGATCATCAGGATGCGGTTGTTGACGTTCGGCCCGCCGGGAATGATCGTGACGTCGAGGCCGTATTTCTTGTAGGTGCCGTCGGCGACCGCCTGGAAGAAGCCGCCATGCTCGGCCTGCGCCACCCAGTTGGTGCCGAACGACACCTTGTCCAGCGTCTGCCCGACCGCCGGCAGCAGTGAGGCCGCCGCCAGCGCGGCCAGAACCGTTAACGTTCGTAGGACATTGGCGATGCGCATGGTTGGACTCCGTCTGCCTTTTGGGCCCAAATGGGCCCCAGCATCCCGTTCGCGAGTTGCAGGTTAACCTTTTGCTGCCGCCTGAATCAAACGCTCCGCCCCACGTTTTTCGAAAGCCATGACACGAAAACGCTCGCCTCTCGACTGGACTGATCTCGACTGGGGCGCGCTCGCGGCCGGCGACCCGTCGCACCTGGTTGCGGTGCTGCCGCTGGCGGCGACCGAACAGCATGGCCCGCACCTGCCGCTTGGCACCGACATCATGATCGGCGAAGCCTACCTTGCCCGTGTGCGCGAGAGCCTGCCCGAGGCGTCGCCCGCGCGCTTTCTGCCGATGCAGCCGGTGGGCATTTCGACGGAGCACGTGGATTTTCCCGGCACGCTGACGCTGCCGACGGATGTGGCGCTGCAAAACTGGCTTGCGATCGGCGACAGCATCGCCCGCGCCGGCGTCCGCAAGCTGGTGATGGTGACGAGCCACGGCGGCAACAGTGCCGCCATGAGCCTCGTCGCCCAGGATCTGCGCGCACGGCACGGCATGCTGGCGGTCACGACCAGCTGGTCGCGTTTCGGCGTGCCGGATGGCTTGTTCACAGCGGAGGAGATCCGGCATGGCGTGCATGGCGGCGCGATCGAAACCTCGATCATGCTGGCCGCCTGGCCCGGTCAGGTGCGTACCGACAGGATTGCCGCCTTCACGCCGTCGAGCATCGCGATGGAGCGTGACTTCAAATGGCTCAACGCGCACCGGCCCACGCCCTTCGCATGGGCCGCGCAGGACTTGCATCCGAGCGGAGCCGCCGGTGACGCAACGAAGGCCTCCGCCGAAAAAGGGCACGCCCTGCTCGATCATGGCGCGCGCGCATTCTGCGAATTGCTGCAGGATGTCGAAAAGTTCGACATGAAACAGTTCGGAAACCAATGAGACCGTCCGGAAACAATCGACCCGAGCGCTGAGATCTACGCAAGACATTGAATTTACTAATTATTTCCCATTACAGACCTGTCACGACGGTCGTTCGAACCGACTCGAAACAGGCTCCGACGAATGTTCAAGCGGCCGGGAACCGGATCGCCCCCAACACTCGGATGGAGAACCCCATGTCGATCAAGACCAAGATTGCTACCCTCGCTATCGCCACTCTGGCCATCACCAGCGTCGCGGTCGGCTCTGCCTCTGCGAAGCCGAAGATCAACCCGGTTGCCGCTGGCCTCTTCGGCGCGGCCGTGGTCGGCACCACGATCATTGCCGCTTCGCAGCCGAGCTACGGCTACTATCCGCGCCATCGTCATTGCTTCCTGCAGCCGCAGTACAATATGTTCGGCGGATTCATGGGCTACGCCAAGGTTTGCGAGTGGCGCTAACCAACTAACGGTGGATTGCGTCCGACACGGGCGCCTCATCCACCCCGTGTCGAAGCGCGACCCGCCCAGTGTCCCCCTGGGCGGGTTTTGCTTTTTCGCTACTGCTTGTATTTGCTTGGCTTTCAACCGCGCACCGGCGGCCTGCGGTCATCGTCGCCTGCGGTTCCGTGATGGAACCAAATCACTCCTGAGCGATTTTACCTGTCCGGATGACCTCTCGTCACACGGGGGGTTTTGGCATGCCGGTACGGCGCGTGGAAATAATGGATCGACAGGCCTGGAGCCGCAGCATCGTTCGCAATCCTGTCGGCCAACAAATCGCCCCATCCCGGTCGCATGACGCGCGCTGTTCCGGACTTCCGGACAATTCTGCGTCCGCGCAACACTCATTCCTGCGATGGAAAACGACATGAATGTCAGAGCGTCCATCGCCACAACTGCCGCCGTCTCGCAGCCCGCCGGCGACGACGATCTCTGGTACAAAGACGCGATCATCTACCAGCTGCACGTCAAGGCCTTCGCCGACAGCAACAATGACGGGATCGGCGACTTCGGCGGGTTGATCGACAAGCTCGACTATCTGCAGGATCTCGGCGTCACGGCCTTGTGGCTGATGCCATTTTATCCGTCTCCCGGTCGCGACGACGGCTATGACATCGCCGACTATGGCGCGATCAATCCCGACTTCGGCTCGATGAAGGATTTCCGACGGTTCATTGCCGAGGCGAAACGGCGCGGCTTGCGCGTCATCACCGAGCTCGTCATCAATCACACCTCGGATCAGCATCCATGGTTTCGCCGCGCGCGGCGCAGCGACCCGGATTCGAGCGCGCGCAACTGGTACGTCTGGAGCGATACCGACACCAAGTACCCGGGCACGCGGATCGTTTTCCCTGATATCGAGAAATCCAACTGGACCTGGGATCCGGAGGCAAAGGCCTATTACTGGCATCGCTTCTTCTCGCACCAGCCGGATCTGAATTTCGACAATCCGCATGTATTCAAGGCAATCATGCATGTAATGAGATTCTGGCTCGACGCCGGGGTGGATGGTATGCGCCTGGACGCGATGCCCTATCTATGCGAACGCGAGGGTACCAGCAACGAGAACCTGCCGGAAACCCACGCGGTGATCAGACGCATGCGCGCGGAACTGGATCAACACTACCCCAACCGCATGTTCCTGGCGGAAGCGAACCAGTGGCCGGAAGATGTACGCGAGTATTTTGGAGACGGCGACGAATGCCATATGGCCTTCCATTTTCCCCTCATGCCGCGCATGTACATGGCCATCGCGCAGGAAGACCGGCATCCGGTCGTGGAAATCATGGAGCAGACGCCGGACATCCCGGACAATTGCCAGTGGGGGGTATTCCTGCGCAATCACGACGAACTGACCCTGGAGATGGTCACCGATCGCGAACGGGACTATCTCAACCAGACCTACGCCATCGACCCTGACGCGCGCCTCAATCTGGGCATCTGCCGCCGGCTCGCGCCGCTGCTGGAGAACGACCGGCACCGCATTGAACTGATGAATCTGCTGCTCATGACCATGCCGGGCTCGCCGATTCTCTATTACGGCGATGAGATCGGCATGGGTGACAATTTCCTGCTTGGCGACCGCAATGGTGTCCGCACGCCCATGCAGTGGCGCGGAGAGCTTAATGGCGGCTTTTCCACCGCCGAACCTGATCGTCTGTTTCAACCGCTCATTGTCGATCCTGTCTATGGCTTCGGCGCGGTGAATGTGGAGTCGCAACAGCGCAACGCTTCTTCACTGCTCAACTGGATGCGCCGGCTGATTGCCATGCGCAAGGCGCAACGCGCCTTCGGCCGCGGCACGCTCAGTTTTCTGCGGCCGGGCAATCGCAAGATACTTGCCTATCTGCGCGAATACGAGAATGAAATAATTCTGTGCGTGGCCAATCTGTCACGCGCGCCACAGGCGGTAGAACTGGATTTGAGTCCTTTCAAGGGCCGAGTGCCGGTGGAATTGATGGGCCGCAGCAAATTCCCCCCCATCGGCCAGTTGCCGTATCTGCTCACCTTGAGCGGCCACGGGTTCTATGCCTTCCGTCTGGCCACGGATGTGGAGGCGCCGGCCTGGCACGAAGAGCGCCCGGTACCCCCGGATCTGCCCGTACTGATACTGGTGGACCTGGGATGGCACACCCTTTTTGGGCGCACCGAAGATCGTGAGGGCGTGAACCAGCTGATGGTGCGCCGCGCGCGGGATCAGCTGGAGCGGCAGATCATTCCGCGCTACTTTCGCTCCCAGCCATGGTTCCTGGATAAAGATGCGGCGACGGAGAAATTCGAGCTTGGCGAAATGAGCGAGTGGTCCACGGAATCCGGCAGCTGGCTGCTGGCCACCGCGGTGTTGACCCTCACCAATGGTGAATCGCATCGCTACGCCATCCCGCTGGCACTGGC
>CAZBNV010000145.1:0-4651 GCA_964493335.1 uncultured Nitrospira sp.
TGGCTGACGCCGTTCAGCCTGTTCACCGGGGTGGCGCTTGTGGTGGGCTATGGACTGCTGGGCGCGACCTGGCTGATCCTGAAAACCGAGGATCATGTCCAGCGCCGGTCCTATGCCATCGCTTTCTGGGCCGCGCCCCTGACCTTGGCGATGATCGGTGTGGTCAGCCTGTGGACCCCGTTCCTCAACCCGCTTTATGCCGCGCGCTGGTTCGGCTGGCCGCAAATCCTGCTGGCCTTTCCGGTGCCACTGCTGGTGCTGGCGGCGGCCTACATCCTGCTAAAGGGCCTGACCGAACGGCGCGAGGCCAGCCCGTTTCTTGCGGCCCTGTCCCTGTTCGTGCTCAGCTTCATCGGGATCGGCATCAGCTTCTACCCCAATATCGTGCCCCATTCGGTCACGATCTGGGACGCTGCAGCCCCTGACAACAGCCTGTCGTTCCTGCTCGTCGGCGCGGTCGTGCTGGTGCCGTTGATCCTGGGATACACCGCCTATTCCTACTGGGTGTTCCGCGGCAAGGTGAAGGCCGTGGGAGGCTACCATTAATGGATACGCGGAAGTATCCGCTGGCCGCCAGACTGGGCTGGTTTGCGCTCTATTGGCTTGTCAGTGTCGCGGCCTTAGGCGTGGTAGCTTATGCCATTCGGTGGGCGATCAGCTAGGCTGAGGTCTGTCCCGATCCGTGCGCATACTGGCGATCAGCCAGGCCCCCAAACCCAACGCTAAAGCCGCTGCCGTCACGAATCCAAGCAAGCTAAACGCCATGTCTGAGGCGGCTTCGAGGTTGCCGATGAAGCCATACCCAAGCCCAAGGTAGATGCCGACCCAAACGACCTCACCCAGCACGCCCCACAGCGTGAACCTTTTCCAAGGCTGACCCGCTGTCGCGTTGACGTTAACAGTGAGAGTCAACAATCCTGCAAAATCAAGGCTTGGCCTTTGACCCTTATTGTGCCAGTTTGACTCTTAACATGAGAGTTTTGACGCTAATTCTGGAACAAGGTGGACGCGTGTATTCTTGATGAAGGCCCTCGCAGACCCAGAGCTGGAACTCGGTCAAATCGAAAACGCTGAACGCTCCCGCCGCGCCTCTGTATTGCGGAGTTTGCAGGCCTCGGTCACGCAAGGCAAATGCTCGAAGTCGGCTGCTGTCAAAGATGCTGCTTGGGAGTTGGGTGTTAGTACGACCACTGTCTGGCGGTTGCTGCGCAAATTTCTTGATGGCGAAGGTCGCGCGAGTTCCCTCGTACCCGGACAGCGCGGGCGGCCGAAAGGGCTGTCGCAGGTGACGTCAACCGTCGAGGCACTTATAGAAGAACATCTTCGTCTCTATTATTTGAAGCGCGAACGGGCAAGCTTGGCACGCGTGGTCGCGGAAATTCGAGTAGCTTGCAAGATCGAAGGGCTGCCGCCACCCGCCCGCCGGACTGTCCAGCGACGGCTTGAAGCGATGGATGCCCGCGAAGTCCTGAGGGCGCGATCCGGTGCCAAAGCAGCACGACAGAAATTCGCTGCTGTAACAGGATCCAATATTACGGAACGCCCCCTCGAGGTCGTGCAGATCGACCATACATCTGTCGATGTGATCCTCGTGGATAGTTTCGAGCGCAAAGCAATTGGCCGGCCTTGGGTAACGCTGGCGATCGACCTCGCGACGCGGATGATCACAGGATATTATGTCGGTCTTGACGCGCCGTCGCGCCTGTCAATTGCGCTTTGCCTCACACGGGCGGTTGCGCCAAAGGCCGATCTATTGGCAGACATCGGGACCAAGGCCCCTTGGCCCGCCCAGGGGAAACCTCACAAGATCCATGTGGACAATGGCAGCGACTTTCGATCCCACGCTTTTCAAGCGTCCTGCGCTGAATGGGGGATCGACCTTACGTTTCGTCCTCCGGGGAGCCCCCATTCCGGTGGCCATATAGAACGTTTGATCGGTACGATGATGGGGGCGGTTCATTTACTGCCCGGAACGACCCAAGCCACCGTGGCGGCCAAAGGCACCTATGATTCCGAAGGAAAGGCCGCCATGACCCTGGCAGAATTTGACGTTTGGTTCGCGCTGGAAATCTGCCGTTATAACAACAGCATCCATTCAAGTCTCGGGTGTACACCAGTGTCAAAATGGGAAGCACTTTCGGGAGAGATGGCCAGCGATATCCCGTTCGACATGGATGCGTTTCGGGTCAGCTTCTTGCCAAGCGAGCGCCGTAAAATCCGGCGCGACGGGGTTCATCTTTTCAAGATCCGTTATTGGTCGGATACTTTGGCCGGGTACATCGGCCGTAAGGATGACACAACGGTCGTACGCTACGATCCCCGCGACCTCTCCTCGGTCTGGGTCGAACTTGAAGCCGGACGCTGTGTTGAGGCGCGCTACCGCAACCTCGAGATGCCGCCAATGTCGTTGTGGGAATACCGCGAAGCGCGCCAATATCGGCTGGCACAGGGCAAGGAAAATTTTGACGAGACTATCCTTGCCGAGCTTATCCACCTGCAAAGACAGATCGCGGACGGGAGCCAGGCGCTGACCAAGACCGAAAGACGTTCGCGGGAACGGCGTGAAGTATTGAAGACAGCGGACCAGGCCGAAAGCCGGTCAGAGGGGCTACGCGCTGTCGACACAGGTGATACATCGCGACCGCTGTACAAGGTAGAGAGGTGGTGAAGTGATGTCGGACGAGGTTGGCCAAGATGATCGCATATCTCTCATCCAATCGGACATCTGGATCGGATTTCCGCGTGCAGAGCAAGTTCTGGACAGGTTGCAAAACTTGATTGAGGCGCCGCGACAAACCAGAATGCCCGGCCTTCTGGTCCATGGTGCTTCAGGTATTGGTAAAACGATGATTGCACGCAATCTGTCGCGCAGGTATGCCCCAGAATATGACCCAATGGCAGGTGTCACCCATACACCGCTTTTGCTTTTGCAGGCACCACCGGCCCCGGATGAGCGCCGTTTCTACCTTCATATTCTTGCAGCGGTTGGCGCACCGGCTACAGCGATAGCTGTAAGGTCGCAGAACGTCGCTTCCCTTGAAGTTCGTGTCATCGCCCTTCTGCGCGACCTCGGCCTGCGCATGATCATGATTGATGAAGTTCACAACCTTCTTGCTGGCACGCATCGCGAGCAGCGGCGCTTCCTCAATGTCCTACGTTATCTGAGCAATGAACTCGAGGTTTCTTTGGTCTGCTTCGGGGTCAGTGAGGCGGTAGATGCCATTCGCGGTGATGTGCAACTCGCGCGACGGCTCGACGAACACCATTTACCGAATTGGCGCGACGATTCCGAGTTTTCGAATATGATTCAGACCCTTATCGCCGCCATGCCGCTTGAGAAGAAATCCATTCTAAAAGTGAAATCCCTCCGGCAAATTCTTGCTTTGACGGGCGGGGTTACGTCGCGGGTTTTCTCCTTGGTCAAGGATCTGGCCATCGACGCGATCCGTACCGGCGAGGAATGCATTACCGATGAGGCCGTTGCGAATTGGTCACCCCTCTGGTCGCGCTACGCACCGGTGCAACGGCGGCTTGAGCAGGCGGGCTCTTGACGCTACGGCCTTTGCCGAAGACTGTCGTCCCTGTCGCGGATGAGCTCCTTTCGGGCTGGCTGGCGCGGCTTGCAAACTTCAACCATTGTGATCTGGTTGACCTGTTGGCACATGTCGGCATCGACGGCCGGTATGTTGACGTGCTTGATTTCGGGCTCGAAGAGTCTGCGGCCGTAAGAATTGCCGACGTCGCGCGCACCGATTTCGAACGGGTGCAATCGCTGACGATATCTGCAGCAACGCCACTCGAGGCTGAATTGACTGCACAATTCCCGTTCCAGAAGTGTCCCGTCTGTTCCGCACACGGTGTTGCTCTTAAACATTGGCGACGCGTTTGGAGCTTCGATTGTTTGATGTGCGGCACCCAACTCATCCCGAACATGCCAAGGCTGGACATGGTCAGCCCCTCAACGAAGATTCTTTGCCGCGCTCGCATTGGTGCCCGACTGCTCGAAGGGGCAGTAAAGGACAATAATGCGCGCCAAATTCATCGCGCCATGCGCGGTGTCGCCTTCGCTGTGGCGGTCACAAGATTTCGCGGGTCCTCCATTGCTGCCCTTCAAGGCTTCAACCCAGAAGTCCGGATCACGTGCCTCGCAGCAATCTGCGCGGTCCAGAAGAAACCACTCCTCAAAGCGGCTCGGATCAGGGCCAAGGTGGACGATTTCGCCAAGGCCTCTTTGCTTAAAGCCTACAGCAAGGAGCCGCATTTGTTGGCCGCAGTGGGCTGCATAGCCGATCGCAGGTCGCAAGGCGTTTCATCTGCAGACAGAGCGAAATTCGCAGGGCAGGGCGCGCCTGACTCCCATAATTCAAGTCAACAAACTTGGAAAAACACCGGCCAACGCGAATACTCCCGTAATTAGAGACAACGCGACAGGAAAGGACAGAAAGAGTAGCTAAGGTGGCAATAGGTCTGCGCGCTGTCGCCAACCTTTCCGCCGACTTACAAAATTGTAAGGCCGAAGGGCGAGGGGCCGGCTGGGCAATGACTCCCCCTCGATGCAAAGTTCCTTTGTCCGCCCGTCAATCCCACTCGCCCCATCCCGGAGATGCCGTTATGCCCCAAGTCAACCGCAGCCAGATTCCGACCGGCATCT
>CAZBNV010000146.1:0-4475 GCA_964493335.1 uncultured Nitrospira sp.
GGGCACGGGGGGGGGTCGGGTCGGGGCGCTTGCCGGCCGCGGAGGGCAGCACCAGCCGGATGTTGCGGGTCGGATAGGTCTGAGCCTGCGCCGAACCAGCGAGCAGGACGCTCGCGAGTGCAACTCCGGCAAACGACGCAAACGAAAATGATGAACGGATGTCGGCTGGCGATGTCATTTCAAATACCTCCCGCAACGCGCGCTCGTTTGGTCCACGGCGCAAATTCATGCAGCCGACGTTATCCGCTCGCGCAGGGCGTTGCGAGTCCGCCGAAGGTCGCGGTCGCAGTCGGTGGTTGCCTCAGCAGCCGCGGCAGATTCTCAGACGGCGGTTGAGTTCGTCCTGCCGGCGATCTTCAGCATGCTCCGCGGCGCTCTTTTCGCTAAAGGGAATGTCAGCGGCGCGCGGCTGGCGATGACCGACCGGAGCGGGAAGGGGGGCGTTGATATAGGGGCCGCCTTGCGATGGCGGAGTGATTTGCTCCTGCGCCGACAGGAGACCGGTGCCGAGCAGCAGACCTGCGAAGACGGCGACGCACGGCAGGCAATGGCGGAGGGCAGGGATCGGCATGGCTGCGTCCATGAATCAGTGATGCAAGAAATCCGGCCCGAGAATTGCGCGTCTTTCAACAAAAGCCAACGGGTGTCTGCTGCAAAATCGTCGTTTTTTAACGCCGGACTGCCGGTCAAAGTTGAAGCAAGTGCCGCCTGCTACCTATCGTCTTGCTGCGATGAAAACGCCAAGCAGCACGAGGGCGTAACCCGCCAGGTGAAACAGCTTCGGCTCCTCGCCGAGGAAGCCAATCGCAAGCACCGAGCCGAACACCGGGATCAAATGGTAGAACGGCGCCGAGCGGTTGGCGCCGATCAATTCGACGCCGCGATTGTAGCAGAGATAAGCCAGTGTTGACGGAAACACGATCACATAAGCGAGCGTCAGCAGGGTCTCGACGTCGAACGACATGGTATAGCCGCTCGTCGTTTCCCAGATCACGAACGGCACGTTGACGAGCGCACCTACGCCGGTGATGAAGGCGAGAAAGGCGAGCGGGTGCAGGTTCGGCCGGTAGGGCATCAGCGCCGAGTAGATGCAGAAGATCATCAGTGCGCCGGTGAAAATCAGGTCGCCCTTGTTGAAGTCGATGCCGCTCAGCGTTTCGACGTCGCCGCGCGCGATGATCGTCAGCACGCCCGCGAGCGAGATCGCGATGCCGAACGCCTGTGCCCATGTCAGCCGCGTGCGGAACAGCACCAGCGACCAGAATGCGACGAACAGCGGACCCGCCGATTGAATCAGCAGCGCGTTCAGCGCCGACGTGTATTGCAGGCCGATATAGGCAATCGTGTTGTAGGCGCCGATGCCGGTCACCGACAGCAGGATCAGCATCGGCAGATTCGCGCGGATCACCGGCCAGTCGCGTTTCAGATACGGCCAGGCGAACGGAAGGATCAGCAGGAACGCGCCGGCCCAGCGCAGGAACGCCAGCGCGATCGGCGGCACGTGGCCGGCGACGTAGCGTCCAAGCACCACATTGCCCGCCCAGAACAGCGAGGTCAGGCTGAGCAGCAGGTAGGGCTGGTTCGCAAGCCAGCCGAGCAGGGATCGGCTGCGCTGCGTGTGATCGGGCGTTGTCATGCGGTCGAAATGCCTTGATCCGAACGGCGCGGGGCTGCCTTTAGCACCGGGCCGGCATGTTGTCGTGCGCCCTTCGCGGCATGACGGGCAGCCCGGCGTTTCTGCATTCCGCTTGACAGTATAAGAATGACAACCATCATACTTCAGGTGTGCATTTTCGCACCTCGTCGATGCGCGAAAGCGTAAAGCGTATTGAGCGTGAACACGAGGCAGCATCATGACCAAACCGGTGTGCGTGATTTCAGGCGTCGGTCCGGGTACCGGCAGCGCGCTGGTGCGGCGCTTCGTAACCGGCGGCTATCGCGTGGCGATGCTGGCGCGCAATGTGGCGCGGCTCGATGCGCTCGCGCGCGAATTGCCGGACGCGCACAGTTTTGCCTGCGACGTGTCCGATCCCGCGCAGGTCGATGCATCGATCGGGGCGATCGAGACGAAGCTCGGTGCCCCTGACGTGCTGATTCACAATGCGGTCGGCGGCGCATTCGGCAGCTTCCTCGAGATCGAGCCTGCGGTGCTGAATCGCAACTTTCAGGTCAACACGATGGGGCTGCTCTATCTCGCGCAGCGGCTGGCGCCGGCCATGGCCGCGCGCGGGCAGGGCACGATGATTGTCACTGGCAACACCTCGGCGTTGCGCGGGCGTGCAAACTTCGCGGGCTTTGCCCCGACCAAGGCGGCGCAGCGCATCCTCGCCGAGGCCATGGCGCGCGATCTCGGCCCGAAGGGGGTGCATGTCGCCTATCTGGTGATCGACGCGGTGATCGATTCGCCGCGCCAGCGCGAGCGCTTTCCAGCCCGGCCGGACGATTTCTATATCAAGCCCGCAGCGATCGCCGACGAATGCTTCCACGTCGCGCACCAGGATCGCTCCGCATGGTCGTTCCTGGTCGAGATCAGGCCATTCGGCGAGACCTGGTAGCGTGCGCGAAGGCGGTTCGTGTCGCGAGGAGCGATGCCTCCGTCCGATCCGAAAGCCGCTGCCGCTGCCCGTCCCGCGTTAAGATTTGCGGTGCGAATCAATGGTTTGAGGCCTTCAAAAACGGCGCAAATGACGCCCGTTTAACTTGCGCAGGAAGGCGTCATCCTTTATCCGGGAGC
Source organism: uncultured Nitrospira sp. (assembly GCA_964493335.1). Classification (GTDB taxonomy): domain Bacteria; phylum Nitrospirota; class Nitrospiria; order Nitrospirales; family Nitrospiraceae; genus Nitrospira_A. The sequence goes on from CAZBNV010000146.1 coordinate 2,735, forward strand.
CAAAGCCTTGCTGGGAGAAGTTCCCGCCGCCGGGCGGTGTCACTCCTGCGAACTACAGGCCTTGAGGGACTGTCTTAAAACATGGCGAACGTGGTGGTCGTCGGCGCCCAATGGGGCGACGAGGGAAAAGGCAAGATTGTCGACTGGCTGTCGGAGCAGGCGGATATCGTCGTCCGTTTCCAGGGCGGTCATAACGCAGGCCACACGCTCGTCATCGACGGCAACACCTACAAACTGGCGCTGCTTCCGTCAGGCGTGCTACGTCCGTCCAAGCTGTCGGTGATCGGCAATGGCGTCGTGTTCGACGCACAGGCTTTTCTCGACGAAGTCGGGCGGCTCCGGTCGCAGGGCGTTGCGGTGTCGCCGGAGAATCTGCGGGTTGCCGAAAACGTCACGCTGATCCTCGAACTGCATCGTGAACTCGATTCGCAGCGCGAGTCGTCCAATACGGGAACCGCGATCGGCACGACGCGACGCGGCATCGGTCCGGCCTACGAGGACAAGGTCGGCCGCCGCGCAATTCGGCTGATGGATCTGGCCGACCTCGACAGCCTGCCGCGCAAGATCGACCGGCTGCTGACGCATCACAACGCGCTCCGCCGCGGCATGAACCTTCCCGAGATCGACGGCGTGGCGATTTACAACGACCTCGTTGCGCTTGCGCCGAAGGTGCTGCCCTATGCCGAAACGGTGTGGAGTCTGCTCGATACCAAGCGGCGCGAAGGCAAGCGCATCCTGTTCGAAGGCGCGCAGGGCGCGCTCCTCGACGTGGATCACGGCACCTATCCCTATGTCACCTCGTCCAACACGGTGGCGGCGCAGGCGGCGACCGGTTCGGGCGTCGGCCCGGGCTCGGTCGGCTATGTGCTCGGCATCTGCAAGGCCTACACCACGCGCGTCGGCCTCGGCCCGTTCCCGACGGAGCAGGACAACGCGATCGGCAACCTGATCGGCGAGCGCGGCCGCGAGTTCGGCACCAACACCGGCCGCAAGCGTCGCTGCGGCTGGTTCGACAGTGTGCTGGTGCGCCAGACTGCGCGAACCTCCGGCATCAACGGCCTGGCGCTGACCAAGCTCGATATTCTCGACGGCTTTGATTCGATCGATGTCTGCGTCGCTTACAAGCTAGACGGCAAGGAGATCGATCATCTGCCGGCGGGCGAGGGCGCGCAGTCCCGGGTGGAACCGGTCTATGAGACCATCGAAGGCTGGAAGGAGCCGACCGCGAACGCACGCTCCTGGGCGGATTTGCCGGCACAGGCGATAAAATATGTCCGAAGAGTGGAGGAATTGGTTGGTTGCCCGATCGCACTGCTTTCCACCAGCCCGGAACGCGAGGATACTATTCTCGTACAGAACCCGTTTGAGGCGTAAGGTGAAGAAATTCGCTACACTGGAGCGGAATGGCTGATTACTACCCGCTGATTGCCCGTGCGATTGCAGGGCTCGACCCAAGCGCCACCGGCGAGCAGCGCCGGGGACTGTACGATCGTGCGCGCTCTGCCCTGATCGCACAGTTGCGTGGCGTACAGCCGCCTTTGAGCGAAAGCGACATCACCCGCGAGCGGCTGACGCTGGAAGAGGCGATCCGGAAAGTGGAGCAGGAAGCGGCGCAGCGCGGTCGGGCGGCTGCTCGCGGCGAATCATCGCGCGGCACCCGCGGCGACCTCTTGCGGACGACGCAGACGTCGATCAATCCCGATGCGCCGGCCCAGGCCGAGCGCGACAAGCGCAACGAGCG
>CAZBNV010000147.1:0-4347 GCA_964493335.1 uncultured Nitrospira sp.
CTTCTTCTGCCAGGCCTTTGCGCTTTTCAGCAGTTCAGCGCCCTTGAGCCCCTTGCGCGAGCTCGATTGCGACAGGCGTTCCGCGAGCTCTTTCGGGGCGTTCTGATTGATCCAGGCCCGAACGGTTGCGCGAAACTCGGCTTCCTGCGGTGTATCGTCGAAGTTCATGGCGTCATCCCCTTGGCGCAGCCCGCCGCCCGGGCGCGGCTTCGGTGCAGGCGTTGCGGGACCATTATCGACCGATCGCGCGCACAAGTGAATGGTTATGCCGCAAGGGGCGGTGCGGATATTGCGCCTTGACATGATGCACCGCGGCAGAGCGGCCGGCGCGGGCGCCAACAGCTTGTACGCCCGTGCATATCACGTCATCCTTCCGCCGGTCTGGTTCACCACCACCCCCGCCGGTATATGCAGGCGGAAGGAGAAGCCAAATGAAATTGGACGACGACACGAGGATGATCCAGGAGACGGTCGCGAAGTTCGTCGACCGCGAGATGATCCCGATCGAGAACGATGTGCTCAAGGCGAGAATCCAGGGTGGCGAGGGCTACGGCCTCACCGCGGCGCAGAGCGAACGCTTGCGCAAGGTGTCGAAGGACCTTGGCCTGTGGGGGCTGGATGCACCGGTCGAGCTCGGCGGACAGGATCTGCCGGCGGTGACCATCGCCGCCGTCAAAGAGGAGATGGCCCGCTCCTGCGTGAACTTCACCCTGCCGCCGGATTCGCCGAATCTGCGCATGCTGGATGCGGTCGGCACCCCGGCGCAGAAGCAGCGCTACCTCAAGCCCTATATCGAAGGGAAGATGGTCTCGGCGATCGCCATTTCCGAGCCGGGCGCGGGCGGCGATCCGGCCGGCATGAAGACCAGGGCGGTGCTGGAAAGCGGCCAGTGGGTGATCAACGGCCGCAAGATCTGGATCTCCAACGCCAAGAATGCGGACTTCATTATCGTCATGGCGCGGGTCGGCGATGGCCAGCGTCGCGGCGGCATCACCTCGTTCATCGTCGAGAAGGGCACGCCGGGCTTCATCATCGAGCGCGAAATCCCGATGGTTGGCGGCTCGCGCACCTATGAGATCGTGTTCGACGATTGCCGCATCCCGGAGGACTCCGTGCTGGGCGTGGTCGGGCAGGGCTATGCCCCGATGCAGCTGCGGCTTCTGACGCGCCGGCTGGAGATGGGCTCGACGGCGCTCGGCATCGCGCGGCGCGCGCTCGAGATGATGTGCGAGCATGCCAAACAGCGCGAAACATTCGGGGTCCGGCTTGCAGACCGTCAGGCGATCCAGTGGTGGATCGCTGATATCTCGACCCGCATCCATGCCTGCCGGCTGATGGTGCATGACGCGGCCGAGAAGATCGACCGCGGCGAGGATACGCGGCATGAGGCCTCGATGATCAAGGTGTTCGCCACCGAGATGGCCTATGACGCCTGCGATCACGCGATGCAGACGCTCGGCGCGCTAGGGATGACCGTGGAACTGCCGCTCAATGCGCTGTGGCAAAAGGCGCGGGTCATGCGGATGTATGAAGGTCCGAGCGAGGTCCATCGCCAGTCGATCGCCCGCCGCGTGCTCGGGCGATAGCGATGGCACTCGACGAACGGATCCGCGGTTCGGTCAGCCTGCCCATTATCTGCGCGCCGATGTTCCTGGTCAGCGGGCCGGACCTTGTCAGGGAGGCCTGCAAGGCCGGCATCATGGCCGGCCTGCCGGTACAGAATAGCCGCGGCTACGAGGAACTGGAAAGCTGGCTCACCGATATTCGCGCCAGCCTTGACCGGCATGCGGCCACGGGTGCGAGGGTCGGTCCGCTTGCGGTGAACTTCGGCGCAAGGTTTCCGCAGGAGCAGATTGCGAAGTACTTCGATCTCTGCCGGCGCGCGAGCGTGGAGTACCTGATCACCGTCGGCGGCGATCCGACGGCGATCACCGCGCGGGCGCACGATGCCGGCATGAAGGTGTTTCACGACATCACCAACATCCGCTTCGCCGAGAAGGCGATCAAGGCGCAGGTCGACGGATTGACGTGCATCGGCGCCGGCGGTGGCGGCCATTCAGGCACCATCAGCCATCTGGCGCTGATACGCGCGGTCCGGTCGATTTTTGGCGGCACCATTATCTTGGCCGGCGCGATCTCCGACGGCGCGACGGTTCGCGCGAGCGAGATCCTGGGCGCCGATCTTGCGTATATGGGGACGCGTTTCATCGCCACCGTCGAGTCCACGGCCCCGCAGGAGTACAAGGACATGCTCGTCAGCCAGACGTCGGCGGACCTCGCCTATACCGGCAAGGTCGCGGGCGTTCCGGCAAACTGGCTCGTGGCTTCGCTGCAGCGCGTCGGGCTCGACCTCGCTGCGATGCCTGAGCCGCAGGGCGGCGGCAAGCGATACGACAATCTGCCGGAACATCTGAAGCCCTGGCGGGATATCTGGAGCGCAGGGCAGGGCATCGACGTCATCCATGATATCCCGACCGTCAAGCAACTGGTCGGGCGTCTGCGTCAGGAATATCTGGCGGCCTGCGCGGCGCCGAGCATGGCAGATGCCGCGCGGCTGGTGGATGAAGTGCACAGCAAAACAGCATAGAACACACTCAAACAACCCAAGCAATTCAGGAGGGATCGCCATGACAACTTCAACTGCGACCGCAGCTTCAATCTCTGCATCAGCTTCAACCGCCGCGCCGCTGCTCGAGAGCAAGAGCGGGCGCATCGTCACGCTGACGATGAACCGGCCGGAGCGGCTGAACGCCCTGTCTGCCGAGATGAGCGACCTGCTCTACGAGGCTGTCATGCGCATCGACAAGGATCCGGATATCGGCGCCGTGATCGTCACCGGTGCCGGACGCGGCTTTTGCGCCGGTGGCGACGTCAAGAACATGGCCGAACGCAAGACGCCGAACCGCGAGGAACGGCTCGAACACATGAAGCGTTCGCACCGCATTCCGCTTGCCATGCGCAACAGCTCCAAGGTTTTCATCTCGGCGATCAACGGCCCGGCGACCGGCGCGGGGCTCGGGATCGCCAGCGTTTGCGACCTGCGGATCGCGGGACGCAGTGCCCGCTTTGGCGCGGCTTTTGCCAATGTCGGTCTCGCCGGCGACTGGGGCGTATCCTGGTGCCTGACCCGCACGGTCGGCCCGTCGATGGCGCGGCAGATGCTGCTGACGGCGGAGCTGATCGACGCCGCCCGCGCTCTTGAGATCGGGCTGGTCAACTATGTGGTCGACGATGCGGCATTGATGGACGAAGCGCGTCGCATCGCCACGCGCTACGCCGAAGGTCCCGGCATGTCGTTCAGCCTGATCAAGCAGAATTTGTTGCATGCGGAAGCTGCGACCTTCGCCGACTCGCTCGACGTCGAGGCCGAGAACCAGGTAACGGCCATGCTGACCGAAGACCACAAGGAAGCGGTGGCCGCATTCCTCGGCAAGCGGAAGGGCAGTTTCAAGGGCAGGTAAGTGTCACTGACGGGGTGCGGACGAGCGGCTGCGTCGGCCGCTTGCCGCCCCCCGGTCTGTCGGTCTGTGCGCTGCGACGGCATCACCGGGATTTATGGGGAACATCACGTGCCGTGATGGCGCGGTTGATTGCGTCTGCTTGTGCGCCCGCGCGGTCTCTCGTAACATTGGCTCGAGCATCGCAACGTTGGTGCGTACGCTGGCACGCAAGGCCCGACGCGCCCACACCAATCCCGGCAATTGCCCAATCCCAACAAAGATACAGGGAGTTGAAACATGAACATCGCCATACCGGTCCGCCGCACGACCTACGGCTTGAACCCCGGCGACGAACTGCATGATCTACGCATGTCCGAAGGCGTCCAGCCGCTGTACGACCATGTCCGCAACTTCATCAAGCAGACCGTCGATCCGATGGCGGCCGAATTCATCCGCCTCGGCAAGGACAAGACCGACCGCTGGAGTTTTGCGCCCGGCCAGCTCGAGGTGCTGCAGAAGGCCAAGGACAAGGCCAAGTCGGAAGGATTGTGGAACTTCTTCCTGCCGGATGCCGAGACCGGCGAGGGTCTGAAGAACCTCGACTACGCCTACATCGCAGCGGAGCTCGGCAAAAGCCCGATGGCATCGGAGACCATGAACTGCGCCGCGCCCGACACCGGCAACATGGAAGTGCTCGAGCGTGTCGGCACCAAGGAGCAGAAGGAGAAGTGGCTGAAGCCGCTGCTCAACGGTGAAATCCGCTCCGCCTATGTGATGACCGAGCCGAACGTCGCTTCGTCGGATGCAAAGAACGTCTCGACGAGCGCCAAGCTGGTCGGCGACGAGTGGGTGATCAACGGCGAGAAATACTACATCTCCGGCGCCGGCGATCCGCGCTGCAAGATCA
>CAZBNV010000148.1:0-4109 GCA_964493335.1 uncultured Nitrospira sp.
TTCCGTGAAGGCGAGGACTCTACCGGACTGTCAGATTAAGTTCTAGCTTTCACACTTGAAGCCTCCCATCACGGCTTAGCACAGGCTCTCAGGCTTCTGCCTCAACCTTCAACGGGAAGTTCCTCTTGTGACGTTCATCTTTCCGACCGTGGCACATCAACCTGCGCCGCTTCTTTCAGCGTAGACCATTGACACTCACTAGACCCGCTGGTACCCTCGCGCCCCAGTAGCCTACCTATTACTCATGGCTGTCCTTGACTGTGCGAACCGTTGCCGAATTTGGCAAGAGGCGGGAGTGGCGGAATCGGCAGACGCCCAGGACTTAAAATCCTGTACTGTCAAAGGTGTGCGGGTTCAAGTCCCGCCTCCCGCACCAACCTCACCAACGGGCTTGGCAATTCTCCTCTTTCATCACCTTGCCCTCACGCGGTTTAGCGATGGCTAAGTTATGCTCCTGTCTTTCGACCATCAAAAGCCACTGTGTCGACTGACCAAGATTAATTTCTTTGGTCTCCAACCAGGATCCTAACTAAAAATTGGCACATATAGGCCATGGACTTCAAAAGATTTGGAAACTACGCTACCACCCATCCACACACTATCCATTTGCCAACGAATCGGAGGTGCAGCCGATGGAGAGGATCTATAGGAAAGAGCTTACAGCTTTCATGTTGGCCGCTGAAACGCTCCTCTCACCGATCCTCCTAACATCCCCGTTGACCTCGGAAGAGCGAAAGATTGTCGAGTTCTATGCCAAAAGCTTGGCGGAACGATTCAAGGAAGCGCCTCAAAGTGCCAACTCGTAGGGTGTTAGCATTGGAGCTAATCGTTGATCCTAGGGCAATGGTTCTTCCCCCAATTCCGTGGACAGCTGGTTACGCCACAGCGTGGCGGCATACTGGCCCCCCGATTCGAGTGGGGCAGCAGCCTCGCCTGGGGGCGCGATGGTGGATCGCCATCGTCTGCGCCTGCTGTGTAAGCTCGACCGTGAGCCGGGTGTCCATTGCCCAGCCCACCACGGCGCGCGCATAAAGGTCGAGGACCACGGCCAAATAGCGCCACCCTTCCATGGTCCAGACGTAGGTGATCCTCCGGCCCAGACCCGGTTGGGCCGTGTGAGGGTGAACTGGCGATTGAGCCGGTTCGCCGCCACGGGCCCCCGGTGATTCGACTGGGTCGCCGCCCGCCACGTCCTCACAGTGTTGGCCCGGAGGCCATCGGTGCGCATCAAGCGGGCCACGCGCCGCTGGCCGATCCGATGCCCGCATGGCATGAGGGCCTGCCAGATGCTGGGACTGCCGTAGGTCTCACGCCGCTCCCGGTGGATCACGCGGATGTCAGCCAGGAGGACACGGTTCGCCGCACATCGCGCACTCTCGTGGCGTGTGCTCCAGGCGTAGTACCGCCGGCGACACGACGAGCGCACGGCACATCAGTCGGATGGGATAGCGGCGGCTGTGTTCGCGAATGGCTCGATATTTCATCAGGACCCTTCGCGAAGCACGCCGCCGCACGTAAAAAAACCCGTTCGCGTCAGCCAATTCGGGAGAGAGGTCCTATGGGACACATTACTGCTCCCGGTTGTCTCCTCCTTCCGCGGTTCAAAGGCCAAACGCCCCCACCTTTTGACGTACCCACCCCGTGGAATGCCGGACTACCTGACCTGAGATAGGCTTGAGTCCTGGCAGCGCATGACATTCACCTAATCAGGAGGCATTGTGAAAGCGCGATATACCGAACGAAAACCTGTGCAATGCACGTGCATCTTGTCATGCGAGGGGATCATGGGACATGGCCACCTGGTGGACCTGTCGGTGCCGGGCTGTCTGCTGAAGACCGGCGTGAAACTGAAGGTGGGCCAGTACCTGGAGATGCGGCTTTCGTTCGCTTCGAGTCAAAGCCCTGTCCAGGTGAAGCTGGCTGCTGTGCGTTGGGTGAATGGCTGGAAGGCGGGAATTGAATTTATCCGTATGTCTGAGGCTGATCAGGCCCGACTCCGCTGGCTGGTGGGTGTAGTCGAGAAACGGGTCCCTCAACAGAATTGGAGTGAACGGATCGTGTGTCTGGGGACGGCAGTAGGGTAGGCGATTCGACAAGGATGGAACCATGGAGGGCCCGGAGCCATTCGCGCGACGGGCCCTTGTCATTTCAGAAACACCACATCTGCATTTCCTGCCGCGCAGAAATCCGACACCCACGGAGAAATGTAGACCTGCTGCTCTGAAGCGCTAGAGCCCAATGGCTCTAGCGGACTTCACAGGCAGGTGTTACGATTTTTTTGGGTGGGGTCATGATTAGGGAGACCAGCAGGCCACAGATGAAAGGCCGACATGGCGTCCATTCTCGTCATTGATGACAATGCGGCTCTCCGTGAAGTCCTTCGAGTCGGCCTTGAGACCGCGGGACACGGTGTTCGCGAAATGAGGAATGGTCGCGATGGGATCCGAGCCTTCCGAAAGGAACCCTGCGATCTCGTCATCACGGATATCTACATGCCGGAGCGCGATGGCCTGGAGCTGATCGAGGCTTTGCGGCGGACTCACCCCCATGTAAAAATTCTCGCGATGTCTGGTGCATCGGGCACCATGGACTATCTAAATAAAGCACGTGCATTAGGTGCAGCGAGGGTCATACGGAAACCCTTCGTCATGACGACTGTGTTGAGGGCGGTAACCGATTTGTTGAAGGAAGTGGTTCCACCCGAGAGCCGTGTAAGTCCAGATCTTGGACGTTAAGAGCTGAGGAAGGTCAGACTTCCCTCTGAAGTTCATCTGCTTTTTTCAACCACACATTCTAGAATTGCGTCCCATCAGGCCAGGCATAACAGCATGTTGGGCCGCTTCTTCGTTTGTGGCTTCTGATCACACATCTGTGCATAACTTCAGAGGGAAATTCAGAGTTTTCCTGATAGCTTATTACGTAGTAGGTAATAGGACGAGTGGCCACAGGCGTAAGAGTAGGTGGAACTCCTATAGAAACAGAGAAGAGTCAAGCCACAAGATATGGTGTCGATTAACTCACCCCATTCAATGCCTAACAAATAGGCAGCTTGGTAGGCAGTGCGTACCTAGCACTGCCTGGGGCCTCGGATGAGACTTATCAACAGACTTATCCCCAAAAATTGTGAACCACATACCGTGTTCATTTTTGGAGTAGCTTGCACGGGTTATTTCTAATAAGGCCTCTATTTTCTTGAATCAGCAGCCGGTTAGCTTCGCTTGAGGTAGTTTGGATGGATGGGGGCACCTGTGCACAAGTGCGGGATACGACTTACTTGATAGGCAAGACCCTCGATGTGTTCAAAGCGATCGGCATAAAAGTCTCGAATATGCCATCAGAGTCGCTGTGTTTCAACCCCGCCGCCATCATCCGGCAGGCGGGGTCAGGCTTTCCACCTCAGGACCCACCCAGCAAGACTATTTTTTCCGTTTAGTGCTTTCGTCGGCTCGATGAAGGTCAATCACTGTGCCGGCCTCATTCAATTCCACCGTGACGTTCGCGCCCTCTTCTAGCGCTTTGGTCTTGGTTTCTTGATGAAGTAATGGGAATACTTGCTCGCCTTGAGCCGTTTGTAGTTTGATTTGCTCTTTCATCAGCCCGACATGCACAAGTTTTCCGGTCACAAACCGATGGGCGCCTTCTTTTCCTGCCTTGAAGGGGGCATGGCCGTGTCGCTGTTCCTGGTTTTCGTTGGGCTGGTAGGTTGTACCCCCCTCGGTTTTGATCACCAGCGCACCGGCTTGTTCTGTTACTACCCCGGACTCCTGCTTATGGCCGCTTTGGTGTTTCTCAGCCGCAGCAGACAGAGAGGGCCCCGGAAATTCGGACAGTGTGCTAAGTGGTAGCCTGGCTTCACCGCAGCCACCAGGGGGTGGCAAACGAGAGGAGCGAGGCGATGAAGAGAACGAGACGCAATCACGGGGCCACCTTCAAGGCCCAGGTGGCCTTGGCAGCGGTCAAAGGCGACAAAACGCTGGCCGAGTTGGCCGAGCAATTTAGTGTCCATCCCACGCAGATCACCGAATGGAAGCAGCCATTGCTGGCGCGGGCCGCGGACGTATTTGGCGGCACCAAACCGACGGCGGACATGCCGGATCTCAAGGTCCTCC
>CAZBNV010000149.1:0-4062 GCA_964493335.1 uncultured Nitrospira sp.
AAGACTGCCTGCACTGTCACGCACGGGCGCAGAGCTGACGAGACAGGGTTTCACGGGGGGGGGCAGGCCACGAGATTGAATAAACAAGAGCAGCCCGCCGTGACCATCATTGGGCTATCCGTCAACGAGGCGGTATCCGTATGGCGGGCGATGGGTCAGGCCGGAGCAACGACTTACCTCAGAAAGGAGGATGTGGGAGACGAGCTTTATAAAACTATCAGCCGCGTCCCGGCCGACCCCGCCGCTTAGCTACTCACAAAATCGGACCATCACCGCCTGAGAGAGACAGCATTCGCGCATTGCTTGTAGGTGTTGCGGGCAAACATGTTTGACTGCTGGATTCATCACCCCTGGATGCCGGGTAGATGCCCGGCACTCAGCGTTCGAGGCTGGGTACTCAACAGACGCTTAAGTGTGCCATCGTCGTCCTCATCATAGATATCGCCGATCACCTCCTCGATGATGTCTTCAAGGGTGACAATTCCGATGAGGCGTTCGCCTGAATACACAATCCCCATGTGCATGCGGTGCGCCTGGAGGAGTCGTAGGCTCGTCAATAATGCGGCTGTGGTCTGTAGGCGTATGGGAGACCGCACGAGCGATACCCAATCTTCTCGGTTAGACGCACGCAGGGCTCTGAATTCCTTCGTGTTTAAAATGCCCAAGATCTCCTTTTCCGTGACCACGGGGAGACGAGTGTGGCCCGACGCGATAACCACCGCTTCCACCGCCTCGGCTGAAAGCGTTCGGTCTATGGTCACCACGTTTTGCCAAGGAAGGAGTATGTCGTTGACGGTTCTTTGCTCTAATGCCATCAGATTCAGCACGGACTGTCGGTGCTGCGACGTGAGTGCATCGAGTGAGAGCGTGCTCGCCCCCTTTTCTCCCTCTGAAGGCTCGGGTGATACCTGTTGCGAGTGGGGGGTGAGGCGTTTCCTTCTACCCCAGAATGTCAGGATGGTGAGAACCCGATGGGTGGACCGCTCCAGAAGCGTCACGATAGGTCCAAACACCTTGTGGAAGAGCGATAACCATGGGGCAATCCGTAAGGCGAACGGCAAGGAATGGCGAAGAGCGAGTGACTTAGGCACCAATTCTCCGAGGACGACGGTTAAATACGTTAGTGGAATGACCACGAGACTGATTGCCAGGGTGTCCGCCGTAGCCTCGCTCACACCGAGTACCCTCTCCAAGCTCGGGCTGAGTTGTTCTTCTGCTCCGGCCCCGCCCACAGCGGCGGCCACCGCTGCGACAAGTGTAATGCCGATCTGAATTACGGAGAGGGTACGCTCGGGTTTCTCTCGAAATCCCAGCAGGAGGGCAGCCCTTGTATCTCCCTGCCGAGCGCGTTCGCGAAGCAGTGGACGGCTAACAAGGACGAATGCCATTTCGGCGCCGGCCAGCAAGGCATTCAGCGCCAGGCACAACATGATCACGAGACCTTCTACCATCATTTACCTGTTCTCCTTCGCGCGTGCATCGCCATCTGCTAGCGCGTTCAAGTGCATCGACAATTCAGGTGCGGCGCATGGCGGCAGCTGTCTCGACGACCGCGCCACTCTCAGAGAGGTGATTCCAGACCTATTCTCGCCAACTCTGTGATGAGCCGAGCGAGGTAGTTCCCAATTGCCGCGACGCCCCGTGAAGCCCCGGTGAAGAAGTTTTGAATTCTAACAGTTGGTGATCACCCATGCCCATGGGTGAATGTGAAGACCACCCGAGTGCGGTTTATGGCCAGTAAATGTGTGCGCAAAAAGCTGCAGGTGTGCTGTATCATCGACAGAATTTAAAAGCTAGTTTGAACGAATGCGTTGTGTTACAAATACTTATGTTACCTTGCTCTGGAGTGTGTTTTGCAACCGATGCAGATGCTGAGGGTAATCTAGAATTTCAAACACACGGCGGCACAGATAACAAGTAAATTACAGGGGGAGTCTATGGATTTTCGGAAATTCTTACAATTCGGTTTCGTGGCGGTCGGCATCACATTGGTAGCGTCGGGATGCAGTACCCCCCAAACCACCAGAACCGCGGGAATCCGTGATGTAGAGATTAGGGACGTCCTATCCGCAGAGAGTCTGCTGGTGCAGCCCGGCGATGAAGTCCGCTGGGTTAATCTGAGGAAAAACGAGGTGACGGTGGATATTCCCAATCTCAAGTCAGAAGATTTGGCCTGTGAGCGTGGGTTCAGGAACTGGCTGGGGTCGTTAAGGGAAACGGCGGTTCTGAGTCCGAACCAAACCGCGTCCTTATGTTTCCCAAAAGCGGCCGTCATCAATTACAACGTCCGGGTGGAAACAGCTCTGGCCGGAGGGAAACTCATCTTGCCTGGCACGATAAAAGTCGGTACACCATTCGGCCAATAACGCCCAGATCCCCACAAGCATCACCCGGTCGCATCCACGGAGGATGCCCCTCTTATTACTCAGGAGCATCCTCACTTCTGAAGTCAGATCCAAAGAAGTGGTTTTGGGCGCGTGCGTCTCTAGGGATTGGCTTCCGGCGCTTGACTATGTCGGCCTTCTTCACAAGCTTCTTTTGTCATCAGAACGCTCATCTTCTGCCCCTCTATAAGGATAAAGTGTTGGCAGCCATCACGCCCAAACTCATGGGTGGGTATAAAACTCAGCGGCGAATTGAACGAGCGGCTCCGGCGACCATCAATAGGGAACTCCAACTCGTGCGACATGCGTTCAACGTTGCGATGCGCGAGTGGGAATGGTGCCGTGAGAATCCCATGCACCGGGTTTCCATGGAACAGGTCCGCAATGAAGTCGATCGTTGGCTGACGGCCGAGGAAGAGGAACGGCTCATGGCCGCGTCGTCTCCTTGGCTCAGAGAGATTATGGTCTTTGCACTCAATACGGGCATGCGGCAAGGCGAGATCCTGAACTTGCAGTGGCAGGACGTGGATTTTGCGCGCGGCACGCTGATCGTGATGAAAAGCAAAAACGGCACACGCCGGACCATTCCGTTGAACACCAAGGTGTTCGATCTGCTAGCGGCCAAACAATCGACTTCAGAAAGTACACGCGGCTCGGTCTTCAAGACGCCGCTCAACAATGAGCTTCAGGTACGGTATTTGGTGCGAGAGTTCTGTGAGGCTCGCAATCGGGCCGGCATTCAAGACTTTCGTTTTCACGATATGCGGCACACGTTCGCCACCAGGCTCGTCCAGCGGGGTCGAATTTGTACAAGGTGCAACGGCTTCTCGGGCACAAGACGAGCACGATGACGCAACGCTATGCGCATCATTCGCCGGAGAGCTTGAGAGAGGGTGTGAACGTGTTGGATGAGTGCCAAGCGGAGCGGGTTAACACAAATCTAGCACAAGGGGCTGTTTTTGAAGATTTTCGAGATCTGAATGTCTCGTAAGTATTTAAGTTCAGATGGTAAGTCGGCTGGGATTCGAACCCAAGACCCTCGCTTTAACAGTTCGAGACATGCTGGATAGGAAAAAAAGGAGAACGGAGACACAATGGTTAAAGTGCTGATCTTGGGAGTTACGTTACAGGAGCGCGTGCAGGAAACTGAATTGGATCTCGATGTGGAGGGACCGACGGCCATCAAAACACTGATCGAGGGCAATGCGGATCTGCTCGATGCCCTGGCACCGTTCGTGGTACGCGGCGAATTGCTGGTCACCGTGAATCGAAAAATCGGGTCGCTCGATTCCCTCGTGAGGGACGGGGACGTGTTGAAAATCTCCCACCAGTCGCGGGCCTCCTACGACGGCACGACCGACATTCCCACGTGAGTCGGCAGCGACCTCGCCGGTCGCTGGCCATCACACATCTCTCGTATTTCACAAGAGGCCTTCGCAAACGGCGCTGCACGCGTTCCTGCCATCAGCGACAAACCATACGCCCCGAGTCCTCCTGCGTCATTCGGCCGCGGCGCCGGTTTTCAGAAGACAGCAGTGTTTGTACTTCTTGCCGCTACCGCAGGGACAGGAGGCATTGCGACCGACACCGTGGCGACGCGTCGGCAGAGACGGGAGCAGTACCCGGGGGTCTTGGTGAAACATGTCTCGCAGCATCGCGTACAATGCCGGATCTTTGC
>CAZBNV010000150.1:0-3963 GCA_964493335.1 uncultured Nitrospira sp.
AGAGCTACGGGAGTTAGTGACTTGACCAATTTCTCGGGACGTCGATCAAGCTGAGTGAGTTCCTGGCGAGCCGTACTTGGGGGCGCACATTCTTTGTGTTCTCCTCGTATGCTACGATCACTCCGTGATGTCCACCCTGCCGTTCCATCCCATCATCGCCGAATGGTTTACCACTCGGTTCGCCTGTGCGACCGATGTCCAGATGCAGGCATGGCCCGCCATTCAATCTGGGCGTGATGTACTGATCGCTGCCCCAACCGGTTCGGGCAAGACCTTAGCCGCCTTTCTCTCCTGTATCGACCGGCTGTTCCAGCAGGCTGTGGATTGTGATCTGCGGGATGAGACCCAGGTACTTTACGTCTCGCCGCTGAAAGCCCTCAGCAACGACGTTCAGAAAAACCTGCAACAGCCGCTCACCGAGATCGGCCAGGCTACCCTGGCGGCCGGCCTGTTGTTGCCCGAGCTGCGGGTCGTCGTCCGTACGGGCGATACGCCCATGACCGAACGGCAGCAGATGCTTCGGCGTCCACCTCATATTCTCATCACGACACCAGAGTCGCTATTTATCCTGCTGACAGCGGAAAAAAGCCGCGCCATGTTGAAGACGGTGCGCACGGTCATCGTGGATGAAATTCATGCCGTCGCTCCGAATAAGCGCGGGGCGCATCTGGCTTTGTCGCTGGAACGAATGGCGGCCCTCACCGGCGGTATCGTGCAACGGGTCGGACTATCTGCCACCCAGCGGCCCATCGAGACCGTGGCGGAATTCCTCGTGGGTCAGCGCGCCTTGCCGCAAGTGATCGATGTCGGACATCGCCGCGACATGGATCTGGCCGTCGAGGTGCCGAAGGACGAACTCGGAGCCGTGGCCACCAATGCCATCTGGAGCGATGTGTACGACCGCCTTGCCGAGCTGGTCGAGTCCCACCGATCCACCCTGGTGTTTGTGAATACGCGTCGATTGGCGGAGCGGGTGTCGCATTACTTGGAAGAGCGGCTGCGGCATTTGGGGGAAGGGGTGGTGGCCGCGCACCACGGCAGCCTGTCGCGCCAGATCCGTCTGTCCGCGGAAGACCGGTTGAAAAACGGGTCTGTGCGCGTAGTCGTCGCCACGGCCTCGCTGGAACTCGGGATCGATGTGGGGACCGTCGATCTCGCCTGCCAGATCGGATCGCCGCGCTCGATCGCGACCTGTCTCCAGCGTATGGGCCGGGCAGGCCATTGGGTTCATGCCACTCCGAAAGGCAGGCTCTTCGCCACCACGCGGGATGAATTGATCGAATGTGCCGCGTTGATTCGGTCGATCAGGGCCGGACTATTGGATCGCATCCAAGTGCCATCTGCCCCACTGGATGTCTTGTCTCAACAGATCGTCGCCGCGGCCGCCACCCAACCGTGGGATGAAGCAGAGCTGTTCGACCTTGTCCGCAGGGCCATGCCCTATCGTGATCTGACTCGGGAGACGTTCGATGCCGTCCTCAAGATGCTGGCGGAGGGGTTTGTCACCAGTCGCGGTCGCGGCCGGGCCTATCTCCATCATGATCGCATCAATCACCACATTCGCGGCCGTCGCGGGGCACGATTGGCGGCCATCACTTCCGGTGGAGCCATTCCGGACACGGCGAACTATGTGGTGATTGCGGAACCGGACGGGACGGTCGTGGGGTCGGTGGATGAAGATTTTGCCGTCGAGAGTTTGGCCGGGGACATCATTCTTCTCGGCAACACCTCCTGGCGGATCAGGGGGGTCGAAACCGGCAAGATGCGAGTGGAAGATGCGCAGGGGGCTCCGCCGACCATTCCGTTTTGGCGCGGGGAAGGGCCCTCCCGTACAGCGGATTTGTCCACCGAAGTCGCTCGCCTCAAGGCGGACATCGATCGTCGTCTCGCTGCTGATCCAGCATCCCTGACGCCCTACGCTCCACCGGTGCAGTGGCTGAGGCAGGAATGCAGTCTCGACCAGCGCGGGGCACAGCAGGCCGTGGAATATGTGCTCGCGGGCAAGGCGGTGTTAGGCACCGTCCCGACTCAACAGACCATCGTGGCGGAGCGATTTTTCGATGAAAGCGGCGGGATGCAACTGGTCATCCATGCGCCGTTCGGCGGCCGGGTGAATCGGGCCTGGGGGCTGGCACTTCGAAAACGGTTTTGCGTGACCTTCGATTTTGAGTTACAGGCGGCGGCGACGGACGAAGGCATTGTCTTATCCTTGGGCGAGCGGCACAGTTTTCCGCTCGATACGGTCTTTGCGTTCCTGAACCCCAAGACGGTTCAAGAGGTACTGACGCAGGCGGTGTTGCAGGCGCCGATGTTCATGACGCGCTGGCGGTGGAACGCCACGCGAGCCTTGGCCCTCTTACGGTTTGTCGGCGGCAAGCGAGTGGCGCCGCAGATTCAGCGCATGCGGGCCGAAGATTTGCTGGCGGCCGTCTTCCCGGATGCGCTCGCCTGCCAAGACAATTTTCATGGAGAGCGGACGGCACGACAGATACCGGATCATCCCCTCGCGCAGGAGACGATCCGGGATTGTCTCACCGAAGCCATGGACCTCGAAGGCTTCATCACGGTGTTGGAGAAAATCGAAACCGGTGCGATCGCCTGCGTGGCCGTCGATACACCCATGCCGTCCGCGTTCTGCCATGAAATTTTGAATGCCAATCCCTATGCCTATCTCGACGATGCGCCGTTGGAAGAGCGCCGGGCGCGGGCCGTGGAAATGCGTCGCTCCTTGCCGCCTGAATTGGCGGGCGGGATGGGCGCGTTGGACCAATCGGCGATCGACCAGGTCATCGAGGAATCCTGGCCGGTCGTGCGCGATGCCGATGAATTCCATGACGCACTTCTGTCATTAGGGTGGGTACCATGCGATCACATGCCCGAGTGGAAGCAGTGGGTGCCGGTGCTGACCGCCGCCGGCCGGCTGGTCACGGTGTGGCGTGCCGACAGCCAACTGGGCTGGGCGCCTGCCGAATCTCATCATCTTGTTCAGTTGTTGTTTCCCGATGACCGGATCGATCCAGCACATTCCGCCGCGCTACCGGCCGAATCCCTGGAACGGGAAGAGGCGTTCGATCGGGTGGTGTTGGGCTGGATGGAATGCATCGGACCAACCACGGCCGCAGAGCTCTCCCGGACTTTGCATTTTTCTGAGCTAGAGCTCCAATCGACGTTTCTCAGGCTCGAAGCCCAGGGGCATGTCCTGCGTGGCCGCTTCCGTCCTGACGGGTCAATAGAACATGTCGGCGAAGCCGCTTCGCCGGAATGGTGTCACCGGCGCCTGTTGGCCAGAATTCATCGCCTGACGATCGGTCGCCTGCGCAAGGAGATCGAGCCGGTCTCCGCCGCGGAGTTCATGCGGTTCCTCTTTCAATGGCAACATGCCTCGCCGGGTGCGCGACTGCATGGCGAGGTCGGGCTGCTTGAAGTGGTCAAGCAACTCGGAGGATTTGAAGCCGCCGCATCGGCGTGGGAACCCCACATCTTCCGGATTCGGTTGGCCAAGTATGCACCGGAGTGGCTTGATCGGCTGTGTCTGAGCGGGGCGGTGATGTGGGGTCGTTTGACGCCGCATCCCAGGCTGATGCAGGAGTTGAGTCCGCTGCCGGGACGGCGGGTCGTGCCGACCAGGGTTGCGCCGGTGAGTGTGTTTGCGCGCGAGGATGCCCTGGCGTTGCTGGCTGCCGCCGGCGAGGGCATGCAGCACACGGATATCAATGCCCGCCTCGGCGCATCGGCCCAAGCGGTTCGCCGCGGGTTGCAGGAGCGGGGGGCGAGTTTTTTTAGCGAGATGCTGCAAGTGACTCGCCTGTTGGCGTCCGAGGTGGAAGACGGGCTGTGGGAATTGGTGGCGGCAGGCTTGGTGACGGCCGATGGATTCGACAATCTGCGCGCCCTCATCGATCCACGGCGGCGGCGCGCGGAGGGGCAGGGACGGAGTTGCCGCCCGCGCCATGTCGGCGGGCG
>CAZBNV010000151.1:0-3650 GCA_964493335.1 uncultured Nitrospira sp.
CTGATCCGTTACGCCGCCGGAATGCCCTGCACGTAGGCATCGATGATGGAGGATTCCTTGCCGACCGGCAGGGAACGAAAGAGGCGCGGGTGCAGAATATGGATACCGGCGAACATCCGCACTGTCGTCGGCGGTGACAGGGAGCGACCGCGGCCGGTGATCCGCATGACCTGGGCCTGATCGGTCACCTCGACGAGCCCCCAACGAGCCGCCTCCGGATCCTGACGCAACACCAACGTCGCCGCCGCTTCCTGCTCTCGATGGAAGGCGATGAGCGAGGTGAGGTCCAAATCAAATAAGGTGTCGCCGTTGAGCACCAGCACCGGCTCGCCGCCGAACCAGCTTTCAACCTGCTTGATCCCTCCCCCGGTGCCTAGAATCACGGGCTCGTGCGAATAGGTGATCCGCATTCCGAAGTGGGCGCCGTCGCCTAATGCCTCCTCGATCATCGCCCCCAAATGGTGGAGATTGATCATGACGTCCCGAATACCGTGACGCTTCAGGAGCAGCAGATTCCAGACAATCATCGGGGTGCCGGCGACCGGGAGGAGCGGCTTAGGCGTCGCGTTGGTCAGGGGCCTCAACCGGGTTCCGAAGCCCGCTGCGAGAATCATGGCCTTCATAGCAGGATGCTGTTCTATCTCGGCGTTATCGCAGTTCAGCGACGTAGGGCGCCAAGCGCTGCCGGAGCGTGGACAGCTCGGGGTACTTCGAGAGGTTGCGTTTTACGTAGCCTAACACACGAGGAATATCGGCAAGAAATTTGGGATTGTGTTTCACCTGGTCGATATACACAAACCGGCCGGCGGCCTTGAGGTTTCGCTGAATACTGGTGAGGTCGAACAGACGTCGAAACGCGGCCCGATCGGTCCAACTCTGACCATGAGCGACGAGGCCGTTGAGGAAGTGATCGATCAACCCATCCACCATGGCCTCATCCAACTCGATGTAGGCATCCTTCAACAGCGACGCCAAATCATACGTGATCGGTCCCATCAAGGCATCCTGAAAATCGATGATGCCGATCCGCGATCCATCCACCATGAGATTGCGTGAATGGTAATCGCGATGGACGAACACCTGTGGTTGTCCCGCCAACAGCTCGGCGATGCGTTGGAACTCCGCTCGAATCGCCGCCTCATCGGCCGGAGCCATCGGCTTGCCCAAGCGAGCCGTAATGCCATATTCCAGAAAGTGTTCGAATTCCCACATCAAGAGCGGCACATCGAAACGTCGGTGAAAAGCGACGCAGCGCGGCTCGGGAGGCGTCGTTCCCTTCACCTGCAACAGCACGAGTTGATCGATCGCCTGACGATAGAGAGCGTCTAACTTGGCGCGATCGGCCTGGCGACAAGCTTCCGCCAAGGTCAGATCGCCGAAATCTTCGAGATACAGGAGGCCGCCTTCTCGATCGTAATACTGCAGCCGAGGCACCGTCACCCCGGTGTGACCCAGATGCGTCAGGACGTTGGTAAAGGGAAGTTCCGTAATCTGGGAAGAGGCTCCGCTGACCGCTTCTTCCGACTTCTTGAAGCCCTCCGGATCGGCGAGCTGCATGAGAATCAGTGACGAGGGCGTGCCTTTCAAGGTGATCCGAAAATATCGGCGATTGGAGGCATCTCCGGCGAGCGCGGTCAGACCGACGAACTCCCCACGAAACGGCAACTGGTTCGCCACAGTCTTCGCAATGCGCGACGAATCAGGAGGCGCAAGAGGTGTCGCAGGCGCGGCAGGATTTGTGGTCGTCATACGATCGGCATTATAGCCAAACCGTCCTGAACCGCCAGCAGAAAGTCACCTCTTGCAAGCTGGCGAGTTGTCGCACGCCGCGTGTCCTATCCACATCATGATCTGCGGTCCCGCATGTACCCGGTTGTCACTCCTCGCCTTGAGCCGGTATCCTATCGCATCAACCGGAAGGAGGCGCCCATGCAGTACGTTCACCTCGGCCGTTCAGGAGTTCGTGTCAGCCGCCTCTGTCTCGGCACGATGAACTTCGGGCCGCATACCTCCGAACCCGACAGCTTTGCCATCATGGATCAGGCGCTGGAGCTGGGTATTAACTTTTTCGACAGCGCCAACGTCTACGGCAGGAAGGTCGGCGAAGGCGTCACCGAACAGATCGTCGGCCGCTGGCTGGCGCAGGGCGGCGGGCGACGCGACAAGCTCGTGCTGGCCACCAAGGTCTATGGACGTATGGGTGACTGGCCCAACCAGTCACGCTTGTCGGCCGTTCATATCAAGCGAGCCTGCGAAGCAAGCCTCCGTCGCCTGCAGACAGACCACATCGATCTCTACCAAATGCATCACATCGATCGTGACTGTCCTTGGGAGGAACTCTGGCAAGCCATGGAACAACTCTGCCGCGAGGGCAAGGTGCTCTACATCGGCAGCAGTAACTTCGCCGGCTGGCATATCGCCCAAGCGCAAGAACTGGCCAAATCGCGCCACTTTCTCGGACTCATCGCCGAGCAGAGCCTCTACAATCTCCTCGAACGCACGGTCGAACTGGAAGTAATTCCGGCCTGCCAAGCCTATGGAATCGGCCTCATTCCTTGGAGCCCCTTGGGACGCGGCCTTCTTGGCGGAGCCTTTAGCCCGAGCACCGCCGGTCGACGAGCGGATGAGGATATCCGCAAGGATATCGAAACCCATCGCACACAACTCGAAGCCTACGAACGGCTCTGCACAACACTGCGCGCCACACCGGCCGCGGTGGCGCTCGCGTGGCTGTTGCACCAACCGGTCGTGACTGCCCCCATCATCGGACCTCGCACGATGGAGCAGTTGACCAGCGCCATGCAGAGTCTTGAACTGACACTGCCCTCGGACAGGCTCAAGGCGCTGGACGAGATCTTCCCGGGCCCGGGAGGGGCGGCCCCGGAAGCCTATGCCTGGTGAGTATTGGACACCGAGGACCGTCTCACGGCAAAAATTTCACCGCTGTGTACCGCAGGCGTTCATCCGGCGGGCAGCGGGATGACCTGACTGACTCGATCCGAAATCGCGCGGGCCTGAGATGGACCGCTGTGGTGCCGGCAACCTACAGCAGCAAGAAGACAGGCTTACCTCGCTCATCCACCGCATAGGTGGCGCCGACGCGGCTGCCGCTCGCGAACGACCATACGTCCGACCTGACGTTCACAACCCTCTGACCCTCACCTCACGGACGCGCACCACCACCTGACCACTCGCTTACACCAACTCCAGGTTGCAGGCACTCTATTTGCTTGGTTCAACGCTCAGAACGAACTGGCAGATTGTCGTCACACTCACGCTCAGGAGGGTACCCATGGCACAGACGCACTCTGATGGGAACTCCAGAGCTCCAGAGACGCCATCTCCAGCCCACCTCCACGCCTCGCTCACCTGTTGCACCTGTCAAGGTCATCTCGTGGCCGACCTCTATATTGACACGGTGGACGCTGGAGGCCATGTGTGGATCCGGGCGTTCCGGTGCGTACGCTGTCGAAGAATAGCCGACGCTGACCGAGAGGCGTTCCGGGCACAATCAAACGTAGGAAGAATCGGAAGAATCCCGCGCGAGTTACCCGAATGGGGATTGAACGATGAAATGACCGCGTTAGGAACTTAACCCGGACTATTCATGAATACCTGCTACGTCGTCCGATCCTCTCGCCCGGCGGGGC
>CAZBNV010000152.1:0-3619 GCA_964493335.1 uncultured Nitrospira sp.
ACCGGGCGGCCTCGAAGCGACCCTGCGTCTCCAACAGCTTTTGCACGAGGGCGAGGTCAGCATTGTCCCCCAGGGCCACGACGTCTATGGCCGAACCCTCGCCGATGTCTTCGTGAACGGGCAGAGCATCGCGGAGGTGATGACGGGGGAAGGATTCGGGCGGAGGGGACAGCGGGAGCACGACGCGTCTCTCATGAAGAAGGACACGGTCATCCGTCACTCGTCAACCTTAGGTGAACAACGCCGGTAAGTTGAGCCCTTTCCAAGATTAAGGAAGAGGCTGCGACAGTGCGATGCGGAGAAGAACGGCGGAGAAATCAGTTGGACTTAAGTCTCGATCCTGGCAGACTATGCGCGGGTCTTACCTGCATCGCAAGGCAATTGGCATATTATACGGAACTAGATAATACATAGTTAGACAGCATTAGAGATGACGCAGTATCTCGATCCAATCATCGTTAGCGTCGCCGTAATGGATCGCGAGCGATTGGAGCGCACGCGTGCCGAATGTTTGGCACTGGTTCGCCCCTTGCGCACGCAGTTTTGGTGGTTGTCGTTCCGAAACAGATTTGCATATGTCTTGGTGCTGGCGTTCTATTTTCTTCTTATTGGCGGCGCAATCCGCCTTTGGGTCGGCGATTCTAGTGGTTTGTCTGGATGGTCTTTGTGGACTGCCGGTCTAATCAGTCTATTAGTCACCTGGTTTTTTCTCTCCCATACTCCTTTGAACACGTTTCTTGAGAGCTGGCATAACGAGGAGAAGGTCGAACGGGAAGAGCTCGACAAACACCTATACACGCTGCGAGCCATCTGTAGTCGGCATCGCGAACTTAGGAAGACAACCACACAGTAAATTCACGGTGATGCCGTCTTACTCCCTAATCGAGATGAACGCTCGCCGGCGGCGCTTCGCTTGCTGGCTTGCGCCCCCCATTTGCAACGTTGCGGCATCAAGAAACGATGAACCTAGACCTACTGAAGTCACTTGTGGAGAGGCTGCGAACCGAGTCTATCGGAGACCCTCAGTGGGTTGAATCGAAAGGCGTATTCGAATATCCACACCAAACAGTTGAAGTCGTCGTGATTCTGAAGATCATACGAGCAGCCCAGGGCGTACATGCTCTCAATGTGCTGTGCCGAGAAGGATTGTTTGTTGATATGGGCGCTATTTATAGGTGCGTGGGCGACTGCAGTGCAGAGGTCTATTTCCTCCTTGAGGAATATCCCATGCAATCGAGCAATGTTCAGAAATTCTTGCGAGAGTTTTTTTCCAAAACAATTGATGGTCACCTAACGGCCAATGAAGAGCCGGTCCAGACCAAGAAAATCCACAATGCCATGGTTAGGTCTCTCACCGGAAACGAACAGGACGAGAGGATTAAGCAAACTCTGACAAACGTATACAGGACCTTCTCCGGTTATACCCACGCAGGATACTCCCACATCATGCAGATGTATGGTGGTTCCAATGACAACCTGACCTTCAACGTATCTGGGATTCCGTCACAGTCTCAGCGCGATATGCACATGCAGCTTGTAACTGAAGCCTATCAGTCGCTTCTTTACGACATGGCCTATGTAGCACAAAAATTTAATCTATCGATCCTTCACCGTGAAATCATGCAATGCCACTAACAATCGCATCGAGGCCAACGGCTTACCCTTCTGCTGCGCACAAGGGCAAGCCGCAGCTCAAACGAAACCTTAGGCATTCAAAAACTATGAATAGAACAAAAGGGGTCAGACCCATTATTTTCGGGGTGATCGCTATCATCGAACTAGACGACAAATCGCACGAGAAGGTATCACGCATTGAAGCTGATGCGAAGAAGGGACGAGCCACGGCAGCAGCTGGTATCCCGCTGATTCGCTGGCAGGCGACTGCCTTGCCGGATGAAACTTCCATTCGACAAGCTCTCGCCAAACACATGCGGCCAACCTCACCTAGCGAACTAATCGCCTAAAAAGATCCCCGTACCCCCTCTCGATACGACCCAGTATCACTTCCGATACTTATCCGTAGAACAAAAGCGGTCGGACCCCTGATGACATAAGGCACACATTCGGCTAGACTGAACGCATGAAGCCATTTCGGTGGAACCACGAGAAGAATGAACAGTTGAAAGCCGAACGGAATATATCCTTCGAGGAAATAGTGCTTGCCATTGAAGCCGACGGATTGCTCGACATCATAGCGCACTCCAACCCCGGCAAATATCCTCAGCAACGAATGTTTGTTGTCGCGGTCGAGCAATATGCCTACTTGGTTCCATTTGTGGAAGAGACTGAGTACTACTTCCTTAAAACGGTTATTCCGAACAGGAAAGCGACCCGTGATTACTTGAAAGGTGGTGTGTAAATGAAACCGCGCAGACAATCATACGAAGAACGAATTTCTGAAGACTATGAGAAAGGCCACTTGAAGTCCATTGCTCCATCGAAGGCCGAACTAAAACACTTCAAAGAAGCGGCCCGGGCTACATTCATCAAGGACCGGAGAGTCAATGTTCGATTGTCCTCCCCCGACCTGATGGATATTCAAACCCGTGCGGCCGAAGAAGGCGTGCCCTATCAAACCCTTATTGCCAGTGTGCTACACAAGTTCGTAACAGGTCGGCTCACAGAAAAGTCATCACGTCTAACAACGCGTTCAAGCGAACGCGCCAAACGGCATCGCACCACGTAGCTCTGCGTTACGCGGCGAATAAAAGGGGACCCAATGATTCGCGCTCCCACCTCTTTTCTCCGAAGCCGTATCACTTTTGATACGACGCGGTATCGCTTCCGATACTGACCTGAACAGTCCGCGCCCCATTTCCACTGCCACTGCTTCGCCAACTCTGTCAGAACCAGCTTCCACCGCAGCGCCCTTTCCGTCCGCACCCCGGGCATCGGTCTTGCTCAATACATGGGCTGAGAACTGGGGATTCACATCATGGCAAGCATGGCCCTCGACAGATTCATTACTTTCGGATTCCCCGTCGAAGTACGGCTCCATGGCAACCAGATCCCGCGTCACCCGAGCGCTGTCGCTTCCGCCATGACTCAGCCGATCCCCGGAGAGCAGAGAGGCGCGGAGTTGCTGAATGTGCATCGGCTCGGCTTGGGAATGGAAGCAGCGAAGAGATTCTGGTCTTGGCTCAATGATGCGGGGCGGCAAGCAGGCGAGAAATTCCTGACGCTGGAGTTACTTTTCTCATTCGTCTATGGAGGAGCCCTCGCAGGCAGCCTGTGGTGGGTCTGGGTGAAGGTGGGCCACCCCTTCCATCCAGCATGGATCGTCGCGCCACTCGCGATGATCCTGACGGCCGAGTGGACGGAACACCTCATTCAGCTGGCGCAGCTCCGTCCCTACGTGAGGGCCGCATTCACAACTTCTGGATCCAGATGTCCAGCTGCGCGACGATGATCAAGCTCTGGCTCACCTTGAACCTATACGTAAGTCTGGTCGGATTCGTCCTCAGAATGATTCTCACGCTCTCAGATCGGCGTCTAGCAGCTGCCGCCGCTGAATGATGAGGAACGAATAGGTCACATCCCTTGAATCTCTCATGCACATTGAAGCTGAGCCAACGAAAGAACGAGCCTCATCACCAGCCGGCATCCGACTGATTCTCTG
>CAZBNV010000153.1:0-3436 GCA_964493335.1 uncultured Nitrospira sp.
GCATGTTCGTATCGGACAGCTCGACACCATACCATTGCCCAAAGGTTGGTGAACCCTGCCGGATATCCACCGCGACATCATAGACGGAGCCTTTGACGACCGTGACCAGTTTCCCTTGAGGTCTCGCCAACTGATAGTGGAGCCCACGCAGCGTGCCCCGGACGGACCAGGAAAAGTTGTCTTGCACGAACGGTTTATCCACACCAGCCGCGTCATACCGCGATTGGCGAAAGATCTCCACAAATTTCCCCCGCGCATCCCCGAACACATCGGGCTCGATCTGGAACAGACCTTCGAGCGGTGTCGGCATAATCTGCATGGCACCTCCTGCATTTCGCCGGGTCGACAGCGGGCCCATCATACCTGGTTCCACTCCAGGGAAACAGGCGCTCTGCAAGTCGCTCCGACCTCTCCCCATCTAATACCACGCCTGACATTCATCCTGTAGTTGTGGCTACTCGAGCCTCAGTGCATAGCCGTGAAACCCCAATGGCCCAGATGCCACTGCATCTCGCGCAAAAAAAACGAGAATGGTGTGCAGACTGCGACTAGTTTCGATCCGAGGGATGGGAAGTCGGAGGCGGATCAGGGTAAAGCTTTTGTAGACGATCGATTAACGGTTCAGCAGCTGGGCTGCTGGGTTGCGTGGGATCGCTGGGAGCATGATCCCAAGTCAGTGTAGAAATTCCCGCATCCGCGAAAAGTTGGCGAATCGTGGCCACGAGGGCATCGAGCGTCAATTCCGTGCCGAATCGAAGATCCAACACTCGTTCACGCGGGTTACTCGGCGGAGGATCGGTGCTGACCAACGCCCAACAGCTGTCGAAAACCCTGCGCCGCAGGTCTTCCGGCACATTCAATGTGGCCAAGCCGGATGTGCACAGCGCCGACACGAGGAGGACAAATTGCAACTCCGGCATCTCAGGACGCTGGATATTCAGGGTTTGCATAGTGATAATATTAATCGCGACTGCCCGGGGAGTCAATTTCCCCCGCGCGCCTTTGGACGAGTATGAGAACTGAGTGCCGATTGACTGAGAGGATCCACACCACATGGTTACGATTACGCTGATGGGCCAGCTTCAAACGACTGATGGCGAGAGAGATTTGGCTTGTGAGGTCCCTGCCCCTCTCAGCGTACGACAGGTGATTCAACGACAGGGCCGTGGTCTTCGCCACATGTTGCAACTCTTGCGAGAAAAGAAGGTGCTCGTCACCATCAACAAACGGATCGCCAGCGAGGATTCTCTCGTGCAAGACGGAGACGCCGTGCGCTTTGTGGGACATGATGGCGCAGGCGGAAGCGGACTCGCCCCTTCCTTTTAAGTGAAGCGGATCACCTACTCGCTTCCCGAACCGCAGCACTGGTGAATGGCGAAATAGAAGGGCCGGTGCTCGACATCAGAGCACCGGCCCTTCCGCTCAAAGAGGAACTAGGCTGATTACTTCTTTCCGAGAATCGAATCCTTGGCCATCTTCGCGACCCGGAACTTCACTACCCGCTTCGCCGGAATCTTGATTGGTTCACCCGTCTGCGGGTTCCGGCCCATGCGCGCCTTCCGATTGGCGAGCACCAGCTTCCCGATGCCCGGCACGACGAAGGCATTCTTCGCTTCGCGATAGGCGAGGGCGGCGAAATCGTCCAAGAATTGGACGGCCGTCTTCTTGGTAATCCCCGCCTTTCCAGCAAGATGGTCAGCAATCTGCGATTTCGTCATCGATTTGGCCATGCGTTCCTCCCTTTGAACAACGAATGAGGTGAACTGAGTTGTGCGGTCTGTGATCTATGAACTCGTACGTGCAGAGGTGGAGCCGGGAATCTGCGCCTGTCCTGCATAATCAGCCCGAAAACAGGGCGAGAGTGTATCCAAAGCCCTAGGGGCTGTCAAGAGCTGCCAAATGGAAACACCCGCGTCCAATGAGGCGATCAGTGCGCCTCACACTCTTGCGCGTCACATAGGCCACGAGGTAGAGTAGCACGAGGCGCAACAGTTCATCGCAACTTTGAGGATCAAGAGGCGGCTTCATGGGCAAACAACTTCCTATTCTTCCCTCCGCGACACAGCCGGCCGAAGGTGTTGCGGCTGAAGCGGTTATCTACTCCAGAGTCTTCTGCAAGAACGAAAATGCTCCACCCCTGCGGCTCCTGGTGGACTTTTTGAAATCGCGAGGACAACTGCCTATTCTCCCTCCCGACATGGACGACGCCTTGCTGGACGAATGGGCTTGGGTTCAAATCATTTTGGGGTATGCTCGAGAGCGCAAGCCGATTCATGTGTTTTGCGTTCGCGACCGTGGGAGCTATCAAGACCTGTTTGAACAAGAGCAGAAACAATTCCTCGAAAACCTGTCGTCCTACGACGATATTGAAGCCAGCTTGGCCCAGGAACATGTGACCCGTGCACGATTCATCCTCACGACGCGTATGATTGAAACAGACGTCACAGAGGAAGGCTACGACTTCAACGGGTGGATCCTGGAATTTTTTCAAGAGCACTGTAACGGCATCGTGCAGATTGATCGGCAAGGGTTCTTTTCTCCAAAGGGAGAACTCATCGTCGATCTATCCGTGCCCGAGGAATAGGCCCATGGGGACCCAGGCGTCCTCCTCCTTGCCCTTGCCCCTGTTTCAACAAGCCACGCACTGGTTCCAACGTGCCCAGGCCTCACTCCTTGGTACAATTCCTTGCTGCCAAGGCTGCAGTGCGTGCTGTATCGGCATCTTCCCTATCACCCGCCTAGATGCCCTCGAATTGCAACGCGGCCTCGACGCATTACCGTCTCTGCAGCGAGACGCCATCGTCACACGCGCTCGCGCACAGGTCACGGCACTCGAAGCGGCTTATCCGGACCTCCAATCACACCCCGCCTTGGATGGTTGGGGTGACGGCACCATCGACGACATGGTTGAACATTTCGCTGACATGCCTTGCCCCGCTCTTGCGCCAGACGGAACATGCGGGGTCTATACTTTCAGACCCATCACCTGCCGAACCATGGGAATCCCCACGGAGTCCGATGGTATGGTGCAAGGGGCCTGTACCGTCCAGACATCTGTGCCGATCGTTCGTCTGTCGCCAACCTTTCGAACCGAAGCAGACCGGCTGGCAGAGCACGAAGCCGTCGCCTTGTCCATCTTGGGCCGAGCTCAGCCATACGCGGGAGAGGAACTCCTCCTGCCTTACGGGTTCTTACCAAATCCCGAGTGAACTCCCTGGACAGCAATAGAAACGCTATGCTAATGTGACGGATCTGATTGGCGGGAGCGCCTGTAGCTCAGTTGGATAGAGCATCAGCCTCCGGAGCTGAGGGCCACAGGTTCAAATCCTGTCAGGCGCACCATTCGCTCCGTGAGGCATCTCACATTCGATACATAGTGCACCGGTGGGGCCGTTAGCTCAGTTGGTAGAGCAGCTGACTCTTAATCAGCGGGCCG
>CAZBNV010000154.1:0-3368 GCA_964493335.1 uncultured Nitrospira sp.
CTTCGGCCACCGCGTCTACAAGAACTACGATCCGCGCGCCAAGATCATGCAGAAGCTCTGCCATGAGGTGCTGAAGGAGACTGGTCACGAGAACGACCCGGTGCTGCAGGTCGCGCTTGAATTCGAGCGAATTCTCCTGAGCGACGACTATTTCATCAGCCGCAAGCTCTACCCGAATGTCGATTTCTATTCGGGCATCACGCTGAAGGCGCTCGGCTTCCCGACATCGATGTTCACCGTGCTGTTCGCCGTTGCCCGCACCGTCGGCTGGATCGCCCAGTGGAAGGAAATGATCGGCGATCCGACCTACAAGATCGCCCGTCCGCGACAGCTCTTCACTGGCGAGGTCGAGCGCAAATACGCGGCGCTCGACAAGCGCTAAGCCCTATCCGTTTTCGCTGATTTGAGACGGCCGGTGCGGCACCCGCATCGGTCGTCTTTTCGTTTTCCGGGCGTCCGTCAGCCTTCGAATTTGCGGGCCGCAAGGACCGCATTCAGGCCGCCGAAGGCAAAGGAATTGGAAATCGCCGAGGCGATCGGCAAACGGCGCGCCTCGTTCGGCACATAATCGAGATCGCAGGACGGATCGGCGCCCAGGTAACCAATCGTTGGTGGAACGATGCCGTCGCGCAATGCCATCATCACGGCGACAAATTCGAGCGCGCCCGCGGCGCCGAGCGCGTGTCCAACCATCGACTTCGTAGACGAGATGGCCAATCGTTGCGCATGGCTGCCAAAGCTGATGTGCAGTGCTGCAGTCTCGGCTTGATCGTTGGCGACGGTTCCAGTCCCGTGAGCGTTGACGTAGTCCACGTTGTCGGTTGCCAGGGAGCCATCGGCCAGAGCGGCGCTGATTGCTCGCGCCATGCTGCTCGAGTCGGGAGCGGTCAGATCCTTCGAGTCGGCGCTCATGCCGAAGCCGACGATCTCGGCGAGGATGTCGGCGCCTCTGCCCTGCGCGTGTTCGAGTGTTTCCAGCACCAGCATCGCCGCGCCCTCCCCGATCACCATTCCTTTTCTGTCCCGCGAGAATGGTCGGCAGGCATCCGGCGCCATGATCCGCATCGCCTCCCAGCCCTTCAGTGCGCCAAAGGTAATGCTGGCCTCGGTGCCGCCGCAAACCGCGCAGGTCGCGCCGCCGGCCCGCACCATGTGGAATGCCTGGCCGATGGCGTGTGTTGCCGAGGCGCAAGCGCTGGCGACGGCGTAGGCCGGACCTTTGGTGTTGCAAAACATTGACACCTGGCTCGCCGCAGCACTTATCATCGCTCTTGGAATGGTGAGCGGGTTCAGCCGCGTAGCGCCCTCGGCATAGAGCCGGTGAAAGCTGTCATCAACGGTGCCGTGTCCTCCCGATCCCGTACCGATGATCGCCGCGGTTTTCTCGGCAAGCCCGTCAACCAGTGAAAGTCCGGACTGCGCCAGCGCCTGACGCGCCGCGACGACGGCAAACTGCGAGACCCGGTCGAGTACAGAGATCTGGTGCGGCTCGAAGTGCGCCGCTGGATCGAAGTCCTTGATCTGGCCGACGATGTTGGTGGTGACTTGCGCGCCCGGACGAAGCATCGGCGGCGAAAGACCCGACTGACCTGCGATCAAGCCCGCCCAATAGGTCTGCACGCTCTGCCCGATCGGCGAAACGGCGCCCAGGCCGGTAACGACGACTCTGTTCAAGCCACGACTGCCTTGGCAGCGACGAGACCTTCGACAGCCTTGACGAGATCAGCGATCGTTTTGGCTTCAATATCGAAGTTGGCGTTGAACGGAATCTGGATGTCGTACTTCTCTTCGATATCGAATATCACATTGACGACATCGATCGAATTCAAACCCAGTTCATCGAGCGGATCCGTCAGATTCAGAGGGCCACTAACCGCGCCCAATTTGTCGGTGACGATCCGCACGATCTCTTGCGCGACATCGGGCATGCGCTGCTACCTTCCTGGCCGTGGGCGCATTCACGCCAGTGCATGAGCCTCCCTGAAATACCCCGTGTGCCTACCACTCCTATGAAGCGAGTAATAGCCTGCTATCCTGGAACCGACGGCGGGCTCCAGTCGCGCGTGACCTCAGGCAAGAGCCCGGAACCGGCGCAACGTCGAGTTCTTGAGCGCAAAATACGGTCGAATTCAGCCTACCGGCTTTCTTTCTGCCGATCGCGCATGGTGGCGATCACCGCGTCGGCTGCGCGTTGGCTCGGCGAGCGATCGCCCGTCGACATGATGCGGTCGAGCTGGGCGAAGGCATCGAGCTGACGGTCGCGGATGGGACCATCCTGAATGAGATCGCACAGCGCTGGCGCAAGATGTGCGGCGGTGCAATCTTCCTGCAGGAATTCCGGCACGACGTTCTCGCCAAGGACGAGGTTCGCAAGGATCACCGTGTTCACCCGCACGAGGCGACGGGCGATGAACGCCTCCCACCCCGAGCCTCGATAGGCAGTCACCATCGGCACACCCGACAGCGCGAGTTCCAGCGTCACCGTTCCGGATTTCGCCAGCGCCACCCGCGCCGCGCGAAATGCGGCGCGCCGCTCGTCGTCGCCGATCACGATGCGCGGCTGGACCGGCCAGTTTGCGCTCATCTCACGCACCAGGTCGGCAAGGTGCGGCAATGTCGGCAAAACCGGATCGAAGGCGACACCCATATCAGCAAGCTGCGTCAGCGTTGCACCGAAAGGATGCATGTGATGGCGGATTTCACTGCCGCGGCTGCCAGGCAGGACGACAAGAACCGCATCGCGCTCTCGCCGCATCCGTTCAGCCGCCCCTGGTCGCAGTACGTCGAGCTGCTCGAGCAGCGGATGGCCGACATAGGTGCACGGCGGACCGCCGAGACGCTTGTGGACCTCGGGCTCGAACGGCAGCAGCGCCAGCACGTGGTCGACGTAGGCCCGCATCCGCGCGGCGCGCCCCGGGCGCCAAGCCCAAACACTCGGCGACACGTAGTCGATCACGGGCACGTGGGGCAGGCGCTTGCGAATGCGTCGCGCGATCGGATGCGTGAACTCGGGGCTGTCGATGATGACGACCGCATCGGGCCGCATGGCGACACCGGCCGCGGCGGCCTCGTTGATGCGCCGGATGAGGCGCGGCAGAGCGGCAAGGATGGCCAGCGGACCCATCACGGCGACGTCCGCCAGTGGAAAGATCGACGAGAGGCCCTCCGCGGCCATGTGGGGGCCGCCGACACCCTCGAAGTGGACGGGGCGCGCGACCATCTTGCGAATGGCCGCCATCAGCTTGCCGCCGAGGGCATCACCGGAATGCTCGCCGGCCACGATGAAAAGGCGAAGGGCGTGGTCCCGCCGGGGCCCTTTGATCCTGGTTTGGCCTCCCCCGGGCCCGCCCTCACAAAGGGGCCCGCCC
>CAZBNV010000155.1:0-3257 GCA_964493335.1 uncultured Nitrospira sp.
CCTTCATGTCCTTGTTCACCTTGAACTGGAGCATGATCCGGTCGAAGGCGACCTCAGGCACGCGCTTCTGAAAGTCGGCCGTCAGCTTGCTTGCATCGAACTCCTGGCCCGGGACGATGCCGATCCGGGCGAACTTGGCCAGCTGCGGTCCATCCGCAATCGCCGGCGGATTGTCCTTCATCAGCTTGCAGAGCAGCGTAAAATACGCCACCGCATCCATGCGGTTGACCTGCTCGCGGACCGCCGTCTTCATGTCGATTGACGGATCGACCGTGTGTTCAGGCGGGGTGTAGGGCTTGCCGTAGGAGCTCAGCGGGACGAGCTTGAACTCGTCCTGCAATTTGTGAACTTCGGCGTAATCTTCCGGCGTGCCGGTGCAGTAGATGCGGCCGAGCAGCCAGACGATGCTGGTCGGCGACTTGAATTCCTTGACGCCGGCGGGCAGGGAGCCCTTCCACCCCGGTCCTGTGATCGCATAGGTCTGTGCGCCGGTGCCGGTCGTGCGCTTGCCGGGGACCTGGAATACGGTTGTCCAGCCGTCCAGCATCGGCAGCAGGGCATAGCGGCCCTTCATGTCGGGGATGCTGAGCACCCATGGCTCTTTGCCGACATCGAAGAAACCGGTCGTGTAGAGTGTATCCGCGTTGGGTGCGGTGACATCGCGATAGGATGCGTTCGGATACGACCTCACCTTGACGATCTGGCCCATGGGGCCGCGGGTGGCTTCCGGCCTGGCGACGTTGGTGAATACGCGGCGGGTCATCTCCATCGTCACGAGCGGGTAGCCGTAGATGTAGGCATCGGTGGCGAGCCAGAAGTCCTCGAGCCCCTCTCTGATCCCGAGAAAAGAACCGAGTTCTGCCCGGCTCATGGTGATCCCGGACGTTGTGGCCAATAGGCTGAGACCGCCCAGCGTTACGGCGCGGCGACTGATGGTCATGACGAATCTCCTGTGCAGTGCATTGAGTGCCGTTAGCGGCGAGTCGATCCGTTCGCGCAGACAGAGCTGACGTCGGTGACCGACCGGGATTGGATTGCGATGTCTTCAACGCATCGAAAGTCGGGGAAGAATTGCTTGCCCCGAGTCATTCGCCTCAATAGCAGGGAGGATAGGGATAATAGCCGCAGAGGGGCCGGGCGTACGGGTATGCATAGGGCGCAGCGTATGCGGCCGCGCCATACGCGACGGCTCCCGCAGCTCCCGCATACATCGCACCACGAAATGCGCTGCGACGCGCAACGCCGGCAAACGACATCGGCGTGAACGGCCGGCCGATAATATCGATGAAGAGTGCCGCCGCGCCATCGCCGCCGTTGAGGTCGCCTTCCAGCGTCTGCACGCTGAACGTCAGCTTGTCGCCTTCAAGCTTCGGGTTCTTTAGCACCACGACAGCGTCCTTGACCGAGCCATCCTTGCTGAAGACGGACACGGTCGCATTCGGCGGATTTTTCGTAAAGCTGTCGTCGCCCGTCCCCCAGTCCGCAATGACGTCCGCCGTCAACTGATGGCCCGCAGACCTGACCGGCCGGTCGGCAAATATGATGGATTGCGGCATCACGCCGGTCAGGGTGAGCGTATCTCCCTGCAATGTCGCGCCACGTGAATTCAGCACGAACAAGGAGGGTACGATTTCCGGCTTCGCGGCTGTGGTCGGCGTGCCGATCGTCTTCATCGAGTGGTGCGCAGGAGGGGCCGTTTGGGCGCTCGTTCCTCCCATGCCGCCCAGCACAGCCGCAACAACCACCAACAACGAAACGCACGGAATAAATCTGGTACGCATGCAAAGGCTCCCATCGGAAAGTTGAATGAATTTTGAGAAAAGAAGAGTCGTGAGGTCGCGTTGCATTATGAAAAGGCTTCACAGCATGCACTATGCAAAAACGGACACGACGCAGCGAATATTGAGCGAATTGTGTGCGGCACGATGATGCTGCACTGCGTGAAATGGGCTCAGTGAGTCTGATCACCGCGGTTGACCTGACCGACTGGCTCCAGTCGGAGGCGCCGCTCGATCTGGATCCGTGATCTCGCCACGGTATCCGATGGTCGTTCGCCAAACAGGGCTTTGTATTCCGATGCAAACCGGCCAAACTCGGTCACGCCATGCTCGCTCATGATATTCGTGATCTTGCTGGAGGACCCGAGCTTTCCGCGGAGCGCCCGGCGCACCATATTCAACTGGCGCATCTTCAGATAATTTGCCGGCCCGATGCCCAGTTGCTGCCGGAACATTCTCAGCAGCGTGCGGCCGGTTACGTCGGCTGCAAACGCCAGGTCTTCGACCGTCGTTCCTCCCCATTGCTGGCCACGGACATACTCCAGCGCTTTCGTCATGGCGTCGCTGGTCGAGCGCGACTTTCTGGTCGGAAGACTGACTTCCTTGTGCGAACCGGCGATCGCGGCGCACAATGCGGTCAAAAGACCAGGCACGAGGTCTTTGCAGGGTCTTTCCTGCGCCGACATTCCGCCGTTGCGTATGAGCGCCGCGGTGCTTGCAGCGCTCGCCGTAAAACGGTCGAGCAATGGCTTGGGAGGCGAAATCACCCATTTCTCTTTGCCGATCCTCGCGAGATCGCCCCTGCCGATCGTGGCGGCATGCGCCTCGAACAGTCCAACCGGCATCGTAATCGACATCCAGCGATGGGAGCCGGTTGACGCGAACGTAAAATCGCTCCCGGGCGGAAGCACCACGAAGTCTTCGGATTGGAGAACCTGGCCGTCGAAAATCAGGTGATCCGAGATTTGCCTGTCCTGGAGGATGAAGCTCAGGGCATCGGGCCGGGAAAGGCCGTGCAGAACCTTGGATCCGCCTTCCGCGCCAAACTGCAGCACGATCGAATCCAGCGGACATTGCCAGACCGACCACGGACTGAGGCTGGGTTCAATCAGCAGGAAATTCACCGTCGCTTCCATGACCATGTCGGAATAGTCGTCGAAGCTGAGGGTGTGTAATGGTATCTCGCCCGCATGCTCCATCACAAAACCCTCACACGGCGCGCTTTTTTGTCAGGCTACGTAGAAACGAGCCGAGTGACAACGCCGGCGGGTATGCGCTTTTGCTGCAGGTGAGATATCCGGATACCTATGAAGGGCAGAAAGTCGTGCGACCTCGCCGTCAGGTCAGCAGCGTCCCGTGCTCCTCGCGACGGCGACAGCCGTGGCTGCCGCCGCAATTCGGGGTAACGATTGAGCGGTCGCTTCAGTTCTTCAGCACGATCCTTCCTACGACCTTGCCGGCCCGCAGTTCGTCGATCCA
>CAZBNV010000156.1:0-368 GCA_964493335.1 uncultured Nitrospira sp.
AAGCGAAAGGCGCTGCGTCCACCAGCAATTCGGCGGCCCTGCTTGGCAGGTCCACCCTCCCCGACGCTTCACGGGAGGGAGGGTTGAGAAGGAGTACACCTCATGAGCTGGCAACCCTCTGCAGATCCCGTCCTCGGCGATCCGAAATCCTGCGATGCGCTTGAACTCGTGATCGTGCCGCGCACGCGCGATCTCGGTGATGGCTTTGTCGTGCGCAGAGCGTTGCCGCACGGCAAGCGGCAGATGGTCGGGCCGTTCATTTTCTTCGATCAGATGGGGCCGATGCAGTTCCTGGCCGGGCACGGCCTGGACTTGCGCCCGCATCCGCACCTCGGTGCCAGCTTGGCTGCATGGCGTGGCGGTCCAGG
>CAZBNV010000156.1:378-2990 GCA_964493335.1 uncultured Nitrospira sp.
GCCCACATCCGCACATCGGGTTGGCCACAGTCACGTATCTGTTCGACGGCCGCATCATGCATCGCGACAGCGAGGGTCACATCCAGGAGATCACGCCGGGCGCGATGAACCTGATGACGGCGGGGCGCGGCATCGCGCATTCGGAGCGCACGCCGGAGACACCACGCCGCGACGGCCAGCTCATGCTCGGCCTGCAAAGCTGGATCGCGCTGCCGAAAGGACAGGAGGAGGTCGCGCCGTCGTTCCAGCACTATGCCGCCGACCTGCTGCCGACCTTGACCGACAATGGTGTCACCGCACGGGTGATCGTCGGCAAAGCCTTCGGCGTTGCGTCGCCGGTGGCGATGGTGTCCGACTGGTTTTACGTGGAGGTGATGCTTGCAGCGGGCCTGAGCGCGCCGCTCGATGCGGACCATGAGGAGCGCGCAATCTATCTCGTCGAAGGCGAGATAGAGATCGCCGGCGACAGGTTCGAGGGCCCGCGGCTGTTGATCTTCCGGCCCGGCGATCGAATCACCGTGCGCGCGACGAAGACAGCCCGCATGATGTTTCTCGGCGGCACCGCACTGGAGGGCCCGCGACACATCTGGTGGAATTTCGTCTCTTCCAGCAAGGAGCGGATCGAGCAGGCGAAGCAAGACTGGAAAACCGGGCGTTTCGCCAAGGTCCCCAACGAGACCGAATTCATTCCATTGCCGGAACGATAGTCCGGCAAATCGCTCAAATTCACCCATTCCATGACTTTTTGAATGCGTGCACGCTTTGCCAGAACGCCCCGCCATGCGAATATGGCGCCCGGCAAGGGCAAAAAGATTCAAAAGGAAATTGGCAATGACCGTTCGAGCGGGGCGTGAATTTCTGGCGATCCCAGGCCCCACCGTTATTCCCGACGAGGTGCTGCGAGCGATGCACCGCCCGGCCATCGACATCTACTCCGGCGAACTGCTCGGTATTACCGACAGTCTGATGCGCGACCTGCCGACGCTGTTCGGCACCAAAGGCCACGCCTACGTCTATATCTCCAACGGCCACGGCGCCTGGGAAGGCGCGCTGACCAACGTGCTCTCGCGCGGCGACAAGATCCTCGTGCTGGAGAGCGGACGCTTCGCCGCCGGCTGGGGCGAATTCGCGGCACGGCTTGGGGTCGAAGTTGAAACGCTCAAGGCCGGATGGCGGCGCGCGGTGCGGCCCGATGAGGTCGAGGCGCGGCTGAGGAAAGACACGACCGGCGAGATCAAGGCGATCCTTGTGACGCAGGTGGATACCGCATCCGGTGTCGGCAACGACATCGAGGCGATCGGCAAGGCGATCAAGGCCGCCAACCACAAGGCGCTGTTCATGGTCGACGTGGTCGCTTCGCTCGGCTGCGTGCCGTTCGAGATGGACGCCTGGGGCGTCGACGTGGCCGTCTCCGGTTCGCAGAAGGGCCTGATGACGCCGCCGGGCCTCGGCTTCGCCGCGGCCAACGATCGCGCGCGTGAGGTGAGCAAGACGGCGGGACTGCGCACGCCATATTGGGACTGGGCCTCGCGCGACGGCGAGATGCACTACAACAAATATGCCGGCACCGCGCCGATGCATCTTATGTTCGGCCTGCGAGCGGCGCTGAACATCCTGTTCGAGGAAAAACTTGAGAACGTGTTCATCCGGCACAAGCTGCTGGCCGACGCCGTGCGCGCGGCGGTCGGCAAATGGTCGGAAGGCCAGGAACTGACGTTCAACATCGAGGAGCCCGACGAGCGTTCCGACACCGTCACGACCGTGCTGATGAAGGATCCGAAGCACCTGAAGGACTTCCGCGAGTTCTGCAACAAGAAGTGCGGCGTGGTGATCGGCGCCGGCATCGGCGACTTGACCGGCAAGGCCTTCCGCATCGCGCATATGGGCCATGTCAACGCGCCGATGATCCTTGGCGTGCTCGGGTCTGCCGAAGTCGCCCTGAATGCGCTGAACATTCCACACGGCGCCGGCGGCACGGAAGCCGCGATCAAGTCGCTCGGCGCAAGCGTCGCGGCCTGAGTCTGTCATTCCGGGGCGCGCGAAGCGCGAACCCGGAATCCAGCCACGGCATAGAAACTGGATTCCGGGTCTGGCCCTTCGGACCATCCCGGAATGACGAGCTTCTCCTTCCCCTCACCCGTCCGCAAACTTCGGCGCGCGTTTCTCGAGATTGGCGCGTACGGCCTCGCGCTGATTGTCCTTGCCCATCAGCTTGACCTGCTCGACGGATTCGGCAAGCAACGCCGGAGCGGGATCGCCCATCAGATCGTTCAGCATGCGCTTCGCGGCGCGAATTGCGTCGGGACTTTTGTTGGCGATCTCGCGGGCGGCTTCCAGCGCCGCAGTGCGCGGGTCGTCGCATACGCGCGTCGCAAGTCCCCAGGCGAGTGCTTCCTGCGCCGAAAAGATCCGGCCCGTGAAAGTCAGGTCGCGCAGGATATCGTCACGCACCAGTGCCTTGAGGATCGGCGTACCGGCCATGTCCGGTACGAGGCCCCACTTGATCTCCATGATCGACATGCGTGCATCGGGAGACAGGAATCGCATATCGGCGCCGAGTGCGAGCTGAAAGCCGCCGACGAAAGGCCCGCACTGCCCCGGGGCGAACACAC
>CAZBNV010000157.1:0-2879 GCA_964493335.1 uncultured Nitrospira sp.
CGACGTCTTTCCGCAGGCACGGGTGGGATTGCTCCATGGAAGGCTGAAGAGCGCTGAGAAAGAACGTACCATGGCGGCCTTCAAGGCCGGGTCGATTCAGATTCTCGTGGCGACCACCGTGATCGAGGTCGGGGTGGATGTTCCAAATGCGACGGTGATGGTGATCGAGCATGCCGAACGGTTTGGCTTGGCACAGTTGCATCAATTGCGTGGAAGGGTCGGCAGGGGCGCTCATCAATCGCTATGTCTGCTCATGGCTTCCTACCTCGCGCGCGAGCCCCGAGCGCGGGTCAGTCGTGATGGGAGGCCGGAGCAAAGTGTTTCTCACGCACAACAGCGGCTGGCGGCGATGGTGAACTCGAACGACGGATTTCTGATTGCTGAGCAGGATCTTCGGATCAGGGGCCCCGGTGAGTTTTTTGGGTTGCGGCAATGGGGAGTGCCGGAGTTTCGGGCAGCCAATCTCGTGCGTGACGTTGATCTGTTGGAACAGGCCAGGCAAGAGGCCACTACGTTACTGGAACAGGATCCCGGTCTGACATGGCCTCAGCACCGCGCATTCAAAGCGGCGATGCTTCGGCGGTGGCATCCTAAGCTCGCGTTGGGAGATGTGAGCTAAGCGGTAAGGAGGCTTTCGATTCGGTGGAGGGCCGACACATGGGAATGTTGCAACGACTGAGTCATGATTTGCGCGCTGGGTGGGTGACCTTACGGCACGGCACGGCCAAGGCCGCCACGCGCGCGTTGGAGGAAGGCGAATTGCTTCGCTACCGTCTGGAATTGCGCAAAGTTGATCAGCAGCTCGACGACCTGCACGGTGACATCGGCGAGCGAACGATTGAGTTGCACGATCGCGGTGAGGCGGCGGACCGTATTCTGTCCGATTCTGAAGTCACCCGAATGATGCAACAAGTACGGACGCTTCAGGACGAGCGGACCAAACTGTTGCTCGAAATGAATGATATCGCGTTAGACGCGGAATGAGGCAGAGGGGATGACTATCTCATCGACCGCTTCGGTACGGATTCTTGCCGGTATTGATATCGGCACGTTGACCTGTCGCTTGCTCATTGCAGAAATGTCTCCGTCCGGGGGGCTTCGAGAGCTGCGATCTGATCGGCGCATCCTTCGGCTCGGTCAAGGGGTCGATCGGGATCGTGTGCTGCGTGTCGACGCCATGGAGGGGGTGGTGGACACGCTGAAGGAATGGCGCCAGGTGATCGACGGCTATCATGTTGAGGCGGCGACGGCAGTGGCCACCAGTGCGGTGCGCGATGCCAGGAACCGCGAGGAATTCTTGGGCCTGGTGAAACGTGAAACGGGGTTTGACGTTGAGCTTATCTCCGGAGAAGAAGAAGCGCGCCGGACCATGCTTGGTATCCGCTCCGGCCTGCCTTCCGGCGTGACTGACATGCTGGCGCTGGACATCGGCGGCGGGAGCACAGAGTTTATTCTGGATCGACCTGGTCGGCCGACGATGGCGCGTTCGATCGACATCGGCGTGGTACGGCTAAGCGAAAGAATCCTGCATGGCGATCCCCCGACGGTCGACGAGGTTCAGCAGGCGCGTGAGTGGGTGAGGAACGAGACGGTAGCAGCTGTCGCGGACATGCCCAGACTGACCGGACTCACCTTCGTGGGCACGGCGGGAACGATCACATCACTGGCCGGCATGGCCCAGCAGTTGCCGACATATGAACCGGCGAGGATTCATAACTACATCCTAAAGCTGGAGACGATCACACAGTTGGAGCAGCAACTTCTCAGCCGTTCGGTAGCTCAACGAGAAGGCTTGCCGGGCCTAGAGCGAGGTCGGGAAGACGTCATCGCCGCCGGCGTCATCATTCTCCGCACCGTGATGGAGACGTTGGGAAAGACGGAGTGCCTGGTGAGTGATCTGGGGTTACGGGAAGGTGTCCTTTTGGATCTAGCAATCCGGACACGATGACGGAGAGGTCTTCGCAGGACCGGAGGCTAGAAATGTTCGGTTGCAAGACCCACAACCCATTTAAAAATGGAAGTATTTCTTAGGGCTCCCATCTACGTGCTGCTTGACGGATAACGTAAATCTGCTGAGAATGTGCCGCGCTTGCCTCTGCGGTCCTCATCGGGGACGTAGAAATATAGAAGAGCCGGCGAGATCAAGAAGAAATGCGGGGCACGGTGGGGATGAGAGGCTGAAAATGCCGACTGATCCGATACAGATTAGCGCAGGGGAGGAAGGGAGGCTGATCGTGCGTGTCCCTTATTCCCCCGATCGTGTCGCGAAGATCAAGACGATTGTCGGTCGCCGGTGGCATGAGCAAGAAACACTGGACTGTGCCCCGCACGGATCGGACCATCGCCCAGGTGCTCGCCCTCTTTCCCGGAGAGCCGACCGAAGTCGATCCTTCGCTGGATGCCCTGGAAGCCCTTCGACAGGAGAAGCGAGTTCGGGAAACATATTCGGCCATGCTCGATCAGCTCTGTACAGCGTTGCGTGTTCGGCACTATGCGCGCCGGACCGAACAGGCGTATGGCCATTGGATCAGACGATTTACCCAGTTTCATCATGGCCGCCAGCCTGCCGAGATGGCCGAACCGGAGATCAATCGATTTCTGACGCATCTGGCCGTGACAGAGAAGGTCAGTGCCTCGACGCAGAATCAAGCGCTGGCGGCGGTACTTTTTCTCTACCGACACGTGATAGGGCGTGACCTAGGCGACCTAGGCGAGGTCATCCGTGCTAGAAAGCCCGAGCGTTTGCCCGTGGTCATGACCCGCGAGGAAGTGAAAGCCGTACTGGCAAACCTGACCGGCGCCAAGTGGCTGATGGCCTCGATCATGTATGGCGCAGGTCTTCGTTTGATGGAATGCCTGCGCCTGCGGGTGCAGGACCT
>CAZBNV010000158.1:0-2841 GCA_964493335.1 uncultured Nitrospira sp.
ACGGTGGGCCCAATCCAATTCATTTTTGCGGGGAAGGCCCATCCCAAGGACGAGCTGGGGAAGGAGATCATTCGGCGCATCATCCACATCGCCGGACAGCTCAAACCGGAGATCCCGATCGCGTACCTGGAGAACTACGACCTGCTCTTGGCCAAGCTCCTCACCTCCGGCGTCGATCTCTGGTTGAACACACCCCTGCGTCCGTTGGAAGCCTCCGGAACCTCTGGCATGAAGGCGGCGCATAACGGGGTGCCGAGTTTCAGCGTCCTGGATGGCTGGTGGGTGGAAGGCTATATCGAGGGCGTGACGGGGTGGGCTATTGGAAGCGGGTCCTCTGATGCCCCTTCACAGGAGGGGAGGGGAGCCCAGGATGCCCGTGAGCTCTACGACAAGCTGCGCGGGGTGATTGCGCCCTTGTTCTATCAGGACCGAGCGCGATGGAGCGAGATCATGCGGTCGACCATTGCCTTCAACGCCTCGTTCTTCAACACGCATCGCATGGTGCAACAGTATACGGCGAATGCTTATGTGTAACTGTCGTCGGCCTTCTATTGCCGAGTGAGCTGGTGCAGTAAAGAGCCATTTTGACACAAAGTCTCTAAAGGACCGTCATGCGATCACGCATGCTTTGCACGTTAGCCTTAGTCCTGTGGGTGATCGGCGCTGCGGCGATCGGATGGTTGTTTCTAAAAGGGTGGACGACGACCGGCAGCGACGGGCGCACAGAAATTTTATTATCACCCTCGGAACGCGATCTTGTGTTGACGGAGATGAGACAGTTCCTGCAGGCCATCCAAGCCGTGCTGGCGGATCTTGGCACGATTGACCTTCCCGAGAAGTTCCAGGCTGCAGAAGCCGCGGCCCGGAAAGTCGGTATGGGTATGGATGAAGACATCGACCCGGCCTTGCTGGCGAAAATTCCGCTGGCATTTAAGCAAATGGGTATGTCAGTGCATCATGAGTTCGATAGACTGGCTGACGGAATTGCTCAGGGCGAGACAGCCGCACAGATTATCCGTCGGCTCTCCACGATCACCAGTCAATGCACGGCCTGCCATGAGATGTATCGGCTTTCGCCACAGCACTAATTCATGCCACATCCTGAGGAACGACGGGAATGACTCTCCGTAATTTTTCATGGCAGCTGAAGATCCTGCAATGTGTGATGTTTCTTCCTTTCCGACGATGAAAAGCCGGGTGCGGCATTCGCGCGGAGATCTCCAACTGTAATGCTAGAGGGTCCTCAACGTCTATTTTATAGAGGAAGTGTGTCAGTGTCTTGGATGGAGCAGTGGGAAGAGACCGGAACACAGTACGGATGATGAATGCGAGATAACTGCACCTCATCGATGCAGTGACAAGGTTCACTGCCACCGCAGGATGGCGTTGAGAGCTAGATTGGTTTGAGTGTTATTCGCGGTCGGGCTCGTGCTGGCGCTTCCACCGCCGATCTTTCGGGTCGTCGTCGTCGACCTCGATATGTCGATAGCATGTGCGCCAGAGCAGGCGGACATGAGAGCAGAGTGTCATGAACGCCAATATCGCGAAGAGATTGGCCTTAGAGACCGTTTCCATGCTGTTCGTTCCGTGAAAACGGTGAGACGAGAGTTCACCGGAGACTTATACGAAGGCTTGACGACCATGACAGGCCATGTGCGGTGGAAGGAGGAAGTACGACTTAATAGGATGAAGCTTAAAAAGGGGGATCGAAATGAAGCAGCAGCTGTTGAAAGGGAAACACCAGGAAGAGCCTTGTGCGAAACAGAGGAATGAAACTCAAACGTATTCCTTGTCCGATGAGTTACAGGAGCGCATCGCGAAACGGGCCTATGAGTTCTATCTCGAGCGAGGTTGCCGGGACGGGTGCGACGTGGAGGACTGGATGGACGCGAAGCGAGAGATTCTCACCTTGGCCCGCAGCTAAGTGCACATCCAAAGAAAGAATATTGTCATGTGGTCAAAATTGCTCAGTCAGTTCATTTACGGATTTGCTAGCGTCAGGCCGATCTCGGGGTACACCGTGTTCCGGCTGTGCGGGATTCAAAAATGGAAATGCCGACTTGCAGGCTATTACGGGATGGCGGGGCAAAAAGCCGTGGCCCTGGTAGAGATGCACGAGAGCATGGCGAAGGACACGAAATAGGGATGCCAGCAGCCTCACATTGTTGTAACCAGGAGATACATGAAGATGAAAAATACGCTCCAGAGCATCACGCGCCATGGTGGCTCCTTGTTGTGGTCGCGTTGGCTGCGGGGCCCCGATGAATGGCGGCGGCAGCGACGCCTTCATTGTGCTCGAGGATGCCGACTTCGACAAGACGGTCAAGTGGGCGGCCTGGGCCAAGATGAACAACACCGGCCAGTGCTGCATCGCGGCGAAGCGTTTCATCGTCGTCGAGGAACTGGCCGACCGCTTTCTCGACCAGTTCCAGACCGCACTGGCGGCACTCAAGCCAGGAGACCCGATGGACAAGGCGACGACGCTCGGACCCCTGTCCACGGAAGCGGCCCTGGTAAAACTGCTGGACCAGGTCGAACGAGCTGTCACCAGCGGTGCAACGTTGGTGATGGGCGGCAAACGGATCGATAGACTGGGCGCTTTCATGCAGCCGACGATTCCTGACGAATATCAAGTCCGACAATCCCGCCTTCAGGGAGGAATTCTTTGGTCCGGTCGCGCTTTTCTTCGGGGTCAAGAACGAGGACGAGGGGTGGCCCTCGCCAACGACTCGGACTTCGGCTTGGGAGGCTCAGTCTTCACCAAGGATGTTGTGCGCGGCAAACGGGTGGCGAGCCGCATCGACACGGGCCTGATGTTCATCAACCACCCGAGCTGGACGA
>CAZBNV010000159.1:0-2818 GCA_964493335.1 uncultured Nitrospira sp.
ATGCCCGCGCCGCCGGCGCGGATGCGTTCGGCCAGCGTGCCCTGCGGATTGAATTCGAGCTCCAGTTCGCCCGACAGATACTGCTGCGCGAACAGCTTGTTCTCGCCGACATAGGAGGCGATCATTTTCTTGATCTGCCGCGTCTCCAAAAGTCGGCTGAGGC
Organism: uncultured Nitrospira sp.; assembly: GCA_964493335.1. Lineage (GTDB taxonomy): Bacteria > Nitrospirota > Nitrospiria > Nitrospirales > Nitrospiraceae > Nitrospira_A. Next base: position 164 of record CAZBNV010000159.1, read on the forward strand.
CGATGCCGTCCACGCCGGCGTTGTTGGAAATCACCGTCAGATTCTTCACGCCGGATTCACGGATGGCATCGGACAGCGCCTCCGCGATTCCGCACAAGCCGAATCCGCCCGACATGATCATCATGCCGTCCTTCAGCACGCCTGCGAGCGCCGTTTTGGCGTCCGGAAAAACCTTGTTCATGACCGAGATACCCGATTGTCGTTGGGCGGCGGCGACGCCGGCACGTTCCGCTCTATTAGGCAATTTTCCAAATGGGCGTCAATTAGCGCCGCGCGCTTCCGGCCAACGGCCTTGAAAGCGTCAAGAAAACCGACCAAGTTGCCCGAAAGCGATGCGGTTCTGCACGACTTCGCGTCACTCATTATCCACGTCATCATCCAAGTCATCTCGGGACGCCCCTTGCCAATACCCCACGGACTGAAACGCCTGGGACTGCCGATTGCCGCCCTTATGGCCGCGGCGCTGGTGGCCGTGGCGGCGGTCGCGCTGCTGCTCGATCGCGACGCCGTGCGCGCGGCGGTGGAAGCGCAGGTGCGCACTGCCACCGGCATGGAACTGACCGTCACCGGCCCGATCCGCGTTTCGCTGTTTCCCACCCCGACCGTCACATTTCGCGACGTCCGGCTCGGCAGCGCGACGGAGCCTGCCCTCAGCGTCGACGAACTGACCGCGAACCTGCGGATGCTGCCGCTGGCCGTGCGGCGGTTCGAAATCGCCGACCTCATGCTGTCGAACGCGAACATCATCGTCAGGCGTGGCGCCAACGGCCTGTCGAACTGGGAGCCCCTGCTCGAACGGCTTGGGGGACAGTTGAGGGCCGGAGCCGGCAATGCGGTTTCGTTTTCGGAAGTGCGTATCAGAAACGGCGCCCTGACCTATCGCGACGAGGTTCGCCGCACCTCCGAGACCGCATCCGCAATCGACGCGTCGCTGGCGTGGCCATCGATCTCGCGCTCGTTCGCCGCCACCGGCGAATTCAACTGGCGCGGCGAGCGCATCGACGGCAGCATCAGCCTCGCCAATTTCGCATCCGCCGTCACCGGCGAGCGCTCGGGTCTGCGCGCGCGCCTGTCGAGCGCGCCTGTGAAGCTGGCGTTCGACGGCACCGTCGCCAATCCCTCGGCACTGGCGCTGGAAGGCAATCTGACCCTCGATTCCACATCGCTGCGCGATACGTTGCGCTGGGCCGGACACGATATACCCGCCGGTTCGGGCTTCGGCCGGTTCTCGCTGAAGGCGCGCGCGAACGCGACCGAAAGCTCGATCGCGCTGGACAGCGTCAATGTCGAGCTCGACGGCAACGTCGCCGAAGGCGTGATGAGCTACGGCGGCGACGGGCGGCACACATTGCAGGGCACGCTTGCCGCCGAGGCGCTCAATGTCACGCCCTACATTTCGACCGTGCGCATGATGGCGGGCGGCTCGCGCGACTGGAACCGGCAACCGTTCGATCTTCGCGGCCTCTCCGGCAGCGATCTCGACTTGCGGCTTTCGGCCCAGCGCGTGACCGTCGGCAATGCCAAAATCGGCCGTACGGCGCTCGGCCTGAATGTTCGCAATGGCGCACTGATGCTCAGCGTCGGCGAAGCGCAGCTGTTCGGCGGCGTCGCCAAGGGTTCGTTCAACGTGGCGCGCGTCGACACCAGGGCCGTGGTCAAGGCGCAGTTTCAGCTGACCGACGTCGATCTCGAGGCCTGTCTCGGCGAAATGTTCGGCATGCGGCGCATCGCCGGACGCGGCACGCTCGGCGTCACGCTCGAGGCGGCAGGCGTCAATCCGTTCCAGCTCGCCCAATCGCTCGACGGCCGCGCGACGCTCACGAGCCAGAACGGCGCCCTCACCGGCTTCAACGTCGAGCAGCTGCTGCGCCGGCTCGAACGGCGGCCGCTGTCCGGCGCCGGCGAATTCCGCACCGGGCGGACGCCGTTCGACAAGCTCAATGTCGCGGTCCGCCTCAATGACGGCATCGCCACCACCGAGGATGTCCGTCTCGACGGGCCGACGGTGCAAATGGTGCTGATGGGAGCGACATCGCTTCCGTCGCGCGAATTCGACCTCAAGGGCGTCGCGAGCCTCGTTCCTGCCGCCGGCGCCGCGCGCACATTCGAACTGCCGTTCGTCATCCAGGGGCCCTGGGACGACCCGTTGATCTTCCCCGACTCCGAAAGCCTGTTGCGGCGCTCGCCCGCGTCGGCGCCGTTGCTGGACGCGGTGCGCGACCGGCGCGCGCGCGACGCGGTCAAATCGGCGATCGAGCGCCTGACCGGCGGCCAGCGCGCGGCCCCCGGCACGGAGACGCTTGAGCCCAAGAGCACGACGGAATAGGTCAGGTCAGTCGCTTCCGGATCGCGGCCAACTCGGCCTCGTCCCAGATGCCGATCAGAAATCCCCGCCTGACCTGTTGCTGGTTGACCGCATAGGCGCCGATCCGCTCGGTAGTGGTGGTGATGTGGCCTTTCGGATGCAGCGCCCAGTCAAACAGCTCCGCTTGCAGGCGCGCGATCACGTCCGCACAGGCTGGATCGTCGCCACGGTCGGTCAATTCCTGTGGATCGTCGGCAAGGTCGAACAGCATCGGCCGGAAGCCGGACGCATGAACATATTTCCAGCGGCCGTCGAACACCATGAACAGGCGGCATTGCTCGATCGGCTGG
>CAZBNV010000160.1:0-2816 GCA_964493335.1 uncultured Nitrospira sp.
GTCGGCGGCGGTTGCGCCCGACGGCACGATCTACCTGACCGATGGTTCGCGAAACAACCGGCCCGAACTCTGGCTCACTGACCTGATGCAGAACCGCGCTCCGTCGGGCCGTCTCATTGCATGCAGCTCCACACTCGATAACGCGCGCGTGCGTGCGGACAAGCTCGCATGGCCGCTCGGCGTCGTCGTATCTGGTGATGGCAAGGAGGTGTGGGTCGCCGAGTCCTGGGCTCACCGCCTGACCGCCTTTTCGCGCGCGGGAGACGCGAAGCGCGTGATCGTCAAGAATTATAGTGGCTATCCGGCGCGTCTCGCCCTAAGCGCGAACGGTGAGGTCTGGATGGCATTTCTCGCGCTTCGCACGCAACTGACCGAATTCGTGCTGCGCGAACGTGCATTCTGCGAGGAGATGATGCGGACGGTGCCGGTCGAGCTCTGGATCGGGCCGGCGCTGGATGGTCGGCTCAATCCGCGCGAACCGACCCAGATTGGCCGCATCAAGAAGCTCGGCATTCAGAAGCCGTGGGCACCGCCGCGCTCCTATGGCTTGGTTGCGCGGCTGGACGCTGGGGGGATGGCGGTGAAGACCTTGCATAGCCGTGTCGATGGTCGGGTGCATGGCGTCACCGCCGTCCGTCCGATTGGCTCCAGCGTGCTGGCGGTATCCAGGGGGCGCAATTGCCTGGTCGAACTGCCGCTTGATCGCGACGCGCAGGAAGGATGAACGCCATGCCGTCAGAACAACAGGCGGGAACCCCGTTGCTCCAGGTCGTCAATGGCAGCAAGGTCTATGGCGACCTGCACGCGATCGATGGTGTCAATTTCGACCTCCGGCCGGGCGAAATCCACGCGCTGCTGGGCGAGAACGGCGCGGGAAAATCGACGCTCTGCAAGGCGATCGCCGGCGCGATCTTGCTGACCTCCGGTGATTACATCATCCGCGGGCGCAAAGTGTCGTTCGCCTCGCCAAAGGAGGCGCTCGAGGGTGGCGTCGCGATGGTCTACCAGGAGTCCAGTCTGGTGCCCTCGATGACGGTGGCGCAGAATCTTGAACTCGGTATGGAGAAGTGGGTCACGGTCTACAGCAAGATCAACATTGCAGCGACCCAGTCGCTGCAATCGATGAATTTCAATGTCGACCCGTTAGTGCTGGTGGAGAACCTCGGAACGGCCAAGCGGCAGATGGTCGAGATTGTGCGTGCCGTGCGGCACCACGCCCAGGTTTTCATCTTCGATGAGCCAACCGCATCGCTTACCCCTGAAGAGACGCAGCATCTGTTCCATCTTCTCAATACCTTGAAAGAGAAGGGTGCGGGCATCATCTTCATCTCGCACGCACTGGAAGAGGCGCTGAACATCGCCGATCGCATCACCGTGCTCCGGGACGGCAAGCTGGTCGCCACCGTGCCGGCGAAGGACGTTTCCCGGGATTCGCTCGTGAGGATGATGGTTGGCCGTGAAGAAACGGCAGCGCAGTACGCGACCCACGGTGCGGATCCGGATGCGCCGAAGCCCCATGCGCCGCGCGGCGAGAAGGTGCTTTCGGTGGAGAACGTGACGATGGGTAGCATCGTCAAGAATATGTCGTTCTCGGCGTTTAACGGAGAAGTCGTCGGCATCTTCGGGCTGGTTGGAGCAGGACGCTCCGAAATTGCGCAGATCGTCAGCGGTGCACGCAAGCGCAATTTCCTGCGCGGCGGGATGATCTATCTGCGGGACAAGCCGGTCCGTTACCGGGTGCCGCGGCAGGCAGTGCGCGACGGGATCGCGTATATCACCGAGGATCGCAAGGTCGACGGCTTCTTCGAAACGATGACCGTGGATCAGAACATCTATCTTGGCTATCTGTCGTCACCGCGCGTCAGACGATTCCTTTACTCCAAGCGCGAGATGAAGCGGATTGCCGATCAATGGATTTCAGCGCTTTCGATCTCGGCATTGAAGCGAACGTTGAAAATTGTCGAATATTCCGGCGGCAATCAACAGAAAGTCGTGGTGGGAAAGTCTCTAGCCCAGGAACCCACCGTGGTAATCTTCGACGAGCCGACTCGTGGTGTTGACGTCAGCGCCATTCCACAGATCCACGAGGTGATCCGCAAGCTCGCAAGCGAGAACAAGGCCGTCGTCGTTATTTCTTCTTATCTGCCGGAGATTTTGGCGATCTCGGATCGGATCCTGGTCGCTCGTGGCGGGCGTATCGTCGAGGAAATGACACGGGCTGATGCAACCGAAGACAAGATCATGTACGCGGCGATTCATTGATAAGGAGGGCCATCCATGATCGTTTATCAGCAGCCTCCCCATTGGAAAGACGTGGCTCGGGCCGTCAATGAAGAAGATCCGGATGCCGGCCGCCTGATGAGTGAGCGGATCGCAAGCGAGATTCGCAGCGCGGTCTTGAGCGGGGAGATGAGGCCGGGCACGCGGATTCGTCAGGAACTTCTTGCGGCTCACTTCGGAGCGAGCCGCATTCCCGTGCGCGAGGCGCTGAAGCAACTCGAGAACGAGGGCCTCGTCGTAATGGCGCCGAACCGCGGTGCCTGGATTGCGGACGTCAATTCGAAGGAATCGATAGAGATCTACAAGATTCGTGAGGCGGTCGAACCGCTTGCCATCGGTGAAAGCGTTCCAAATCTGACCGACCAGGACGTCGAGACACTAGACCGGATTGTGCGCGAACTTGAGCAGGTAACCACGCTCGAAGAATATATCCAGCTTGATCGGGAGTTTCATCTTCGGACCTATTCGCGTGCGCGGATGCCGCAGCTCCTGTCGATGGTTGAGCGCTTCTGGAACACCACGCAGCACTTTCGGCG
>CAZBNV010000161.1:0-2694 GCA_964493335.1 uncultured Nitrospira sp.
TGGTTCATCGCGTGACACCCCGCCGTTGCATCGAAGGCTGGGTCCATATATAAATATGTGCTAATTGGTCGCCGCACATCTGGCACTTCCACTCCATCGCGCGGACTTTCCGGATAATGATGGGCATGCCGCTGGGTCAGGATCGGCGACTTATGCCCTAGCAACCGCTGCACCTTATAGAAATCCACTCCTGCCTGTACCATTCACGTCACGAACGTGTGCCGAAGCTCATGGAAAAGGAGATCCTGGACCTTGGCGGTCTTGGGCGCGCTGGTCACGCATCGTCGGATGTTGCTCCCATCAAGCCGTGTCCGCCCCGCGCCCCAGCCTATCGGCATGCGGCGCGGACCGGCTTTGTCGCCACTCCAAGGACGAACAGGTTGCTCTGGGCAGGGGTCCAAATCGCGGTGTCATAGTTGCTCTTAGCCATTCCTTCCCCTTCTCTGACCCTATGTGAACGCCAGTACTAAGTAACGTACCCACGAGAGGCCAGTAAGGGCCAGCAGGGGACATGGGAGGACGAATCATCGGGAAGACGGGATCAGAAAGGAAGTGGGCATATGTATGCTTATGTGAGCTTTATGGCGCTGGTGGCTGCAGAAACGTGCTTGCCCGTCTGCCTATGAACCCAATCGACGAAGAAAACCCATTTCGGAACATAGGCAGCGTCAGTGGAAAATTAAAACCAATGTGCCCGCGAAATATGTGGACACCAGAAAAAGTCCGAGAAAGTTACTGCTGGGGAGGATCGGGTATTACGGGTACAAGGGGCTTCTCCCGCACTTCTTTTTCTAAAGTCGCCAGCCGCTGTGCGAGACGCCGAATGGCGTCGATGACTCTCTGATTGGTGTCCCTGTTTCCTAGCATCGGTATGCTATAGGCACCGGACGCTCGTACGCGCACGAGCCTGATACCCCGGCTTGCTGTTCCTGAGTTCGGTCGCCTAACATCAATGATGTGACCTGTGGCTCCAGCGTGATAGCGTCCAGCAGAACAAAATCAACCCGCTTTAGACTGATCTTTCTGGGAAACGTCGTCGCGACGTTCCCGTCCGCAGTCAACGTGTCGACCACTGCCCAGACGGGCGATGTAAAAAAGTGATGCCCTCAGTTCCAATGGCCGCTTGAAGGGCATAAGAATTTGGCCTCACTGGCCGGCTAGAAAGAACGTTGGACGATTGTCACATCTTCAAGGCTCTCAATGATCGACGAACAACGGTCCGTCATGCCGAGGACGAAGGTGGTGTACTGTCCTGTTTCAGAGTGGCTCGTAAATTTAGAGCGATGTCCAGATTGTCGGGTGGAATCAAAAGAGAGGCCCGCGGCCAGTGGGAACCGAATCAATGTGAACGAAATAAACGCTCCCGAATTTCGCTCAAGCCGCCGGCATACGTATGATCATTTGCCGTCTGCGGTATGCTTCACGGCCCGTATACCGATGACGTGCTCAAAATCCCGATCCCAATGATCTAATTCCGCCTTCGAGAGTTCTGTGGCCAGCAGGCCATGCAAACTTGCCATCGAAGACAGGACATTCCCATAGGTCTTGATCGTGAGGTCTTCCGGTCGGAAGACTTCCTCAAAGAGCACCTTAACCGAGAGGGAGGTGAAGCGCCAGTACTCGCCCCAGTTATCCATATCATAACGGGAGATCTGACTGATGCCCGGCACGATCACGAGCAGGACCCCACCAGGCTTGAGAATGCGCACCAGCGTCCGGAGTGCCGCCGGCACATCGAAAATAAACTGAAGAGTGAAAGTCAAAATAGCACAATCGAATGTACAGGATGGCAGGTGGTCAGCAGCCGTTAAGTCGGCATGAATCGTTGTGCCAGGAATGCCCGGATGGGAGTGGAGGACTTCTGAAGCGGTGACTCTCGATCCCCCAAATTGCCGGGTATAGCGGTCGTCGCCAATCTCCAACACCCGGCCGCGAATATCCATCTGGTACGCCGTCAGAAAATGATCTTCGGTATAGTAGCGATCAATAGGTCGCCCTGCCTGCCAGCCAAAATCGCGTCGAATTGGATGGAGACGACGGAGGGAGTTTCCCCAGGTCCAGTCAAGCCCCAGGCCACCGTTTTCATGAAGCAATGTCACTCGTGCTTGCTGGTAGAGAGATTCCCCCATCAGCCATCGAACTATGGCCTTAAAGGGCCACGCGAGTATGGAAATGAGCTGACCCCGACTCGCCACGAGGCCAGTAACGTGCTGTCTACGGAAAATGCGTGTGAATAGGAAATGGGCCACGGTACGACCTCCCTTACAGGCTGGAGAGCATCCCCTCTGAAAGCTTACATCAGGCACCTCCGAAGACAATCTGACGTCTCCTCATCCTTGCCTCTCATTCGGAACGATAGACGCCTATCGGAGCGAGGTCTGTTTCTCCTGTGCTGAATTCAATGGGCTCCGACAGTCGGCCTATCGCCTTTCGAAGAAGATCTGCGGATGGAGCAACAATATATGCACACCATGTGGTCTAACGCCAGACTGTCTCAACCGAGGGGTTCACCCCAAATGCTTGTGCTAATGAAATGGACCCAGCCTTCTTCCCACAAGGCTTCAGACGAGGCAAGATGGATGCTGTTGAGCGCGCCACGCATACTCATCGTCAGGAAGCAGGGAGGGGCTTATGCGCATCACGACATTGGGGATCGATGTGGCGAAGCATGTCTTCCAGTTGCACGGGGTGGAT